>NZ_JAJATX010000105.1 GCF_020866965.1 Microvirga roseola
GTGCCGGCGACTTCGGGTTTGCCGATCCAGGAGTAGAACTGATCGACTGATTTGGGAATCCGCTCACCCACTGCTCGACCCAATCCGTCCACACGGCCTAGTCCGGCGCCTACTGCTCCAGCAATGGCGCTTTGGGACTTGGCGTAAGGGTAGGTTAGTTTTTGTAGGAGATCTGGGCGAAAACATCGGCCAGAACTAGAATATTCATAGAATTTTAGTCCTTTATTGGAAGCATTCTGGCGTCATACAGAGGTTACGATGCTCAAGCGCTTCCTGCCGGCTATTCGCCCCTCATTCGGTCGCCGAATTACACAAAGCACCGTTGCGCTGGTCGCGGTGGCATTCCTTGGCTTCGTCAGTACTGCAAGCGTATACAACGAGCAGCGTACAAGGGAGGATTTCCACGCGAGGATCGAGGCTGTCTCCGCCTTGCTCGTGAGCGCCGCGCCGATGTTGGTGACGTCGGGCGATGCGACAACGCTTGGACTCCTTCTCAGCGCAATGAAGAAAGACCCCGATTTTGAGGGTGCACTCGTCGTCGATGATCTCGGAATTGTTCATGGCTCGGAGAGCACATCGAGCAAATTTACTCCCGAAACGCTGAAAGATGCCTTTGGCCGCGAACTCTTGGAGGTTGCCGCGGATCCTGCCGGAAACACATTGGAGACCGGTGAAACCCTGTTTGCTGTGTACCCGCTGCGGATATCCGGAAGCGAGAACATTGTGGGTTACGCCGCCCTTCAGTTCGGAAGGCAAAGGCTCGTTGCCAGAAACCTGTCCGAGCTCAAATTCGCAGTCGTGGCCAGCCTTGCGGCTCTCGCTGCGATCGGCGGCCTGCTATGGCTGCTCCTATCCCGCATGACGTCGCCCATCAGGCCCCTGGCCAAGTGCATCTCGAGCATGGCTGAGGGTGATCTCTCAACCGACGTTCCGTCGGCTTCGCGTCGAGATGAGGTGGGCGACATCGCAAGGGCAGTGGAAATCCTGAGGCAGGGTTTGGCGGAGCGCGAAAGGCTGCGGCAGGAGAATTCCGAGAATGAACAGCAGCAGATTCGGCGACAGAATGAGACACACACGAGGATCGCCGAGTTCCGGGAACTGATGGAATCGACGCTTGAGGCCTTCGGAAGCACCGCGGCTCAGATGCTCGAAGCTTCCACCCAGCTCTCCTCCACAACCGCTCTGGTTCGAAAGCGCTCCAATCAAGCTGCTTCTGCCGCGCATGAATCCACCAGCGAGGTCAATCGGGTGGAGCAGGCATCCGGCGAAATGCAGTTAGCTGCCGATCATGTGGGGCATCAGGTCGTCCGCATCCAGGCCGATATCGTCTCGGTGGCAGCCAGTGCACGCAACACCTCGACCGTCATGAGCTCTCTCGAGGAAGCAGCCGCCGGCATCGGCGAACTGGTTGGTTTCATTCGAGCCATCGCATCCCAGACCAATTTGCTTGCACTCAACGCGACCATCGAGGCTGCACGAGCAGGAGAGGCGGGGCGGGGATTTGCGGTTGTCGCCCAGGAGGTAAAGACCCTTGCCTCTCAAGCCGCCGACGTAACGGATCGGATCGTCTCGCAAGTGGCTTCCATTCAGGAAGCGGCATCGCGAGCCGTGTCGGAAATGATGGAAATCTCCGGAAAAGTGACCGGGGTGGAGGAGTTCACCGGCGAGGTGTCCACCGCCTTGGATCAACAGGCCGCAGCAACGCAGAAGATGTCCGTCTTCATATCGAGCGCACATCAGGCGACGACGACCGTGCGCCAGAACCTCGAAGTCCTGTCTGAGGTGTTAACGCAATCCGACGCGTCCGCCCTGGATGTGAGAACCGCATCCCAGCATGTTTCCGCCGAGGTCGAGCGGCTCAGGGGAACCGTCGACGCTTTTCTCAGAGCCGTGGCCGCGTAACTAGGCGCGGCCTGTAATCGGCCGGGTATGGAGGCAGATAATCACCGATCTCGGCTTGGATCGGCAGCGGTGGGCTCCGTCGATCCGAGCTACCCTCTATCTTGCGAAGCCTGTCGCAAAGGCAGTGATGCAGAGCATCCACATTCGCCAATTTGTAGAACCGCGGCATTTTTTGGCGCAGCTTCGCAGTACGGCTGACAGCATAACGCTTTTGGCGCCTGAGCCGGACGGGTGTCTTCGAGGCCTTCTTCGAAGCCCTGGCGGCGCTGAGCGACACGGCGCATCTGGTGCAGATGTTCGACTCCACCATCGTGCGGGCCATGTCTCGGCCGCAGGCGCAAAAGGGGGCAGAGCCGGCAGGCCCTGGGCCGCTCCCGTGGCGGCTTCTCGACCAAGATCCACCTCAAGACCGACTGGGCTGGCGATCCGCTGGGCTTTTGCCTGACCGGTGGCGAGGCCAGCGACAGCCCGCACTTCGAGATGCTGCTCGATCTTGGTCCCGACATCACGCCGCGGGCGGCTGTGGGTGACAAGGGCTATGACGCCAAGGCCAACCGGCAGGCTGCCCGTTCCCGCGGCATCTGCCCGGCCATTCCGTACCGCACGACGACCAAAGACAAGCCGAAGTTCTTTCCCAAGGCGCTCTACCGCGGGCGCGCTCGCATCGAGCAAACCATGGGAAAGCTCAAGCGCTTCAAGCGCATTGCGTTACGTTGCGAGAAGACTGACGTGAACTACGTTTCCTTCGTTGCACTTGCTCTGAGTTTCATCCTCATCAAATCCGTCCACACGACCTAGTCGGCAGCAGTGGTCGGTAACCTGATCGAGCGCTGATGATCAACATACCATTCTAGCATGAGGCTGTAATAACATTTTATATATAAAAGGTCGTAATGCTCGAGCCATCTGTTGCCCTTACGTAACAGGAAGGACGAAATTCCGCTCTTCGGACCCTGATTTCTGGACCTAAGGGTAGATCTTCAGCCGATTCCTCGGCCAGAAACGTCCTGACAAGATCAGGGCCTTAACCGTATCCTGATCCACCAAGGATCGGGGGTAAACGATGGCGTCCAGGCAGATCAGCATCGCGCACGGATCAGGCGAGTGCGAGGCAGGAGCGCCGCCGCTTCAAAGAGCTCGTTCACGACCCATGCTTCGAAGTTCGGTCTCAGCTCTCACGCTTCTCCTCGTATCTGCCGGTCCGGTTGTGGCCGACGATTGGATAGGCGGAACCGGCGACTGGTTCTTGCCGGGCAACTGGCAAGACAACTCGGTTCCGACGAGCGGAGACTTAGTCAACATCAACAACGGTACTGTGCAGATCCAGGATCCTGGGGCTGCGGCTTCTCACGTCGTGGTTGGAGACACTGCCACAGGTGCCCTGGATATCTCGAATGGCGGGACATTGGACACCCTAGGTTCGGCCAGCAACATCGGCCAATCTGTCAATAGCATCGGTTCGGTCGTTGTCTCAGGCCCCGGATCAACGTGGAATTCGACCTCGTTCCACTCTGTCGGCTTTGATGGCACCGGCACGATGCTGATTTCCAATGGCGGTACAGTCACCGGTGAAGTGGGCTTCCTAGGGTCCGGCACAACAGGAAGTGGCACGGTCACTGTAACCGGGGCTGGATCTCGCTGGATCCAGCGGCAAGGGCTGGCTGTTGGTTACATGGGGACGGGCGAGCTCACGATCTCCGATGGTGGATTCGTGAGCAACGACTTTGCAGGGGTCATTGGGTTTTCCAATGGTTCGGACGGAGCGGTCACCGTCACCGGGTCGGGCTCCACCTGGAATATTACTGGCCGATGGCTTTCCATCGCCGAAAGCGGCACTGGACAGGTGACCGTCGCAAACGGCGGAAAGATCTCTGCCCCCTATGTGTTGATGGCAACCGGAGCCGGCTCTCAGAGCACTCTTACTCTGACCGGCAACGACCTCAACGGGCGTGGCGTTCTCGAGACTGCCTACATTGAGAAGGGGGCAGGAACGGCGACGCTCAACTTCAATGGCGGTATCCTGCGAGCCACCGCCGATGAAGCTAATTTTTTGCGGGGTTTCGCCGGTCTCGATCTCGGCAGCGGGGCCTATTTCGATACGAACGGTCATCAGGTCGGTATTTCAACCGTGCTGAATGGCAACGGCCGCCTCACCAAGCTGGGCGCCGGCACACTCACACTGTCCGGCACTAACACCTTCACTGGTGGCACGACGATCACCAGCGGTACTCTCATCGGGTCTGAAAGGAGTTTCGGTAGCGGCACCATCACCAACCACGGCGCCCTGATTGTCGATCAGGCAGTCAGCGGTACGATGCCCAATGCCATCGATGGCACTGGCACTCTCACCAAGAAGGGCTCCGGCACACTCACACTGTCCGGCACTAACACCTTCACTGGTGGCACGACGATCACCAGCGGTACTCTCATCGGGTCTGAAAGGAGTTTCGGTAGCGGCACCATCACCAACCACGGCGCCCTGATTGTCGATCAGGCAGTCAGCGGTACGATGCCCAATGCCATCGATGGCACTGGCACTCTCACCAAGAAGGGCTCCGGCACACTCACACTGTCCGGCACTAACACCTTCACTGGTGGCACGACGATCACCAGCGGTACTCTCATCGGGTCTGAAAGGAGTTTCGGTAGCGGCACCATCACCAACCACGGCGCCCTGATTGTCGATCAGGCAGTCAGCGGTACGATGCCCAATGCCATCGATGGCACTGGCACTCTCACCAAGAAGGGCTCCGGCACACTCACACTGTCCGGCACGAGTGGTCTATCAGGCGCAACTACCGTCGAAGCAGGCCATCTGGCGGTGAACGGCTCGCTTGGCAACTCGATCGTCACACTTATGGACGGATCTCTGGGCGGCACTGGCACCGTGGGCGGCATCGTGGTTGGCAGCGGCGCCACGGTGGCGCCGGGCAATTCCATCGGCACGCTCAAAGTGGCCGGGGATGTCGCGTTCAGGGCCGGCTCCGTCTACCAGGTCGAGGTCAATGCTACTGGCCAGGCGGATCAGATCGCGGCAACCGGCGCGGCGACTCTGACGGGTGGCACGGTGCAGGTGCTCGCCGAGAGCGGCAGCTATCAGCCCACAACCCGCTACACCGTCCTTACCGCCACGGGTGGCGTGAACGGCAGCTTTGCTGGCGTGAACTCCAACTTCGCCTTTCTCGATCCCACGCTCACCTACAGCCCCAACGAGGTCATCCTGGTGCTCGCGCGCAAGACTGAGCCCACAGACCCGGTCGATCCGCCTGAGCCGACCGATCCTGAGACGCCTGCCGATCCTGATGAGCCCGCCCCGACACCGGTGGCCTTCCACTCGGTGGCGGTGTCGCCCAACCAGTACCGGGTGGCTGATGCCGTCGAGGCGCTGGGCTCGGGCAACCGCCTGTTCAATGCGGTGATCGGCCAGAGCGTAGCAGGCGCCCAGCAGGCCTTCGATGCGCTCTCCGGCGAGGCACACGCCTCCGGCACCGCCGCGGCTTCCGGTCAAGCCAGCTTGGTTCGGGCCGCCCTAGGCGCTCGCCTGCGCCAGCCCCTGTTCGGCACCTCCATGCCGCTGCTGGCCCAAGGCACTTACACGGCGGCTTACGCGGCCGACAAACCCGGCGAGGCCGTGCAGCCGGTCGCCATTCCTCTACCCGGTCTGGCGGCGGCTCCCCGGTACAGCCTCTGGGGCGAGGGCTTCGGCTCCTGGGGTAAGGTGGACGGCAACACCAATGCCGCTGGCCTGGACAGCTCCACCGGCGGCTTCATCCTCGGCGCCGACACCCGGCTCGATGCAAGCTCCACCCTTGGCATTGCGGGCGGCTTTAGCCGCACCACGTTCGACGTGAATGGCCGCGTCTCCTCCGGCTCCACCGATAGCATCTTTGCGGCTCTCTACGGCTCCACCAGCTGGGGTAACCTGTCCCTGCGCCTGGGCGCGTCCTACGCCTGGAACGACATGGATGTGAGCCGCACGATCCGCTTTCCGGGGTTCACCGACAGCACCCATGCATCCTATGACGGCTACACGGCCCTAGGCTTTGCGGAGCTGGGCTACCGGATGGATCTTGGAGCGGTGCGGCTGGAGCCGTTTGTGAGCGCCTCGGTGATGCGGCTGCACACGGACGGCTTCCAGGAGGAAGGCGGGGCTGCGGCTCTGACGGGCTATGAGCAGGATCAGGATCTTGCCACCACCACGCTGGGGCTAAGGGCGGAGACACGGCTGAGCGAGAGCCTGCCGCTCATCCTGCGCGGTCTGCTGGGCTGGCGGCATACGTTTGGAGACGTGGCGCCGGAGAGCTTGCTGGCGTTTGCGGGTGGCGAGAGCTCCTTCGCGGTGCAGGGCACACCCGTGGACCGGGACGCGCTGGTAGCGGAAGCAGGACTGGATTGGCGGGCATCGGATGCGGTCAGCCTGGGAGTGTTGTACTCAGGGCAGGTGGGGGAGCGCGCCCAAGAACACTCCATCAAGGGCAGCTTCACCTGGCGCTTCGGTACACGCTAAGTCAAAGGATCCGCACAAAGAACGACTGAGGTCGCACTGCACAGCTCTGCTGCTGTTCGATACCGATATCATCAGGCGGCGAGTGCTAGCACTACAGTTGCACCCTTCGTTTCCGGTGTGAGGCTTGCGC
>NZ_JAJATX010000106.1 GCF_020866965.1 Microvirga roseola
GCTCAACGAATACGCCTTCGATACCTTCATGATCCGCACCCGCGGCCGCGTGTGATCAGGCGACTTTCGCCTCCAACATCATACTACGGGAAAGTATGAGTTGCGAGGGCAACGTTGAGCTGCCAGGAGCGGATACTCCGATCCTGGTCCCCAGTGTGGATCCGGCGACATTCAAACCACCAGCTTCCTTACCCGGGCCTGGAACGCTCGAGCACGAGCTGTGCGATCAATGGCCGCTAGAGTATCCGTATTGATCAAGCGGGTTTTGGGCTCCAGTGCCGCTGGTCCCGCAAGAGCACATTGGCCAGGATGATGAGTTTGCGCATGATCGCCGTCAGGGCGACTTTCGCCGGCTTTCCCGCCGCAAGCAGGGCCTAGTACTTGGCGTTCAGATCCGGATTGGAGCGGGCAGCCACCAGTGCCGGCATGTACAAGCGCCTGACGCAGATGGGCGCGTCCGCCCCGGATCGTGCGGCGTCCGCGCGAGGCTCCGCTGTCGCGCGCCACCGGAGTCAGTCTAGCGAGGCTGGCCACCTGACTTTGATCGAGGGCTCCGAGTTCGGGCATCTCGATGAGCAGGCTCAAGGCGGTGGCCTGCGCGATGCCGGGAATGCTCATGAGGATCGCCAAGCGCGGGGCGAGATCTGCATCTCGCAGGCACAGGCTCCGAAGCTGTGCATCGATTGCAACCAGTTGGCGGTCAATCTGGCGCAGCCGCGTCGTTGGAAAAGCGGCGCGTGGCCCCATCAGGGTAGGGACAGACATCGAGTTGATCTTTGGCAATGTCGATGCCGGCGGTCTGTGATATAGGATGACGCATCTTTTCCGCGTCGTGGACTTGTCATGCGGGCCATCACGCCCGGGTATCCGTTCAGGCCACGAGTAAAAGGGAGGGGCGGTCTCACTCTAGCTCGACCCGTACCGGTCTGCATCGGAACGACCCGTCCCCTCCCACCGCCAGGGAGCTCGCGACCCGCTGGCGGTGTCCTCATCTTGCTCGATCAGGACCGGCAAATCATAAGACAAGCATCAGACGATTTGCCAGACCCGCTCGGTTCCAAATCTCTGCCCAGCGGAGAGGGGTGCGTCGTGGATCCGCCTTTCCGTCCGATGCTGTATCCGTTTCTCGGCATCGGTTAGGCTGCCCACCTTACGCAGTAGGCGCCCACCACGTGACCGAGCTCCGCCAAAGCCTTCCGGGGGTGCAGCAGCGCCGCCATACCGGACGCATCAAGGCACGAACAGTCTCCGGGCCCGACACTCCAGAGCGGATGAAGCGAACCCAATCTAGACGCAGCTAGGGCCCGTTAGCGTCTGATCCAATCGATTGCAGCGGCGAGACAGAGGACGCCCATGAAGGATCGGGCTGTCTTCTCGTAGCGCGTTGCAACGGCGCGCCATTCCTTCAGCCTTGCCCAGAGCCGCTCGACGACGTTGCGGTTGGTATAGATCCACTCCGGGCAGGCTACGAGTGCCTCATTCGACTTGGTTGGGATCGCAGGCTTCGCGCCCATGCTCCAGATGTGCTCGCGGAAGCTGTGGCTGGAATAGCTGCGATCGGCCACCACCCAGCTGGGCACACCCGGCAGGCTGTCGAGCAACGGAATGGCCTCAGGCAGCTCGTGCGCCTGACCGGGAGCNGCCCATGCTCCAGATGTGCTCGCGGAAGCTGTGGCTGGAATAGCTGCGATCGGCCACCACCCAGCTGGGCACACCCGGCAGGCTGTCGAGCAACGGAATGGCCTCAGGCAGCTCGTGCGCCTGACCGGGAGCAATCCGGAAGGCAATCGCCCGCCCTTGGCTGTCAGTAATCACGCAAGCCTTGGTGCCATAGCCGCCACGAGACCGGCCAAGCGCCTCACGATGGTCTCGTTGAGCTTGAGAGCCCCTTTTCGGGCGGCACCCGCCGCCTTCTGGTGGGCACGGATGTTCGTGCCGTCCAGGAACGTCATCCCGAGCTGGATGCCTTGCTCCTGCACCAGGTTCAGCAGGCGCTCCCAGACACCCAGACGAGCCCAGCGGATGAAGGTCTGGGCCGCCATCCACCACGGCCCAAGCTCGACTGGTAGTGCTCGCCACTTGGCTCCGTTCTCATGCCGCCAGAGGATTGCGCTCATGGTGCGCCGGAGATGGGATGGAGGCACTTTGGCATGTGGCCGGCAGGCTTCGACCAGAGGCTCCAGCATTGTCCATTGCGCCTCCGTCAGCATCAGAACCTCCTGCTCTCAAGGAGGGACAACGCTCTCAGACGCTAACGGGCCCTAATCCGTAAAAACATGAGACTATCCCTTCTGTCCGATTTTGCCTTCGGTTCCGGCCAGAAGGCGGCGGATGTCTTGGCTGTGCTTCCACCAGAGTAGGGCTACGAAGAGGGTAGTCATCGCAGCCATGCTCGGCTCGCCTAGGAGCCACAGGATAATGGGCGTCGTGGCGCTAGCGACGAGAGCGGCAAGCGACGAGTACCTGCTCGCGAAGGCAATCCCGAGCCAAATCAAGGAAGATCAAGGCGACGACCGGCATCAGGCCGAGCAAAACGCCGATGAAAGTGGCAACGCCCTTGCCGCCCTTGAACGTGAGCCAAACCGGAAAGAGGTGACCGAGGAAGGCGCCGAGTGCTGTAACCATGGCGAGCTGCGGGCCCAAGACGTAGTTTGAAGCACCGCTGCCGTCGTGCCCTTCAGGGCATCTCCGAGCAGGGTGGCTGCCGCTATGCCTTTTCGCCCCGTGCGCAGCACGTTGGTGGCGCCGATATTGCCGGAGCCAATCTGCCGGACGTCGCCCAATCCGGCCATCCGGGTGAAGAGAATCCCGAACGGGATTGAGCCTAGCATATATCCGAACAGCAGGGTGCCTAGCACGTACAGAAGATTGGCTTCGTGAAACATCTTTTCTCGGTAGATGGCTTCGCACTGAGATACCCGAGAGGTAGACGCGCGAGAATGATAGTTGCTCACCGCTTCAGGGAAAAAATATGGGCGCCAACGCGCAACGATGTCAGGGGTAGATCCTATAGTTAAATCTGTAACAAGCATCCGACCGTCCGCACTGTGGCAAATGCCGCTAGCTGGAGCAGCAACGAGAACTTTTCCCGAACGTAGGGACAGCTAGAACTAGGCAGGCGCAATTCTATTCGAACTGTCAGATCACGCGGCCTGACCTCAGGGCTGCAGCAGCCGCAAGGGACCGAAGCCGTCGATGAGCGAGCACAGGCTCGCGCGTTCCATGCAAAAATCCTAGTGAGATTCATATGCTGCACGCCCACAGGCGAGACAAGCTTGAGCACTTCGATGGCAACGGTTCGCTCCCGCCGGCGGAGATGGTCCGCGGTGCGCTCAGTTCATGGCCCCGCAGAAAGGCCAGGAAGGTGTGCATCTTCCAGCGATCAGATTGCCCCTGGCGCTGTAGCAGCATGATGGCGAAGCTGTCGATGGTGAACGGCAGCCCGGCAGGGATGGTCCGCTTCAACAAACGCCACCATGTGCATGTCGACCGGATAGCTCAAGGTCGTGAGTCACCTCACGACCCCAGAAGGGCGTCACTCCTGTGCGCTGAAGGAAAGCCTTCGAATTTGCATTTCTGTCCGACGCTTTAGAGACACAAAGTGGCTTGTATCCATCGACCGCTGCCAGATTAGAAAGCGTCGACACTCACAGGCTAAATACGGCTGGTCGCAAGCAATCAATCCGCGAGCAGCCGAAGTTCGGTTACGACTGTAGTCGCATCTCTATATTCTGAAATGCCAGTGAGAAAGCACTTCGGGAATTGTGCACTCCGAATTTAGAAACGAGACGAGCCGAAGATAACTATGTACAATGAATCCTCGCCTTTACGGCCGTTGGGCGTTTATGAACGCCTCATGTACGACTACTCATCATATCATCCAAGGCACTTCTGTGTCGTAGCAGAACTAGCGGTATCACGTACCGAGAACGACTACCGCATAGCGCTTCAGGCGGTTCAGGCCCGTCATCCTTCGCTGTCAGCACTTATCGCACGGGATAGCCGAAACGTTCCCCATTTCGTCAGCGCCAGTCATCACATAGAACCATCTATCCTACCGCGCGACCAAGGTCCGGACTGGCGAGAAATCATAGAGAGAGAACTAGTACAGGATTTTCTTGAGGGTGAACCACTTGCCCGAGCTACAGTTTTGTATACCCCGGATGAGGCTACCATCATCTTGACTTTCCACCATGCGATCGCCGACGGAATTGCAGGTGTTTTTATCATCGAAGATATTATGCGGGCGCTTGCTGGGCGCGATCTAGGGAAACTGCAAGTTCCCGCTTCTCTTGATGACCGTGCGATGGCCCTTCGCCAAGAACCCTCGACAATCGTCGACAGAGGATCTTCGAACCTAGAACACATCGGTGAGCAGATACTTATTGAAAGCGCAGGCAAACCCTTGTGGAGGAGTTTTGCAACCGATCGGGTTATTACCAACACGATAGCATTAGACACGCGGTTCCTTGATCGCGCACGGCAGCTATCAAGAAGCCACGGGACTACAATACATGGTGCAATCTGCACGGCACTGGCGGTCGCAGCGTCGCAAGTGGAAGGTTCTAGCGAGTATACAATTTTGAACCCCATCAATTCGCGCTCAGCA
Organism: Microvirga roseola; assembly: GCF_020866965.1. Lineage (GTDB taxonomy): Bacteria > Pseudomonadota > Alphaproteobacteria > Rhizobiales > Beijerinckiaceae > Microvirga > Microvirga roseola. The sequence goes on from NZ_JAJATX010000106.1 coordinate 4,610, forward strand.
TTGGGTTTCCAAGATCGGGGTTGCGTTATGTTAGCGTCTGCAGCCACCCACTCGATACCTGAGACAACACTGGCAACTTTTTGGCAGCGTGCGAGGCAGTATACGAATGATGTTGCGGCGTCGAGGTCGAGAGAAAACCTCCTAGCTGGTGTTAGAATGTTGCAGGACAGGCTCCCACCTGATGGTGATCAGAGGTTGGCATGCGGTCTAATGGGTGCATTCCCATACGACGCCGTTGTATCGAATCTGGGCAAACTTGAGATTCAAGACCGGATCGACGACGTGGATCTGAGGGGATTCTGGGGACCCTCCGGCCAAGCACGCCTGAGGCGAGAGCGCTTCATTGGTGTCGCAACGACAAACAACGTAATTCGGTTAGTTGAGGCAGCGCCCGCATTCCAGCCGCCACTGTTGCAAAGCCTGAAAGCAGTTTTGGTCGAGGCTTGCAGTCTATAGGATCAAAGCAGTGGATGCCCCTTAGATAGCTCGCAGGCTCCTCGGCCACGTGATCTTCTGACCTTGGCTAGTTGGTCGGAAAATGTTCTTACTCTGAGTTAAGAGGCCGGCTAAAAACTTACGAGTAGGCACGAGGTCTTGCATGGCCGAGGAGCCGAGGGAGCAGCAAGGGCTGAACCGTGCGACTCAGCGCCCACCGATGCCGCCGATTGAACCAGGACGTGAGTAGGATGAGCCGTACGCAAGCGTCGCAGACGGCCTATCCCATCCATACTAGAGACCGCCTCAGGCGCACTATTGATGCGCCTTCACTTGAGCGTATCAGATCTAAGCCGAGGTGACCGGCATCGCTGTGACTTCCGATCCCGCGGCTCAGGGCAAGCGGGTCTCACCTCAAATCGCCAGACTGACAGTACTATCTGCTAAGATGGTGCGCCCGTATCGCAGATGCTTGGAAGGGTAGCGCTTGTACACTACGGCGCCATTCGCGCACTGGCTGGTCCACGCCTTCATCGCGCGCCAATGCTGCAATGGTCCCACAGGGCCCCGGGGGTGATCGATGGGCAGACAACTCGGCACAAGTTCGCGATACATAGGGAGACACAGCTAGCCTCGACGCTGTTGCTTGGCAGGTCAGCGTGCGGCTCCTTGGACGCCATGCTAATTGTACCGCCGCAATTCTTACCGCGCGAACGACTCTTGACAGCGCAGCCAGCGACATATAAATAAATGTTATCGCGGTAATTCTTGTAAGTTTGAGAAAGCGCCTAGTAAGAGCAAGACCAGAGGCCATATGACCGCAACCCTCGCTTACTCCACGCGATTGTGCAGCCCCAGCATTCCGCCTTCAAAGCGCAGTCAGAGGGATTCAGGTATAATGCACAAGGAGGTGGCAGTATGTCGAGATACTCGGCGTCTCGCAGCTGGACGTGGTTAAGGGCTGGGCACGAGCTATCCGTCTTTCCAGGCCATGGGAGACCGGCGTGTCATTAGGTCTTTCACAGCCAGCTCGTTTCACCATTGCTCGCCAACTCCTTAGTGCTCGCCCGCCGAAGCCTCCGTACTACCAAGCTGCGTCTTCTTCGCCACATAGATGGGACCCAGCGCCAACCAAGCAACCTATCTGGAGCGTCCTAGTTGTGAGTTCTGATCAGGTTGTTCCGGCGAGAGCCTGGGC
>NZ_JAJATX010000109.1:2500-5718 GCF_020866965.1 Microvirga roseola
CCAGTGCTCTACCCCCTGGGGGATTCACGCGAGGCGCTACCTAAATAGCTTTCGCGGAGAACCAGCTATTTCCGAGTTTGATTGGCCTTTCACCCCTAGCCACAAGTCATCCGAGACTTTTTCAACAGGCACCGGTTCGGTCCTCCAGTGCGTGTTACCGCACCTTCAACCTGCTCATGGCTAGATCACCCGGTTTCGGGTCTACAGCAACGAACTCAAAACGCCCTGTTCAGACTCGCTTTCGCTGCGCCTCCACCTATCGGCTTAAGCTTGCTCGTTACTGTAAGTCGCTGACCCATTATACAAAAGGTACGCGGTCACCCAGGACGAACCTTGGGCTCCCACTGTTTGTAAGCATCCGGTTTCAGGAACTGTTTCACTCCCCTCGTCGGGGTGCTTTTCACCTTTCCCTCACGGTACTAGTACACTATCGGTCGCTGAGGAGTACTTAGGCTTGGAGGGTGGTCCCCCCATGTTCAGACAGGATTTCACGTGTCCCGCCTTACTCAAATCCTGCAATCACCCTGACCTGTACGGGGCTATCACCCGTCTCGCCCGCCTTTCCATGCGGTTCCAGTGAAGATCATGCAGGCATTGGCCTGGTCCGCGTTCGCTCGCCACTACTAACGGAGTCTCGTTTGATGTCCTTTCCTCCGGGTACTTAGATGTTTCAGTTCCCCGGGTTCGCTTCAAACCCCTATGGATTCAGGATTTGATACCTTCATCTGACCCTCCGTAGTGCAAACGCAGGATCGCTCCTGCATTCACAATACAAAGGGTCGAAGGTGGGTTTCCCCATTCGGAGATCCTTGGATCAAAGCTCGTTCGCAGCTCCCCAAGGCTTTTCGCAGCGTACCACGTCCTTCATCGCCTCTCAGCGCCAAGGCATCCACCAGATGCTCTTACGACACTTGATTACTCTCATGATCGATGTCCGCTCGGCAAAGACCGGACTTCGATCTCAAGAAAGACCTGTCTTTCGGATTTCTCCAAAAGACATATTTTTGCTTGCCAAGCATATCCGGCGCGCACGGCTGCGGGCCGTGGCTGGTTCGCGGGACTAGGTTGCCCGCTGGCCGGATATGCTGCCTCTTTACGATTTCAAACATCCGCGCCCTCACCCCGAAGGGGAGAACACGAACCTCAGACAAGATCCACGACCATGAAGCCTCATGGCCGGTGGACACCGGATACGTTCGCACGATCGAAGGAATGGTGGAGCCTGTCGGGATCGAACCGACGACCTGAAGCTTGCAAAGCTACCGCTCTCCCAGCTGAGCTAAGGCCCCGAAGATAATGGTGGGCCTGGGACGACTCGAACGTCCGACCTCACCCTTATCAGGGGTGCGCTCTAACCACCTGAGCTACAGGCCCGAACTTCCATCCCAAACCGCCCCAAAAGAGCAGCCCTGATCGATGTATCCGGAGAAGAAAGAGAAACGAAGACGGCAGCGTCCCGCATCGTGGGATCTGACTGATCCCTTGTGTTCAAAAGAGGTCCGATAGAGCCGGCGGATGCCGGTTCATAAGAGACCATCCTTAGAAAGGAGGTGATCCAGCCGCAGGTTCCCCTACGGCTACCTTGTTACGACTTCACCCCAGTCGCTGACCCTACCGTGGTCGCCTGCCTCCTTGCGGTTGGCGCAGCGCCGTCGGGTAAGACCAACTCCCATGGTGTGACGGGCGGTGTGTACAAGGCCCGGGAACGTATTCACCGTGGCGTTCTGATCCACGATTACTAGCGATTCCGCCTTCATGCACTCGAGTTGCAGAGTGCAATCTGAACTGAGACGGCTTTTTGGGATTAGCTCCCCCTCGCGGGTTCGCTGCCCATTGTCACCGCCATTGTAGCACGTGTGTAGCCCAGCCCGTAAGGGCCATGAGGACTTGACGTCATCCCCACCTTCCTCTCGGCTTATCACCGGCAGTCCCCCTAGAGTGCCCAACTCAATGATGGCAACTAGGGGCGAGGGTTGCGCTCGTTGCGGGACTTAACCCAACATCTCACGACACGAGCTGACGACAGCCATGCAGCACCTGTGTTCCCGCCAGCCGAACTGAAGGGGTGCATCTCTGCTCCCCATACGGGACATGTCAAAGGCTGGTAAGGTTCTGCGCGTTGCTTCGAATTAAACCACATGCTCCACCGCTTGTGCGGGCCCCCGTCAATTCCTTTGAGTTTTAATCTTGCGACCGTACTCCCCAGGCGGAATGCTTAAAGCGTTAGCTGCGCCACTGAGCAGCAAGCTGCCCAACGGCTGGCATTCATCGTTTACGGCGTGGACTACCAGGGTATCTAATCCTGTTTGCTCCCCACGCTTTCGCGCCTCAGCGTCAGAACCGGACCAGTAAGCCGCCTTCGCCACTGGTGTTCTTGCGAATATCTACGAATTTCACCTCTACACTCGCAGTTCCACTTACCTCTTCCGGTCTCAAGCCGAACAGTATCGAAGGCAATTCTGTGGTTGAGCCACAGGCTTTCACCCCCGACTTGAACGGCCGCCTACGCGCCCTTTACGCCCAGTGATTCCGAACAACGCTAGCCCCCTTCGTATTACCGCGGCTGCTGGCACGAAGTTAGCCGGGGCTTCTTCTGCGGGTACCGTCATTATCGTCCCCGCCGAAAGAGCTTTACAACCCTAAGGCCGTCATCACTCACGCGGCATGGCTGGATCAGGCTTGCGCCCATTGTCCAATATTCCCCACTGCTGCCTCCCGTAGGAGTCTGGGCCGTGTCTCAGTCCCAGTGTGGCTGATCATCCTCTCAGACCAGCTACTGATCGTCGCCTTGGTAGGCCATTACCCTACCAACTAGCTAATCAGACGCGGGCCGATCCTTCAGCGATAAATCTTTCTGCTCTCGCACGTATCCGGTATTAGCCCAAGTTTCCCTGGGTTATTCCGAACTGAAGGGCACGTTCCCACGCGTTACTCACCCGTCTGCCACTCACCCCGAAGGATGCGTTCGACTTGCATGTGTTAAGCCTGCCGCCAGCGTTCGTTCTGAGCCAGGATCAAACTCTCAAGTTGAAGAATTTGATCTCGACTTAAATCTCTACGCAAATTGACAGAGTCCATCTCACTCCGGCCGAAACCGAAGCGGTGTACTCACCAAAGCATAGACATTGGTCGATGTCTTTTCTCGACAGTCCATCAGGACCGTCCGCAAGGACACCGCCGCCTACGCTTCTCTTTCTTTCTTCACTTGTCAAAGAGCA
>NZ_JAJATX010000011.1:0-43183 GCF_020866965.1 Microvirga roseola
ATGCGCGTGTCATCCCCGGCGCGCGAAGCGCGGGAAGGGGATCCAAGATCAGGCGCGGCGGCATGGATTCCCTTCCCCTCCGATGGCTGCGCCATCTCCGGCCGGGAATGACGTTCAGGTGTCATCCCCGGCGCGCGACGCGCGGGAAGGGGATCCAAGATCAGGCGCGGTGGCATGGATTCCCTTCCCCTCCGATGGCTGCGCCATCTCCGGCCGGGAATGACATTCAGGTGTCATCCCCGGCGAGCGCAGCGAGGAATCGGGGGCTTTACCCTTTTGGCAGCTTACCCCTTCGGCAGCATGTCCTTCACGAGGCCGCTCGCCTTGGCGAAATCCATCCGGCCCGCATACTTGGCGCGAAGAACGCCCACGACCTTGCCCATGTCCTTCATGGAGGAGGCGCCGGTCTCGGCGATGGCGGATTCGATGGCGGCCTTCGTCTCGGCCTCGTCCATCTGCTTGGGCAGATAGGAGGAGATAACCTCGACCTCGTTCTTTTCCTGCTGCGCCAGCTCCGTGCGGCCGCCCTGCTCGTACATGGCGATCGATTCCTGGCGCTGCTTCACCATCTTCTGAAGGAGCGCGAGGATCTCCTCGTCGGAGAGGGGCTCCTTGCCGGCGCCGCGGGCCTCGATGTCCTTGTCCTTGAGGGCGGCCTGGATCAGGCGGATCGCGCCGAGGCGGCCCTTGTCGCCGGCCTTCATGGCCTCCTTCATGTCGGCGGTGAATCGTTCGCGCAGCATCGGCATCTCCTTAATTTTCAAGCGCCCGAGCGTTGACGGGACGCGAACGGACCCTTAAGTCACGCGGGACAGTTCACGGGCGGCCCGGAACAGGCCTGCTCAAGCACGGCCTGTTGGCCCCGGACTTACAAGAGATCATGACGATGCCGCAAGACAAAGACACCACCGGGTCCCTCTCGGGTGGCTGGGACGAGCCGCGCGCGACCGCCGTTCTCGTGCTTCAGGACGGCACGGTGCTGGAAGGCTTCGGCATCGGCGCCGAGGGCGAAGCCACCGGCGAGGTCTGCTTCAACACGGCGATGACGGGCTATCAGGAGATCCTGACGGACCCCTCTTACGCCGGGCAGATCATCACCTTCACCTTCCCGCATATCGGTAATGTGGGCACCAACGAGGAGGACATCGAGAGCGTCAATGCCGCCTCCTCCTCGGGCGTGCGCGGCGTCGTGCTCGCCGCCGCCATCACGGAGCCCTCCAACTGGCGCGCCTCCCGCGATCTGGACGCCTGGCTGAAGGCCCGCCAGATCGTCGGCCTGACGGGCATCGACACCCGGGCGCTGACGGCCCTGATCCGCGATAAGGGCATGCCGAACGCGGTCATCGCCCATGACCCGGCGGGCAACTTCGATATCGAGGCCCTGAAGGCCAAGGCCGCCGCCCTCCCCTCCATGGACGGGCTCGACCTCGTACCGCTGGTCACCAGCACTCAGCGCTTCGACTGGGACGAGACGACCTGGCAGCGGGGCGAGGGCTACGGCCATCAGGAGAGCGAACCCAAGTATCACGTGGTCGCCATCGACTACGGCGTGAAGCGCAACATCCTGCGTCTCCTGGCGCGGGCCGGCTGCAAGGTGACGGTCGTTCCCGCCACCGCCACGGCCGACGAGGTGCTGGCGCTCAAGCCTGACGGCGTGTTCCTGTCGAACGGCCCCGGCGATCCGGCCGCGACCGGCGAATACGCGGTTCCGGTCATCCGGAAGGTTCTGGAGGAGAAGATCCCCACCTTCGGCATCTGCCTCGGCCACCAGATGCTGAGCCTGGCCGTGGGCGCGAAGACCCGGAAGATGCACCAGGGCCATCACGGGGCGAACCATCCGGTGAAGGACAAGACCACCGGAAAGGTCGAGATCACCTCCATGAACCACGGCTTCGCCGTCGATCCGGAGACCCTGCCGAAGAACGCCATGGAGACTCATGTCTCCCTGTTCGACGGCTCCAATTGCGGCATCTCGCTGACCGACCGCCCTGCCTTCTCGGTGCAGTACCACCCGGAGGCTTCGCCCGGTCCGCAGGACAGCCACTATCTCTTCGACCGATTCGTGAAGCTGATGGATGAGCAGAAGGCCGAGCGTCAAGCTTGAGCCGCCGCGGCATAGGGACCATTGCGCCTTCCCCCCAAATCACGCTAACCGTTCATTAACAATAAGAATTGAACGATACGGCTTTTGATTTGGGGGTATTCTCCGATGGATTTCGATGACGATTCCGGCGAATTCAGCCGGCTGCACAATCTCTTCACGTTTCATCTCGGCATCGCAGTTTCGCTGTCCTGGCTGACCTCGCTCTATGCCTGCCTTTATGCTCCCTGGGTGCGCAACATCCGCCCGCTGATCGATCCGTCGAGCGCAGGCCCGGTCGAGAGCACCTGGTCCTATCTCTTCATCTTCCCCGTCGTGCTGACCGCAGCCTGGCTGGTCTCCATCTTCGGCCAGAACGTGCTTCGCCACTTCCGGCTCCTGAAGAACCAGGTCGTCGAGTTCGGCGTCGCTGCGGCCGTCGCCTTCGTCCTGTTCTATCTCTCCATCGACCGCGCCGTCGCGGCCATGCTGCTCGGGCTGTAAGCCCTGCCCTCATAAAAGCAGCCAAGCTCGATCTTTCGCCCAGGCCATGCGTTCACCCCCCGACACAGTTGAGGGAGAAACGCATGGCCCAGGCCAGAGGATATGGCGCACCGAACGCCTATAACGCACCGCTCGGTACGGAGACCTACGTCTTCAAGAGCAACGGAATCGTCCCGAACAGTTCCCTGCCGCTCATCGTGCGCCGGGGCGCCATTCCGCCCTCCGCAGGCGATCCGTCCAAGGCCTTCAAGACGACCTTCGCCAAGAACGGCTGGACCAACGCCTGGCTGGGTACCATCCACGATTACCATCACTATCACCCCAACACCCACGAAGTGCTCGGCATCGCCTCAGGCTCGGGCTCGGTGCGCTTCGGCGGTGAGGACGGCGAGCTCGTGGCCGTAGGCGTCGGCGACGTCGTGGTCATCCCGGCTGGCGTCGCCCATGCCCTCATCAACGGAACCGACGATTTCGCCGTGGTCGGGGCCTATCCGGACGGGCGGGATTACGAGACGGTCAGGGACGATCCGGGAGCGCTCGCCTCTTCGCAGAAGCGGATTGCCGACGTCCCCCTGCCGGACATGGACCCGGTGGATGGGGCCGATGGGCCGCTCGTCAAGCTGTGGTCGTGAAATCCTGATGACGGAGGATCGGCCTTGAGCTAAGAATCCGTCCCGTCATGAACTGGCGCGATTACTGGAACCAAGACACGCCGATCTATGCCAGCGAGCGCCACAAGCTCCTGCATTACCGGCTGGTCGCGAGCGATATCATCGGTCTCATCCCCTCCGGGGAGGCCGTGGTGCTCGATTATGGCTGCGGCGAGGCGCTCTTCGCCGACCGGATCGCAGCCAAATGCGCCAGGCTCTACCTGAGCGATGCGGCCCCGCTCGTGCGGGACCGCCTTCGCGAGCGGTTCGGGAGCAACGACCGCATCACGGTGCTCGGACCCGACGAGGTCTCAGGCCTTCCCGACGGTTCGCTCGATCTCATCGTCGTCAACTCTCTCCTGCAGTATCTCTCCCGCGACGAGCTGCGCAGTCTGCTCAAACTCTGGCGGGCCAAGCTGAGAGGCTCCGGCCAGCTGGTCATCGCCGACGTGATCCCGCCGGATGTCAGTCCGCTGAAGGACGCCAGGGCGCTCCTCTCCTTCGCATGGCAGGGCGGCTTCCTCGGCTCCGCCGTTCTCGGTCTCATCCGCACGGCCTTTTCCGACTACCGCAAGCTCCGCGAGACCATCGGCCTGTCCCAGTACAGCGAAAAGGAAAAGGTCGAGATCCTGCAGGATGCCGGATTTTCCGCCGAGCGGGCCGAGCGCAACCTGGGCCACAACCCGGCGCGGATGACCTTCGTCGGACGGCCGGCCTGAGAGCGGCTAAGACGCCCTCGCCCCGGCGAATGTCCACATCTTGTGGGCGGTGAAGCTCCAGAACATCACGATCCCGGTCGTCACCACCTGCGCGGGGAGATACGGCGCTCCGAGCCAGACGGTGAAGGCGTTCATGAAGAGCCAGGTCAGCAGGAACCCGACGAAGGCGACCAGGGCGAAGCGCCACGTGGCCTCCCGGTGAGGACGGCTGCTGTCGTAGGTATGCCTGCGGTTGAGCATGTAGGAGAGGAACCCGCCGGCCACGTAGCCGGCGAGCGTTGCCGCAACGGGATGCGCCCCGCCGATCTCGACAAGACCGATCAGGACACTGTAGTGAACCGCGGTCGCCGCCACCCCGACCCCGAAGAAGGTGGAGAACTGACGGGTGATGCGGTGGAAGGGATGAATGGCTGTCACGTTTCCTGGTTAGCTTTCTCGCCGGGATTCGTCATCTCGCCCCGCTGGAGTATTCCGGCAACCTTCCGGGTTATAACCCGCGGCGCGAATTTCGCCATCAGCGTGCCCAGCCTATTCGTCGCACCCGACACGACAATGGCTTTCCCGGCCTCATAGCCCTCGATACCGATCCGCGCCACGTCCTGCGCCGTCATGGTCCCTCGCGTGAAAAGCTTGGAGCTTTCGAGATCGGCGGTTGCAGCGAATTCGCTTTCCGTCGGTCCGGGGCAGAGGGCCGTCACCGTGACGCCGTAAGGCTTCGCCTCCTCGTGCAGGGCTTCAGACAGGGAGAGCACATAGGCCTTGGTGGCGTAGTAGACCGCCATGGACGGCCCCGCCTGGAAGGCGGCGGTGGAGGCGACGTTCAGGATGCCTCCGCGCCTGCGCTCGATCAGGCCGGGCAGGATCAGGCGGGAGAGCGCCGTCAGCGCGGTGACGTTGAGGTCGATCATGGCGATCTGCCGCTCATACGGCAGCGTCGCGAAGGTCCCCCTTAGGCCGAACCCGGCATTGTTCACGAGGGTATGGACGACGATCCCCCGGTCCCGGAGCATCTCGACCAGGTCGGCGGGTGCCTCGCGGTCTCCGAGATCGAGCGCCATGACCTCGACCTGGACGCCATGCATTCCTCTGATCTCCTCGGCCAGGGCCTCGAGCCTCTCATGCCGCCGCGCCGTCAGGACGAGGGGGCGTCCGCGGGCGGCGAAGCCCCGCGCCAGCTCCGCCCCGATTCCGCTCGATGCCCCCGTCACAAGCGTCCAATGCGGTTCTTCCGCCACGATCCGTCCTCCTGCATGCCCCGGCCGATCATGCCGCATGGGCGTTTGCCGGGTAAATCATGGCTCAGGCCTTTGAATTTGCTCAAGCTCCGTGTAAGAGCCTCTCTCAACCTTCAATCCGATCACACGCCAGCTGCGCTTGAAGCGCCGCAATTTGCGGCCGCGCGGCTGGACATGCCTGGGTGGCCCAATGCCGAAACGGACAGACATCTCCTCCATCCTCATCGTCGGCGCCGGACCGATCATCATCGGTCAGGCCTGCGAGTTCGACTATTCGGGCACGCAGGCCGTGAAGGCCCTGAAGGAGGAAGGCTACCGAGTCATCCTGGTGAATTCGAACCCCGCGACGATCATGACCGACCCCGATCTCGCGGACGCCACCTACGTGGAGCCCATCACTCCCGAGATCGTCGCCAAGATCATCGAAAAGGAGCGCCCGGACGCGATCCTGCCCACCATGGGCGGCCAGACGGCGCTCAACTGCGCCCTGTCCCTCAAGAAGATGGGCGTGCTTGAGAAGTTCGGCGTCGAGATGATCGGCGCCACGGCCGAGGCCATCGACAAGGCCGAGGACCGCCAGCTCTTCCGCGAGGCCATGACCAAGATCGGCCTCGACACCCCGAAGTCGCGCCTGGCCAACGCCTCGGCCCTGAAGAAGGCTGACCGCGACGCCTACCTCGCCGAGATCGCCCGCATGGAAGCCATGGATATGCATCCCGGCGACAAGAAGCGGATGATCGCGGCCTACAAGCTCAAGTGGGACGCGGGCGAGAACGACCGGCGCAAGCGCTATCAGGAGCACGCCATGGGCGAGGCCCTGCTGGCTCTCGCCGATGTGGGCCTGCCTGCCATCATCCGTCCGTCCTTCACCATGGGCGGCACCGGCGGCGGCATCGCTTATAACCGTGAGGAATTCCTCGATATCGTGGAGCGGGGCCTCGACGCCTCTCCCACCAACGAGGTGCTGATCGAGGAGAGCGTGCTCGGCTGGAAGGAGTACGAAATGGAGGTCGTCCGCGACAAGGCGGACAACTGCATCATCGTCTGCTCCATCGAGAACATCGACCCGATGGGCGTCCATACGGGCGATTCCATCACCGTCGCCCCGGCCCTCACCCTGACCGACAAGGAATACCAGATCATGCGCGACGCCTCGCTGGCGGTTCTGCGCGAGATCGGTGTCGAGACCGGCGGCTCCAACGTTCAGTTCGCGATCAACCCCGAGAACGGGCGCATGATCGTGATCGAGATGAACCCGCGCGTGTCGCGCTCCTCGGCGCTCGCCTCGAAGGCCACGGGCTTCCCCATCGCCAAGGTCGCGGCGAAGCTCGCCGTCGGCTACACCATGGACGAGATCGCCAACGACATCACGGGCGGCGCGACGCCGGCCTCCTTCGAGCCGACCATCGACTATGTGGTCACCAAGATCCCGCGCTTCGCCTTCGAGAAGTTCCCCGGCGCGGAGCCGACGCTCACGACGGCCATGAAGTCGGTGGGCGAGGCCATGGCCATCGGCCGCACTCTGCCGGAATCGCTTCAGAAGGCCCTGCGCTCGCTCGAGACCGGTCTCACCGGCCTGGACGAGATCGAGATCGAAGGCCTCGGCAAGGGCGACGATAAGAACGCCATCAAGGCGGCGCTGGGTACGCCCACGCCCGACCGTCTCCTGAAGGTCGCGCAGGCCCTGCGCCTCGGCATCAGCCATGACGAGGTCTACGAGAGCTGCAAGATCGACCGCTGGTTCCTGGAGCAGCTTCAGGACATCGTCGATCTGGAGGCCAAGGTGAAGGCGCACGGACTGCCGAAGACACCCAACGCTTTCCGCCAGCTGAAGGCCATGGGCTTCTCGGATGCGCGCCTGTCCGTTCTTTCCGGCACGACCGAAGCCGAGGTGCGCGAACTCCGCCGCTCGCTCGGCGTGCGCCCGGTCTTCAAGCGCATCGACACCTGCGCCGCGGAGTTCGCCTCCCCCACCGCATACATGTACTCGACCTATGCAGCCCCCTTCGCGGGCCAGCCTGCGGACGAGGCCACGCCGTCGGACGCCAGGAAGGTCATCATTCTCGGAGGCGGCCCGAACCGGATCGGCCAGGGCATCGAGTTCGACTACTGCTGCTGCCATGCCTGCTTCGCGCTCAAGGATGCGGGCTACGAGACCATCATGGTCAACTGCAATCCGGAGACGGTCTCGACCGACTACGACACCTCCGACCGGCTCTATTTCGAGCCGCTGATGCAGGAGGACGTGCTGGAGATCATCGAGACCGAGCGCTCCAAGGGTACGCTCCATGGCGTGATCGTGCAGTTCGGCGGTCAGACCCCGCTCAAGCTCGCCCGCGCCCTGGAAGAGGCGGACGTGCCGATCCTCGGCACCTCGCCTGACGCCATCGACCTCGCGGAGGACCGGGACCGGTTCAAGCGGCTTCTCGACAAGCTGCACCTGAAGCAGCCGAAGAACGGCATCGCCTATTCGGTGGAGCAGGCCCGCCTCATCGCCGCCGATCTCGGCCTGCCCTTCGTGGTGCGCCCGTCCTACGTGCTCGGCGGCCGCGCCATGGCGATCATCCGCGACGAGGCCCAGTTCGAGGATTACCTGCTCGGCACCCTGCCGAGCCTGATCCCCTCGGACATCAAGGCCCGCTATCCCAACGACAAGACCGGCCAGATCAACACGGTGCTGGGCAAGAACCCGCTCCTCTTCGACCGCTACCTTTCGGATGCGATCGAGGTTGACGTGGACTGCCTGGCGGACGGCAAGGACGTGTTCATCGCCGGCATCATGGAGCACATCGAGGAGGCGGGCATCCATTCGGGCGACTCGGCCTGCTCTCTCCCCCCCCGCTCACTCTCGAAGGAGACCATTGCAGAGCTTGAGCGCCAGACGAAGGACCTGGCCCTGGCCCTGGATGTCGGCGGCCTGATGAACGTGCAATACGCCATCAAGGACGGCACGATCTACGTCCTGGAGGTGAATCCCCGCGCCTCACGCACGGTGCCCTTCGTGGCCAAGGTCATCGGCGAGCCCATCGCCAAGATCGCAGCCCGCATCATGGCCGGTGAGAGCCTGACCAAGTTCAGCCTGACGCCTAAGGAGCTGCCGCATATCGGCGTCAAGGAAGCCGTGTTCCCCTTCGCCCGCTTCCCGGGCGTGGACGTGCTGCTCGGGCCGGAAATGCGCTCGACGGGCGAGGTGATCGGCCTCGACCGGGGCTTCGGCGTCGCCTTCGCAAAGAGCCAGCTCGGAGCCGGAAGCCAGGTTCCCAAGACCGGAACCCTGTTCGTCTCGGTTCGCGACTCGGACAAACCCCGCATTCTGCCGGCCGTTCGGATGCTCGAGGAAATCGGGTTCCAGGTGCTGGCGACCGCCGGCACGCAGAGATACCTTGAGGAGCAGGGCGTCAAAGCCAGGCGCATCAACAAGGTTCTGGAAGGGCGCCCCCACGTGGTGGATGCCATGAAGAACGGCGATATCCAGCTGGTCTTCAATACCACCGAAGGGGCAGGCGCCCTGTCAGATTCTCGCAGCTTGAGGCAGGCTGCCCTCTTGCATAAGATACCTTACTACACCACTCTTGCGGGAGCGATCGCTGCAGCCGAGGGCATCAAGGCCTATCTCGGCGGCGATCTCGAGGTTCGGGCGCTTCAGGACTACTTTGCCTGAGGTTCCAGCCTCAATCATGGAACTGCGAAGCTTCTGGTAAGTTTTCGTTGACATGCGAGGGCGCTGGAAACAGCGGCCTCGTACCTCTTTTTGGACGAGATGAATGATGGACAAGGTCCCTCTGACGATCAAGGGTTTCGCGGCGCTCGAGGAAGAGCTCAAGCACCGGCAGCAGGTTGAACGCCCCCGGATCATCCAGGCGATTGCGGAAGCCCGTGCGCTTGGCGACCTGTCGGAGAATGCAGAATATCATGCCGCCAAGGAAGCCCAGTCCCTCAACGAAGGACGCATCCTTGAGCTCGAGAGCCTGATTTCGCGCGCCGAAGTCATCGACGTCACGAAGCTCTCCGGCGACCGGATCAAGTTCGGCGCCACAGTGAAGCTGGTGGACGAGGACACAGAGGAAGAGAAGACCTACCAGATCGTGGGCGAGCCCGAGGCCGACGTGCGTTCCGGCCGGGTCTCGGTCGCCTCTCCTATCGCCCGGGCCCTTATGGGCAAGACCATCGGCGACACGGTGGAGGTCTCGACCCCCGGGGGCGGCAAGTCCTACGAAGTCGTCGGCGTCCGTTTCGGATAAATTTGAGGAGGGGCAGAACCATGAGGATCCTGTCATGTCATCCCCTGTCTCCCGCCGATCCCTGCTGATAAGCCTCGCCTGTGCCGGCCTCGCCGGCGCAGGCCTTCTGCCTGCCGGAACGGCAGACGCCCAGGCCTTTCCCCAATCGTTCTCTTCGTTTGCCGTCGATGCGAGCGTCCTGCGCGCCAAGGGCCTCGGCTCCTTCGCCGACCTCGTAGCGGCCGCAACCCTTGCCGAGCTGAGACGCTCATTCGCCGACCGGATCGATCCGCGCGGTCCGCGCCTCGTCGTGCGCCTGACGGGAGTTTTCCTTACGCCGTTCCCCGATAGCGGCCGCGACAGATGGTGGGGCGGCGGCGGCGGAACCGACTCCCTCGAAGGGGAGGCCCTGGCCGTCGGCCCAAGAGGCGAGATCCTGGCGCGTCACCCGCAGCTGGCGGTACTCGACGTGAACCGGAGCATTCTCAACCCGGACGAGCAGGGCCGCGCCGTCGCTGTCGCACAGCACTGGGTGCGGTGGCTGCGCCGCCGCATCTGATCAGGTAGCTTCCGGCACATCCTCGATGGGAACCAGCGGCTCGTCCTTGACAAGATCGAGGGTGAGCGCCGTGCGGACGTTTCGGACGTTGGGAAGCGAGGTCAGCTCGGAGACCAGCCCCTGGAAAGCGGCCAGATTCGGGGCCACGCATTTCATGATGAAGTCGATGTCGCCGGACAGGGTCCAGCACTCCCGGACCATCGACCAGTCCTTCACGCGCTGCTCGAACTCCTTGAGCTCCTTCTTGCCCTGAATGTCGAGCTGCACCATGGCGAAGCAGACGATCTCGAAGCCCAAGCCCTTCGGGTCCAGGATCGCCCGGTAGGCCTTGATGATGCCGGCGCTCTCCAGCGCACGCACCCGGCGCAGGCAGGGAGGAGCCGACAGGCCGACACGCCGGGCCAGCTCCACATTGGTAATGCTGCCGTCGGCTTGCAGTTCTTTCAGAATGGCCCAGTCAATGGAATCGAGGCGTCCGCGCACGGTAACTCCGCTCAGGCACGACGGAACAGGGAAACGCGTTCCGACCGTCCGCATCAGGCAAAAGGCTCGTCTTGGGTGACTAGACCGTATAAAGGATCGGCACAAGGAGGACGGGCGATTAAGTCGCAACGAACTTCATGAACTCCACAGGCTCATTGATCGAATGTTGCGCAACCAAACCGGCATCACCTCCTGGGTGCTGACCGACGGCAAGGCCGGAGACGAGCTGCAGGCCTTGAGCGTTGCCGAAGCCCTTGGGCTGTCCCCGGAGATCCGAAGGGTGAGGCCGCGCCCCCCCTTCTCCTGGCTCATGCCTTGGGGTCCTATCGATCCTCGCGAGCGCCCTGACGCCAATGACAGCCCCCTCGCTCCACCCTACCCTGACATTGTCATCGGCTCGGGACGAAGGGCCGTGGCCTATCTACGCTTCGTGAAGCGGATCTCGGGCTGGCGGAGCTACACGGTTTTTCTCAAGGATCCTCGCACCGGCCCCGAGGTCGCGGACTTCATCTGGTCGCCGAGCTATGACCGGGTTCGTGGGCCCAACGTGCTCACGACGCTCACCCCGCCGCACCGGGTCTCGGCGAGGCGGATCGCCGCTGCGCGAGCCGCGCCCGATCCGCGTCTTGCAGGCCTCCCCTCCCCGCGTGTTGCCGTCATCATCGGCGGGAACAGCCGCCATCATCATTTCACCGAAGCCGATACTGCGCGTTTCGTGGAGCATCTCACCGCCGTGGCCGAGACCGGGGCAGGATTGATGATGACTGCTTCCCGCCGCACCCCTCCCGCCCTCAAGGAAGCCCTTCAGCAGCTGGCGACCAGGCATCAAGGCTTCTTCTGGGACGGCTCGGGCGAGAACCCCTATGTGGCGCTCCTGAGCCTTGCGGATTTCATCGTGGCGACGGCGGATTCCGGCAACATGATCGGCGAAGCCGCAGCGACCGGCAGGCCGGTCCTCGTCTTCGAACCCTCCCGCGGCCATCCCAAGCTTCGTGTCCTCCTCAAGGAACTCGAAGCCCAGGGAATTGTGCATCCGCTCACGGGCAGGCTTGTAGGACAGCCCTATGAGCCCTTAAATTCAACGCCTCAGATTGCGGATGCCATCGCCCAAGGCCTGGCCCGCCACCGCCGAGCCCTCGGTTTGCCGGACATCGCCTTTTCATTGGAGACTTCCTGATGGCCCATTCTCACGCCAAGCTCATCATCATCGGCTCGGGGCCGGCCGGCTACACGGCGGCAATCTATGCGGCGCGCGCCCTGCTCGAGCCCGTGATGATCTCGGGCTTCCAGCCCGGCGGGCAGCTCATGATCACCACCGATGTGGAGAACTATCCGGGTTTCGCCGAGGTGATCCAGGGTCCCTGGCTCATGGAGCAGATGCGCCTCCAGGCAGAGCATGTGGGCACCCGCATGATCTCCGACCATGTCACCAAGGTGGAGCTGAACCAGCGTCCCTTCCGCCTTGAGGGGGATTCGGGCGACACCTACACCTGCGATGCTCTCATTATTGCCACCGGCGCCCAGGCCAAGTGGCTGGGCCTCCCCTCCGAGGGGCTGTTCCAGGGCTTCGGCGTCTCCGCCTGCGCCACCTGCGACGGCTTCTTTTATCGCGGCAAGGAGGCCGTAGTCGTGGGCGGCGGCAACACCGCCGTCGAGGAGGCGCTCTACCTTGCCAACCTCGCCTCGAAGGTGACCCTCGTCCACCGACGCGACTCCTTACGTGCCGAGCGCATCCTGCAGGACCGTCTCTTCAAGCACCCCAAGATCGAGGTGCTCTGGAACTCCGCGGTCGAGGAGATCTGCGGGACAGAGAACCCATCCTCGGTGACCCATGTCCGGCTGAAGAACCTCGTCTCCGGAGAAGTCTCGGACTTCAAGACTGACGGCGTCTTCATCGCCATCGGCCACCAGCCCTCGACCGAGCTCTTCACCGGACAGCTCGACATGAAGCCCGGCGGATACCTGCGAACCAAGCCGGGGTCGACCGAGACGAACGTCCCCGGCGTGTTCGCCGCCGGCGATGTGACGGACGACATCTATCGGCAGGCCGTGACCTCTGCCGGCATGGGCTGCATGGCGGCGCTCGACGCCGAGCGCTATGTCGCAGCCCTGGAACTGACCCAGGAGGCGGCCGAGTAGTTTGTGAACAACTGGTTAGCCTTTTGTCAGAATTCCTATTGCCTCCGGCAGCCGCCCTATAAGAGATAAGGTGACCCGCCACCCATGGCGGGCGTCAGGGGACAGCCGTGGACTGGGACAAGATCCGGATTTTCTATACGGTCGCTGAAGCGGGGAGCTTCACGCGGGCCGGCGACGATCTGGGCCTGAGCCAGTCGGCGGTGAGCCGCCAAATCAGCGCCCTTGAAAGGGAGCTGAAGGCCCCCCTCTTCCACCGCCATGCCCGCGGCCTGATCCTGACCGAGCAGGGCGACCTGCTCTTCAGGGCCGCCCGCGACATGCGCATGCGGCTCGAGACCACCAAGGCCCGACTGGTTGAGACGAGCGAGCGGCCGTCCGGCGAACTGAAGGTGACGACGACGGTCGGGCTTGGCTCCATCTGGCTTGCCCAACGCATCGGGGAATTCCTGGACCTCTACCCGGACGTGCGGGTCGAACTGATCCTCTCGAACGAGGAGCTGGACCTGGCCATGCGCGAGGCCGACGTAGCCATCCGCCTGCGCCGCCCGGCCCAGCCGGACCTGATCCAGCGACGCCTCTTCACCGTGCACTTCCACGTCTACGCCTCGAAGGATTATCTCAAGCGCTTCGGTGAGCCAGTGTCTCTGCAGGACCTGGATGAGCACCGGATCGTGTCTTTCGGCGGGGATGCGCCGTCCTACTTGATGGCCGTCCATTGGCTCTCCACGGCGGGGCGCGAAGGCCGGGAGCCACGCCAATACCATTACGTGGTCAACAACATCACGGCCCTGAAGCTGGCCGTCGAGACGGGCGCAGGTATCGCCGTGCTTCCGGATTATGCGGTCGTTGGCAATCCGAACCTCGTCCAGATCCTGCGCGATGTGGAAATGCCGTCCCTCGACAGCTATCTCGTCTATGCCGAGGAGATGCGCTCGGTTGCCCGCGTCCAGGCTTTCCGCGATTTCCTGATCGGCAAGGCGCAGCGCTGGACCTTCTGAAGATTCCGCCGAACCGGTGCTTCCTTCGCCCGAATCCGGAACCGCAGATCAGTCTGCAGGAATTTTGTCATCCCGATGACGTCAGCCATGCACTGCCTGCAGCCCTTTTATGTAGCATGTTGCATTGCATGAAGGCTGATTGCAGCCGATATGAGCAGCGGCTGATTTCAACGCGGCAACGCTTTCTTCCTCCCGGCGATGCCGTGTCGGCCGTTCCCTCTGGAAGGTTTTGACTTTAGTCGGACCTCACTTTTGCCGGGCCTTTGGCCCGGCTTTTTTCTTTTCAGCACCCGCTGCAGCGTCAATGCGGCTGCGTGACCTCGTCCTTCAGGGCGCGGCGCAGCACCTTGCCGACATTGGTCTTCGGCAGGGCCTCCCGGAACTCGATCCGGCGCGGCACCTTGTAGCCGGTCATGTTCTCCCGGCAAAACTGGCGCAGCTCATCGGCCGTGACAGCCGGATCCTTGCGGACGACATAGGCGACCACCGCCTCGCCTGAATGCTCATCCGGCAGGCCTATGACAGCCGCTTCCATCACGCCCGGATGCTTCACGAGCACGTCCTCGACCTCGTTCGGATAGACGTTGAAGCCCGAGACCAGGACCATGTCCTTCATCCGGTCCACGATCTTCACCTGGCCGTCGGGAAGAATCACGGCCACGTCACCGGTGCGGAAATAGCCGTCCGGCGTCATCACCTTTGCAGTCTCGTCCGGCCGCTGCCAGTAACCTGCCATGACCTGCGGACCCTTGACACACAGCTCCCCGCGCTCACCGTACGGGAGTGGGGCTCCATTGTTGTCCCTCACGCTGATATCGGTCGACGGCAGGGGATAGCCGATGGTGCCGGTGAACTCCTCGATGTCCAGCCTGTTGGCGCAGACCACGGGCGAGGTCTCGGAGAGGCCGTAGCCCTCCACAATGGGCCGTCCTGATACCTGCTTCCATTTCCGAGCGACAGCCTCTTGGGTCGCCATGCCTCCAGAGACGGCGAAGACCAGCTGCGAGAAATCGACCTTCTCGATCCCGGGAGCATGGGCAAGGGCGTTGTAGAGCGTGTTCAGGCCCGACATGAGCGTGATGCGGCTCTTCTGCAGCGTCCTCACGAAACCCGCGATATCGCGCGGGTTGGCGATCAACAGTTGGCAGCCGCCGATCTTCGCCATCAGCAGGGCGCAGACTGTCAACGCGAAGATATGATAGAGCGGCAGGGCCGTGACCATCACATGGTCCTGGCGGTTTCCGAAGAATGGTACCGTCCAGGCCTCGAGCTGCAGCACGTTCGCCAGCACGTTGCGGTGGAGCAGAACGGCGCCCTTCGCGACTCCGGTGGTTCCGCCGGTGTACTGCAGGAAGGCGATATCGCTGGAGACAATCGGGACGGTCTGCGGCGCTCTCTTCGAGCCCTCGGCGAAGGCGGCCTTGAAGGTGACGGCACCGGGAAGGTTGAAGGGCTTCACCGCCTTCTTCACGTGGCGCGACACGAGATTGATGATCGCACCCTTCAACCCCATGAGATCGCCGGGCGTCACCAATACGATGCGATCCAGCTTCAACTCGGGCAAGGCCTCCTCGACAGTCGCGGCGAAGTTCTCGAAGGCGAACAGGAACCGGGCCCCGGAATCCTGGATCTGGTAGCTCAGCTCGCGGGGGGTATAGAGCGGGTTGATATTGACGACGGTCCCGCCTGCCTGCAGGACGCCGAACAGGATCGCCGGAAAGGCCATCACGTTTGGCAGCATGATCGCGACGCAGTCACCCTTCTTCAGCCCTTGGGCCTGCAACCAGGAAGCGACGGCGTCCGCGCTGCGGCCGAGCTCGGCATAGGTCATCCGCTTGCCGAAGCTCTCGACGGCGGGCCGGTTCGGATATTCCGCGACGGCCTTCCGGAACATGTCGGTCAGCGTTCCGATCCCAGCCTCGTCGATGGTCCTGGGGACCGCTGGCGGATAGGAGCCTAGCCAGGGGCGGTCTGCAGAAAGATCGGGGGCACCTGACCTGTCGGGTGCCGGCGTCGTGGCGTTCATCGTTGTCCTCCGCTTCGCGGCGAGGTTTGCTTCATGGGAGATGGCATCTCCGTAAAAGCGTAAAGTGGCGCGGAAGATAACGTTTGTCGATGAAATAGTTTAGACCTGAACGATCGATCCCCGACCGTTCAGGCCCAAAGGGATCAGTGCGCCTTCTGCATGACCATTTCGGCCGGCCGGCCACTCAGCTCGGCCATGTGGTCGAACCGGGTCGAGAAGGTGCCCACACCCGCCGTGACCGAGCGCAGTTCGACGATGAGGTCGCCGATCTCGGATTCCGGAATGGTGGCGCTGATCACATCCCAACCCGTCCAGCCGGGCCGCGGGTTATAACCGAGGATCTGCCCTCGCCGACCGGTCACGAGCCCCGTCGCCTTGGACAGGGCTTCGCTCGGGATGGTGATCTCGACGGCCAGGATAGGCTCCAGCAACACGGGCTTTGCCTTCGGCAGGGCCTCGGCGATGGCGAGCCTCGCAGCGGCCTGGAACGCGGCGTCTGACGAATCCACCGTATGATAGGAGCCGTCCGTCAGCATCACGGCAAGGTCGACGACGGGAAAGCCGAGGGGGCCGCTCTTGAGCGCATCCCGCACGCCGGTCTCCACCGAGGGGATGTACTGCCGCGGCACCACACCGCCAGTGATTTTGTCCTGGAAGGCGAAGCCCTCCCCTCTCGGCAGAGGTTGGACTTCGATCATGACATCGCCGAACTGGCCGTGCCCGCCGGTCTGCTTGCGGTGACGGCCCCGAGCGGAGGACGGCATACGGATCGTTTCGCAATAGGCCACTTTCGGCCTGGCCGTCTCCACTCCGACCTGGAAACGGGAGGCGAGTTTTTCCACGGCAACCCGCAGGTGCATCTCGCCCCGTCCGAGCAGCCGGATCTCGCCCATGTCGGGGCGGCTCTCCACGACAAGCGAGGGGTCCTCCTCGGTGATCTTGGCGAGTGCGCTGGAGAGGCGCACGTCGTCCTTCCGGTCCCTCACTTTCAGAGCCACCGCATAGACCGGCTCGGGCGGCGGCGAGGACACGATCGCATCCGGCCGCATCTTGCCGGAGGAGAAGCTGTCCGCCGTTGCGATCCCCTCCAGCCGGCCGAACCCAACCGTGCTGCCTTCCTTCGCCTCGCCGATGCGGCTTGTGTTGCTGCCGACCAGATTCAGCAGACTGCCGATCCGCGCCTCCGTGCCGCGAGAACCGATAACCGTGTCGCCCTCCTGGAAGGCTCCTCTCAGTACCCGCGCGACGGAGAGTTTGCCGCCCTGCCCCATGTGGAGGGTCTTCATAGCCTGTGCCAGGGGCGGGCCGTCTTTAGGAAGCCCGAGACGGACACGGGTTTCGGTCAGGCCGGGAGCCTCGTGGCGGAGCGCTTTGAGCAGTCGCGTGACACCATTGCCGCGCTCGGCTGCACCGATGAGCACCGGCACCACATGGCTCTGTCTCAGTTCCCGCGCGAGGTCGTCGAAGATCAGGTCGCGCGGAGGCTCAATCTCGGAGATCAGGTCCTCCATGAGCTCATCGTCGTAATCCGCCAGGCGTTCCAGCATGGCGAACCGCGCCTCGCGCTCGCGCATGGCCTCGTCGTCGGGCAGGTCCACGACTTCGCTTGGCGCATGCTCGCGGTAGATGAAGGCGCGCTCCAGAGCGAGATCGATGAAGCCGACGGCGATTCCGTCCTTCCAGAGCGGGATCTGCCTGAGAAGCAGCGGCGTGCGTGATGCCTGCTGCAGGAGCGCAAGCGTCTCGCGAATACGCTGGCTTGCGGTATCGATCTTGTTGATGAACAGGAAGCGTGGGATGTCGGCTTCCTCCAGCTCCCTCAGGGTAATCTCCAGCGCCGGGATCTTGCGCTCGTCCGCCTCGCAGACCACGACGGCCGCATCGCAGACCGGCGCGACATTGCGCATCTCGTGCATGAATTCCATGGAGCCGGGGCAATCGACGAAGGTCATCGTCTCGCCCAGGAAATCGACCGTCGCCACGTTGGGCTCGATGCTCATGGCATGGGCGCGGGCCTCGGCGCTCGCATCACCCACGCTGTCGCCGCTGGACACGCGGCCCGCGCGGGAAATCGCGCCGGTCCGCTCCAGGATCGCCTCAAGGAGCGTGGTCTTGCCGCTCTGGAATGGGCCGACGATGGCGATGCATCGCGGGCCCGAACCTGGTCTGCCGTTGGGTGCCATAGGACGTCATCCTTCCCGCCCCCATTATTGGCGCGCTCTTCAAGGACGCGTCCACCCGATGGTCTGCCTGTCGCTGCGGAATGGCAAGAGGGTTTATGACCGGGAGGATAAGGCTGCCGGCCCAAATTAGAAATTTACCGCAGGTGATAGCCTAAGCTGCTTTTGACGAGCGGCTCGCATGATGGAGTTTGCTCGGGAAGGGCATTCAGGCCATCTGACGCCACCGTGAGCATCCTTCGAATAGCCGTTCCAGCAACCTTTTTCCCTTGGCTCGCTCCATTACAGGCCTCTCACCCGTCCTGGTGCTCGCCCCGTCGCACAACCTGCATGGCGGCGATCGTCACGGGTCCTGCGCGCAGGAGATTCATGGCCGAGACGATCATCTCGGCCAAGCGCTCAGGACTGATGCTGTCGCCCTCGACCTCGAGGAGGAAATCCTTCGCCTCCACGTAGCCGCCATTGGTGAAGTCGACACGGGCGTGGAACTTCACGCGGTGCGTGGAGGCGGGATTGGCCCGATAGGGCTCCGCCGCGGGATCCGGGTGGAAGGTCCGCGGAAACTCCATCAGCGAAGCGATCCGCAGAAGCGCTGTATGCGGTGGCAGGCATCTTCCAGGGCCACATTCGACGTGGCGTAGGAGATGCGGAAGTTGGGGCCGAGGCCGAAGGCCGAGCCGTGCACCGCCGCTACGCCTTCCGCCTCCAGAAGCTCGGAGACGAAGTCCTCGTCCGTCGCGATAACCTTGCCCGAGGGAGCGGTCTTGCCGATGGCCTCGGCGCAGGACGGATAGACGTAGAAAGCGCCCTCCGGCATCGGGCACTTCAGGTACTTCGACTGGTTGAGCATGGAGACCACGAGGTCGCGGCGCTCCTGGAAGGCTTGTCTGAAGCGCGGCAGGTGATCCTGCGGGCCGTCGAGGGCCTCCACGGCAGCCCATTGCGCAATCGAGCTCGCGCCCGAGGTCTGCTGGCCCTGCACGAAATCCATGGCCTTGATGAGCATCTCAGGGCCCGCCGCATAGCCGATGCGCCAGCCGGTCATGGCATAGGCCTTGGAGACGCCGTTCATGGTGAGCGTGCGCTCATAGAGGCCGGGCTCGACCTGGGCCGGAGTGACGAACTCGAAGTCGCCGTAGGTCAGGTGCTCGTACATGTCGTCGGTGAGCACCCAGACATGAGGATGGCGCATCAGCACGTCGGTGATGGCCTTCATCTCAGCGCGGGTATAGGCCGCGCCCGTCGGGTTCGAGGGCGAGTTGAGGATGATCCACTTGGTCCTCGGCGTAATGGCGCGCTCGAGGGGCTCCGGCTGAAGCTTGAAATTGTGCTCCATGGTGCAGTCGACGAAGACCGGCTTGCCGCCGCACAGGCCCACCATCTCCGGATAGGACACCCAGTAGGGAGCCGGAATGATGACCTCGTCGCCCGGGTTCAGGGTGGCGAGGAGCGCGTTGTAGATAACCTGCTTGCCGCCCGTGGAGACGATGGTCTGCGACGGCTTGTAGTCCAAGCCGTTCTCGCGCTTGAACTTGCGGGCAATGGCTTCGCGCAGGGGCACGATGCCGGAAACGGGAGTGTACTTCGTCTCGCCCCGGCGGATCGCGGCGATGGCCGCTTCCTTGATGTTGTCGGGGGTGTCGAAATCCGGCTCGCCGACGGAAAGGCTGATCACATCCCGGCCCTGGGCTTTGAGATCCCGCGCTTTCTGCGTGATGACGATGGTCGCAGACGGCTTGATGCGGGAAAGGGCGTCAGACAAAAAGCCCATGGGAATCCTCCGGTCGGGGCGTTAAGAAGGGATTGTGACGGCGGCGGACCCTAGTCCGCCTGTGCCGTCCAAGCAAGTGAAACAGCCCATCCGAAATGGGATTTCGAGGAGACGCCCTGCCGATGACCGCTTCTATCACCCGCCGCCTTGCGCTCGGCCTGTTCGCGGGAGCGACGCTGCTCGCCACCGCCGCCGCCCAGACCTATCCCGACCGAGTCATCAAGATGGTGGTCCCCTACCCGGCAGGCGGCCCGACCGATGTCATCGCCCGCATCGTGGCGGAGGAGATGGGTAAGGAACTGGGCCAGAACGTCATCGTCGAAAACCTGGCCGGCGCCTCCGGTGCCGTCGGCACCCGGACCGTGGCCAGAGCCGAGCCCGACGGCTACACCATCATCTTCGGCAATAACCAGACCCACGGGAACAACATGTTCCTGCTCAAGGAACCGGGCTACGATGCGATCAAAGACTTCGCACCGCTGGCTGGTGCCGGCGCTTTCGAGCACGTGTTCGTGGTCAAGAACGACCTTCCCGTGAAGTCGATGCAGGAACTGGTCGCCCTCGCCAAAAAGGATCCGGGCAAGCTGAATTACGGCTCCACGGGCGTCGGCTCCGGTTCGCATCTGGCGACCGAGCTCTTCATGACCCGTACGGGCACGAAGATGGCCCATGTCCCCTTCCGGGGCGCTGCTCCCCTGGTGACGGAACTCACCGCCGGGCGCATCGACGTGTCGAACTCCACCCTGCCGAGCGTCCTCGCCCAGTTCCAGGCCGGCAAGATGCGCGCCATCGGCATAGCGAGCCCCCAGCGCAACCCGCAGGCGCCCGACGTGCCGACCCTGCGCGAGCAGGGCATCACCAATGCGGATGCAGAATCGTGGGCTGCCTTCTTCGCCCCGGTTAACACCCCGAAGCCGGTCCTCGACAAGCTGTCGACCACGATCATCGGCATCCTGAACAAACCGGACGTGAAGGAGCGCATCACCAAGCTCGGCTTCACCCTCAACGTGCGCGATCCTGAGACCTTCAAACCCTACCTTGCCAAGGAGATCGAGACCTGGGCCGACATCATCAAGACTGCGGGCATCAAGGCCGAATAACCCCTTAGGACCTGCCTCACGGAAAGGATGGCCGGGCTTCGCCCCGGCCATTTTTTGCCCTAAGAACGCGAAAAGCGTTAACACTCGTTAACACAAATACTTAACGGGGCATCTCAAAGCAGAAGCTTCGCTCCCGGCCGGAACTTTCGTGACTCAGGAAGGTTTTTCTTCCACAGGTCATCTTGGCGGCCGGAGGAAGAGCCATGAAAGCCTACTGTGGGAGAAGTGCCAACCACGTGGCGTTCCGGGCTCATCGGCTGGACCCCCGACAGGAAAGCCGGCGCTCGCTGGCCCTGATCGTGCTGATGAGCCTTGCGACCGTCTCCGTGATGGCGGCGACCCAGGCCCTGTCGGCAGAGGATACGGGCCCCGTCCACCTCTCTTCCCAGCAGTAACGCCTGAGTGAACGGCGGTAAGCTTGACGCCTCCGGCGACGAGGTTAGCTCTTCGGAAACCCATCCGGAGAGACCCCATGCCGAGACTTCGCTTCGCCCTGACCTGTGCCCTGGCGCTCGCAGTATCCCCCTCCGCCTTTGCCCAGGATGTCCAGCGCCTTCGCACCGATAAGGCGGAAGTGATCGTCGAAACGGTGGCGCGTAACCTCCAGAATCCCTGGGGCCTGAGCTTTTTGCCCGACGGCCGCATGCTGGTCACGGAGAGACCCGGGCGCCTGCGCATCATTTCGGCCGACGGTCAGGCCTCGGAGCCGATTTCAGGGCTGCCCCGGATCGCGGCCCGCGGCCAAGGGGGGCTTCTCGACGTTGCCCTCGATCCGAACTTTCCCAAGAACCGCCTCGTCTATTTAAGCTTCGCCGAGGATCGGGGCGGAGGCCGGGCGGGCACCAGCGTGGCGCGGGGCCGCCTGAGCCAGGACGGAACAGCGCTTGAGAATACACGGGTCATCTTCCGGCAGGAGCCGGCCCACACGGGCGGCAATCACTACGGCTCGCGCCTTGTCTTCGACCGTGCGGGCAACCTCTTCGTCACCGTGGGCGACCGGTATGAGTTGAGAAACCAAGCGCAGAACCCGCAGAACCACATCGGCAAGATCGTTCACATCCAGCCCAGCGGTGGGGCAGCGCCCAACAATCCATTCCTCAACCGGGAGGGCGTGCAGCCTGAAATCTGGTCACTTGGCCACCGCAACGTGCAGGCCGCCGCTCTGAACCCGTCGACGGGCGAACTCTGGACGGTCGAGCACGGCGCGCGCGGCGGCGATGAGGTCAACATCCCGAAGCCGGGCCGGAACTATGGCTGGCCGGTCATCACCTACGGCGTCGACTATTCCGGCGCGAAGATCGGCGAGGGCACGGCCAAACCCGGGCTCGAACAGCCGGTCTATTACTGGGATCCCTCGATCGCTCCTTCCGGAATGGCATTCTACACGGGCGACAAGTTCCCGGCCTGGCGTGGCAGCGTCCTCATCGGCGCGCTTGCGGGCAGGCTTGTCTCGCGACTGGAGACCAGCGGAAATCAGGTAACCGGCGAGGAGCGCATGCTGCAGAATTTGGGCGAGCGCATCCGCGACGTGCGCCAGGGTCCGGACGGTTTCGTCTATCTGCTGACGGATTCGCCCCAGGGCCGGATCCTGCGGGTCAGGCCCGCAGAATGAGGCTTCAGCGCCCCTGAAAGATGAAAGCGGCCCCGGCGGCGATCAGGCCGAAGCCGATGAGATGGTTCCAGCCGAGCGGCTCCCTGAGATAGAGAACCGAGAAGCCTGCAAAGACGAGGAGGGTGATCACCTCCTGCATCGTCTTCAGCTCCGCCGCCGAATAGACGGCCGAGCCGATGCGGTTGGCGGGCACGGCGAACCAGTATTCGACGAAGGCGATGCTCCAGCTCGCGATCACCGCGATCCAGAGCGGGGCCGCCTTGTATTTGAGATGTCCGTACCACGCGAAGGTCATGAAGACGTTCGAGGCGATCAGCATCGCAATCGGCGCAGTGTGGGGATTCATGGGAAGGTCACCGCAGGAGGTAGGATGAAAGCGCTACCTGCCCTATTCTCCCCTTCGCCAGTGTCAAGGTGATGGAGAGGCGGACGAATGGTGAAGAAGCCGAAGGCGGCGATGGCGGGCCTTACAGGACTTGGCCTGGGCTATGGCCTCTGGCGCACCTGGGAGGCGACCCTCGACAGGGTCTGGCAGAGCACAGCCGGCTCGCCGGATCTCGGGCCGGTCGACTTCGCGACCCTCAGGCGCCGCCATAACCCGAATGATGCCCTCGCCTGCCCGCGGGATTTCTGCCCCGAAGCGAAGCCGGATTTCGAGCCGCCGGTTTTTCCGGTACCGCCGGCGCGCCTGCGTGCCGTCCTTGCAGAGGTTGCCTCCTCGGAACCCAACACGACTCTCGTGCAGTCGGGTACGGAGCAGGACCGCTATCTCGTCCGGACGCGGTTCTGGCGCTTTCCCGATACGGTCGTTGCACAGGTGATCGGGCTGGACGAAGACCGGTCAACGCTGGCCCTCTATTCACGCAGTCAGCTCGGCCGGTCGGACCTCGGGGTCAACAGACGGCGGTTGCAGCGCTGGGTCGAGCGCATCGGCAGGCTTGCCGCACCGGCGGAGCAGCGCAGGCCGTGATAACGCGCTCCAGAACCTCGGACCCGCCGGCCATCTGCGGATTGGAGGGATCGAACCCCTCCCGCTCCTCGCGCTGCGTGACGAGGCGACGGGCCTCCTCGAAGGCGGCATCGAGGCGAACCTTGCCGGGCAGGGCCTTGTTGAAGAAGGCGTCGCCGAAATAAGTCCAGGTCGCCCCGTCCTCGCAGCCGAAGGACGGCTTGTCGGCGGCAGCGGCGGTGATGACGAGGGTGCGCTCGTCGGCCAGTTTCTCAGCGAAAATGCCGGAATAGCAGGCGGAGACGATCACGACCCGGTTCCGGGCTCTGGTCTCGTCGAGGACGGTCCTTACGTCTTCGGGCGTCATCAGCCACTCGTCTTTTCCTGCAACCACGCCGATGCCCTCCGGTGTGCCGTGGGAGGTCAGGACCAGAACGGCGACATCCTCTGCCGGATCGAGCGCCCGTCCCGCTGCCTTCGCAGCCGCCATGATGGAGGCGGGCTTGGCTCCGAAACGGCGCTTGCCGTTGAAGAGAACGAGGGTGCGGCCCTTCGAGCCGATCTGCGCCTCCAGGATGCGCGCCGCGCCCTTCGCCTCGCTCTCGAAGACGCTCTCAGGCCCCCAGAGCCCAAAGGAGAGGATATAGACGTCAACCTCGCCTGGGCGTTGCGGGGCAAGCTTGAAAGCCCCGGAGCGCTGCGCAGCCTGCGCGACAGCGTCGCCCGGAAGCCCGAAGGAAAGGGCGATACCGAGCAGGCAAAGGGAGAGAATCCGGCGCATGGCGATCTTTCTGCATGAGATTGCTATCAGCCATAACGCAGTTTCAGGGCGAGGATCAGCGCCACCAACACGAAAGTGATGGCATTGGCGAAGATGATCGGCGCGTTTCCGGCAAGGACGCCATAGACCAGCCACAGGCCGACCCCGAGGGTGAAGGCGCCCTGGGTCACCAGCGACAGGGATTTGGTGTCCTTGGTGCGGATGGTCCTGAGGGCCTGCGGCAGCCAGCACACGGTCGTCAGAATGGCGGCGGCGAAGCCGAGGATCTCTAGTCCGGACATGATCGAATCGCTGTTGGGGATGGCGCTGCTTTATCACGTTCGCCCCTTTGCGCCTCATGAATTTCGTCGCAGGAGCAGGCCGTGGGATGATGCTCTATCGGAGGCAAGCTGAGCCGAAGCTGAACCGAAACCGGATTTGAGGGTTTCCCTGACACAGCACCGTACAAAAGTCCGAGGAACTCCATGGATATCGCGCTCGACAAGGTTTGCGAAATCATTCTCCACGCCAGGGCCATCGACGTGAAGGAAGGCCCCACCGATCCGGCCTCGGGCTCGAACCCCATCGACGACGGCAATCTGGACGCGCTGACCTCTTCTCCCGATGACGCAACGGAGGAGGAGCTTCGCGACGTGATCTCAGGCCTGAATGACGACGAGCGGGCGGATCTCATCGCGCTCGTCTTCATCGGCCGGGGCGATATGGAGCCCGAGGAATGGGGCGCTGCCGTGCGCCTTGCCAAGGAGCGGGAGGCCTCGAGCTCCCTTCCCACCGCGGACTGGCTCATCGGCATTCCGAACCTGGCCGACCTTCTGGACGAGGGGCTCAACGCCCTGGGACGCAGCTGCGTCTGAAGCATCGGATGCCTCAGCCCGACGTTTCCCTCTTCCACAAATCCCAACGAGTTTCTCCCGTTCGCGAAGCTCCCGCCCTGTAGCGCAAAATTCTTGTGCCGCAACGAATCCGTGATCGCCGACACGGCAACGGCGCCCCATTTGCGACACGGATGACGCCGAGAATCGGCATCGGTCACAAGGAGGATGTGTCATGATTCCGCGTCGCCCCGAACATCAGGAGGACGAAGCAGAGAACAGGCTCGCCTCCACAGCCCTGCCTGCTGCCGATCCCCATGCCCCGTTAGCGTCCGAACCCCTGCCCGAAGAGCCTGCCCTGGTGCAGCTCGCCGAGCTGGATGCGCCGGACGTCGAGATCGAGTTCGACCGCACGGAAGCCTATCTCAAGGGGCCCACCGTCTTCGCGGCCTGACGGCCCTGCCCATCCTCACGCTCACGTGAACAAGGCCCCTGCATCCGCCGCGCCGCATGCAGGGTAACCGCCCTGAAGGTTGAACCTTCGGTCCCGGCCGAGCGCCGGGATCCAACGCAACCCAATCAGGGATGGATTCCATGACCCTTCGTATCGCCTGCCTGACTGCTGTCCTTGCTCTCGCAGCTCCCGCCGTCACGCTGACGATCCCCGCCATCGCCCAGGACATGAAGATGGTCGGCGGCGCGCGGATGTCGCCCTCGAAGACCATCCAGCCCTCCGGGGCTGCTTCCCAATAATCGCAAGCAATGCCGGATCGCCGCTCTCCTGCGCCGAAACCTTCATCGTGCGGCGGACCTCCCGGGCCGTCGGGATGACACCGCACGGGATGTCACGGGCTTTCAAAGAGCGTTGGAGCAGCACCTTCGGGCCCGGAGCCGATGGGCTCCGAGCCTGAAAGGTTGAGGGCGCGCGAGAGGCGTCCGGCTCAGAAATGGGTGAGATGGAAAGAGCCGGGTGGCCCCTCGCGCACGGCTTTTTAGGCGGTCCATCACCCGTTGCCGGATGCGACTGGCCTCCCGTCGGGAGCGCGTGCGTATCGCCCTCCCGCAGGACCGTGCCTGCTCCCACATCTTGCGACGCCTCGCGAGCGCGCCCCTCGTGGAGCAGACGCGCCCCTCGTGGAGCAGATCTGATGCAGGTTATAGCAAAGCTTGTCCCCACAGTCGAGGACAAAATGAGAACATTCCGCGGCCCAGCCTCTCCGCTTCCTCCCCCATCCTCATCCCTCCGTCCTCATCCTGAGGAGCCGCGAAGCGGCGTCTCGAAGGATGCTCCAGCGCGCACGGGAGACGCCCTCGTCCTTCGAGACGCTTCGCTCCTCAGGATGAGGGCTGTGGGAGACGCCGGGCGAAACAGGCCGGGGATGACGGCGAGGGTGGCAGCCGCCCATTCCCCTCCCCCTTGTGGGGAGGGGCCAAGGGTGGGGGTGTGAGCGCCACGCTTGTTCAGTTTAGCGCCAGCACCCCCACCTCCAACTCCTCCCCACAAGGGGGAGGAGGGCTTCGGTCGCGTCCTTCATGCCCGACTTGCGCAAGAGCAAGCAGGTCCCGGGCAAGCCCGGGGCCTGTGAGGGAGGAGAGCTCCTGTCGCGCCCATCATTCCCGGCCGAAGCGCAGCGGAGGGGAAGGGAATCCGCTCTCCCGCACCGCCATGGATCCCCTTCCCGGCTCTTTGAGCCGCCGGGGACGACAGGAAGGGTGTGGATTCGCCATGGCCATTCCCTCTCTCGAGAGTGAGACAGGCGGTCCGCTCAAAGCCTCCACGAAAAAGGGCCGCTCATCGAGCGGCCCTCATTCGCATTCAGCTCACTGCGTCTCTCAGAGCTTGCCGAGCTTGAGGAACTGCGTTTCGCCCGAAGAATCGTCGACGCCGTCGTTGTCGGTGACGATGTAGGCGTCGCCCGCCGCGTCGATCGTGAAGCCCTCGACCTTGTCGAGGGCGTAGCCCTTCGGAGCCTTCAGGTCGGGCATGAGATCGCGCAGTTCGGTCTTCTTCACCAGCGGCAGCTCGCCGCCGAGGCCTGCGGGCTTCATGTCGCTCATGGAGACTGCATAGAGCTTCTTCACCTTCGCCTTTTCGGCGATCTGGTTGTCGCGCTCGATGATGATGACGCGGTCGCCCGCAGCGGTGATCTCGGACAGCCCGATCCAGCTGACTTCCGTGCTGTCGAGCGGGTAGTGCACCGCGCCCCAGCTCTTGTCCGCGGGCTTGTAGGCGAGGAGCTTCACGACGCTCTTGCCGTCATCCGCCCATTCGCGCTGCACGGCGAGCCACACGATCTCGTCCGCGCCCGAGCCGGTGACGGTGACGCCTTCCAGGCCGAAATTCTTCGCGCCCTTCTCGAGATCGGCGGGAAGCGAAATCTCCTCCTGGATCGCGCCCTTCGCATCGACCTTGACGAGGAGGTTCTTCATCTCCTTCGCAGGGTTGCCCTCGGAGGCGAGCCAGAAGCCGCCATCGGAGGCCACGGCGATGCCTTCCAGATCGAGCTTCTCGGCCGCAGCGCCGTTGCGGGTCACCAGGGCTTCGCCGGTGATGCGCGCGGGCTTCTGCGTGGCGTCGATGGTGAGGATGCGCGGCGCGCCGCTGTAGAAGCTGTCCGTGACCGCATGGAGCCTGCCGGCCTGCGCCTTGTCGGCGGCAAGGCCCGAGAGCGCACCCCAGGCGATGGGAAGGCCTTCAGCGTTCTTCTGCGAGCGGATCGTCGGATAGGCCGGAGCGGCGCGGTCAGTGCGCTGGTAGATCATGACATGCGGGGCAGCGCCGCCGTCGCCGTGCAGATCCTCCTCGCTCGTGGCGACGAAGAGGTTGCGGCTCGGGATCGCGAGGAGGCCTTCGGGCCCGCCGCCGGTCGGCAGAACCTGCACAAGCTGCGGCTCGGCGCCTGCATCGCGATAGACCCCGACGACCGAAGCGCGCTCGGAAGCGATGAAGATGAGATTGTCGTTGCCGAAGCGCGCCACCTCGATGCCTTCGATCTCCGCGCCCTTCTTGTTGCGCTTGTCGGGATAGTGGCCCAGCGCGACGATCTCATGCTCCAGGCTCGCGCCGGATTCGTAGGCGACGGAGCCATCCTTGTTGAAGATGGTGAAGCCGCGCGCGCCACCCTTCCAGTCGCCCTCGTTGGCGGTCACGAAGCGGTTCGCGTCGATCCAGTGGACCGCATCGGGCTCGCGCAGGACGCCGCTCTGCGAGTCGGTCAGTGCGATCCTGCCGTCCTTCTTCGTGTCGATGTTCTTCAGGTCGGTCTGGCCTGCGGAGAAATGCGCCTCGACCTTGCCGGTCCGTCCATCGACCACGGCGATGTGGTTGTTCTCCTGCAGGGTCACGACAATCTTGCCCTCGGAGGAGACGTCCACGAATTCAGGTTCCGGATCCTCGCCCGCGGTGGCGGCGAGGCCGGTGAGGTCGACGGTCTTGAGGCTCGCGCAATCGACAGCCTCGCCCTTGAGCGGCGCAACGACCAGCGACCCTGCGGGCATCTGCGGAAGCGCGCCGTCGTTCAGGTCCTCGTCGCGCTCGTTCTCGATGGCGATGGCGAGCACGCCCGCATGGGCGGCAATCGAATCCGGCTGGCCCGGCAGCGCGCATTCGCCGGCGATCTTGCGGGTCGCGAGATCGACGAGCACCAGCTTGCCCGAAGGCTTGGCATAGCTCTCGGAGGTGTTGACGGCGACCAGGGCCTTGCCGCCCAGAACCTTCACGGAAGTAGGCTCGCCGCCGAGCGCCAGCATGCCGGAAGGCTTCGGCTGCGCGGCATCGGCGATGTCGATGAAGCCCAGCGCATTGCGCGGGCTGTCCGTATAGACCAGGAGCTTGCCGTCCTCGCTCGCGGAGATGATCTCGGCGACCGTCTCGCCCTTCTGGTCCGCATCCGCCGGAAGGTTGGCGGTGATCGGGAAGCTGGCGATGCGGTCGAAATATTCCGCCGCGGAGGCGCCGAGCGCCGTGCCGGAGAGGAGAAGGGCGGCAAGCGAGCCGATGGTGAGAGAACGGTGCATTGTATCCCCGCTAGGACGTTGAGGTCAGCGGGGCCGTCATGCGCCAGTCGTATGACGGCCGGATGACGGTGGACATAGCACCCAAACCCATCCCCAGACGTTGTCAGGACCGGGAGCAACCCTGTAGCTCTGCACCAGACAAATTCGACGGGAGCACTCATGAGCATCGGCCTGATCGCGTTGCTGGACGACATCGCGGGCCTCGCCAAGGTCGCGGCGGCCTCGCTGGACGACGTGACGGCGCAGGCCGCCAAGGCGGGGGCGAAGGCGGCGGGCGTCGTGATCGACGACGCCGCCGTGACGCCGCGCTACGTGGTCGGCTTCGCCGCCTCGCGGGAACTGCCCATCGTCGGCAAGATCGCGGTGGGCTCGCTCAGGAACAAGCTGCTCTACCTTCTGCCGGCCGCACTTGTGCTGAGCCTCGCCGCCCCCTGGGCGATCACGCCGCTGCTCATGCTCGGCGGGGCCTGTCTCTGCTACGAAGGTTCGGAGAAGGTGTTCGAGGCGCTGTTTCCGCATCATGCCCAGCACCACGAGGCGCAGGTCAGCGCGGCGATCCCGACGGCGCAGAGCGTCGAGGACGAGAAGGTGAGCGGGGCGATCAAGACCGACTTCATCCTCTCCGCCGAGATCATGGCGATCACGCTGGCCACCGTGCCCACGGCGACCTTCTGGATGCAGGCCCTGGTGCTCGCCGTGGTGGGCATCGGCATCACCGCCCTGGTCTATGGCGGCGTGGCGCTGATCGTGAAGGCCGACGATGCGGGCGTCGCCATGGCCGCCAGCAACCGCCCCGTCTCGCGCCTCCTCGGCCGGGCCGCCCCGGGCAGGCCACCCTCCGGCGCCGACCGGACGCTCTCCCCCCTCACGAAGGCCTTCGGGCGCGGATTGGTGAGGGGCATGCCGGTGCTGCTGAAGATCCTCGGCATCGTGGGCACCGCCGCCATGGTCTGGGTCGGCGGCGGCATCATCCTGCACGAGCTGGAGGAATACGGCCTCGGGGGCCTGGCGCACGCCGTCCACGACGCGGCGGAGATTGCGGCCCACGCGGTCCCGGCTCTCGGGGGCACCCTCGAATGGCTGGTCTCCGCGGCAGCCGCGGGCGTCTTCGGCCTCGTCCTCGGAGCCGTCATCATCCTCCTGGCGCACCTCGCCGCAACCCCTCTCACCAAGGCGATGC
Organism: Microvirga roseola; assembly: GCF_020866965.1. GTDB lineage: Bacteria > Pseudomonadota > Alphaproteobacteria > Rhizobiales > Beijerinckiaceae > Microvirga > Microvirga roseola. Next base: position 30,016 of record NZ_JAJATX010000011.1, read on the forward strand.
GGGGCCGGGGCGAGACGCAAAAGCCCACGGCCTGAGAAGGGGAGCGGCAGCGCACAGCCCTTCCATTCCCCGGCCGTTTGTACCATATTCGTTCCATGGCCAAATCACCCAAAAAGCCCAAGCTTTCCACCGGGAAGGCGTCCAAGCCCGAGCTGAAGCCACTGGATCCCTACCTCGCCGACCTCCTCAACCCGGCGGTCAACCGGGAGCGGAAGGCGGCCGAGGGATTCGCCGAACGGGCGCAGGAAAGCTTCATCCACGGCGACGTGGCGGATGTGGACCCGGCGCTCGCCAAGAAGCTGGGCCTCAAGGGTCCCGATGACGGGCCGGACGTGGCGCGGGATCTGGGCGAGGACAGCGCGGTCGACGGCGTCTCCGGCGTCTCGGCCACGGTCGATGCGCTGACGCGGCTGCTCACGGAGGGCGATCCGCGCTTCAAGGACGGCAAGCCCTGGGTGCCGCACCGCCCGCCCCGGCCCGAGAAGTCGGAAGGCGGCATTCCGTTCAGGATCAAGTCCGACTTCCAGCCCGCCGGCGACCAGCCGAACGCGATCCGCGAGCTGGTGGACGGCGTGCGCCGAGCCGAGCGCGACCAGGTGCTGCTCGGCGTGACGGGTTCGGGCAAGACCTTCACCATGGCCAAGGTGATCGAGGAGACGCAGCACCCCGCCCTCATCCTCGCGCCGAACAAGACGCTCGCCGCGCAGCTCTACGGCGAGTTCAAGTCGTTCTTCCCCGACAACGCGGTGGAATATTTCGTCTCGTATTACGACTACTACCAGCCGGAAGCCTATGTGCCGCGCTCGGACACCTTCATCGAGAAGGAGTCCTCGATCAACGAGCAGATCGACCGCATGCGCCACTCGGCGACGCGTGCGCTTTTGGAGCGCGACGACGTGATCATCGTGGCCTCGGTATCGTGCATCTACGGTATCGGCTCGGTCGAGACCTATACCGCCATGACCTTCTCCGTGAAGGTGGGCGAGCGCATCGAGCAGCGCCAGCTCATCGCGGATCTCGTGGCCCTGCAGTACAAGCGCATCCAGAGCGATTTCGCCCGCGGCACCTTTCGCGTGCGCGGCGACGTGATCGAACTCTTCCCGGCCCACTTGGAGGATCGCGCCTGGCGCATCGGCCTCTTCGGCGACGAGATCGAGAGCATCGTCGAGTTCGATCCGCTCACCGGCAAGAAGACCAACGACCTCTCCTTCGTGAAGGTCTACGCCAACTCGCACTACGTGACGCCGCGCCCGACCCTGCAGCAGGCCGTCAAAGGCATTCAGGAAGAGCTGCAGCACCGCCTGCAGGAGCTCATCCGCATGGGCCGCCTGCTGGAGGCGCAGCGCCTCGAACAGCGCACGCAGTTCGACCTCGAGATGATCGAGGCCACGGGCGTGTGCAACGGCATCGAGAACTATTCGCGCTATCTCACCGGCCGCAAGCCCGGCGAGCCGCCGCCGACCCTGTTCGAATACCTTCCCGACAACGCCATCGTCTTCACCGACGAGAGCCACGTGACCGTGCCGCAGATCGGCGGCATGTATCGCGGCGACTTCCGGCGCAAGGCGACGCTCGCCGAATACGGCTTCCGCCTGCCCTCGTGCCTCGACAACCGCCCCCTGCGCTTCGAGGAATGGGATGCCATGCGCCCGCAATCGGTGCACGTATCGGCCACGCCCGCGAAATGGGAGATGGAGCAGACCGGCGGCGTGTTCGTGGAGCAGGTCATCCGCCCCACCGGCCTCGTCGACCCGGTGGTGGAGATCCGCCCGGCGCGCAGCCAGGTGGACGATCTTGTGCACGAGGTGAAGGAACTCGCCGCAAACGGATACCGCGCGCTCGTCACCACGCTGACCAAGCGCATGGCCGAGGACCTCACGGAATACATGCACGAGAACGGCATTCGCGTGCGCTACATGCATTCGGACATCGACACGCTGGAGCGCATCGAGATCATCCGCGATCTTCGCCTCGGCGCCTTCGACGTGCTGATCGGCATCAACCTCCTGCGCGAGGGCCTCGACATTCCGGAATGCGCGCTGGTGGCCATTCTCGATGCGGACAAGGAAGGCTTCCTGCGCTCCGAGACCTCGCTGATCCAGACCATCGGCCGCGCGGCGCGCAACGTGGAAGGCAAGGCCATCCTCTATGCCGACAAGATCACCGGCTCCATGGAGCGCGCGATCGCGGAGACCAACCGCCGCCGCGAGAAGCAGCTCGCCTACAACGCCGAGCACGGCATCACGCCGCAAAGCGTGAAGCGCAACATCGCCGACATCCTGGAGAGCGTCTACGAGCGCGACCACGTCTCCGTCGACAAGGGTCTCGCCGAGAAGACCGTAGGCCACAACCTCAAGGCCGTCATCGCCGACATGGAAAAGCGCATGCGCGAGGCGGCGGCCAACCTCGAATTCGAGGAGGCCGCGCGGCTGCGCGACGAGCTCAAGCGCCTGCAGGCGACGGAGCTCGCCATCAGCGACGATCCGCTCGCCCGCCAGGGCGACGTGGAGAAGGAGGCGGGCAAGTATGGCGGCGCGCGCAAGTACGGCCGCAACGCCAACCTGCCCCCGAAGGGCCTCCCCTCCTCGCCCGACGGCGCCAGCGCCGGGGACGGGGATTCCGAGACCTACGGCCCCCTCGGCAAGGGCCGCTCGGACGAGGGCACCCGCATCCGCAAGCCCGGCCTCGACGAGATGGGCCCCGGCACCGACCGCGAGGTCCCGCTCAACTTCCGCGAACGCCCGGCGGGACGCTCGACACAGGGCTTCGCGGGGCAGAAGCCGAAATACAAGGGACGCAAGGGGCGGTGAGGCAGTTCCTGAGACACCGCGTCTCGGGGCGTAACAGAGCTTTTTCGGCCAATCCCCTCAATTCAGGGAGTATCTGCCGAAAGACCATCGGCGGTAATCGCCAGTCTTTCAGCGCGTGACGCTCACTGATCGGATACTGCCGTGGCCAAACTTACTGCCTATTCCCGGGTTGATACCTCAAAGCATCCCTTCTTGGACTCGGTCACAGCCACCGTCGTGACATTCACCAAGTGGCAGATCAGGACGATCGGGAGAGACCAAACCGTTCTCTATGGAACAGGCATCAAGGCAGAGCCGTGGCAACCGATCACCGGCGGCACCATCAACAGCATAGCGATGCACAAGAACGACAATCTCCTGTGCTCGATCTCGGGCATCTCCGTCTCCGCGCCCAAATACTTTACCTGGAAGCACAAGAGCAATCTTGAGATCCCACAGACCTTCTTCGCTCGCGGCGACACCATGCATGGCAGTTCCTCCGGCGATACGCTCAGCGGCTTCACCGGCAGCGACAGGATCTTCGGCGAGACGGGCTCGGATAAGCTGATTGGCGGCAGCGGGAACGATCTCCTCAATGGCGGCATGGGCAAGGACACCCTCACCGGCGGCAGCGGCGAGGACGGATTCGCGCTCGACATAGAACCGGTGCCGTCGAAGTTCGACCGCATCACGGATTTCACCAGGGGAGAGGATTTGATCCGTCTCCATCGGTCGGCTTTCAAGGAGATTGGCGCCAAGGGCGAACTCGCCAGGAGTGCGTTCTGGTCAGGTACCAAGGCTCACGATAGCACCGACCGCATCGTCTACAACAAGAAGACCGGCGCCCTCCATTTCGACCCGGACGGCTCCGGCCCCTTGAGCAAGGTGACCTTCGCCATACTGGACAAGGGCTTCTCACTGAAGGCAACCGACTTCCTCGTGGTCTGACCGAACCTTCCCCCATCCATCTCCGTCCCAGGCGGGATATCCGCCCGCCTGCCTGCTTGCACCGGAAGGCTTATCTGACTAAAGTCAGAGAATGGATGAGAGCCAAGTCGCGCAGGTTCGGCGGTTCAATCGCGCCGTCACGCAGCATGTGGGGGCGCTGGAGGGGAGCTATCTCCGGCGCGGGCGGCCGCTGGGGCAGGCGCGGCTTCTGCACGAGATCGGGCCGGACGGGATCGAGGTGCGAGCCTTGCGCGAACGCCTGCGGCTCGATTCCGGCTATGTCAGCCGCCTGCTGCGTGCGCTCGAGGCGCAGGGGCTGGTGCGGACCGAGAACCGCACGGGCGACGGGCGGGTCCGGCGGGCGGTGCTGACGGAGAAAGGCCGCGCAGAGCGGGCGACCTACGATGCGCTCTCCGACGAGCTCGCCGCCTCCTTCCTGACGCCCCTCGATCCCGCCCGGCGGGAGCGGCTGGTCGCGGCCATGGCCGAGGTCGAGCGGCTGCTGAAGGCGGGCGCGGTGGAGCTGCGGCTGGAAGCGCCCCAGACCCCTACGGCGCGGTTCTGCCTGGACCGGTATTTCGGGGAACTCGCCCGGCGCTTCGAGACCGGGTTCGATCCGGGCCGGAGCAACTCCGCTACGGATGCGGAGATGACGCCGCCCGCCGGATACTTCGTCGTCGCCTGGCTCGACGGGGAGCCGGTGGGGTGCGGGGCGCTGAAGGTGGGCGACGGGATCACGGGCGAGGTCAAGCGGATGTGGATCGCCCCCTCCGCCCGGGGCCTCGGGATCGCCTCACGGGTGCTGGAATGGCTCGAAACCCAGGCGCGGGAGACGGGTTTGAGGCGCCTGCGCCTGGAAACCAACCGGACCCTGACCGAGGCCCAGGCCCTCTACCACCGCAAAGGCTACCAGGAGGTCGCGCCCTTCAACGCGGAGCCTTATGCGCATCACTGGTTTGAGAAGAGATTGTGAGGGTTGATGAGCCCCGAAGCGTTGAGCGCCCCCTCCTAAGGGCCACTTACACCTCCTGTCTCGTCTAAGCCATAGCCCTCACAACCGCCCCATCAGCAGCAGGATCAGCAGGATCATGAGGACGAGGCCGATGAGGCCGCTGGGGCCGTAGCCCCAGCTGCGGCTGTAGGGCCAGGCGGGGACGGCTCCGATGAGGGGCAGGATCACGATGATGAGGAGAATGGTGCTGATCGCCATGGGTCTGTCGTGCGGTCCCCGCCTCCGTGGCCGCGCGTGACGCGCAGCTCCCGGGCCTCCGGGACCAACTGCCTTTCCTTTTGAAAACTCAACCTGCGCCAACAACCGTAGCCGTCAGGATTAAGTTCCCGTCCGGGCCGTCGGGGGGCCGGTGCGATCCCGCACGAGCCTGTGGAAGCTTCGCCGGAGGCGCGGAACGAAGATCACGGCTTGGCGTTGGTCCTTCGGCGATTGGGCGCCGCCATGAGCGCGACCCCACTGCACGGTCGCGACATCCCATGGACCTGGAAGACCCAATGAAAACGAAGCACCCGAGACCTATGCCCCACCACGATCCAGAGCCCATTCCGGGCCTCAGAAAGTCATCCTCCCCGGCGCTCAGCCGCTCGGTCCAGGCGCAGATCGGCCAGCGCCTGCGGCAGTTCTATGAATCGCTGGCGCTCGGCGAGCAGCCGGTCCCGGACCGGTTCATCGAGATTATCAACCGCCTCAACGACGACGGAAACGGAAAGCCGGAGAAGCAGCAATCATGAGCATCGACACCGACCTTCGCGATTCCATGCTCAAGGCCACGCCGAACCTGCGCGCCTTCGCCATTTCGCTGACCAACAACGTGGACCGGGCGGACGATCTCGTGCAGGAGACGCTGATGCGCGCGATTGCCAATATCGAGCGCTTTCAGCCCGGCACCAACATGCAGGCCTGGCTCTTCACCATCCTGCGCAACCTCTTCCATTCGGAATACCGCAAGCGCCGCCGCGAGGTGGAGGATGCGGACGGGAAATACGCGGCGACCCTCTCGGTCCAGCCCGATCAGATGCCGCATCTCGATTTCGAGGACCTGCAGAAGGCGCTGGCGCGCCTGCCCCACGACCAGCGCGAGGCGCTGCTGCTGGTGGGTGCCTCGGGCTTCTCCTACGAGCAGGCGGCGGAAATCTGCGGCTGCGCGGTGGGCACCATCAAGAGCCGCGTGAACCGGGCGCGCAACCGCCTGGCCGAGCTCATGCATTTCGAGGATATGGACGAGGATATCGGCCCGGACCGGGTCACGCTCTCGATCATGCACGCTGTGGCGTGACACGGGCCCGGCCGAGACCGGCCGGGTGCCCCCAAATCGAAAAGGGCCTCCGCGAGGCCCTGCACCGAAGCGATCCGCTCATCCACGAACAGCGGGTCGCTCAATTTATCAGCGACGGCGGAACTGCTGATTGCCGCGCTGCGGAGGCCGGGGACCGGAGCCCGCGCCGGAATCCTTGTGGCGGAAGATCAGGCGTCCTTTTTCGAGGTCGTAAGGAGACATCTCCACGGTGACGCGGTCGCCGGCGAGCGTTTTGATGCGGTTCTTCTTCATCTTGCCGGCAGTGTAGGCAATGACCTCATGGCCATTGTCGAGCTGCACGCGGTAGCGCGCATCGGGCAGAATTTCGGTCACCAGACCTTCGAAAGTGATCAGTTCTTCCTTTGCCATGCAAAGCCTTTCCCATAACAAAAAAGCCGCCCCTCAAGCGGAACGGCCGATAGACAAGAGGACGTGCCAGGCACGTCCTCTTGTATCAAACCTTACGCATTCTGCAGGTTGACTGCAGAAGTGCGGCCGGTGCGCTGATCGGTCTGAAGCTCGTAGGAGATCTTCTGACCTTCGCGCAGGCCGCGCATGCCGGCACGCTCAAGAGCGGTGGCGTGGACGAAGATGTCCTTGCCACCGTTGTCGGGCTGGATGAAACCATAACCCTTGGTTTCATTGTACCACTTCACGGTTCCCTGTTCCATGGGAAATCCTTTCACTGTCGTTTGCACGTGGGCGGGGCCGAAGCAATCGCCCGTTAGTCGATATTGGTAGAGAGAGAACGTGCGCCCGGCAGTGCCAAAGCGGGTAGCCCAGTCGTCCGGCCAAATGTCGATGAGGGATAGGTAGGGTATGGATGGGGCAAATGCAAGGCGCGGAGCCTTAAGCCTCTTAGGCTAACCCTCTCGCGTTGCGGATGCCGTCGATGACCGCCTGGAGGGCCTCCTCGCCCTTGTTGGTGAAGACGATCTCCTGCCCGTCGGCCTGGATGAGGCCCCGCTCGCGCAGCTCCGCAACGGCCTTGTCGCTGGCCTTGTGGCCCACCCCGTCGCGCTGCACGACGCTGCGCACGGCCTGGCCGCTGGTCAGCTGGTGATAGGCCGCGAAGGCGAAGACCGCCAGCGCCTCGTCGCTCAGGTCGGAAAGGGCTTTCGTCATCGGCGTCTCTCGCTCCGGCTGTCCGCTCATGGGTCTCAAGGCTCTAATGCGGGCGCCCGAAACCCGTTCGAGCGTGGCCATGGAAAAAGCAGCGACGCTGCAAGTCCGACGGCTTCGGAGGAACAGTCCTCCGCAGGTTCTCGTTTCGCTGACGCAGGGCCGCGCAAGGCATGCGGCCCCATTCTCCAGACCACGAGGAGCGCTCCCATGGCCGATGACCGCTACCGCACCGATCGGGATCACTACCGCGACCGCGACGAGGACGGCTACATCGCCCGCCGAGGCTTCGGCAACCGGACATCCGGCTACGACCGCGGCTCGGACCGGCGCTACGGCGGCGAGGGCCGCTCTGGCGAGGATGACCGCTACGTCATGGATCGCGGCTCGGATTACGGCCGCCGCCGCGAGCGCGATTTCGGCGATTCCGCCGGCTACGGCACCGGCGGCTCCACCCGCGACTGGCGCGACGTGGTGGGCGAGGACCCCGACCGCGGCGCCGACTGGGGCTATCCGCGTCCCGGCTGGTCTTCTTACGACCGCAGCCGCGAGCAGGGCAGCTACGGCTCCGACCGCGACCGGGACCGCTACGAGACCGGCTATTTCGGCCGCGGCTCGCGCGATTACAGCGAGGAGGACCGGGGCTTCTTCGAGCGCGCCGGCGACGAGCTGCGGGCCTGGCTCGGCGATCCCCGCGCGGAGCGCCGCCGCGAGCAGGACATGCAGGTCGGCGAGTTCCGCCATCGCGGGCGGGGACCGAAGGGCTATCAGCGCTCCGACGAGCGCATCCAGGAGGACGTGAACGACCGCCTGACCGACGATCCCCATCTCGACGCCTCCGAGATCGAGGTGAGCGTGTCGAACCGGGAGGTGACGCTCAACGGCACCGTCAACAGCCGCTTCGAGAAGCGGCACGCGGAAGACCTGGCGGATTCCGTCTCCGGCGTGACCCATGTGCAGAACAACCTGCGCATCCAGCAGCCGGCGGATGCGGGCATCGCGGGCTCCGCGATGTCCGGCGCGGGCGCTGCGGGCGCGGGCACCACGGAGACGCCGGATCTCGGCACCCGGACCACCCGCCGGCGCACGAGCAGCACGTCGGGCACCTGACCCCTGCGGCGCCCGGGGCGCTTCCCTAGGGAGCGCCCCGGGACTTTTCCCCTGAAAAGCCGCCGCCGCCCGTTGCCCTGCGCAGCCTCCCCTTGGGTCGGGGGCGCAGGTGTCCTATCAAACCCTCGCCTTTCCCTCGCCGCGCGGGACCCCATATGTGGCGGGAAGGATTGAGGACGACTATGGCAGGAATTTCCGTCACCCTCGAAGGCGACAACATTCAGCTCGCATTCCAGAAGGGCGAGCAATCGACGGCGGTGGTCATGGATCCCCACGCCGCCCGGTCGCTCGTGAAGGCGTTGAGTCAGCTCCTGACGGCCATCGGCGAAAGCACCGACCAGACCGCGGCTGAAGGCGAGGAGTTCCAGGAGGAGATGCTGGACGTGACCTCGTCCACCATCGACGTCGGCATGGACGAGAACGGCATGGCCGTGGTCGCGCTGCAGGCTGGCATGTATCCCCCCTTCATGCTGCGCCTGAAGGACGACGAGGCGCGCCATATCGCCAACAGCCTGCTGGAGATCCTGAGCAGCCCGAGGGACGTGCGGACCTCGGCCGGCGGCCATTGAGGGGCTGCGGCCCCGCGCCCCTTTGATTCTTTATAACGTTTTGCTATACATGATCCGCCCGATGCCGGAGGCATTCCGGGGCAGGACTGGGGATTGCCATGGCCGAATGGTCGTCGGGCTACGTCGTCGAGGTGGATTACACGCACGGCTTCTACCAGGAGCTGACGCCGAGCCTTCTCTCCTTCGGCGCGCTGCTGCAGAACGTGCGGGCTCCGGGGCTTCAGACCGAGCCGCTCGCCTATTGCGAGCTCGGATGCGGCCAGGGCTTCTCCACGAACCTCCTGGCGGCGGCAAACCCGCACATCCAGTTCTACGCCACCGACTTCAATCCCAGCCACATCGCTGGAGCGCAGGCGCTGGCGCAGGCTGCGCGCCTTCGGAACGTGCATTTCTCCGACGACAGCTCTGCGGACTATCTCGAGCGCAAGGATCTTCCCGATTTCGACTTCGTGTGCCTGCACGGGATCTACAGCTGGATCTCATCGGAAAATCGCCGCACCATCGTCGACTTCATCACCCGCAAGCTGAAGCCGGGCGGCATCGTCTACATCTCCTACAACGCAATGCCCGGCTGGGCCTCCGTCATGCCGCTGCGGCGCATACTGCTGGAGCATGTCGCCGCGCAGGGCACGTCGAAACCCCTTCTCTCGCGCATTCCGGCAGCGCTCGATTTCGCGGCGCAACTAGGCCATGTGGATGCGCGCTATTTCGCCAGCAACCCGAAGGTGGCCGCGCGGCTCGAGGGCCTCAGGACCAAGAACCGCAACTACATCGCCCACGAATACTTCAACGTGGAATCGCTGCCCTTCTATTTCCCCGACCTGGCGCAGGAACTCTCGGAGGCCAAGCTCACCTGGGTTCGGCCCATGCGATGGAGACGCTCGACACGATCAACCTGACCCAGGACCAGAGAAAGCTCCTCTCGGAGATCGACAACGTCGCCCTGAGGCAGATGGTGCGCGACCACATCGTGGATCAGCAGTTCAGGCGGGATATCTTCGCCAAGGGCCCGATGCCGCTCGCAAAGGGCGCCGTTCAGGACGCCTGGCTCAAGACGCGCTTCGTCCTTACCCGCAAGGCCGCCGACGTGCCGCGGCAGGTTCAGGGAATGCGCTACAAGGTCAATCTCCAGCCCGAGATCTATGACCCGGTCATTGCGGCCATGAGCCGTGGCCCGCGTAAGCTTCGCGACATGATGGGCGATCCCGCTCTCGCCAAGCTCGGCCTGGGCCGGGTGATGCAGGCGCTCACCTTCCTGATGGCGCAGGGCACGTGCCAGCCCTGCCTGCCGGAGAGCGGTTTTGCGGAACGCAAGCTCCAGACGGATCTCTTCAACCGCGCCGTCGCGGAGCATGCCCGCCATGAGCAGAAGTTCTCGCATTTCGCGTCGCCGGTCACGGGCGGCGGCATCGCCGCCGATCGGATCAGCCAGTTGATCTGGCTCGCCCGCCACGACCAGGAGCAGGACGGGGCGCGCTTCGTCTGGAACGCCCTGTCGAAAGCGGGACAAAGAATGATGAAGGACGGCAAGCCTTTGACGACGGAGGCGGAGAACCTCGCCGAAATCCGCCGGCGCATCGAAAGCTTCGAGGCGGATGCGCTGCCGCTCTGGACCTCCCTTAGCCTCGGCTTCGGCGCGCCCTCCGCCAGCACACCGGCGAAACGGCCGATGCGGGTTTAGAAGCGTCAAGCTGAGCCGCTGCGGAACTTCACCACCGCCATTCGGTTGTCGAACGCGGGCCATGGCTGGCCACGCTTCGGACAAGGTCGATGGCTGCTCACGATCCAGAATTCACCTCCTCCGCCTATGCCAGCGCGCCGAACATGGACGCCAAGGCCGAGCCGACGCTCAAGTACCCGGAGTCCGAGGCGTTCTATGCCGAGGCCTTGCGGGAACTGAACCAGCTCGGGCTTCCCTTCCTGCTGGCCGGCACCTACGCCATCTCGGCCTATACGGGCATCACGCGCCCGACGAAGGATCTCGACATCTTCTGCAAGGCCGGCGACTACACGCGGGTCCTGTCGCACTTCAAGAACATCGGCTACTCGGTGGAGATCGAGGACGACCGCTGGCTCGGCAAGGTCTTCAAGGGCCAATACTTCTTCGACGTGATCTTCGCATCCTCGAACGGCACGATGCCGATCGGCGACCCGTGGTTCGAGGATTCCCGGCAGATCGAGGTTTTCGGCACGCCCGTGCATATCGTCGGACCGACGGAACTCGTCTGGTCGAAATGCTTCATCCAGCTGCGCCATCGCTATGACGGCGCCGACGTAGCGCACACGATTCTCAAGGCGCATGACCAGATCGACTGGCATCGCCTGCTGGCCTACATGGAAGTGCATTGGGAGGTGCTGCTCATGCACCTGCTCAACTTCCGCTGGATCTATCCTTCCGAGAGAAACAAGGTTCCGCACTGGATCATGGAGGAGCTGCTCGACCGCCTCTCGAAGCAGCTCAGCCTGCCGCCGCCGCAGATGAAGGTCTGCCGCGGGCGCATGTTCTCCCGAGTGGATTACGAAATCGATGTGAAGGAGTGGGGCTTCGCCGATGTGGGCGGAGAGGGTGAATGGCGGAATGACTGACGAAACGACGAAACCCATGAGGGTCGCCGCAATGGCGGACCTCCACGTTCGGGAGGACAACGGAACGTCCTATCGCGATCTGTTCGCAGAGATTTCCAAGGAAGCGGATGTCCTGGTGCTGGCGGGCGATCTGACGGATCTCGGAAAGCCGAAGGAAGCGGAGCTCCTGGCGCAGGACATCAAGGCCTGCTCGATCCCGATTATCGGCGTGCTCGGCAATCACGACTACGAATGCGGTTGCGCGGAGGAGGTGATGCATATCCTGCGCGGCGCGGGCATGAAGGTGCTCGACGGCCAGTCCGTCGAGATCGACGGGGTCGGTTTCGTCGGCGTGAAGGGATTTGCAGGCGGCTTCGGTCGGCGCATGCTCGGTTCCTTCGGCGAGCCTGCCATGAAGCAGTTCGTCAGCGAGACCATGAACGAAGCGCTGCGGCTTGAGAACGCCATGCGTCAGGTGCGGTCCAAGCGCTCCGTCGTCATCCTGCATTATGCGCCGGTAGTCGACACCATCGAGAGCGAGCCGCTGGAGATCTATCCCTTTCTCGGATCGTCGCGCCTGGCGGAAACCATCGACCGCTTCCAGGTCAGCGCCATCGTGCATGGCCACGCCCATCGCGGCCGTTTCGAGGGCCGCACGCCCGGCGGGCAGCCGGTCTACAACGTCGCCCACCACATCGAGAAGCCGACAGGCAAGCCCTACGCCATTCTGGAAATTTGAGCCGGCCGCTGTCGCGCGAACGGCCCGGTCAGTAGCGCGTGCCCGGATCGGTCGGATTGCCCGGCAGGTAATCGGGCTCGGAGCCCGGTCCCTTGGGATCGGTGATCCCCGGATCGTTGACCGGATAGGGTGTGCGCGGCCCGGTTGGGCCGATATCCGGCTTCTCGTCGGGGGCCCGGCCCGGCGGCACTTCACTGGGGACGTTACCACCCGGCAGCGGCTCATTCGTCGGCTGTCCAGGATTGACCATACCTCTTCCTCATCCGTTGTTCCGTTCGAGGGTCAACAGGCCCATGCGGACGGGGTTCCGGCGACGGAAGGTCCCGGAACCCGCTGCCTTCCCGCCCGTTCCCGTGTCTGTCCCCAACGACAATGGAGAGCGCCATGCCTGATATCGCACAGGCCAAGATCCTCATCATGGCCACGGACGGCTTCGAGCAATCGGAGCTGATGGTTCCGCTGAAGAAACTCAAGGATGCCGGCGCGATGGTTCATGTCGCTGCGCCGCAATCGCGTCTGTCATCCGGCGAGATCCGCGGCTGGGACGAGAAGGACTGGGGCCAGTCGGTTCCGGTCGACAAGGACATCGAGACTGTCGATCCGGCGGACTACGATGCGCTCGTGCTCCCCGGCGGGCAGATCAATCCGGACAAGCTGCGGGTCGAGAAGAAGGCCGTCGAGATCCTCAGAACCTTCTACTCCTCGGGCAAGGTGGTGGCTGCCATCTGCCACGCGCCCTGGCTTCTGGTGGAGGCAGGCCTGATCAAGGGCAAGAGCTGCACCTCGTATCACTCGATCAAGACCGACGTGATCAATGCGGGCGGCCAATGGCGAGATGAGACGGTGATGGTGGACCAGGGCCTCATCACCAGCCGCAATCCCGGCGACCTGGATGCGTTCGTGAGCAAGATCGTCGAGGAGGTTCGCGAGGGCTCCCACGCCAATCGACGGCAGGCGGCTGAGTAACGGCCTCGTTCACCCGATAAAAAAGCGGCCGGTTTTCACCGGCCGCGTTGG
>NZ_JAJATX010000011.1:43264-107543 GCF_020866965.1 Microvirga roseola
GGCCGGTTTTCACCGGCCGCTTTCGCTTTCGACTGTGCGCTGGGCAGATTTAGGCCTGCTGGATCGCCGAGAGCTTCCAGGGGCCGCCGTGCTCGCGACGGAAGGTCCAGATCTCGGTCGCCTCCACCGGACGGGACAGATCGCCCTCGACGACGCGTCCCGTCGCCTTCTCGACCATCGCGTCGGTCAGCGAATAGCGCATCGCGACGGTGGCGTAATCCGTGTGGTTCTCGCGCCAGGCTTCCGCCAGGTCCCCCTGGAGCAGACGCACATTGGAGAGCTTGTTGACGACGCCGTTCCCGGCATTCTCGTTCAACTCCTCCTGGATGTAGCCCGCCATTTCAGGGGTAGCCATGTCCCAGATCTTGCTGACGTCCTCGCGGGAATAGGCGTCCTGCATCTCGACCAGCGTCCGCTCGAAGTCGGCATAGTCCTTCTCGCCGATGCCGATTTCGTCCCGCACGCCGGGGCGGGGCTGCTGCCGACGCTGCGACAGGCCGCCGAGCCCGCCAAGAGCGCCGCCTCCGCCGAGACCGCCCATCATGGGAGCCGTCGTCGAAGGTCGTCCGCCGGCCGGCGGCACGCTGCCGCCCATGGAGCGAGCATGGCCTTGGCCCATGCCATAGGCCGGCTGCTGACGCCTGCGGAACCACTTCATCGCGAAGGAGACGAGCAGCACGATCAGGCCGATCTGGAGCAGGAGGCCCAGCACCGAGGCGAAGCCCGCGAGGCCGCCGAAGAAGCCGTTGCCCATCAGAAGGCCCAAAAGGCCCGCGCCGAGGAGGCCGGCCATGAGGCCCGTGCCGAAGCCGAAGCGGCGCGGCTGCGCGACGTTCGGGGCAGGCGTACCCGGACGGTTCATCGTCGGACCCTGGTTCGGCACCTGCGAACGCTGGATCGGAGCCGCCTCCGGCGCGGTCCGCGTGCTCGGAGGCGCGCTCCAGGTGCGCGCGCCGCGCGAACCGAAGCCCCCTCCCCGGCCCATGCGGGCCTCAGCCGCGCTGCCGGCAAAGATCAGAGCCGCCGCCATGGCGATCATCACGCGGCTTCGGCGAGAGGCAAAATTCATCATCGTTTTGATTTCCATCCCTTGGAGCAAACAATGCTCTAAGAGCATATGTAGGGATGGTGAAGGCCCTGCAAAAGATCCGGGCCGCCGATTCCGGAGACGGCTCCCCAGACGATTTCGGCGGTCCCGGAGCAGCGAGAGCGGAGGCGGTTACTGTTCCCGCTCTTGCTTCAGGTGATCGATCCGTTTGGACGCCTCAGCCTTGTCCAGATCGGGGTCGTAGGCATCGGAATCGTGCGCCTGCTCGGACAGGGTTTTGAGATAGGACGCCTGGGCGCCGGTCATGGGCTCGTGTCCGGTCACCCACTCCTCCGGATCCTTGATCCGGTTACCGGCGGCATCCGGATCGGCCTTCGGATTCCGGACCTCGTTCTGGTCCTTACGGTTGTGCCGGGCGTCAGAGGATGTTTTCGTGCGCGCTGTCATGGCGGACTCCTATTGTTCCCTTTCTGTTCTCAAACAAGAACGGGATTCCAGCCCGTTGGTTCCCCAACGGAAATTGAGTCGATGACTCCCGCCAATCCCCGTTATCCACAGGCCGGGCGCTCGACTCCCGCTCAAGCTCACGTTCTTGATTTGTTCACAACAACAGAGAGCGGATGAGCGGCGATGCGCAAGCCTGCGGGCCTCGAACGGCTTTACGTGGATTTCGATTCCTTCTTCGCCAGTGCCGAGCAGCATCTCCAGCCCGCTCTTCGGGGTAGGCCCGTAGGCGTCATTCCCGTCGATTCGGAGCATACCGGCCTCATCGCCGTGAGCCGGGAAGGCAAGGCGCTGGGCCTCAAGCGCGGGACCTTCGTGCGCGACGCCAGACGGCAATGCCCCGGGCTGGTGCTGGTGACGGCCCGGCATGAGGCTTACGTGGAGTTGCATCGCGCCATCATCGAGGCCATCGAGTCGGTGGTGCTGGTCAAGGCGGTCTGCTCCATCGACGAGATGCTCTGCGCCCTGCTCCCATCCGAACAGGCGGAGGCGCTGGCGCTCGGACGGAAGGTGAAGGACGTGATCGCCACCCGGATCGGGCCGACCCTGACCTGCTCCGTGGGCCTGGGCCCCAACGACCTCCTGGCCAAGATCGCCGCCGAAATGGAAAAGCCGGACCGTCTCGTCGCCCTCCACCCGGATGCCCTGCCCGGTCCCCTCCTCTCCCTTGCGCTCACCGACATTCCCGGCATCGCCAAGGGCAACGCAGCGCGGCTGGCGGGGGCCGGCATCGGCGACATGGCCGCTCTCTGGCGGCTGCAGCCCAAGGAACTGCGCCGCCTCTGGGGCAGCGTCGAAGGGGAGCGGCTCTGGATGGGGCTTCACGGCTACACGGTCGAGCGGCCCGAGACCCGGCGGCGCATGTTCGGCCATGGCCGCGTCCTGCCTGCCGATTGGCGCTCCCTGGAAGGGGCCTACGCCGCCGCCCGCGTCCTCCTGGCCAAGGCCGCAAGCCGCATGCGCCGGGCCGGCTTTTCGGCCCGGGCGCTGGCGCTCTGGCTCACCGACAGGCACAGCGCCGGATGGTACGGGGAGGAGCATTTCGCCCCCACCTGGGACGACCCGTCCCTGCTGGCGTCGCTGAGCCGTCTCTTCCGCCATGCGGAGCGAGAGGACATGCGCCGCAACCGCAGCGTCCATATCGCGCTGCACGATCTGGTGCCGCTGCAGGACATCGAGGAGGATCTTTTCGGGCACACGGCGGAGGCGCAGCTCAAGCGCCGGATGGAGTACCTGTCCGCCATCGCCGACCGGATGAACGCCCGTCACCGGCAGACGCTGCTGCACTGGGGGCCGTGGATCGACATTCCCGGTGGCTATGCGGGCGCGAAGATCGCTTTCAACCGCATTCCCGACGCGGAGGATTTTTGACGCGCAGCACTTGCTCCCTCCCCGCAGGCGGGGAGGGAGAAGGGTAGCCTTCAGGCTGCCTGCGACTTCGGCTGGACCTCGGCCATGTAGTCTTCCATCAGCGTCTTGGTGATGTTGCCCGGCTGATAGGTATGCGGCCCGATCTCGGAGACGGGCGTCACTTCCGCCGCCGTGCCGGTGATGAAGCACTCGTTGAAGCTCGGCAGCTCATCCGGCATGATCCGGCGCTCCGCCACCTCGAAGCCGCGGCGCTTGGCCAGCTCGATCACCGTGCGGCGGGTGATGCCGTCCAGGAAGCAATCGGCGGTGGGCGTGTGGATCACGCCGTCGCGGGTGAAGAACACGTTGGCGCCCGTGCATTCCGCAACCCGGCCCTGCCAGTCGAGCATGAGCGCGTCGGCGTAGCCCTTCCGCTCGGCCCGGTGCTTGGAGATCGTGCAGATCATGTAGAGGCCGGCCGCCTTCGCCGCCGAGGGAGCCGTCGCCGGGTCGGGACGGCGATAATCGGCCATGTCGATGCGGATGCCCTTCATCTTCTGGGCCGGGTCGAAATAGCTCGGCCATTCCCAGGTGGCGATGGCCAGATGGATCGTGTTGGCCTGCGCCGCCACGCCCATCATTTCCGAGCCGCGCCAGGCGACCGGGCGGAGATAGGCGTCCTTCTGCCCGTTCTTCTCGAGCACGAGGCGCTTGGCCGCGTCGATCTCGGCCACGCTGTAGGGGATCTCGAAATCGAGGATTTCGGCCGATTTCTTCAGGCGCTCGGAATGCTCGGTGGACTTGAAGATCTCGCCGCCATAGGCGCGCTCCCCTTCGAACACGCTCGAGCCGTAATGCAGACCGTGCGAGAGGACGTGAAGGTTGGCCTCCTTCCAGGGTACGAGCTGCCCGTCGTACCAGATCCATCCGTCACGTTGATCGAAAGGGGTCGCGGACATCGTCTCTTCTCCTTGAAATGCCGGCCTTTGTGGCGCACCGGGGCCGCGTAATTTCCGGTTCGCTTTCACGACATTTCAATTTCATTCATTTCGCGAAAGCGCCTTGACGAGTAACAATCGCCCTGAGATATGTCAACAAGGCTGACATAAAATGGATAAGGATGGAATAGGACGTGCCCGACGCGATCCCGGCTGTGAGACCCGAGAGACTTGGCAAGGATATCCTGGCCGAGCTCCCCGCCTATGACCTCATCGAGCTGTTCTTCTTCGCATACCGCGACTTCGTCAGCGATCCGGACCGGATCCTGGGCGAGTACGGTTTTGGCCGGGCGCATCACCGGGTCCTGCACTTCGTCAACCGCCAGCCGGGCCTGACCATTGCGGAGCTTCTCGACATCCTGAGGATAACGAAGCAGAGTCTCAACCGGGTCCTGAAGGAGCTGATCGAGAAGGACTTCATCGAGAGCCGGACGGGAACCGCCGACCGCCGCCAGCGGCTGCTCTATGCCACACCTCAGGGCAGCGAACTGGCGCTGAAGCTCGCCAAGCTGCAGACCCGCCGCATCATGCGGGCTTTGTCCGACATGGAGCCGGAGGGCAAGGAGGTGATCAGCCGCTATCTCCTGCGCCTGATCGACCCGGATGACCGCGACCATGTGGAGCGGCTCGTATTCGGGCCCGAGAAAACCTGATAAAGCAGGTCTCGACCGAAACGACGCGATCCCGATGGAAGCACCCCGCATCGACATTCCCGACCATGCGCCGCACGTCCTTGTGGTAGATGACGACCGCCGCCTGCGCGACCTGCTGGCCCGGTTCCTGACCGAGAACGGCTACCGGGTCACGGCCGCCGCCAGCGCGGCGGAGGCGCGGTCGAAGGCCGAGAATTTCGTCTTCGACGCCCTCGTCCTCGACGTGATGATGCCGGGTGAATCCGGCTTTGATTACGCCCGCAGCATCCGGCAGAGCTCGCATGTGCCGATCCTGATGCTCACGGCCCGTGCCGACACCTCCGACCGGGTGACGGGCCTGGAGATCGGGGCGGACGACTATCTCCCCAAGCCCTTCGAGCCGCGCGAACTGCTCCTGCGCCTTGGCAATATCCTCAAGCGCACGGTCGCGCCGGCGGGAGCACCCAACGGCGATGCGCCGGAGACCATCCATTTCGGCCCCTTCTCCTACCGCTTCGACCGGGGGGAATTGCGGCGCGGCGACGAGATGGTGCGCATCACCGAACGCGAGCGCGAGATTCTGACGATCCTGGGCACCCATGCGGGCGACAACGTCCCGCGCGAGGCCCTGGCCGGGAACGGGGCAGCCGCGAACGAGCGCACGGTGGACGTTCAGATCAACCGCCTGCGGCGCAAGATCGAGACCGATCCGGCCAACCCGATCTTCCTGCAGACGGTGCGCGGGATCGGCTACCGCCTCGTCATCGACCGATGAAGATCGGCGCCATCAAGCGTTCCCCCTTGGATCAGGCGATCCGCTGGCTCGGGCGCTTCCTGCCGAAGGGTCTCTATGCCCGCGCGCTCATCATCATCATCGCACCGGTGATCCTGCTGCAATCGGTCGTCGCCTACGTCTTCATGGAGCGTCACTATCAGCTCGTCACGCGCCGCCTGTCCTCTGCGGTGACGGCCGATATCGCGGCGCTCATCGACATCTACGAAAGCTATCCGCAGGACCCCGATCTGACGGTCCTGTCGCGGATCGCCTCGGAGCGGCTGCAGCTCGACGTGGACATCCTCCACGACACCGATCTGCCGCCGCCGGGCCCGAAGCCGTTCTTCTCCATTCTCGACGAGACGCTCTCCGACGAATTGCGCCGGCAGGTCGACCGTCCCTACTGGCTCGATACGGTCGGGCGCTCGAACTACGTGGAAATCCGCATCAAGCTCGACCAGAACAACATCATGCGCGTGCTGGCGCGGCGCAGCCAGGCCTATGCGTCGAACTCCCACATCTTCCTCGTGTGGATGGGCGGCTCGTCCTTCGTGCTGCTCGGCATCGCCATTCTCTTCCTGCGCAACCAGATCCGGCCGATCCTGCGGCTCGCGGAGGCGGCAGAAGCGCTTGGCAAGGGGCGCGAGATCGAGTTCCGTCCGCGCGGGGCTCGCGAGGTTCGCCAGGCCGGGCACGCCTTCCTCGAGATGAAGCGGCGCATCGAGCGCAACATCGAGCAGCGCACGACGATGCTCAACGGCGTCAGCCACGACCTGCGCACCATCCTCACCCGCTTCAAGCTCTCGCTCGTGCTCCTGGACCAGACGTCCGAAGTCGAGGATCTGAAGCGCGACGTGGACGAGATGAGCCGTATGCTGGAAGGCTACCTTGCTTTCGCGCGCGGCGATGCCGGCGAGCAGGCGGTGCAGACGGATCTGCGGCAACTGCTGGAGGAAGTGCAGGTCGATGCTGAGCGGCAGGGTCATGTCACGGAACTCGACATCGTCGGCGATCCGATCATCATCGTGCGTCCCGATGCTTTCCGGCGCCTGCTCTTCAACCTCGTCGCCAATTCGGCCCGCCACGGCGACAGGATCGAAATCTCCGCCAACCACGAGACGCGCTGGCTCGTTCTCCATGTGGATGACGACGGGCCGGGCATTCCGCCGGACATGCGCGAAGAAGTGTTCAAGCCCTTCGTGCGCTTGGACGAGGCGCGAAACCAGGACGAGGGCGGCTCGGGCCTCGGCCTCGCAATCGCCCGCGACATCGCCCGCTCCCATGGCGGCGACATCGTTCTCGGCGACAGCCCGCTCGGCGGACTGCGCGCAACCGTGCGCCTGCCTGCCTGATATTTCCGCAGCGGCCTTTTTCGATCCAGCAGGCGCCGCTTTCGAAAAAGGTTGAGCCAGCACAGGATGATCGCTTCATTCGAGCCGTGACGCATGATCGGAGGGTTTGCGCATGGGAGTGATCGTCAATCCAAGAGGCACCTGCGGATCGGGCAAGACGGAACTGGTTCGCCGGATCCTCGCACAATACGGCTGGCGCAGAGACGGCAGGGCTGATGCGGGCATGCTGGAGCCGATCCACCGTGCAGGTCGCCTGCACCCTCTGGGATACCGCCTCGCCCATCCGGGCGGCGGATGTCCCCTCGTGGTCATCGGTCATTACGAAGTCACCAGCGGCGGCTGCGATACGATCAGGGCGACGGATGGCGGCCTGGAGGAGATCGTCAGGCGGGCCGCGGATTACGCCTCGACTGGTCATAACGTGCTGATCGAAGGACTTCGGCTCAGCAGCGAGTACGACCATTCCGCAGAGCTGGCGAAGCGGCACAGGCTCCACGTCCTGCATCTCGCAACTCCTGTTGAGCGATGTGCGCAGAATCTCGTCAGGCGGCGGCGCGCCCGCAGGGACAGCTGGCGGCTTGTCGTGGACGCGGTCGCTCGCGAGCACAGGCTTGTGGAGGAGGCGTGCCGAAAGCTCATGCCCCATGCCGCAGTCGAGGCCCTGGGATTCGACGATGCTTTCGCCCGCGCGCAGGATCTGCTTGGAATGCGAACCTCCGAGGGCAGCGTATTGTCTGCCTAGAGCATCCAAGGACAAAGCCGGATTGGATCCCGAAAGTGCGAATCCATTTTCGGGGTCCGATGCTTTAGTAGAGCCGCCCCCCAATCGGAACGTCGCGGTCCGGGCGGATGAGCATGACGTCGCCGTTCGCGTCAGGGACGCCAAGGGTCAGCACCTCCGACATGAAGGGGCCGATCTGGCGCGGCGGGAAGTTGACCACCGCCAGGACTTGCGAACCGACGAGATCCTCCGGCCGGTGGTTCACCGTGATCTGGGCCGAGGAGCGCTTCGTGCCGAACTCAGGTCCGAAGTCGATGGTGAGCTTGAAGGCGGGCTTTCGCGCCTCCGGAAACGGCTCGGCGGCAACGATCCGGCCGACGCGGATATCGACCTTCAGAAAATCGTCGAAAGTAATCCTCGGCGTTGCTGAAATGGCCTGATCCATGGTGCTCCCTTCTGCTCTCAGATCGCCGCCGCGGGATTTTCCGCATCGCCGCTTCCTTCGCGCGGACGACGGCTGTCGCGGCGGAACGAGCGGCGGCTTCCCATGAGAGCGCGGCCGAGGGCCCGCAGGGGCGCCGTTAGGCGGCGGACATCCTCGGCCCCTTCCAGAATGCGCTCGCCGCGCCGCAATTCCCGGTCGAGCCGCGCCATGGTCTTGGCCAGCGTCGGATCGTCGTCCTCGAGCCATGTGCGCATGGTGTTGGAATAGACGAGCACGGCACCCTGGAGCTTCAGGCCGCCGAGCGGCCCTTCCGTGTTGATGCCCGCCGCCGCCAGCATGAAGCGCATGGAGTTGAGCGCCACCTGGTTCAGGGCTGCAATCGAAAGCGGATCGTACTGCAGATCCTGCGAGATGCGGCGCAGGGCCTCCTTGTAGGGCTCCATGGCGTCGAAGCGGCGCATCAGCACGTCGAAGACGCGCTCGCGTGCGGGTTCGCCGGCGAGATCGTCCGTCGTGCCTTCCAGCACCTGCTTGTCGATCTGGCGCGAGAGGGAGCCGAGCACGGCGCCCTTCGAGGGGAAGAGATCGCGGAATTCGGCAAGGGACACATTGGCAGCCTGCGCGATATCGCCGATCTCGATCTCGTCCCAGGGCCGCCTCGCCGCGAGATCCATGAGAGCATCGACGATTGCCTTACGCTTGTCGGTGGGAGCTTCCGCCATCACAATCTCTCCTGAACAGTTTTCCAGAGGCATAATCTAGGCGCTCGCCGCGCCATGAACATGCCCGTCAGCCGGAGAGTTCCTCCGACCGGCGTTTCGCAGCAGCCACGGCCTCGTTCATGAGAGCCTTCAGGCCAGCGGGATCGCGCATCAGGACCTCCAGCGCCGCCGCCGTGGTGCCACCCGGTGAGGTCACGTTCTGGCGGAGTGTGGAAGGCGGCAGGTCGCTCTGGAACAGAAGCTCGCCCGCGCCCGTCACCGTCGCCCGCGCAAGCCGCTGCGCCAGGTCGGGCGGCAGGCCTGCAGACGCACCGGCTTCCGCCAGGCATTCGACCAGATGGAAGACATAAGCCGGTCCGGAGCCCGAGACCGCCGTGACAGCGTCGATCAGGTCCTCGGACGGAAGCCACTCGACGATGCCGTTGCTCCGCAGCAGGGCATCCGCCGAGAGGCGCTGCGCCTCGCTGACCTCCCCGCTCGCGGCAGCACCCGTCGCGCCGCGCCCGATGCTGGCGGGCAGGTTCGGCATGGCGCGCACGATGGCCGAAGCGGCGGGAAGCCGGCTTTTCAGATCGCCGATCGTCTTGCCGGCGAGAATGGAGATGACGAGGGTTTGAGGCCCGATGAGATTGTTCAGGGGGGCTGCCGCCTCGTCGAGCATCTGCGGCTTGACCGCAAGCACGAGCACATCGGGCGCGGCGGGGTGCGCGGGATTGAGGGCGATGCCCTGAGCTGAGCAGAAGCGGGTCATCTCCTCCGACAGGCGGGGATCGACGACGGTGACCCCTTCAGGCGTCATGCCGACCTTGAGCCAGCCCTCCAGCATGGAGCCGCCCATCTTGCCGGCTCCGACGAGAACGAGGGACGACGGAAGGTGCTGGGCGTTCGGGGACATGGCGGCTCGGCGAAAAGGTGGAAAGGAGCCGCCACTATCCATGCTCGGCCACGCCCTGTCGAGGCAGGATCAGGCGTGACCTTCGGTTTCGAACAGGACGCTGTCGAGGGACTCACGGGCGGTTTTCCCGGCCCAGATCACGAACTGGAAGGCCTGGAAGTAGCGCTCGCAGGCTTCCACCGCGACCCGCAGCATGGTCTCGCACTGCCCATGGGTCGGATCCGCGCCGCCCGCCAGCAGCAGGGCATGGCGGAACATCACCACGTTCTCCGAGCTCCAGAGGTCGAAATGCCCAACCCAGAGCTGCTCGTTGATATAGGAGGTCAGCTGAAGAACCTCCTGCCGCCGCCGGTCGGGCACCTTCAGGTCGAAAGCGCAGGCGACATGCAGCGCCTCCACGTCCTCGATCCAGGTGAAGGCGATGTGGTAATCGGTCCACTGGCCCGAGACCGAGACAGACATTTCATCAGTCGCCGCGCGGTCGAAAATCCAGTCCCGCAAGGACGCGAGCCGCTCGACAACGTCGAGGGGATGTTCGATTCGGTCGATGGGGATGTGGAGCTGGGTCATGTCGATCCGGGAAAATTGACGTTGCCTGAATATGGTAAACATAAAAAGGCAATAATACTTCTTTTGACTCAGGCTTTACTCCGAAAGAGCCAAGCTGAATACCTGCGTATTCAGTGCTCTTGCCGCACCGGCCACGAATCAGTTCATGAATCGACAGTCCTAGATTTTGACTCCGGTCACAATGCGTCTGTATGACCTGTCCACAACAGGAGGGTTTCCCTCAGAGCAGCCCCGGCATCCGCTCTGGTCAGGCCGAGGCTGGAGCCGCTCCGCCGGCCTGGGTCCCAAGCTTCGCCTCGAGTTCCCTCACCCGAGCCTCCAAGCGCTCGTTCTCCTCGCGGGTGGCCAGCACCATCTCGCGCAGGACCTCGACCTCCTCGCGGGTGGCGATGTCCATATCCTTGATGAGACGCTCGAGCTGGGTGCGGACCATCGTATCCACCTCCCGCCGGACGCCCTGGGCTGCGCCTGCGGCATCCGTCGCCAGACGAGCGAGTTCGTCGAAGATCCGGTTGGAGGACTGGGTCATGGTGATATCCGCCTTGTCATGAGGAGCGCCCGCTCCGATGCGTCACACATGGGCGCAATCGCGCCAAACTGCAACAGGGTTGACGACCGGCGCCCTGGAAGTCCAATGGCAGGGCGCTAGTTCAAGGGCTTCCCATGCCTCTTTCGTTCCCCCTCATCGATCCGGTCGCCATTTCCATCGGCCCCCTCGCGATCCGCTGGTACGCCCTTGCCTATGTGGCCGGGCTCCTGGGCGGCTGGTTCTATGCCAAGCGCCTGGCGGCGCGGGCCGATCTCTGGACGCCTCTGCGCCATCCGAAGCCGGTCGACATCGACGATCTTATCGTTTGGGTGGCGCTCGGCGTCGTGCTGGGCGGACGGCTGGGCTATGTCCTGTTCTACAATCTCGGAGCCTATCTGGCGCAGCCGCTCGAGATCTTCGCCGTGTGGCGGGGCGGCATGTCCTTCCATGGAGGCTTCATCGGGGCGGTGCTCGCCATCGTGCTCTTCTCCCGCTCACGGGGGCTCCATCCCCTGGCGATGCTCGACATGGCGGCCGTCGTCACGCCCATCGGCCTGTTCTTCGGACGCATCGCGAACTTCATCAACGGCGAGCTCTGGGGCCGTCCCGCCCCCGATTTCCCCTATGCGGTCGTCTTCCCCCATGCGGGCCCCGTGCCCCGCCACCCGAGCCAGCTCTACGAGGCCTTCGGTGAAGGGCTTCTTCTGTTCATCGTGATGGCCATTGCCGCGCGGCGCTTCGGTTTCCGCAGGCCGGGCCTTCTCGGAGGCATCTTCGTGCTGGGCTATGCGCTCGCCAGAATCGTCGCCGAGTTCTTCCGCGAGCCCGATGCGCAGCTCGGCTTTCTCTTCGGCTCGTCCGTCGAGGCGCTGAGCGGCGGCATCACCATGGGGATGCTGCTGTCCCTGCCCATGGCCATTCTCGGCGCCGGGATGATCGTGATCGCTGCCCGCGGCTACACCCGCCCCGCCGAGGCCGCGTGAAGGCGCTGGCCGACACCCTGCGCGAGATGATCGCCCTCGAGGGGCCGATCCCCGTCGAGCGCTACATGAATCTTTGCCTGCGCCACTACTACGCCAGCCGCGATCCGCTGGGAGAGGCCGGCGACTTCACCACGGCGCCCGAGATCAGCCAGATGTTCGGAGAGCTGGTCGGCCTGTGGGTGCTGGAGCTCTGGCACGCGATGGGCCGCCCCTCCCCTGTCCGGCTCGTCGAGCTGGGGCCGGGGCGCGGCACCCTGATGGCCGATCTCCTGAGGGCCGCGAGGCTCCTGCCCGATTTCGGCAAAGCCGCCACCGTGCATCTGGTTGAAACGAGCCCGGCCCTGAGGCAGCGGCAGCAAACGGCTCTCGCCTCCTCCGGGTCTCCGATCGCCTGGCACGACGATATCGGCGAGGTGCCGCAGGGTCCGATGCTCCTGGTCGCGAACGAGTTCTTCGACGCCCTGCCCGTCCGCCAGTTCGTCGCAACCGAACGGGGCTGGTGCGAGCGCCTGGTGGGGCTGGACGGCGAGAACCTGATCTTTGGCCTGCGCCCTGAGCCGGAGCGGGCCTTTAGCAATCCGCTGCGGCTTGGCGACATTCTCGAATGGCCGGCCGCCTCCCTTGCGATCATGAAGAGCCTGTCCCGGCGCATTGCGCGGGATGGAGGCGCAGCGCTCATCATCGATTACGGTTATTGGGGCCCGGCTTTCGGAGACACGCTGCAGGCCCTGAAGAAGCACGCCTTCGTCGATCCGCTCTCCGAGCCGGGCGAGGCGGACTTGACCACCCATGTGGATTTCCAACGCCTGGCTCAGGCCGCCGCCGAGGAAAGAGTCCGCGTCCATGGCGTCTCCAGCCAGGGCGATTTTCTCGCGGCACTCGGCATCGAGGCGCGGGCAGCGGCTCTGAAGAAGCGGGCGACACCGGCTCAGGCCGAGGATATCGACAGGGCCCTCGCCCGCCTCACGGAGCGCGGGCCGAAAGCCATGGGTGACCTCTTTAAGGTTTTGGCGGTTACCCATGAGAGCATTGAAGCCGTCCCCGGGCTTGCCACCCGATCACCGCCACCGCCGCAACCGTGAAGCCATGTTCATCGCAGCGCCCGAACTCACCTCCTACCCGAACATCCATCACGCCTTCTTCACGCGGCAAGGCGGCGTGTCGGAGGGCATCTATGCTTCGCTCAACGGCGGGCTCGGATCGTCGGACGACCCGGCGAAGGTGGCCGAGAACCGCCGTCGCATGGCAGAGGAAATGGGCGTCGCGCCCGAGGCCCTCGTCAGCATCCACCAGACGCACTCGGCCGATGCGGTAATCGTGGAAGGCCCCTGGGCCGGCGAGCGCCCCAAGGCCGACGGCATGGCGACCAATGTGCAGGGTGTGGCGCTTGCCATCACCACGGCGGATTGCGGCCCGGTTCTGTTCGCGGATCCCCATGCGAGCGTCATCGGCGCAGCCCATGCAGGCTGGCGCGGAGCGGCAACGGGCATTCTCGAGGCCACCATTGAGGCCATGGAAAGCCTCGGGGCCCGCCGGGAGAAGATCGTCGCGGTGCTAGGCCCCACGATCAGCCAGGCGGCCTACGAGGTCGGCCCCGATTTCGTCGCCCGCTTCACGGATATGGATCCCGCCAACAGGCGCTTCTTCGAACCGGGCGAGCGGCCGGACCATGCCATGTTCGACCTTCCCGGCTTCATCGGCTCGCGACTGCAAGCCGCCGGCATCGGCGAGTTCGCCAATCTCGGGCTCTGCACCTATTCGGATGAGGAACGGTTCTACAGCTATCGTCGCACGACCCACTGCGGCGAGCCGGATTACGGCCGGCTGATCTCGGCGATCACGCTGACCGCCCGCACGTTCATTCCTTGATCCCGGCCACGTCCGGCGTCTCCCAGGCCAGGTGCTGGCCGCCGTCGACGGCGATCATCTGGCCCGTCACGCTGCGCGCTTTGGCCAGATAGATCACCGCCTCGGAAATCTCCTCGGGCGTGCCGCCATGGCCGAGGAGAACGGCGCGGCTTTGCTTCGCGAAATCCTCGTCGCCCTGACGCTCATTCGCGAGCGTAGGCCCCGGTCCGACCGCGTTGACCCGGATGCGCGGAGCCAGCGCCTGCGCCATGGTCTGCGTCGCCGAGAACAGGGCCGCCTTCGTCAGCGCGTAGGAAAAGAACTGCGGCGTCGGCTTCCACACGCGCTGATCGACGATATTGACGATGCTCCCTTCCCGGCCCTCGGGGAGCTGATGCGCGAAGTCCCGCGCCAGAAAAGCGGGCGCGCGGAGATTGACGGCGAAATGCCGGTCCCACCGCTCCTGCGAGAGGTCCGTCACCTCGTCCGGCTCGAAGATGGAGGCATTGTTGACGAGAAGCGTCAGGGGACCGAGCGTCCGGACCGCCTCGCTGACGATCCCGCCGACCTCGCGGGCATCCGCCAGATCGGCCTGGACGACAGCCGCCTGTCCGCCTGCCGCCGAAATCCGGGCCGCGATCTCCTCCGCATCCCCGGACGAGCGGTGGCAATGGATGGCGACGGCATACCCCTCCCGAGCAAGCCGCTCCACGATGCTCCGGCCGATCCGCCTTGCGCCTCCGGTAACAAGTGCAACGTTACTCATTCGCGACCTCTTCCTGAAACTGCATAACGTATTGACCGCCTCGCTGCCAAGAAAAGAACATTTTTTCTCATCGGGCACGAACTAATAGCCAAGCTGTGCGTTTGTTATCCCAGCGATGCCAAAGGGGAATAGCACGCAACTCGCCGCCACATTGCCGCCACAGTACCTTTGGGGTGCTGTGTTCGACATGTCACAGCCCTCATGAGGTCATCGCTCTATAAAGCCCAGGTCATTTGACTCGGCCCGGGACTCGCCTGGGTCAAGTGGGCCATGACATCGATAGGAAAGAGAAACCATGAAGAAGATTCTTCTCGCTAGCGTCGCTCTCTTCGGCTTTGCCGGGGCTGCTTCGGCTGCGGACCTTCCGGCTCGCGCGGCGCCTCCGGCTGCTCCGATCATTGCCGCTCCTCCGATCTTCACCTGGTCGGGCTTCTACGTGGGCGTGAACGCCGGCTACGGCTGGGCGGACAACAACAATCGCTCTGTCGCAGTGCCGGCTGGCACGATCCCGGGTTTTGCTGGCGGCACCATCAACTACGCTGACGAGAGCGGCGACGGCTTCGTCGGCGGCGGCCAGATCGGCTACAACTACCAGATTGGCTCCTTTGTGGTTGGTCTCGAGACCGACATCCAGTGGGCCGATCTCGGCGCGGATCGCAACGGCGCTGTCGTCGTCGGCGACTTCCCGGCGTCCTTCCGTGCGGCCGGCGTGGCCGGCGGCCTCGACTGGTTCGGCACGGTCCGCGGCCGCGTCGGTGTGGCTTTCGACCGCGCTCTCATCTACGCCACCGGCGGCTTCGCCTATGGCGGCGGCGACACGGACGATGAGTTCGACGGCCTGTTCAACGAGAACAACGACGTGCGCACCGGCTGGGCGCTGGGTGCTGGTCTCGAGTACGCCTTCACCAACAACCTGACGGCCGGCATCGAAGGCCTGTGGGTGAACCTGAACGGCGACAACAACGGCACCTATGTCGGCAGCGTGGCTGTTCCCGGCGGTCGTGAGGCGGTCTACGTGGCCGGCGCCGACCGTGACGACGATGCCGACTTCTTCGTCGCGCGCGCCAAGCTGAACTTCAAGTTCGGCACCTACTAAGATCCGTCGCATCTGCAACGGAAGAGGCCCGGGGAAACCCGGGCCTTTTTTGCTGTCTACGCACTCACGCGGGTCTTGGCGAAGGCCGGAACGCGAGCCTCGAAGTCGGCAAGCCACGCCACGAGCTTCGGAGCGTTCTCCCGCCAGCGTCCTCCGAAGCGAAGGTCGAGATATCCGAGCGCGCAGGCCTGCGCGATGTGGCCGATATGCAGCTCAGTGGCGGGTGTCGCGAGATAGGCCTCGGCATGGTCGAGACCGCGGCGCACCTTGTCGGCTTGATGATCGATCCATTTCGGCTCGTGCTTCTCTGTCGGGCGGAAGCGGCCCTCATAGACCTGGAGCAGGGCTGCATCCATGATCCCGTCTGCGAGCGCCTGCTGGCGTAGGGCGGCAAAGCGCTCCCAGCCCGCCGGGAAAATCCGCCCGCCTCCTGCGAGATGGTCGAGATACTCCACGATGACCCGGGAATCGTACAGCGTCTCGCCATTCTCAAGGACGAGCGCCGGAATCTTGCCCAGCGGGTTCTGCTGGCGAAGCGAATCCTCGGGGTTGAGAGTGTCCGCATCGGTCACCTGGATGCGATCCGTCAATCCGAGAAGGGATGCAGAAATCTTGACCTTCCGGCCGAAGGGCGATGCGGGAGAGGAGCGGAGAGTGAGCATGCGATGGACCCTGCCTTGAACGATGGCAGGATTCATGAACGCACGGAAGCCAAGGGGCAATCGCAATTATGCGGCGGGACCGAAGGCTTCACAGCGATAACCGCCATAGCTCCCGCGCGAGAGCCGCTCCGCCAAAACCGGCAGGAGGATTTCCGCCTCCTCCCGCAGGGACCAGGGCGGATTGATGACGAGAAGGCCGCTGCCGTTCAGGCGCGTCGGATCGCGTGGATCGTCGACGAGGAGTTCAAGACGAAGACCCGGACGCGGGCTCTCCCGATGAAGCCGCTCGGCGACCGCATCGACCGGCCCCTGATCCTTAATGGGATACCAGCCTGCATAGACCCCGGTCGGCCACTTCCTGAGCACCGCCAGGATCTCCGTGCCGAGCCGCTCCAGTTCGTTCGGCTTCTCGTAGGGAGGATCGATGAGGACGAGCCCCCGCTTTTCCTTGGGTGGGACGAGAGCGTGAAGGGCGGTCCAGCCGTCGAGATGCATCACCTTCAGGTTCGCAACCTCGTTGAAGGTTTCGGTCAGCACCTTGTTGTCTGCGGGATGAAGCTCGACGAAGACGCCCCGGTCCTGCCGCCGCAGCATCTCGCGCACGATAGCGGGAGAGCCGGGATAGGCGGTCTCGCCATGACGTGCGCGGACATCCGCCACCACTTTCCGGTAAGGCGCGAGAATGTCCTCCGCCTCGGGAGAAAAGGCCTCGTCGAGACGCCCGATGCCGTCGATCCATTCCCCCGTGCGGCCGGCCTCGTCGCCCGCAAGATCGTAGAGACCGATCCCTGCATGGGTGTCGATCACACGGAGCGGCGTCTCCTTGCGCTGGAGATAGGCGAGGATCCGCACCAGAAGGGCGTGTTTCATGACATCGGCAAAATTGCCGGCATGGAAGGCATGGCGATAATTCATGGAGTCTTTTCGACCAAATCCGGCCCGTTGAAAAGCTTTACCGGATCGCCGGGATCGCGATTTCGCCGGCCCTGCAGCCGTCGCGGTCGACCTCGGGGCAGGAGCGGAAGCCACGCAGATCCTTATCGAAGCAGATGCGCACCTCCTGGAAGATGCGCCGCCCGCAGGCGACCGCGATCATGTCCGGGCGCAGGCCGGGATTGGCGTTGATGAAGGTCTGCTCGATCTCGGCCGGCAGAACCTTGGCCCCGGATCTCAAGCCCTGGAAACTTTCAGGAATGCGCACGCGCTCGCGAGCCCGTCGGGCGGCCCGGAAATAGGCGCTGGGACTCTCGCCCGTGCAGGTCCCGTGCTTGCGCCATTGGTAGCGGGCGAGATTCTCATCCGGAAAAAGGTCTTTGGCCTCTTCCACCGCTGCACGGGGAGCGAAGCGTCCGGAAGGCTCGCAGAAGCTGGGATAGCCCCGCTCGTTCTGCGGCCAGAGGCCGTGCAGGACGAAGCCGAGGCCGCTTCCCGCATCGCATTGCCTGTGCCGGCTGCCCCGGATCTCACAGAAGCCGGGCGACCAGGAGAGCGCCAGAACATAGAAGTCGAATTGCCCGGCGGGGGCGCCCCTCGCCTCACGAGGCGGTTGCGCCGCACCGGGGATCGTCAGGAAAAAGGCGGCCCCTAGGAGGGCCAGGCATCGGCCGAGGATCAAGGCCCGGCCTGCCTGCATCGGGGTGCGTGACCATAGTTACGGTCCAGCCCGACGATGCAGAAATCGGTGCCCCAGCCGATCCCGATGAAGCCGAGATCTTCCTTGATCACGTAATCGATGCGCCGCCGGAAGCCATCGGAGACGAGAACCTCGCCCGTGCAGAACTGGCGGGGGATATAGTCGAGACCCCAGGCGCGCCAGGCGACCGGGCGGATCTTGTCATAGGCGACGATCCGCAGGCCGGAATGCCAGAACCGGTCCTCCCTGGTCGCAAAGTCCGACGAGATTTCCGCAAGAACCGAAGGGTCGGCGCATACGGGAATCGTCGCCGAGAGATAGCCCTCGCGCCGCTCCGCCGGCTCTATCTCACGGGCGAGCGCAGGCGCGCTCAACAGGGTGCAGGAGATCAAAGCCGCCAGCCACTTCATTCTATTCGCTCCAACAGGTCCATTGCCTCTGCCCCGTGAGCATGTGGGCGGGCCGCGGCAAGGTCAAGGTTTCCATGTGGTTTTAGTAGATGCCGTGGCTGTTCAGCACCACCGGCGCGCGAGGTGAAGGCTGGAGAGGCATCGGCGCATAGGTCCGGGCCGCCGGAGGCTGGGGTGGCTGCACCGGCGGATAAGCCGGCGGCCGCGGAGGAGGGACTCTCCCATAGCCCGCCTCCGGCGCCGGAAGATCGGCAGCGTAGCGGGGTGACATCGGAGACTGCACCGGGGCAGCGATAACGGGAGCGAGCGGCGGCGGGGGCGGGGCATAGGTCTGGGCGGGCATCCCCTCCCCTGCCCCGTCCTGCTCCATATCGATGGCCGGCAGATCGGCGGAGGCGGTCAAGCCCTGCATGATCTCCTGCGACCTCTCGGGGTCGATGCGCGGTTCGAACTTGATGATCGGCTTGCAGATCCGCCTCTGCCCGCGGGGGTCGTGGCGGGCAAGGTCGATATGAAAGTGATCGTAATGGAACGGGTCGGCGCCGGGGCCGAGCACGGTCGCAAAATAGCGACATGCCCCTACGAAGACCTCGCGCAGGAACTCCTGTTCCGCCGGGCTGCCCTTCCAACCCTTGACGATCGACACCTCCCGCCCATCCGCCAGGGCGAAGCCCATCACGTCGAGGGCATTGCCGAAGGAATGCTCGGAGAGCTTCGCGCCGCGCTGGTTGTTGCGGGGACGGCAGGAATAGGAACCCGCCTTCAGATCGATGAGATTCGTTCCGAAATACATCAGGGCGGCAGGGCGCACGATCTCGTGGAGCCATTGGTCGATCCGGGGAATGATCGGGCAGGCGAGCGTCACCTTGGACTTCAGGCCGACCGTCCCCCCGCTGAAAGCCGAGACCTTGAAGGGATATTCCATCCCGCAGGCGCCCGGACCGTCGATCTTGGAGGACAGCGCCATATAGGCCGTGGGCTGAACGAGGCGCTGCGAGAGGCAGGCCTCCTCGGCCTGGGCGCGCCAGGGCTCGCGCTGCTCGAACTGGAACAGTCCGCAGCCGGTCAAACCAAGCCCAACGAGCGATAGGGCAATGAACGCTACTAACCCACGACGCATGCCCCGAAACTACCGGGCCGGCGTAAACATCCCGTCAACGCCACGCCGCATCCAGAAGTGGTGTCCGCCCCTGAGTCCAATGACCCAGGATGATTCGAGCGAGGGAGGCGGGCCTCTACCTCTTGTGGTTTGCGCCAAGCTTGGTGGGAAAATGACACACTCGAAAAATTTTACCGCGCGCAGGTGCCCTTTTCCTTCCTTCAGAATAACGAGTTAACCTTTTGTTAACCATTTTCTCAATTCGCGCCCGGACCGTTTGCCGCCCTCCGAGGGCTTCCCAGAAGCGATTCGGCTTGCTAGCCTACCTACCTATTCAGAGAGGAGGTCGCCATGAACGTGATGTCGAATCTGGACTGGACGTCCAAGCTGAACATTGCTGCAGCCTGCGTGTCCTTCTCCTTCATCTGCGCCGTCGTTGTGGGAGTCGTCTGACCGGCAATCAGCCTCCGCCCTCGAGGGCTCCGAGATCAAGCTCCAGAGATCGTGCTGCCGGTTCCGGCAGCATTTTTTATGCCTCGGGACAGGGTGTCTCCGTGATGCCCCAGGACATCACGTTGATCTCCATCCTGCATTGGGCAAGCCTCGGCCCGGCGGCCGTCGTCAGGCAGGTTCCTTCGCCCTCGGAAAATTTCCGGCCCTCGGCACGGCAGTAGCAATCGAGAGGATTGTGGCCCGGCGCCTGAGCGCTCCGGACCGGCATCCCGCCTTCCGGATGGGCGGGTCCGGCTATTTGCAGGCCAAGGAGGAGAACGGCGCTCCGCATGGCGCACCTCCTGCAAGTCGTTCGGCTGGCGATGCTCCGCCTCCTGTCGCATAAGGTCAAGCGCAACCGTCCGATCTGCGAGCCTCCGATGCCATTCCTCGAAACTGGTCCCATTGTCCGTCCCTGGAGGATGGCCGACATCGGTCCCATCGCGCGGATCCTCGCGCTGGGATGGCAGCAGGCCTATTCCGGCTTCATGCCGGCATCCGAACTCGGCCCGCGGATCGACCCGGAACATCGGCACAGGGAAATAGAGGGCTGGCTTTCGTCCGATTTCAACCCGGACAGGGAGTTACTGCTCGTGGCAGAGCAATCCGGGGATGTGACCGGCTTCGTCGCGGCTCGCTTGGGAGACCGCAACGACGTGGGAGCCGAAAGCCAGATTACGCTGCTCTACGTTTCGCCCGAGCGACAGGGCCAGGGGTTTGGGCGACACCTCCTTCTGGCAGCGACTGAATGGCTGAGCGAGCTGGCGCCAGGACCTGTCTCCATCGGCGCTTTCGAACAGA
This sequence comes from Microvirga roseola, assembly GCF_020866965.1. Taxonomy (GTDB): domain Bacteria; phylum Pseudomonadota; class Alphaproteobacteria; order Rhizobiales; family Beijerinckiaceae; genus Microvirga; species Microvirga roseola. The sequence goes on from NZ_JAJATX010000011.1 coordinate 63,596, forward strand.
ACCCCTTTCGGTCTCTCTATGATGCCATTGGCGGGGAGGTCGCCAAGCGGGTCATGGTCAGGGTCGACGCTCTCGAATGGCCGGTCGTCGTCTATCTCTGGCCCTCGCCGCAAGCCCTTCAGCAGGGCATCCGGTCCAAAAGCGCCTGCCGGTCAGCGCCACCGCTCCATCGCCCTGTCGTCCAGATCCTTCGCCTCGACCCAGTCTCCGACCGTGCCATCCGTCAGATGCTCCCGCTTCCAGAACGGGGCGCGGGTCTTGAGGTAATCCATCAGGAACTCGGCGGCCTCGAAGGCGGCGCGGCGGTGGGCGCTGGCGGCGAGCACGAGCACTATCTCCTCCCCCGGCGGGATCCGGCCGAACCGGTGAATGACAGTCAGTCCCAGCAGGGGCCAGCGAAGCTCGGCTTCGGCGGCGATGCGGGCAATCTCGGCCTCGGCCATGCCGGGATAGTGCTCGAGTTCGAGAGCGGAGAGCCTTCCCCCCTCGTCCCGGCAGAAGCCGGTGAAGGCCACCACGGCCCCGATATCCGCCCTGCCCTCGGTCAGCGCTGCCGTCTCGGCGGTGGCATCGAAGGGGCCCGATTGGATGCGGATGGTGGCGGCCACGGCGGCGGGTCTCCTTGATAGAGAAATGCCCTAATAGAGAAAGTGCCCTACCCTCCGGTCATGGGCGGAAAGAAGGCGATTTCCCTGGCGCCCGCTATGGAGGCTTCCGGCTTGACGTGGACATGGTCGATGGCGACGCGGACGACGTTCTCGTCCTCGAAGGCATGCTCGTATTCCTCGCCGCGGGTCTTCAGCCAGCGCACGAGATCCGCGACCGTCGCGACATTCTCCGGCAGATCCACCTCCTCGTCGGTCCTGCCGACCCTTTCCCGGACCCAGGCGAAATAGACGAGCTTCATGGCTTCAGCCCTCGTCCATCATGTGGACGAGGCCGGTCTTGAGATAATCCCAGCCGGTGTAGATCGTCAGGATGGCCGAGGCCCAAAGGAGGATCGTCCCGATCAGGACGGTGCCCGGCAGCATTGTCTCGCCGGCCGGACCGGCGATGAGAAAGCCGAGGGAGAGGAGCTGGAACGTCGTCTTCCACTTGGCGACCCGGCTCACCGGCACGCCGACCTTCAGCTCGGCCAGGAACTCGCGCAGGCCCGAAACAAGGATCTCCCGGCACAGGATGACGATGGCGGCCCAAATCGACACCCCGTGGATCGTCCCGTCCGAGACCAGCATCATGAGGCTTGCCGCGACCAGAAGCTTGTCGGCGATCGGGTCGAGCATGCGGCCCAGGGACGATTGCTGGGAGAAGGCGCGGGCGACGTAGCCGTCGAGATAATCCGTGATCGCCGCCACTGCGAAGATTCCCAGCGCCGACCAGCGCGACCAGAGATCCTCCGGCCAGAACAGGAGGCCGACGACCGCCGGCACGGCCGCAAGCCTGCCATAGGTCAGCAGGTTCGCGAGGTTAAAGGCCTTCGACCGGCGCATGGAGGGAGCGGTGCTCATAAAGGGCAGGAAGCATGCCCGGGGTTGCCCCGTCAACCGGCGGGGGATCACTATCCCTGGACGGAGAGGCCGAATGCGGGTCCATGATCACCCGCGCTCGTGGAAATAATCGAAGATCGCCCGGGCCGTGGCGGCGTTCACCCCCGGCGCCTTCATGAGGTCCTCCAGGGCCGCACGCTGAATGGCCTTGACCGTTCCGAAATGGTGCAGGAGCGCCCGCTTGCGGGTCGGCCCGATGCCGGGGATCTCGTCGAGGGGGTTCTTCACCATTTCGCGTTTGCGCTTGGCGCGGTGCGCCCCGATGGCGAAGCGGTGAGCCTCGTCGCGCAGGCGCTGGACGAAATAGAGCGCCGGATCCCGCGGCGGCAGCTTGAAGGGCGGCTGGTCCGGCTTGAAGAAGGTCTCGCGCCCGGCATCCCGGTCTCTGCCCTTGGCGATACCGATCACGGCGACCTCCTCCTCGCCGACCCCGACCTCCGCCAGAGCCTTGCGGGCGGCCTCGAGCTGCCCCTTTCCGCCATCGATCAGGATGAGATCGGGCCAGGCGGGAAAACCGTCATCGCCTGCCTCCGCCGACCCGTCCTGCGCATCCGCAGGGGCTCGCGGCTCTTCCTTCACGAGCCGCGCGAAACGCCGCTGCAGTATCTCGCGCATCATGCCGTAATCGTCGCCGGGCTTCAGCTCCTCCGACTTCATGTTGAAGGTGCGATAGTGCTGCTTCATGAAGCCGTTCGCGCCGGCCACCACCATGGCTCCGACAGCATTGGTGCCCATGATATGGGAGTTGTCGTAGACCTCCACGCGCCGGGGGGGCTTGGAGAGGCCGAAAGCCTGGCCGAGCGAGACGAGGAGCTTCTGCTGCGAGGCCGTGTCGGCCAGCCGCCGCCCGAGCGCCTCCTTGGCATTGCGCATCACGTATTCGATGAGCTGACGCCGCTCGCCGCGCTGCGGCGCGTGGATCTCCACCTTCGCTTCGGTGCGGCTCGAGAATGCCGCCGCCATCAGCTCCGCATCCTCAATCTCGTGGGAGAGCAGGATGAGCCGCGGCGCGGGCTTGTCGTCGTAGAACTGCGCGAGGAAGGAGCCAAGCACCTCCTCCGGCGTCATGGACTTGTCGGCCTTCGGGAAGTAGGCGCGGTTGCCCCAGTTCTGCCAGTTGCGGAAGAAGAAGACCTCCACGCAGAACTGGCCCGCCTGCTCGTCGAGGGCGAAGACATCGGCCTCTTCCACCGACTGCGTGTTGACGCCCTGCACGCCCTGGATCGCGGAGAGCGCGGCGAGCCGGTCGCGGCAGCGCGCTGCGCGCTCGAACTCGAGCTCTTCCGCCGCCTGCTGCATCTCCTCCGTGATGCGCTGCTTCACGGCGTTGGACTTTCCCGACAGGAATGCGCGCGCCTCGGCGACGAGCTCCGCATAGCGGTCAGGCGCGATCTCATCAGTGCAGGGGCCGGAGCAGCGCTTGATTTGGTAGAGCAGGCAGGGCCGCGTGCGGTTCTCGAAGAAGCTGTCGTTACAGGAGCGCAGGAGAAACGCGCGCTGGAGCGCATTGATGGTGCGGTTCACCGCCCAGACGCTGGCGAAGGGGCCGTAATAGTCGCCCTTGCGCTTTCGCGCGCCGCGATGCTTCACGAGCTGCGGCGCGTCGTGGTCGGCGGTGAGCAGGATATAGGGGAGCGACTTGTCGTCCCGCAGCAGCACGTTGTAGCGGGGCTTGAGCTGCTTGATGAGATTGGCTTCGAGCAGCAGCGCCTCGGTTTCCGTCGCCGTGGTGACGAACTCCATCGAGGCGGTGTCGGCGATCATCCGGGCGATGCGGTTGGAATGGGCCTGCCCCCGCGCATAGGAGCCGACCCGGTTCTTCAGGTTCTTCGCCTTGCCGACGTAGAGAACGTCGCCCTTGCCGTCGAGCATGCGATAGACGCCCGGCGCATTGGGCAGCGTCGTCCAGAACCGCCGGATGACCTCGGTCCCGCGCTGGACGGAATTGGGATTGGCCTCGAGATCGAAATCCACATCGGAGCCGCTCTCGAGCGAAGCCGAGGCCTCATCCTCCTCATTGTCCAGGATGTCGGGCGGGACGTCGTTATAGGTGTTGCGACTCATGAAGGAGATTTAAGGGCTCGCGATTCCTCAGGAAAGTCCCTTGGACGAACTGGCGCGGAGGGTCAGTCCTGGCTAAACCACAAAATACGGGAGAATCTCAGCGGAGCGGGGCGATGCGCCTGTCGATCATCACGTCAGCCGTCGTGGCGGCCCTGGTAGGCTTCGGCAGCACCATCGCCATCATCATCGCGGCAGCCCAGGCGGTAGGCGCCGATGCGGCACAGACCTCGTCATGGGTCGCGGCCCTGTGCCTGTCCATGGCCGCGACCAGCGGTTTCTTGAGCATCCGCTACCGCATGCCGATCATCACCGCCTGGTCGACGCCCGGAGCGGCGCTGGTGGCGGCCTCCAGCGGCATCTCCATTCATGCGGCCGTCGGCTCCTTTCTGCTCGCAGGCGGGCTCATCATGCTGGCAGCCTTCATCAAGCCCTTCGGGCGCCTGATCGAGCGGATCCCCTCCTCCATCGCCGCCGCCATGCTGGCAGGCGTCCTGATCCAGTTCGTCACGGCGGTCTTCGCGAGCGCCCAGGGCGCGCCCGCCCTGGTGCTGCCGCTCGTCGTCCTCTTCCTGCTGGTGCGCCTGTTCAACCCGGCCCTGGCTGTGCTGGCAGTGCTCTTCGTGGGGTTGGGGCTTGCCCTCGGCAGCGGCCAGGCACAGCCCCTCTCCTCGGATCTGAGCCTTTCCACGCTCACCTTCATCATGCCGAGCTTCGAGCCGACGGCTCTCATCGGCCTGGGGCTTCCGCTCTTTCTCGTCACCATGGCGTCCCAGAACCTGCCGGGCTTCGCAGTGCTGCGCGCCTCCGGCTACGCCCCCCCATCCCGCCCGATCCTCGCCGTGACGGGCCTGTCCTCGGTCGTCACCGCCCTGTTCGGAGCCCACACGAGCAACCTCGCAGCGATCTCGGCGGCCATCTGCACCGGGCCGGACACCCATCCCGACCCGGCAAAGCGCTGGATGGTCGGACCGTTCTATTCTGCGAGCTACCTGATCTTCGCCGCCTTCAGCGCGGCGCTCATCGGCCTGATCGCCGCCCTGCCGCCCGAACTCATCAAGACCGTCGCGGGCCTCGCCCTGATCGGAGCCTTCGCAGGCGCGCTGGGCTCTGCCCTGTCCGAGGAGGCCAAGCGCTTTCCGGCAGTCCTCGCCCTGGCGGTGACCGCCTCCGGCCTTACCCTCTTCGGTATCGGCTCCGCCTTCTGGGGCTTGGCGGCAGGCCTCATCGCCCTTGGGCTCGACGCCCTGGCCGTGCGGCTCCGCAACCGCGCCTGATCTGGACGAAGCTCTCCGTTAAGCTTAATGCTCCCCTAACGAACAACGAAACCGGGGGGCCTCATGGCCGGAACGATGCGTGCGGGGCGGCTTGCGGCCATGGCGATGATGCTGGCTCTCGGAGCCTGCCAGAGCGCCTTCAGCGACTCGCCGGAGGGCGTGCCGGTCGCGCTCGAGAGCATTGACGGCGCTCCTGCTCCCATCCAGACGGCCCTGATCGACGAACTCGCGACAGCGGCGACCGAGCGCAAGGTCGAGCTGGTCGGCTCCAGCGCCGAGGCGCGCTACCGGGTTCGCGGCTATCTCTCCACCGAGGAGACGGAGGATGGGGAGACGAAGGTCGCCTATGTCTGGGACGTGTTCGATTCCCAGAAGCGCCGGGCCAAGCGCCTCGCCGGGTCGAGCCCCGTCCGCATCCCGTCCGGCTCCATCGAGGCGCTCGACAAGGATACGCTGGCCAAGCTGGCGGGGGCCAGCATGGACGAGATCGCCGCGTTCCTGGCTGCGTCCAAGACCGCCGACCCCTTCCAGACGGCAGAGGCATCCACAGAGGAAGATTCCGTCGTCACGCAGTGATTAGATGGCAACAAGTCGATATTGCCGCACATCCGGAGGCGGTCGCATATTGTGACGGTCTGATATCGCTGCTAAGACCCTTGCGCCTCGCCGCGCTGGGCAACGATGTCTCACGGCAGGCTTCACAGGTCACAGAAGAGCCAAAGTTGCTTTCATGAAGCTCGTCGCCGGAAACTCCAATCGTCCGCTGGCGGAGGCCATCTCCGCTTACCTCAACGTTCCGCTGGCCAAAGCCCAGGTCAAGCGCTTCGCGGACATGGAGGTGTTCGTCGAAATCCAGGAGAACGTGCGCGGCGAAGACGTCTTCATCATCCAGTCGACCTCGTTCCCCACGAACGACCACCTCATGGAGCTCCTGATCATCACCGATGCGCTGCGCAGGGCCTCGGCCCGCCGCATCACGGCGGTGATCCCCTATTTCGGCTATGCCCGGCAGGACCGGAAGTCCGCATCGCGCGCGCCGATCTCGGCCAAGCTTGTGGCGAACCTGATCACCCATGCGGGCGTCGACCGCGTGCTGACGCTCGATCTCCATGCGGGCCAGATCCAGGGTTTCTTCGACATCCCGACCGACAATCTCTTCTCCGCGCCCATCCTGGCGCGCGACATCAAGGAGCATCTCGACGGCGGCAACCGCATGGTGGTGTCGCCGGACGTGGGCGGCGTGGTGCGTGCCCGCGCGCTCGCCAAGCGCATCGACGCCCAGCTGGCCATCGTCGACAAGCGCCGCGAGCGCCCGGGCGAGTCGGAGGTCATGAACATCATCGGCGACGTGACGGGCCGCTCCTGCATTCTCGTCGACGACATCGTGGATTCCGGCGGCACCCTGGTGAATGCGGCCGACGCCCTCCTCGCCAACGGGGCCAAGGAGGTCTACGCCTACATCACTCACGGCGTGCTCTCCGGCGGCGCGGTGGCCCGCATCGCCGGCTCCCGGCTGAAGGAGCTCGTGATCACCGACTCCATCATGCCGACCGAAGCCGTGAAGGTGGCCCACAACATCCGTGTCATCAGCATCGCAGCACTCATGGGCGAAGCGATCGGCCGCACGGCGACGGAAAGCTCCGTGTCGAGCCTGTTCGACTAAATCCTATCGGGGGCCGCATGACCAGCCATGGAGTGGGGACGGCTCTCCACTCCCACACGGCGAGAAGCTGGTCCAGGTGCCCGAGATTCTCGAGCCATGGCGGCAGGTCCGGAACGATGGTTTTCGCCTGTCGCAACTCGACCGAATGCGTGCTTTCGAAGCGCTCCGCCAACGTCTTCACTGCCCGACCTCGCCCGGGATGAACCTCGACCACAAGGTCGAGCCAGCTAAAGTCCGCCGTCTTCGGATCGAGCAGATCGAACTCCGCGCCTTCGCAATCCATGACAAGCAGGCCCTTAGGGCGCCGCCCCAGCGTGGCTGAAAGCTCGCCGCAGATCCCATTCAGATGCTGCGTCTCGAAACGCTCGCGGAGGGCGATCCGCGTCTCGACGCCGTTCAGGCGCGCGAGGTCCAGGCATTTCTGACGGGCAACCGGATCGACATCCCAGGCCAGGATCGACGCCTCCGGAAGGAGGCGAGCACAGCCGACAGCGTAGAAACCTTCCGCAGAGCCGACATTGAGAATCGCATCGTAGCCCTCCTCGGGAGCACGCAGGAAAACATCGTGCAGGGCCGTCTCGTAGACTCCCAACAGCTTGGGTACGATTCCGCCCTCGGATGTGGAGGCCACATAGGTCATGCCCTTGAAAGGGCCGCCCTGAACGACCGTGCCTGCGCGGGCGACCAGGGTCGAGCCGATGAGTTGGGAGCGCCACTTGGCGAGGGCCCGCAAGGTCTGTTCGAGCTTCTGGCGCTCCGGCCGATCCGACTCCAGAATCTTCGTGATGTGCCCCAAGGCGACCTGATCCAGTCCCATTTCGGCTCTCTGTGGCGGCCATTGTTCGGGCCAACCTACACGATACAGAGTATCGGCCAAAGCGTTGTGATCAGCCATCCTTCCAGCGGTTGGCCAGAATGCCCCCAATGATGATACAGGCGAGCCCCGCGAAGGACAGGATCGTCAGCACGTCTTCGAAAAGAATTGCGGCCAGAAGAACCCCGGATCCCGTGCCCCAGTACCCGATCTGACTGAACACGACCGGACCCGCAATCTGCTGCAGGCGGAAGTTCATGAGCTGCGACAGGGCGGACATCGCCCCAATCCCGATGATCCACGAGATGATGACGGGGTCGTCGAACCGCCATGTCATCGGCGCCTCGAAAGCGGGCGCCATCAGCGCCACCATCAGGCCCGAGCTGAGAGACGCGCCACAGGAGAAGGCAAGCGCGGAAGTCCCCTTCGGCCACCATGCCGATCTGATGATGTTGCCTGCGGCCGCACAGACCGGGATCACAAGGCCGACTGCCACCCAGACCGGCTGTCCGATATCGAGCTGCAGTATCTGCTGCTGAACGAGCGCGATCATGCCCACGAAGCCGATCACGATCCCGATGAAGCGGCGCAGGAACATGCGTTCGAGGCCGAACCCCGCCGCGAAGCTCATGGTGAGCAGCGGCGACAGGCAATAGACAATCGATGTGTAAGCAGGCCCGACTCGCTCGACGACGAAGTAGGACAGCACTGTCGGAACGGCGAAGCTGACGATGCCCAGCACGCCATAGAGCGCCAGATGCGCCGGCCCCAGCGGGATTCTTTGCCGGAAGGCGGCGAGCCAGGGCAGCATGAACAGCCCAGCCCCCAGATTGCCGAAGACGCCGAGTTGAAAGGGCTGGACGCCCGAATCCAGTCCCGCTTTGGACATCATGATCCGGCTGGCGAAGAGAAAGCCGCACAGGCCCAGGAGGGCGATGGAGGATTCCGAAGCATGAGAGAGACGCGCAGCGACCGTTGAACTCATTCCTCGCTCCTTCGGCAGGCGAGCGGCCAGCCCTGCCAAAAAGCACGGAGGCTCATTGCATCGGCTCGGTAGCCAATTTATCTTGATACAAAGATAAATGGGTGATTATCTCGATGTCAAGACAAATGCATCCCGCCGGAACCTCCCGGCAGGACGGGATCGACGAGCGCCAGGCGCAGTGGACAGCCGAGCTGCCGGACGTCGACACCCGCGGCATGGCGATCCTTGGTCGCGCGCGGTGGATCACGCTGACGGCCCGTCCACCCATCGAGGCGATCTTCAAGGCCCACGGCCTGGACAGCGGCGAGGCGGATGTTCTTTTCTCGCTCCTCCGCTCCGGCCCGCCCTATCGCCTGCGCCCGACAGAACTGTTTCGCTCGCTCATGATCTCGTCGGGCGGCCTGACGGACAGGTTGAACCGGCTGACGAAAGCCGGGCTGATCCGGCGCGTCGCCGCAGAGGGCGACGGGCGCAGCCTGCCGGTGGAACTCACGGAGGATGGCGTCCGGCTCGCAAGGAACGCTTTTCGGGAGGACATGGCCGTCGAGGCCGCGATGCTTGAGGGATTGACCAAAGAGGAACAGGTCCAACTCGCCAACCTGTTGCGAAAGCTCACCCTGACGATTACGACCACTCTCCCCTTCGACTGAGTCTCCTCGGTCCCGGAGGATTGCGGCAACGGCCAAAGAAGAGGCCAACTTGTTGCATTCCGGGCGTTTCTTCTCTATAAGCCGCCTCGCGCCCGCTCGACACCCTTGGAGGCACGGGCGCGGACCTCATGGCCGCCCAACGGTTTTGGACCTTGGCGGCCATCGGTTTTTACAACCCAATTTAAGGACCACGACCATGAGCGAAACAAAGCAAATCAAGGCCGTGGCGCGCGACCGGGCCGGCAAGGGGGCCGCCCGGGCCGTTCGTCGCCAAGGCCAAGTTCCTGCCGTCATCTACGGCGCCGGCCAGCCGGCCGAGGCGATCGCCCTGGACTTCAACCAGACCAAGCAGCTGATCTTCGCCGGCCACTTCCTGACCACGATCTTCGAGATCGACGTGGACGGCAAGAAGACCCGCGCCATTCCGCGCGACTACCAGCTCGACCCGGTGAAGGACTTCCCGCTCCACATCGACTTCTTGCGCCTCTCGCAGGGCCAGGCGATCAAGGTCGTGGTGCCGGTGCACGTGGTCGGCCAGGAGAAGTGCCCGGGCGTGAAGCGCGGCGGCACCCTCCAGGTCGTCGAGCACTCGATCGAACTGCAGGTTTCGCCCGACGCGATCCCGGATTACGTGGAGGCTTCGGTCGAGGGTCTCGACATCGGCTCCTCGGTTCACCTCAACGACATCAAGCTGCCGAACGGCGCGAAAGCGACCTCCGCCGAGAACCTCACCCTCGTCACCGTCGTTGCCCCGACGGGCATGAAGGAAGAGGCGGCTGAGGCTCCGGCCGAAGGCGAGGCTGCTTCCGCCTGATTGGCCTGACAACGGGCGTGAAGCCCTCCTGACCGGCTCCGACGCTCCGACCGCAAGGCCGGGGCGTTTCTCTTGATGGAGACCCTGCAAAGCGATGCAACTCTTCGTCGGACTCGGAAATCCCGGATCCCGCTACGCCCGGAACCGCCACAATATCGGTTTCATGGCCGTGGACGAGATTGCGCGCGTGCACAATGCGGGCCCCTGGCGCAAGCGCTTCCAGGCCGAGACGGCGGAGGCGGTGATCGGCGGGGAGAGGGTGCTGCTGGTCAAGCCGCAGACTTTCATGAACCTGTCGGGCCAGTCTGTCGGCGAGGCGCAGAATTTCTTTAAGCTGCCGCTCTCGAGCATCACGGTCTTCTACGACGAGCTCGACCTGCCGCCCGCCAAGCTCCGGGTAAAGATTGGCGGCGGCAATGCAGGGCATAATGGGCTTCGCTCGATCTCGGCCCATTGTGGCAACGATTATCGGCGTGTGCGCCTGGGCATCGGTCACCCTGGCCACAAGCCCCTGGTGCAGAGCCATGTGCTCGGCGACTTTGCGAAATCCGAGGAGGCATGGGTCGAGGACCTGTGCCGCATCATCGCCGACAACGCTCCCCTCCTCGTCAAAGGCGAGGACGGGAGCTTTCAGAACAAGGTCCACCTCGCCCTGGAGGCGAGGGGCTGGACGGATGTGAAGCGGCCCGGAGAAAAGGCCGCCGAAGGTAAAAACAACGCCGGCTAGATGCCGGCCATGCAAGGAGTGAGGCCATGGGCTTCAAGATGGGCATCGTCGGCCTGCCTAATGTGGGCAAGTCCACCCTCTTCAATGCGCTGACGCAGACTGCGGCCGCGCAGGCTGCCAATTATCCGTTCTGCACCATCGAGCCCAATGTGGGCGACGTGGCCGTGCCGGATGAGCGCCTGGACCAGCTGGCGGGCATCGCGGGCTCGGCCCAGATCATCCCGACCCGCCTCACCTTCGTGGACATCGCCGGCCTGGTGCGAGGAGCATCCCGTGGCGAAGGCCTCGGCAACCAGTTCCTCGCCAATATCCGCGAAGTGGATGCCATCGCCCATGTGGTGCGCTGTTTCGAGGATACGGACATCACCCATGTCGAGGGGAAGATCGATCCCATCGCCGACATCGAGACCATCGAAACCGAGCTGATGCTCGCCGACCTCGACAGCCTCGAGAAGCGCGTCACCGCGCTCGAGAAGAAGGCCAAGGGCAACGACAAGGAGGCGAAGGAAACCCTCGACCTCGTCAACCGCACCCTGCCCCTGCTGCGCGAGGGCAAGCCCGCCCGCATGGTCGAGCGCAAGCCGGAGGAAGAGCGCGTATTCCAGATGCTGGGCCTCCTCTCCTCCAAGCCCGTTCTCTATGTGTGCAACGTGGAGGAGGCCTCCGCCGATCAGGGCAACGAGTTCTCGGCACGGGTATTCGAGCGCGCGAAGGAAGAGGGCGCCAAGGCCGTCGTGGTCTCCGCCAAGATCGAGAGCGAAATCGCCGTTCTGCCGCCCGAGGAGCAGAAGGAATATCTCGATGCCGTCGGCCTTACGGAGCCCGGCCTCAACCGGGTGATCCGCGCCGGCTACGAGTTGTTGGGCCTTATCACCTATTTCACCGTCGGCCCCAAGGAAGCGCGCGCCTGGACGATCACCAAGGGCACGAAGGCTCCCGGCGCCGCCGGCGTGATCCACACGGATTTCGAGAAGGGCTTCATCCGCGCCGAGACCATCGCCTATGCGGATTACGTCTCGCTGAAAGGCGAAGCAGGCGCGCGCGATGCGGGCAAGCTGCGGCTGGAAGGCAAGGAGTACACGGTGCAGGACGGCGACGTCATGCACTTCCGCTTCAACACCTGAACCTGACGGAATCCTGAACGGACGCTTCTCAGGACGTTCAGGGCTGTTCCGGCAAAAAGGGCCTGCATGGGGGTTTAAAGTCATGCAGGCTGCACTTGAAGATAACGTCATGACATTCGGAAATTCCATCATCTCGTCGAGCCTCGGCGGCGCAGAGCTTTTCGTCGCTGCGCTGGTCGCCTGCGGGCTTCTCATGATTGCCATATCGGCCCTGCTGCCCAAGGATTCCAACGACAAGCTGGAATGGTGGGAGCGCTGAGCGCTCTCACCCGAGAGGGCTCGCTCTCTATGGAAGCCTGAGCGCCTTCGGCCCGATTCCGAGACCGATCTGCAAGCTGTCCGCAATGCGCTGAGCGCGGTCGATGAAGAAGTCCGCCACTTCGGGCTCACAGATTTCACGCGCCGTCTCCTCGAACAATGCGATCCAGAGGGCGAACAGCTCGGGCGTGAGGTCGAAACCCCTATGGGCCGCCTGCGGCTTTCCCTGGTAGCGGGTGGTTCTGAGAGCGACTGCCGACCAGAAATCCGTCATCCGCGCGAGGTGCTGGCTCCAGCGGCCGGCCAGGGGCTTCTGAAAGATGGGGCCAAGTTCGGGGTCACGGATCACCCGGTCGTAAAAGGTCTCCACAAGCTGCCGGATCAGCTCCTCCGAAACGCCCTCGGCCGGGCTGACGATCGGGATGCTGCGGCCTGCTGCTGACTGGGCCAATCGGGCCTCCTTTCGGCAAAACGGGACGGGAGCCTTATCCCCCATCCCGTTCAATCGATCCTTGCGAAAGGTCAAGCCGGGCCAACTGCCATCGGCCCGGCTTGCCGATCATTAGTGGTGGCCGCGGATAATCGGAGGCTTCGCCTGCGGTCCATGGGGATATTCCCGGCTGTGGGAGTGAGTGCTCAGCTCCATCTGCTGACCGGTCTCGTTCTCAGCTCCGTAGAATACCCCATGAAGTCCCCAGTAGCCGCTCACGAGCACCAGGAGGGCGACGGCAAGTCCGGCCGGCACCGTGGCCAGGCTGCCGAAGCGGCAGAGAATTCGGCATCTTTGCGGCAGCCGCCTTGGCTTCGCGGCAGGGGTCGGCGGCCACGAGAAAGAGCGCCGCCATGATCAGCGCATGGCCCACGAGGTCGATGCGGCCGAAGGGGTAGACCGCAGTGAAGAAGATCACCAGCAGGGCCACGGCCGAGAGGCGACGCACCAGCGGTGTCCAGAGCAGGCCGAAGCCCAGGGTGAACTCGGCGACGCCCGCCATCGGAATGAACACGTCGCGCGGCATGCCGAAGGTCAGGAAGGGCTTCTCCTCCACGAGCGGATAGAACCAGTCCGGATAGGCGAACTTCTCAAGGCTCGACCACATGAGCGCGATCGCAATACCCCAGCGGAGCGCCAGGAATCGGCGCGCGCGCCACTTCTCGTCATTCGAGGAGGCCATCAGCAGATAGGCGGAGACGCCGACGCCAAGAGCCAGATAGTCGAGCAGGTGGAAAAAGTCGTATTCGCGCAGCGCCACCACCCACAGGGTGATGATGCCGGCGGCTGCAATCGGCATCGTCCGGCGCGAGAACACGCAGGCTGCGATCAGAAGCTGCGCCCAGGAGATCAGCTCGGAATCCGTCTTGAGATCGGGGGTGAGATAGATGCCGCCGACCGCAAAGATGGCGACGAAGTAGGCGCCGATGGAGGCGCGCATGAAGTCGTCCGACCGGCTCCAGAGTGGCGCGCTGATTTTGTCGAGGCCCGTCTGGACCGCACGACCCAGCGTCATGCGTTCCACGGCAAGCGTGGCCAAGAAGAAGGCCAACACCAGGCCGATCCCGGTCCAGAACCATGGATTCGTCAGGGTTGTGGAAATCGGCTGGGGAGCCGCATCGACGATATAGGGTGCAAACCATTTCACATGGGCTTGGGCCGGCAGCGCAAACACGGCCCCGGCGCTCAGGGCTGCAAGGCCTGCAGCCACACGGCTCAACGAAAGCGGATTTCTCTCTCTTGTCTCATTTCCTGGCTCACGCGGCCCAAGGCCGTTCGCGGCATGTACGCAAGACATGACATCCTCGTTCTTGAAAGTCCTGATTGGATGCCGAAGAGATAGACCCGTGAGGGGACGGAGGAAATTCAGATCAAGCCCTTAAGGGCTTTTCCGTAAGCCTGCCATAGGCTTGGCCGTACGAGACATCCATACCCGGCAACCCGCTTTTCAGCCCGAGGGATCGTTTCCGAACCTTGAGCGTTGTGCCCCGGCCACCATCGAAACCGGACATGCAGCTTCATCGCCGACACGCTTGGGACCTCTCTCCCTCCGAGGCTATCGCCCTCCAGCAGGAGCTGCGGAACGAGGTCGTCTCGGACCGCCCCATCGATCTACAGGCGGTCGAGCTTGTGGCGGGTGTCGATGTGAGCGTGAAGAACGAGCAGTCGCAGGCAGCCATCGTCGTCATGACCTATCCGGGCTTCCTTCCGGTGGAGACGGTGCTAGCGCAGCGCCCGACCCCCTTCCCTTATGTGCCTGGCCTCCTGAGCTTTCGCGAGGGGCCCGTCCTCGAAGAAGCATTCGAGAAGCTGAAAGCGGAGCCGGACGTCTTCCTCTTCGACGGCATGGGCATCGCCCATCCCCGCCGCACCGGCATCGCAAGCCATATGGGCCTGTGGCTGCAGCGCCCGACCATCGGCTGCGGCAAGACGCTTCTCTGCGGGCGCTACAAGGATCTTGCCGAGGAGAAAGGCTCCGCCTCTCCCCTGATCGACCGGAAGGAAGCCATCGGCGTGGCCTTACGCACCCGCACCGCCAAGAACCCGATGTTCGTCTCCCCCGGCCACTTGGCAGACATCCCGACGGCAACCGAACTCGTTCTGCGCTGCTGCCTGAAGTACCGCCTGCCGGAACCGATCCGCATGGCGCATAACGCAGCGGGGGAGTTCTCGCCGTAAGCGTCCTCGCCATTGCGCACCGCTCTGTTTCCCGCATGCATCGCGCCCGCATTCCACCCCGTTGAGCGCTGCGAACCTGCGCGAAACGCTACTACGTCACCAAACCTATCTGTTCGGAGAGTTGGCGTGCGCAAGCCCGTTGGCGACAGATGGGGGCAATAGACATCCTTTCAAAGGAGCCATAGGATGGCGCGCTCCTTTCTTTATTCAAATGCATTGTCCTGGGAAGAACTCTTCTCGGGTCCATACACGATTGCCTCGTCATCAGACACTTCTTTCATCGTGAGCAAGACGATCCACGGCGTCGAGTGCAGTATAGCTTACACCGGCAATGCATTGCTTGGTGACAGTCCGGTCATAAACGAGGTCTTGGTCACAAGTCGGCAGACCGGTGCAGAGTTGGCGCGCATCGTAAGGTACTGGAACGAAGAAAACGACCCCGACGTCACCCGATCAATCGAAGAGTTGCAGAGCGGTGGCTTCGACGCGTTTGCGCACATTATGAACGGCGAAAAATCGTGTGTCCAAATCGGGTCAGCTCAAGGAGACACCATCATAGGTGTCGATACCGATACTGATACTGATGACCTCAATGGCAGGTCCGGTAATGACATCCTGATTGGCGGTGCCGGCGGCGACATCTTGTCGGGAGACGATGGCTTTGACTACGCTTCTTATCAGACTGCCAGCGCAGGCGTCATTGTATCCTTGAGCGGCTACCCCGGCTCCAATACCGGAGATGCGCATTGGGATCGGTTCTATGGCGTCGAAGGGCTGATCGGTTCTGCTCATAGCGATCATCTCATCGGCAATCGTTGGAAAAATCATCTGCTGGGTGGGAATGAGAACGATACGTTGTCTGGAACCAGCGGAGACGGTGGGCTTTTTGGAGAGCCCGGCGACGACACTCTCGATGGCGGCTCGGGCATAGATACGGCACAGTTTCGCTTCAACCGCGCCGACTACGACATCGCCGATGCAGGCGACGGCCATTGGCGTGTGAGCGATCGGACAGAAGACCGGGACGGGACTTCTTTGATCACCAACATCGAGTTCCTGAAATTCGCCGATCAAACCATCGCGGCACCGACCGGCTCAGGACCTATCTACGGCACCCCTGGCGCGGACTCGCTTTCAGGCACCCCTGGCGTGGATACAATTTACGGCGGCGGTAGCAATGACACCGTGCGTGGCGGCGACGACAGCGACATCATCTACGGCGATGCGGACGATGATGATCTCTATGGCAATGCCGGGGCGGACTCGCTCGTTGGCGGAGCCGGGGACGATGAGCTAAGCGGCGACATGGGAGACGATACCCTTATAGGCGGCAGCGACAACGATTTTATGTGGGGCTCCGGCGGGGGCAACGACGTTTTCGACGGTGGCGAGGGCACGGACAAGGTCAGCTATTATGGCGCCTCCAGCATCCAGCTCTACATGCAGCGACTGGGCGACGGCACGATCGCGGCAACAGACGCCAGCCGGGGAGTGGCTGCGGGTGATACCTTCATAGGCGTCGAGATCATCGACGGCACGGCCCAGGCCGACACCATCGAGGGCACCACGGGAGCGCAGACCTTCTGGGGGGCTGAGGGGGCCGATGTGCTCGCTGGCAGTGAAGGCAGTGACGAACTCAATGGCAGCGAGGACAACGACATTCTCGATGGCGGGGCCGACAACGATACCGTGGTGTTCGCCGGCAACCGGGAAGACTACATGATCTCGAAGGAAGGCGAAGCCTTCATCGTTGCCGACAAACGCAGCACCGATAGCGATGGAACCGACACGGTTCTCAACATGGAGATCTTCCGGTTCGCCGACGGCTCGATCACTGCGGGAAACCTGATCAACACGGCCCCCACAGCCATAGCATTAAATTTCGACGTGGTGGCCGAGAACACCAGAACCGGCACTGCGTTCGGTCAGTTCAAGGTGATCAATACCGCCAGTGACACGCATCGCTTCGAGCTCACCGACACTGCGGGCGGCCGCTTCGCCATTGATGCCGCCACCGGCGCCTTGGGCGTGGCCGACGGCGTCCGTCTCGATCACGAGCAGGCGACGAGGCACAGCATCACGGTGAAAGCCACCGACGGAGCCGGAGCATCAGTCACGAGAACCCTGTTCATCACGGTCGATGATGTCCTGAATGAGACCGCAACCGGCGGTGCCCTGGGCGACCTGATCCTGGGCGGGGCTGGCCGGGACATCTTCTCCGGCGCCGGCGGCAACGACACCCTCGATGGCGGTGCAAGCCACGACCGTCTGAACGGCGAGTCCGGCAACGACAAGCTCTCTGGCGGCAAGGGCAAGGACAGCCTGACCGGCGGCACGGGCCGGGACACCTTCGCCTTCGGCGACAAGGAGACGGGCCGATCCAAGTCCAAGGCGGACTACGTCCTCGATTTCTCCGGCCGTCAAAAGGACAAGCTCGACCTGAAGGCCGTTGACGCCAACACGAAGAACCGGGGCGACCAGAAGTTCTCCTTCATCGGCGACAAGGAGGCTTTCACCAAGGCCGGCCAGGTGCGCTATGAGAAGACGAAGAAGTATACTTACGTCTACCTCAACACCGACAACGAAAAGTCGGCCGAAGCGGTGATCAAGCTGAAGGGATCCATCGACCTCAGCAAGAGCCGGTTCGTGCTCTAGGACAGGTCGCGATCCGACCATCGGAGGGGACAGGCTGTGGCTTGTCCCCTTCTTTTTCGGCAAGCCTCGACCTGGAGACAGGGAACGGTTGCGGCAGCGGGTCTCCCGCGAGACGACGCTTTGTGCTAGGGCAAGCCCCGACAAGGGACTGCTCATGCATTATTTCGAAGATCTCACCCCTGGCACGAGCCGGATGCTCGGCCCGGTCACCGTCTCGAAGGACGATATCCTCGCCTATGCGCGGGAATACGATCCGCAACCCTTCCATGTGGACGAGATCGCCGCCAAGGACAGCTTCATCGGCACTCTCATTGCGTCGGGCTGGCACAGCTGCTGCATCAACATGCGCCTCTTCGCCGATGGGCTGGTCCTGGCCTCCTCGGGAATGGGGGCCCCGGGCATCGATGAGGTGAAATGGCTCAAGCCAGTGCGGCCCGGCGATACCCTGCGCTCGCGCATGACGGTCCTGGAAAGCCGTCCTTCCAAGAGCCGCCCGTCCATCGGCCTCATCCAGTTCCAGTTCGAGATGCTGAACTCGTCCGACGAGACCGTTCTGACTCAAAAGAACTGGGTGATGTTCGGCCGCAAGGGAGCCGAGCCTTTCAAGGGAGAAGGCCGAAGTGCGCTGGCCGCAGCCGCAGCCTCCCTGCCGGATTCGACGCCGGAGCGCGAGTTGCCTCCCCTCTCGCGCAACCCCTTCTTCGAAGACCTTATCATCGGCGAAACCGATGAGCTTGGCTCCTACACCTTCCGGGCGGACGATATCGTCGATTTCGCCAGGCGCTTCGACCCGCAGCGGTTCCATGTGGATCCTGAAGCGGCCCGGAACAGCCTCTTCGGCGGGCTCTGCGCCTCGGGCTGGCACACGGCCAGCATCTGGATGAAGCTGATGGTCGTCCATCGCGAGCGTGTCCGCGCCGGAGCGCTGGCCCGCGGCGAGCGGGTCTCGCGGCTGGGCCCCTCTCCCGGCTTCACCAACCTGAAATGGCTCAAGCCCGTCTATGCGGGCGACACGGTCACCTACCGCTCGACCGTGACGGGCAAGCGGGTTTCCGCCTCCCGCCCCGGCTGGGGTCTGGTGTTCCACCACAACACGGGCGTGAACCAGCACGGCGAAGACGTCTTCGCCTTCGATGGCGCGGTGTTCTGGGAGCGGCGGCCGTGATCGAAGCGCGGCGGCCGGCGGATTATCCCGCCTGCCTCGCTTGGGTCTCTGCATCGAGAAGGCTTCGGATCTCCACCAGAAGCGGGTGAGCGGAGGTCTGCCTCAGGCCATAGGTCAGGTTGAAGGCATAGTCGAAGTCAGGCGGGTTTCGCCCTTGCGTGTGCTGGAGAATGGTCTCCAGCTTGTCGAAGCCCTTCGCCAACACCGCTTCCGGCGTGGCAGCGCTCTCGTATTCTTCCCACAGGGACAAGGTTTCGGCGCGCTGGGCAGGCGGAAGCGGCTTCGTCAGCTCCTCCAGATCGGCGCGTTCGCGAGCAGCCTTGTTGCCGTCCTCTGCTTGGGCCACGGCAGGAACATCGCCGCTCAGGGCCTCGCCGAGATCGTGGACGATGCAGATCTTGAGCAGCTTGGTGAGGTCGATATCGCCCAAGGCATCTGCGAAGACCATCACCATGAGACAGAGGCGCCAGGTGTGCTCGGCCGTGCTCTCCGGCCGTCCGCCGGAAGTGTGACCGCTTCGCAGTACGTCCTTCAGCCTCTCGGCATTGCGCAGGAACTCGAGAGCGCCCCTGATCTCATCCCTCAGCATGCTGGCCGCCTTCCTGGGGGCGCCTAGTGGCCTTCGAAGCTCACGAGGCTGCGCACCTCGACGCCGAGGTCGCGCAGCTTCTGCGCTCCTCCGAGATCCGGCAGGTCGATGATGAAGCAGGCCGCCACGATATTGGCGCCGATCTGTCTCAGAAGCTGGGCCGCTGCGACGGCCGTGCCGCCGGTAGCGATGAGGTCATCCACCAGGAGGACGCGATCGTCCTGGCCGATGGCATCGGTGTGGATCTCCATTTCGTCCACGCCGTATTCGAGCGAATAGGCGATCTTCACCGTCTCATGGGGCAGCTTGCCCTTCTTGCGGATCGGCACGAATCCCGAGGAGAGCTGGTGCGCGATGGCCCCGCCCAGGATGAAACCCCGCGCCTCGATTCCAGCCACCTTGTCGACTCGTCCGCCTGCGAAGGGGTGGACGAGTTCGTCCACCGCGCGCCGGAAGGCCCGCGCGTCGCCGAGCAGGGTCGTGATGTCCCGGAAGACGATGCCGGGCTTCGGGTAATCCGGGATCGAGCGGATCGCCGCTTTCAGGTCGGTGAGGAGGCGCTGGTCCATTCAGGTTCTCAGGTGTTGGCGGTTCATCTTATCGGCTGGCGGCGGCAAACGCCATGTGCAGCATTGCGGCTTACTTTAGGACCCGGCCCGCCACGGCGTCGAGCTTCCGCAGCAGGTCGGGGTCGCAGGCCGTTGGCGCGGTCATGATCGCGCCTTCGAGCGCCCGGTCGGAACGCACGGGGCATGGCTCGTGCTCGGCGGGAAGATCGCGGGCGACGCGGGCGATCAGCCGGGCCGCCTTCGTCGCGTTCTGCTGGGCAACGGCGACGACGGAGGCGACGTCCACATCGTCGTGCTCCGGGTGCCAGCAATCGTAGTCGGTCACCATGGCAATAGTGGCATAGGTGATCTCGGCCTCGCGGGCGAGCTTGGCCTCCGGCATCGCCGTCATGCCGATGACGTCGTAGCCGAGGTTCTTATAGGTGATCGATTCCGCATAGGTCGAGAATTGCAGCCCCTCGATGCACACGAGCGTGCCACCGAGAGTGAAGGGAATATCCTCCGCGACCGCCGCATCGGCGATGCGCTGCTGCAGCAGTGGGCCGACCGGATGAGCCATGGGCACATGCGCCACGCAGCCCTTTCCGAAGAACGAGGACTCGCGCTTGTGGGTTCGGTCCACATACTGGTCCACCAGCACGAAGAAGCCGGGGTAATACTCCTCGCGGAAGGAGCCGCAGGCGGAGACCGAAATGAGATCCGTGACCCCGGCCCGCTTCATCACGTCGATATTGGCGCGGTAGTTGATGTCCGAGGGCGAGTAGCGGTGGCCCCGGCCATGGCGGGGCAGGAAGGCGACGCTCGTCTCCCCGATGCGCCCGATCCGCAGCACATCCGACGGCAGCCCCCACGGGGATTCAATGGGCTGCTCCCGCACATCCTCCAGCCCGGGCAGGTCGTAGACGCCCGATCCGCCGATAATCCCTAAGACAGCCTTCGTCATCGGCTCCTCATCCTGCCAGAGCATCCTTGGCCATGGGTGGGGACATACCTCATGGCAAGCCCTTTCCCAAGCCGGTCCCGCCGGGAGAAACTCGAGCGAGCGGGAAGGACGCGATCTCGTCCGTGGCGATGCAGGGATAGAGCGTCTCGCGGACGAGCCTGATCGTCTCAACACGGGCCGGGATTGCGAAGGGAAGGCTCTCGGCCGCCCGGATCGCGGCTTCAGGAACTGGCACGGCGGTTCGATAGCGGGCGAGCGTCGTATGGATGAAATCGTAGCGCAGCGGCTCACTGCCGGGCGGCGGGGGAATGGTTTCGGCGATCCGGCGCCTGGCAGCCTCGATCAGGCCGCTCTCATCCTCAGCCAGGGCGACGGTGGCTGAGTTTGTGACCTTCACCCGGGAGAAGCACAGATTCATGGCCCCGTACCCGGAGCAGAGCCCCATCAGCAGATCCCGGATCGGGCCGGCTATGCGGGCCCAATAGGCCTCCTTCTCAAAGGCCCCCTTCACCGGAACGAGGGCATAGATGGTGACGTGAAGCGCCTCGGGCGGGGTGAGGTTCAGGGGCGTCGGCCAGAACTCGGCCAGATTTCGCTGAAGGCCCGTGAGGCCCCGCAGCGTTTCGGGGCTCAGGACCGGCTGAACGTGATAGGCGAGGCTGGGCTGCCTCCAGAGATCGTCGGCGATGGTCTGCAGCATCCCGCGGAAAATAGGCGCGGGAGGGCCGCACTCAATGAAAAAGGCCCCGAACCGGGGCCTTTTCGCGTCTTTTATGGATTGTGCGTCATCGGTGGGGTGGCGTGGCCTTCGACCTCGCCGCCCACACGGGCCCAGATCTTCTTCTTCGTGAAGTAGAGCAGGCCGGCGAGCACGATCAGGAACAGCATGACCTGGAAGCCGAGGCGCTTGCGGGCCTCGAGATGCGGCTCCGCCGTCCAGACGAGGAAGGCCGTGACGTCGCGGGCGTACTGCTCGACGGTCTCCGGGGCCTGCGGCTGGCCGGCCTCATTCCTCGGATATTCGACCTGGCCGTCGCTAACCGGCTTCGGCATCGCGATGATGTGGCCCGGGTAGTAAGCGTTCCAGTGCCCGCCGGCGGGGACTTCGGTACCGGCCGGCGGCTCGACATAGCCGTTGAGCAGCGCGACGAGATAGTCGGCGCCGTTCTCGGAATACTGACGGAAGACGTCCGTGATCCACCAGGGGAAGCCGCGCTCGAAGGTGCGGGCCTTGGCGATCAGGGACAGATCCGGAGGAGCCTTGCCGCCGTTGGCCGCCGCAGCCGCGTTCTCGTTCGGGAACGGCGACGGGAAGCGGTCGGCAGGGCGGCCGGGACGCTCGAACATGTCGCCGGCCTCGTTCGGGCCGTCCTGGATCTGGTACTCAGCCGCGAGTGCACGGACCTGCGCCTCGGAGAATTCCGGGCCGCCGGGCTCCGCCAGGTTGCGGAAGGCAATGTAGGAGAGGCCGTGGCAGGAGGCGCAGACCTCCCGGTAGACCTTGAAGCCGCGCTGGAGCTGCGCCCGGTCGAAGGTGCCGAACGGGCCCTGGAAGCTCCAGCTGAGCTGCGGCGGGACCGGGGTCTCGCCGGCGGCGAAAGCCGGAGCGGAGAGACCGAGGATCGCGGCGGCGATGAGAAGAGTACGCTTCATCATTGTCTTATTCCTCAACGCTCGCATCAGCCTTTGGTCTGCGGCTCGGCATTGGCGCCGGATGGCAGGCCAGCCCCACCCTTCTGCACGCCCATGACGGATTCGAGGATCGAATTCGGCAGCGGCAGCGGACGCTCGACGAAGCCGAGCACCGGCAGGACGATCAGGAAGTGAGCGAAGTAGTAGGCGGTGCAGATCTGGGACATGATCACGTACCAGCCCTCGGCGGGGCGCGAGCCCAGCCAACCGAGCAGCAGGCAGACGACCACGAACAACCAGAAGAACTGCTTGTAGAGCGGACGGTAGGCCGTGGAGCGAACCTTGGAGGTGTCGAGCCAGGGCATCAGGCACCAGATCAGGATCGCCGCGATCATGGCGATGACGCCGCCGAGCTTGTCGGGAATGGCGCGCAGGATCGCGTAGAACGGCAGGAAGTACCACTCGGGAACGATGTGCGCGGGCGTCACGGCCGGGTTGGCCGGGATGTAATTATCCGCGTGTCCCAGGTAGTTCGGGATATAGAACACCCAGTAGGCGAAGAAGATCATGAACACCACGACGGCAAAGACGTCCTTGATCGTGGCATAGGGGGTGAACGGAACCGCGTCCTTGCCCGACTTGATCGGAATGCCGGTCGGGTTGTTCTGGCCCGGCACGTGCAGCGCCCAGACGTGCAGGATCACGACGCCGACGATCATGAAGGGCAGGAGGTAGTGCAGAGAGAAGAAGCGGTTGAGGGTCGGGTTACCCACCGAGTAGCCGCCCCAGAGATAGCTCACGATCGTCTCACCGACGACCGGGACCGCCGAGAAGAGGTTCGTGATCACCGTGGCGCCCCAGAAGCTCATCTGGCCCCAGGGAAGCACGTAGCCCATGAAGGCGGTGGCCATCATCAGCAGGAAGATGATCACGCCCAGGATGTAGAGAACCTCACGCGGCGCCTTGTAGGAGCCGTAGTAGAAGTTCCGGAAGATATGGACATAGACGGCGATGAAGAACATCGATGCGCCGTTGGCGTGCAGATAGCGGATCAGCCAGCCGTAATTCACGTCGCGCATGATGTGCTCGACCGACTGGAAGGCCAGCGCCGCATTCGGCGTGTAGTACATGGCCAGGAACACGCCGGTCAGGATCTGCGCGACGAGCATGAAGACCAGGATGGCGCCGAAGGTCCAGAAATAGGTCAGGTTCCGCGGCACCGGGAAGGCGATGAACGAGGAGTGGACGAGGCCAGCGATCGGCAGGCGGCTCTCGAACCACTTGCCGAAGGCGCTCTTTGGAACATAGGTCGTGGAATGTTGACTCATGGGTATCGCCTGATCGTCGCTTAGGTTACGCCGTAGCTTCTTGGCCGATGATGATCTGCGTGTCGGACGCGAAGGTATAAGGCGGGATCGGCAGATTGATCGGGGCCGGGCCGGCACGAACGCGGCCGGAGGTGTCGAAGACCGAGCCGTGGCACGGGCAGAACCAGCCGTTGTACTCGCCCGCATTGCCCAGCGGCACGCAGCCCAAGTGGGTGCAGTTGCCGTAGACGACGAGCCACTGAGCGTGGTCCGCCTTCACGCGGTCTGCATCGGTCTCGGGATCGCGCAGGGTCGCGACGTTCACGTCCTGGGCGGCCGCGATTTCGGCTGCCGTGCGGTGACGGATGAAGATGAGCTTGCCGCGCCAGAAGACCTTCACGATCTGCCCTTCGGCGATCGGCGTCAGATCCACCTCGACGGGCGCGCCAGCCGCCACGGTCGCCGCATCGGGCGCCAGGGACTGAACAAAGGGCCATACCAGGGTTGCTGCGCCGACTGCCGCGGCAGCGCCCGTGGCGATAAAGAGAAAATCGCGCCGTGTCGGCTCAGCGACGTGAGTGGTGGTCTCGGCCACTTGGCTCTCCAGCATTGATCCAAAAACGAGAACCGCGCGTCTGTAATGCCGTGGCAACCCAGGCACTTGGCACGCTGCTTTCCCGATGGAACAAGCATGAGCGCCAACGCGCGCGCAATGCGACTGGGAGTCGCCGCGCGGTGGCTCTTTGGCACGGCCAAGCCCGGCTGTCCATAGGTGGATTGGAGATGTTCCAGCCTGTTTGACCTAGATCATGGCCGTTTCATCAGCCCCGAGAAAGCCTCCGGACTGGCGCCGCCACAGCCTTGCATAGAGGCCGCCCGCCTCCAGGAGTTCGGCGTGGCTCCCCTCCTCTACGATCCGCCCCTGTTCGATGACGATGAGCCGGTCGAGCGCCGCAATGGTGGAGAGCCGGTGGGCAATGGCGATGACGGTCTTGCCCTCCATGAGGGTGGAAAGCGACTCCTGGATGGCCGCCTCGACCTCGGAATCGAGCGCCGAGGTCGCCTCGTCCAGCACCAGGATGGGGGCATCCTTGAGGATCACGCGGGCAATGGCGATGCGCTGACGCTGGCCGCCGGAGAGCTTCACCCCCCGCTCGCCCACATGCGCGTCATAGCCGCGGCGGCCCTTGTGGTCNGGGGGCATCCTTGAGGATCACGCGGGCAATGGCGATGCGCTGACGCTGGCCGCCGGAGAGCTTCACCCCCCGCTCGCCCACATGCGCGTCATAGCCGCGGCGGCCCTTGTGGTCTTCGAGCTGCATGATGAAGTCGTGGGCATGGGCCAGGCGCGCCGCCTGCTCGACCTCCCGGTCCCGGTCCCGGGCGCCCGGCCGGCCGTAGGCGATGTTATCCCTGATCGAACGATGCAGAAGGGAGGTATCCTGCGTCACCATGGCGATGGAGGCCCGCAGAGAATCCTGGCTGACCGTCGCGATGTCCTGCCCATCGATGAGGATGCGCCCGCCTTCCAGGTCGTGAAGGCGCAGGAGAAGGGAGGTGATGGTGGTCTTGCCGGCCCCGCTCGTACCCACGAGGCCGACCTTCTCGCCCGGCCGGATGGTGAGGTCAAGCCCCTCGATGACGCCCTCCTCCCGGCCGTAGTGGAAGGATACGTTCTCGAACCGAACCTCTCCTTGCGTCACCTGAAGGCGAGGCGCATCCGGGGCGTCCACGACCCCATGCGGACGGGCGATGGTCTCCATGCTCTCCTGCACCACGCCCACATTCTCGAAGACCCCACGCACGGTCTGCATGACCCAGCCCGACATGGCGAGAATGCGCATGATGAGGGAGAGTCCCGTCGCCGCCTCGCCGCTCGACATGAGCCCCCGCGTCCAGAGCATGACCGAGAGAGCCCCGGTCGAGACCAGCAGAGCGCTGTTCATGATGGCGAGCAGGCCCGTCACGCCGGTGATCAGCCGGAAGGAGTTGAGGAAGGCCTCCGTGTGCGCGGCGATGGCGTCCCGCACGGCAGAGCGCTCCTCGTTGCTGCGCGCGAAGAGCTTGACGGTCAGGATGTTGGTGTAGCTGTCGACGATCCGCCCCACGAGGACCGAGCGGGTATCGGCCACCTTCCGGGACCGGTCCTTCGCCCGCGGCACGAAATAGCGCAGCAGCACGATGTAGCCGACGATCCACAGTCCCATGGGCATGGCGAGCCAGGGGCTGACCGTGGAGAACACGCCCAGGGCCGTGAAGGCGAAGATGGCCACGTAGAGCAGGGTATCGAGGATCGTGACCGCAATTTCGCGGATGGAGCCTCCCGCCTGGGTGATCCGGTTGGCGAGCCGCCCGGCGAAGTCGCCCTGGAAGTAGCTCAAGGAATGGCCCAACGTATAAAGATGGGTCCGCCACCGGATCATATTGGTGCTCTGGGGCACCAGGATCTGGTTCGTGATGGTCTCATGCACGAAGTGCAGGACAGGGCGCAGGAAAAGGATAAGCCCGCCGACCAGCAGCAGCTGATTTCCGTAATCCTCCCAGATCCGCTCCGGCGTCGAGGTGGCGAGGATGTCCACCAGCCAGCCGAGCAGGATGTAGAGGGAGGACTCGAACAGACCGACGGCGAGCGAAACGAAGAAGAGGACGACGAACCAGTGCCGGAGCGGCCGAAGATAGTACCAGGCAAAGCCGCTCACCGTATCGGGTGGCGTCCTGTCCTCGGCGAAAGGGGCAAAGGGGTCGATCCGCTTTTCCAGCCAACGAAACATTCTGATCCCCGGATCCCCTTCAGCCCGATGCCTGCATTAACATCATGGGAGGCGAAGCGTTCACTTGACGGACGCGCCTCTTCACCCGATGACGCATCCCATGCCCCGTCTCGCCATCTTTCAACCGGACATCCCCCAGAACACCGGCACGATGCTGCGCCTGGCCGCCTGCCTTGGTGTTCCGGTCGAGATTATCGAGCCTGCGGCCTTCGACGTCTCGGACCGGAACCTCCGCCGGTCCGGCATGGACTACCTCAACAACGTAACGATTACACGTCACATTTCCTGGCGCGCCTTCGAGTCCTGGCGGCAGGAGAGCATGGCCCGGCTGGTTCTCGCCACCACGAAGGGCGCTATGCCCTATGCGGATTTCGCCTACCGGCCTGACGACATCATCCTCGTGGGGCGGGAATCGGCAGGCGTTCCGGACGAGGTTCACGAGGCCGCAGACGCCAGGGTCATCATCCCCATGCAGTCAGGCATGCGCTCCCTCAACGTGGCGGTCACCGCCGCCATGATCCTCGGCGAGACCCTGCGGCAGACCGGCTCCTTTCCCGCCATTTCCCTTCAAACCTGAAGCGATCCGATATGACCGACAAAGCCGCCGTCGAGCGCCTGCAAACCGAATCTCCCATCTGGTTCGCCTCTCTGCGCGACCGGATCTGCGCCGCCTTTGAGGCGCTTGAGGACGAGGTAAAGGCCCCCCTCCCCCCGGAGGCCTCCGAGCCCGGGCGCTTCGAGCGGACCCCCTGGGAGCGGAAGGACCACAACGGCAATCCTGGCGGCGGGGGCATCATGTCCATGATGCGGGGCCGCGTTTTCGAGAAGGTCGGCGTCCACGTATCGACGGTCCATGGTGAATTCGCGCCGGAATTCCGCGGCCAGATCCCCGGCTCCGACCAGGATCCGCGCTTCTGGGCCGGAGGGATCTCGCTCATTGCGCATCCCTGGAACCCGAACGTTCCGACCGTCCACATGAACACCCGCTTCGTCGTGACGACCAAGCCCTGGTTCGGCGGCGGGGCGGACCTGACGCCCGTGCTCGACAGGCGCCGGACCCAGGACGATCCCGATTCCATCGCCTTCCACAAGGCGATGGAGGAGGCCTGCAGCCGGCATGCGCCGGAAGGCTCTTACGAGAAGTACAGGAAGTGGTGCGACGAGTACTTCTTCCTCAAGCACCGCAACGAGCCGCGCGGCATCGGCGGAATCTTCTACGATTATCACTGGACCGGAAACCCGGACGAGGATTTCGCCTTCACCCGCGACGTGGGCGAGGCTTTCCTGAAGATCTACCCGGACATCGTGCGGCGCAATGCGGGGCTCCATTGGACCGAGGAGGACCGCTTCGAGCAGCAGGTGCGGCGCGGACGCTATGTGGAGTTCAACCTGCTCTACGATCGCGGCACGATCTTCGGTCTGAAGACCGGCGGCAACATCGCCTCGATTCTCTCCTCGATGCCGCCGACCGTCAGGTGGCCGTGAGGACCCTTCTCAGAAGATCGCTGGCATAGGCCCCGTCCGTCCGGCAGCCCTCGGCGAGCCAGGCCTGACGGGCCTGAGCCATGAGCTCCCCGATCCTCGGCCCCTTCGGAATGCCGCCTGCCATGAGGTCTGCCCCCCTGAGTGGGAAGACCGGGACCGGCTCAGCACCACTGCGGAAGCGCTCGAGAGTCTCGGAAGCCTCAGGGTGGACAACCGGTGCGGGTTCATCTGCGGTCGCCGCCAGCGCCACACCGAGCGTCTCGACATCGTGGTCGGCCACGAGGCGGCGGACCGCCAGGGCGTTCAGAGGCAGAGGCATGGTCTTCAGGATCGCGAGCAGCCGCGCATAGGCGGCGAGCTTCTTGTGCTCGTCGTTGGAAAGCCGCAGGTGCTCCCTCAGGCGCTCCGCATCCTCCTCGACCAGCACGGCGAGCGCCGCCAGTCGCCGGATCGGAGCCGCGCCGTCCCTCATATCGGCGACAGCCCGCTCGAAACGTCCGAACTCGGCAACCCCGCCCAGGAGCCATGTGAGAAAGCCGTGTTCGGCAAGAATGCGGATGGTTTCCCCGGCCCGCTGCGCCACGAGGAGCTTCAGAAGCTCATGGCGGACACGCTCCTTCGACAGGATTGCAAGTCCCTGGCGCTCGTGCCCCGCAGCGGCAAGCCCCTCCGGATCGGGCTTGCCCTGCGCATATTCCGCATGGAAGCGGAAGAAGCGGAGGATCCTCAGGTAATCTTCACGGATGCGCTTGTGGGCATTGCCGATGAACCGGACCCGCCGGGCCGCCAGATCCGGAACCCCGTCCGTGTAATCGTAAAGCCGCCCATCGCGTCCAAGCGAGAGGGCGTTGATCGTGAAGTCCCGCCGCCGCGCGTCGAGTTCGAAATCGCGACCGAAATGGACCACGGCGTGGCGTCCGTCCGTCTCGACGTCCTCGCGCAAGGTGGTGACCTCGAAGGGCTCGCCGTCGACAATGACCGTGATCGTGCCATGCTCGATGCCGGTCGGAACGGCCTTGAGGCCTGCCTCTCCCGCCCGCCGGGCGATTTCATCCGGCAATGCGGTCGTGGCGCAATCCACCTCGGTTACGGACCGTCCGAGCAGGGCGTTGCGCACGGCGCCGCCGACGATGCGCGTTTCCTCGCCCCCGCCGTTCATGACGTCGAGCAGGCGTCGCAGCTGCGGGCGCTCCGGAAGGCCGGCGAGCGCCTGGCGGTCGAGAGATTCGATCAATTGAAACGTCCTGGAACGACACGCCCGTCTTCGACATGGGTCGGCACGAAGCCGCCCGTCTGACGCTCGGCCGTGATCCCGCCCACGATCAGCGAGACGACGACGATAGCAAGCCCGGCGATCACGAGCCAGCCGGATTGGGCGCTCCACTGGGACCAGGCCATGGGGTTGCGACGCTGGATGAGAAGATAGATGGCGAAGGCGGCGAAAGGCAGGAAGAAAAGCACCAACTGCTGGACAACCGCACGCGTCATGAACCGTAGAGCCTTTCGTACAGATTGCGGATGATGCCCGCCGTCACACCCCAGATATAGCGTTCCTCGAAGGGAATGGCATAGTAGCGCCGCATCCGGCCCTTCCATTCCCGCTGGTGGAGCTGGTGGTTCGCGACATCCATCAGGAAGTCGAGCGGCACCTCGAAGGCGTCCGCGACCTCATGCGGATTGAGGTTGAGGGTGTAGGAGGGGGAGACCCGCCCAACCACCGGAACGACCAGGTAATTGGTTGTGGAGAGATAGGCGTCGAGGTAGCCGAGCGGACTGATGAAGCCGCCGTCGAGGCCGATCTCCTCCTCGGCTTCGCGGCAGGCGGCCTCCAGGATCGAGGCGTCCGTCGGGTCGACCCGCCCGCCCGGAAAGGCGATCTGGCCCGAATGCTGGCGCAGATGCGCCGAGCGCTCCGTCAGGAGCACCATGGGCTCCTCGCGCATGACGATAGGGACCAGCACCGCGGCGGGCTTGGGGTTCAGGGGATGGACCAGGGGCACATTGTCGAGAGAATGGTCGCCCCTCGGATTGGACAGGGAATCCTCGAAGCCCGGCGGCTCCGGCCGCAGCCTGGCGGCCGCCAGGGCCAGGAAATCGTTCGCATCCAAGGAGGTTGTCGTCATCAGGACGCACCCAGATCGGCGACCGGAGCAATCGGAAAGAAGGCTCCTCCGGCCCAGAGGCCGAAAACGGCTCCGCTGTCGGTCTCCCGCTCCTTGCCGAGCGCGATCAGGTCGAGGGCCAAAGTCCGCGTGACCAGAGCCCAGAGATCGCCCCGCACCCGCACATAGGGCCTCACACCCCCTTGCTCGTCCTGCTCGAAGCGCAGGGGACGGTCCGGCCCGATCTGCACGAGATCGTCCACGTTGGTGCGGAAGGCGATCTGGCGGTTCTCGCCATCCCCCTCCACCGCCATCTCGACGGCGAGGAACGGCGCATCCTCGACCACGATCCCCACCCGCTCGACCGGGGTGACGAGCACATAGCGCTCGGGATCCTTGCGCAGCACCGTCGAGAAGAGCTTCACGAGGGCCGGGCGGTTGATGGGCGTGCCCATGTAGTACCACGTTCCGTCCGCGGCGATGCGCATGTCGATCTCGCCGCAATAGGCGGGATTCCAGCGCTCGACCGGAGGCGGCCCTTTCCGCTTGGCGTCGGAGCCGAGGGCCTCGCTCAGCCTTGCGAGGGCGCTGCCGGGATGTGAGGGAGCAGCTTCTGTCATGACATAAGCGTGAACGGGAAAAATGACATTGTGAGTTCGACGAAGCGGAAACGGATGCTACTTCCTAGAGCATAGAGGCATCCGACGGGTCGTCCAGCGCAGCGCCTTCATTGCTGCGGCGCAACGACCCGCTTGCTTATATCCATGCACCAAAGGCAGACTAGCGTCTGGGGGCCGACGCTAATGAGTGGAGATTGAACCTCATGACGGCCAGCATTTCTCAAGCGCCCACCGCCCTGGACGATGCAATCATCCGCAATGCGGAGGCGACGCTTGAGACTGTCGGGCGTGCCCGTGAAGCGATCCACACGGTCATCTTCGGTCAGGAACAGGTCGTCGACCTGACGCTCATCACCCTTCTCGCCGGCGGTCACGGCCTGCTCGTGGGCGTTCCGGGCCTCGCAAAGACGAAGCTCGTGGAGACGCTCGGCACGGTCCTGGGCCTCGATGCCCGCCGAGTCCAGTTCACCCCCGACCTGATGCCCTCCGATATTCTGGGCTCCGAGATCCTCGAGGAAGGCGCCGACCGGCGGCGCTCGTTCCGATTTGTGAAGGGGCCGATCTTCACACAGCTCCTCATGGCGGACGAGATCAACCGCGCAAGCCCCCGCACCCAGTCCGCTCTGCTGCAATCCATGCAGGAATACCACGTCTCGGTCGGCGGCGAGCGGCACGACCTGCCCCGTCCCTTCCACGTACTCGCAACCCAGAACCCCATCGAGCAGGAAGGCACCTATCCCCTGCCCGAGGCCCAGCTCGACCGATTCCTTCTCCAGATCGACGTGGGCTACCCGGATCGCGACGCCGAGCGACGCATCCTCATCGAGACGACCAGCGCCGAGGAGCGCAGGCCCGTCGCAGTGATGGATGCCGAGACCCTGATGAACGCACAGCGCCTCGTTCGCCGTCTGCCCGTGGGCGAGAGCGTCGTGGAGGCTATCCTCGATCTCGTCCGCTCCGCCCGTCCCGAGGGCGAGAACCTGGAGGGGGTGACCGACAAGCTTCTCTGGGGCCCCGGACCGCGCGCCAGCCAATCGCTGATGCTCGCCGTTCGCGCCCGCGCCCTCATTCAGGGCCGCGTGGCCCCGTCGCTCGCCGACGTTGTGGCGCTCGCCGAGCCGGTGCTGAAGCACCGCATGGCGCTGACCTTCTCCGCCCGCGCGGACGGGGAGACCATCGGAGGCGTCATCGGACGCCTCACGTCGCGGCTGGCGGGTTAAGGTCCTCGCCATGGCCCGTGTCCGGGTCCTGCCCGAGAGCGCCCGCTCACCGGGGCGGCATGAGACGGAGAACGCCCTTACGCTGGCGCAGCGGATGCCCCGCCTTGTGCTGGAGGCGCGCCGCGTCGCCGCGAACCTCTCGCACGGCATTCACGGCCGCCGGCGCGCGGGTATCGGTGAGACCTTCTGGCAGTTCCGGCCTTTTGTGACGGGTGAGGCCGCGCAGCGGATCGACTGGCGACGCTCGGCCCGGGACGACCGGCTCTATGTGCGTGAGCGCGAGTGGGAGACGACCCAGAACGTGTGGATATGGATTGACCGCTCCGCGTCCATGGGCTTTGTATCGGATCTGGCGCTGGCTCCCAAGATCGAGCGGGCCGTCGTGCTGGGCCTCGCCCTCGGCAGCTCCTTCGTCGAGGCGGGGGAGCGCGTGGGCATGCTGGGCCTGATGTCGCCGCGTGCGAGTCGGCGCATCGCGGAGACCATGGCGCAGACCATGGTGATGGATCGCACCTCGCTCGAGGACGACCTGCCTCCCCAGGCCCCCATCGCACCTCTCGACGAGGCGATCCTGATCGGCGACTTTCTCTCGCCCGTGCGGGACATCGCCGGCATGGTGGAAGGCGTCTCGTCGCGCGGCGCGCGGGGCCACCTCGTGATGATCGTCGACCCGGTCGAGGAGACCTTTCCCTTCCAGGGGCAGGCCGTGCTGCACGACCTGGAGGACGGGCTCTCGCTCCGCATCGGCGACGCCGCCGCCTGGGGCCGGGCCTATCGTGAGCGCATCGCGCGTCACCGGGGGGAGATCGAGGACCTCGTCCGCCGCCGAGGCTGGACCATGACCATCCACCGGACGGACCGTCCCGCGAGCGAGGCGGCGCTTCGCCTCATGACTCTTGTGGCGACCTCCCGCGGCTCCAATGTGGGAGGGCGGTAAACCATGCTAGGCCTTCCCATCACCTTCACCGTTCCTCTCGTCCTCACCGCTCTGGCGGCCCTGCCGGCGATCTGGCTGTTGCTGCGCATTACGCCGCCGCAGCCGCGGCGCGTCGATTTTCCTCCGCTGAGAATCCTCGCCGATCTGCGCCCCGAGCAGGAGACGCCCGCGCGTACGCCCTGGTGGCTGCTGCTGCTGCGGCTCCTGCTCGCCGCGTTCCTGATCCTCGCGGCCGCGGGGCCGACCTGGAACCCGCTGGGTGAAGGCGGCAGCCGCGCGCCGCTCCTGCTCGTCCTCGACAACGGATTCGCCGCAGCCCACGACTGGCGCGAGCGGATGAGCCTTGCCGAGGAGCGCATCGAGGCGGCCGGCCGCGACGGGCGCGTCGTGGCGCTTGCGGCGGTGGCGGAGACACCGGTTGCGCTGCAGCCTACCAGCCCTGCGGCGGCTCTGGAGCGCCTGCGGCCCCTCAAGCCGCTCCCGCACCTTCCCAACCGCGAGGCACATCTCGACTCCATCCGCCGCTTCATGGAAGCGACGCCCGACGCGGAAATCGTCTGGATCAGCGATGGGGTCGCGGGCGTTGACGGTCAAGGCTTCATCGAAGGGCTGACGCAAATGGCGGAAGGTCGGCAGGTCACCGTTCTCAAGACCGAGCGGGCCTCCGCTCTCGCGCTCGCCGGTACGGAGAATGCGGTCGGACAGCTCAACGTGACCCTCGTCCGGGCCGAGCCGAACGGACGCGATGCAGGCATCCTCCGCGCCCTCGATCTGAAGAACCTCCCGCTGGCGGATATGCGCTTCGCCTTCGACCCGAACGCCACCGAGACGACGGTCGCCTTCGACCTCCCGACGGAGATCCGGAACGCGATCGCACGCATCGAGGTCCTTGGGGAAGGATCGGCGGGAGCCGTGAGCCTCGTGGATGAGCGCAGCAAGCGCCGGCGCGTCGGCCTCGTCTTCGGCGGCACCTCGGATCAGGCGCAGCCGCTCCTCTCGCCACTCTACTACATCGAGCGCGCGCTCTCGCCCTATGCGGAGATCCGAACGGGACGCGGCGGCATCGCCGATGCGGTGAACCAGCTCCTCGACGAGCAGGTCTCGATCCTCGTCCTCGCCGATGTGGGCGGGCTCGACCGTGAGACCCAGGCCAAGGTCGCCACCTTCGTCGAGGAAGGCGGCATGCTTCTGCGCTTCGCCGGCTCACGTCTCGCCGCCGGCAATGACGAGCTCGTGCCCGTGCGCCTGCGCCGCGGCGGTCGGAATCTCGGCGGCACGCTTTCCTGGGACACGCCAAAGACCTTTGCGCCCTTCACGCGTGAAAGCCCCTTCTTCGGTCTCGCCGTCCCGGACGAGATCGGCATCCGCCGCCAGATTCTGGCAGAGCCTGAAGGCGACCTGCCCTCGAAGACCTGGGCGTCGCTGGCTGACGGCACGCCCATCGTCACCGCCGACAAGCGCGGCGATGGCCTGATCGTGCTGTTCCACGTCACCGCCGACACCACCTGGTCGAACCTGCCGCTTTCGGGCCTCTTCGTCGACATGCTGCGAAGGATCACGCCGCTCGCAGGCGCACCGGGCGACGTGACGGCGGAAGCACGCAATGCGGAGATCGAAACGGTCGCGCCGCGCCTCAATCTCGACGGCTACGGCATCTTCATCTCGCCCCCGGCGAATGCCCGCGCAGTTGTCCGCAATTATGCGGAGCGCGCGACGCCGGAGCATCCTCCGGGCTTCTACGGCCCTGTCGATTCGAGTCTTGCCGTGAACGCTCTGGTTCCCGACGACAGGCTGGCGCCGCTGAACTACGCACCGCTTCAGGCTCGCATCGCGCCGCTTGCCGGAGCGCAGACCATCGATCTGCGCACGCCTCTCTTCATGCTGGCTCTCATCCTGCTCCTGATCGATACCTTCGCCTCCCTCTGGCTCGGCGGGCATCTGGCGAACCTCACCGGCCGCCGCATGCGCCGGGCGGGAGCGGCCGCCGCGATCGCCCTGGCCGCTGTTCTGCCGATCTTCGGCTCCGTCTCGGAGCTGAAAGCGCAGGACTTTCGCCCGGATCCGAGAAGCGAGAGCAGCAATCCCGCCCTGGTGACGCGGCTCGCCTATGTGATCACAGGCGATGCGCAGGTGGACGAGACGAGCCGGGCGGGGCTGTTGGGACTGACCGAGGAGCTGGAGCAGCGCACGGCCCTTGCCCCGGGCGAGCCCATCGGCATCGACCCGGCGCGGGACGAGGTGGCCTTCTATCCGCTCATCTACTGGCCCATCGTCGCGAACCGTCCCCTGCCTTCGGAAGCCGCCATCCGGAGCATCGACGCCTTCATGAAGGGCGGCGGGACAGTGATATTCGACACGCGCGATGCGTTCAGCAGCCGCCCCGACCGCGCAGTAAGCGCGGAAGGCCAGCAGCTGCGCCGTATGCTCTCATCCCTCGACATTCCCGAGCTGGAGCCCGTGCCGGCCGATCACGTGCTGACGAAGACCTTCTATATTCTCGACAACTTCCCCGGCCGCTACGCCACGGGCCAGACCTGGGTCGAAGCGCTGCCGCCTCAAACGGAGGGCGAGGAGAGCCGGCCGGCCCGCTCGGGTGACGGCGTGTCGCCGCTCATCATCACCTCGAACGATCTGGCAGCCGCCTGGGCGGTCGGCCCCCGTGGAGAATGGCTCTATCCCATCGTCGGCAGCGACGAGCGCCAACGGGAATTGGCCTATCGCAGCGGCATCAACATCGTCATGTACGCCCTGACCGGAAACTACAAGGCCGACCAGGTGCACGTGCCCGCTCTGCTCGAACGCCTCGGGCAGTGAGGCAAGGAGACGCCTTTGCTCTCGATCAGCTTCTCCCCTCTCGTCCCGGTCTATGCCCTCTGGGCCCTGGGCGCCGTCACGGCGCTCCTGGTTGTCGTCGCATTCCTCTCGCGGGGTCCCATCACCATTCTCAGGGCTGTGGCCCTCGGCCTCGTCCTGCTGGCTTTGGCCAACCCCGCCTTCGTGCAGGAGGACCGCGAGAAGGTAAAGGACATCGTGGCGGTGGTCGTCGACCGCTCGTCCTCCCAGAGCTTGGGCGACCGTTCCGCCATGACGGATCAGGTCAGAGCCGAGCTGGAGCGTCGCTTCGGGTCCGTGGCCGATGTCGAGCCTCGCTTCATCAAAGCGCAGGACGGCGGTGGCGATGACGGAACGCGTCTCTTCTCGGCCCTCTCCAATGGACTCGCCGACGTGCCGCCGGATCGGCTTGCCGGCGTCATTCTCGTCACCGACGGCGTGGTCCACGACATCCCTTCCTCCGTTGAGGGCCTCGGCTTCAGGGCGCCGCTCCACGCCCTGATCACGGGCCGCCCAGACGAGCGGGACCGGCAGATCAAACTTCTCGAAGCACCCCGCTTCGGTATCGTCGGCAAGGACCAGACCATCCGTGCCCAGGTCATGGAGCGCGGCGGCACTGGCTCGGCCCTCGTCACCGTGCGCCGGGACGGCGAGCTTCTGACGCGCCAGCAGGTGCGGGCCGATACGCCGTTCTCCATCGACGTTCGCATCGAGCATGGCGGACAGAACGTGGTCGAACTCGAAGTGGAAGGCCTGCCCGACGAGCTGACCCGGATCAACAACCGCGCGGTCATTCCCATCGAAGGCATCAGGGAGAAGCTGCGCGTCCTGCTCGTTTCCGGCGAGCCTCATGCGGGCGAGCGCACCTGGCGCAACCTGCTGAAGTCCGACGCCAACGTGGATCTCGTCCACTTCACGATTCTGCGTCCGCCGGAGAAGCAGGACGGGACCCCGATCAACGAATTGTCGCTGATCGCCTTTCCCACGCGGGAGCTGTTCCAGCAGAAGATCAACGAGTTCGACCTGATCATCTTCGACCGCTACGCGAACCAGAGCATTCTGCCCTCGAGCTATTTCGAGAACATCGTGAACTACGTGCGCGAAGGCGGCGCGGTTCTCGTTGCAGCAGGCCCCGAATTCGCGAGCTATGGCAGCCTCGCCCAGACGCGCCTGTCGCCGATCATTCCCGGCACGCCCACCGGGCGCATCATCGAGGAGCCCTATAAGGCGAACATCACCAACACGGGCGAGCGCCATCCGGTGACGCGCGACCTTCCGGGCTCGGAATCCCAGCCGCCCGCCTGGGGCGAGTGGCTGCGCATCATCGACTCGCAGGTGCAGTCGGGCTCGACCCTTATGTCAGGTGCCAACGAACTGCCGCTGCTCGTCCTGCGGAGGGAAGAGAAGGGGCGCGTCGCGCTCCTGCTCTCCGACCATGCCTGGCTCTGGGCACGAGGCTATCAGGATGGCGGCCCGCATCTCGACTTGCTGCGTCGCCTCGCCCATTGGCTGATGAAGGAGCCCGCCCTCGAAGAGGAGGCCCTGCGCGCCGCCGCATCCGGCCGCGACATCAGCATCGTGCGGCAGACCATGAGCGAAACCGCCGATCCTGTGACGCTCACCTCCCCGAGCGGCGGGGAGAGCAGCGTTCCGCTGACCGAGACCCGGCCCGGCCTGTTCACGGCCGAAGTCGCGAGCCGCGAACTCGGGCTGCACACGGTGAGATCGGGCGAGCTGATCGCCTTCGTCAGCGTCGGCCCGGCCAATCCGCGCGAACTCACGGACGTGTTCAGCAACACGGAAGCCCTTGCCCCCATCGCAGAGGCAACGGGAGGCTCCGTGCGCCGCGTCGCCATCGCAGGGGATCAGGGCATCACCGTGCCCCACATCCTCGCGGTGCATTCGGGATCCCGCTTCTCCGGCGGAGACTGGATCGGGATCAGGCCGTCCGACAGCGCCATCATTCGCGGCGTCTCTGTCTTCCCGCTGGCGCTGGGCTTCCTCGGCCTCGTGCTGCTCGTCGGCGCGACCCTCGTCGCCTGGGTGACGGAAGGCCGTCGCCGAACCTGATCAGCCGGCTTTCCTGAACGGAGACACGATGCCCTTGGCGCGGGCGAGCGCCCCCTCTTCCAGCTCCAGAGCCAGGAAGCGGGCAGGATTGACCGGCCCCGGCAGCTGGAGCTGCGGCGGCGGGATGCGCTTGAAACCGAAGCGGGAGTAATAGGGCTCGTCGCCGACCAGCAGCACAAGGGTATGGCCGTGTGCCTTCGCTGCATCGAGCGAGCGGTGCATCAGGGCGGCCCCGATACCGCGGCTCTCGAAGGCCGGCTCGACGGTGAGCGGACCGAGCATCAGGGCCGCCTCCTCCCCCGCCATGACCGGCGTGAGGCGGACCGAGCCGACGAGCAGCGTGCCGACCAGCGCCGTGAACGAGAGATCGGGGATATGGGGAACGCCCTCCCGCAGGCGGGAGGCGGTGCGGGCGAAGCGCCCCGGGCCGAAAGCGCGCTCGTGCAGGCGCTCGATGGCGTCGGCATCGGTGGGCTGCTCGGTGCGGATAATGAGAGAGAGTTCGGTCATGAACGGACTCTGGCTGTGACGACAATGGAGATGGGCTGCTGAATGGGTCAGCCGTGTCGTCGTCGCAGGATCCGAAGGGTGGCCATGAAACCTAGTATGTCCTTATGGTGCCTTGCGCATATCAGCGTCCGCGCCCCGGCGCAAACTCTTCTCACCAGTTCGCCGTCGGAGGTTCGCCTTCGAGAGCCTCCGCAAGGCGGCGGCGGGTGGCCTCGGTGGTGCCGTCGGGAAGCCGGTCAAGGGGAAAGAAGCCTGCCTCCGCGATCTCCCTGTCAGGCTGTTTGGCCTCCAGCACCGTGAAACGGCGGATGATATAGACCAGCACGTGATCGCGTCGCGAGATCCGGTTATTGAAGAAGACGCCTGCCAGCTCGGGAGTCCCGTCGAGTGCGATGCAGGCCTCCTCGCGCAGCTCCCGCGAGAGCGCCTCCAGGGCCGTCTCGCCGGTTTCCACTCCGCCCCCGGGCAGGTGCCAGCCCGAAATATAAGTGTGCCGGATGAGGAAGACGCGGTTCTCTGCATCCAGCACCACGCCACGCACGCCGAGCGTCAGCCCGCGGGAAAACCGCCAATAGGTATGGAGCCCCCGGCTGACGAGGCGGGAGAACAGAGATGGCGGTTTCAGGTCGGACATCGGCAGATGCGATCACAACAAGATTACAGAAACATGAACGGCGACATTCATCTACTGCATAGCTGATCCTTGATAATGGCGCGTGACCCGCATCAGACGAAGGTCTAGTACGGCGCCAACCAAAGGTGTTCCGATGTTTCTGTCGCTGATCCTGTCCCTGATCAACCGCTCGCCCCGCTTCTCGTGGTCCCCGGCCCTCAACCTCGAGGATCGCTCGATCTACTCGACCCTGATCCCCGGCGCGCAGTACTGATCGACCTATCCTGCAGTAGGAGGCCTGCCTGTGGGCAGGCGTGTCCCGTATGCCGCCGCGGCGCCGACAGGCCTCGCGGCGTTCGTTTTTGGGGACGGGAAGGGCCGAAACGTTGCGCGGGTTCGGCCCTGCGCTTGACGGAGTTGCGTGGCTCGGCGAACTCTCGCCGAGTCTTTTGAACGGAAAGCCGGTTTCGGCCTTTCCCTGAAAAGCCTCCAGTCGCGGGTTGCCATGTTCCGTATCGCCCACCTGACCGATCCCCATGTCGGACCGCTGCCGCGGCCCCGCCTGCGGCAGATGCTGAACAAGCGGCTGACCGGCTGGTACAATTGGCAGCGCAGTCGCCGGGCCATCCATAACATGGAGCTTTTGGCCGTCCTCGTCGCGGACATCCATGCCCAGAATCCCGACCACATCGCCTGCACGGGCGACACCTGCAATATCGGCCTGCGCAGCGAGTGGGCGACCTCGCGGGTCTTCCTGGAAGGGTTGGGCGATCCGAGCCTCGTCAGCTTCGTGCCGGGGAATCACGATGCATACGTGAACGGTGCACTCGAGGGCCTGCTCAGGGAAGTCGCCCCCTGGACGCGCAGCGACAACGGCAGCGAAGGCTCCTTTCCCTTTCTGCGCCGCTACGGGCCGATTGCGATCATCGGCCTGTCCTCGGCCATTCCCACCCTGCCCTTCGTAGCGAGCGGGCGCGTCGGCTCCAAGCAGATGAAGGCGGCAGAGGCCATTCTCAAGGAGCTGGGGCAGGACCCCTCCTGCTTCCGGGTCGTGCTCATTCACCATCCGCCTCATGTCGGCGGCGCTCCCTCGGGCCGCAACCTGACTGACGCCAAGCGTTTCGAGGCCATGATCGGCCGCGTCGGCGCGGAATTGATCCTGCACGGCCACAATCACGTGGGCTCGCTGCACAACCTCGACGGTCCGCGCGGGCCCATTCCGGTCGTCGGCGCACCATCCGCCTCCG
Source organism: Microvirga roseola (assembly GCF_020866965.1). Taxonomy (GTDB): domain Bacteria; phylum Pseudomonadota; class Alphaproteobacteria; order Rhizobiales; family Beijerinckiaceae; genus Microvirga; species Microvirga roseola. Next base: position 103,451 of record NZ_JAJATX010000011.1, read on the forward strand.
CCAGCGGTGGGACGGTCACGCACACGGCGGGCTATCATCTCTTCGCCATCGGCAAGGACGAGACCGGCTTCACCCTCTCGGCCGAACTGCGGGGCCTGCGTCCCGACGGCAGCTTCGGCGGCATGGGCCTTCTCTCCCTCGGCCGCCTTCGCGATATGTAGGAGCTCCCATGGACACACCGCTTCCACCCAGCGCCCAGCGCGTACAGAACGCCGCCAGCGAACTCGGCCTCGACGTCGCAGTCCGGGAGATGCCGCAATCGACCCGCACGGCGGAGGAAGCGGCGGCGGCCTGCGGCTGCGAAGTGGGGCAGATCGTCAAGTCCCTCGTCTTCCAGGGGGCAGAGAGCGGCAAGCCCTACCTGCTGCTGGTGTCGGGGAGCAACCGGGTCGACCAGGAGAGCGTGGCGCAAAGCATCGGCGAGAAGCTCTCCCGTCCGGATGCCGCAAAGGTTCGGGCCTGGACGGGATATGCCATCGGCGGCATCCCGCCCCTCGGCCACGACATGCCGATCAAGACCTATATTGACCGGGACCTTCTGAAATACGGGCTGGTCTGGGCCGCAGCCGGAACACCCCAGGCCGTGTTTCCCGTCGACCCCAAAGCCTTGGCGAAGGCGATCGGTGCCATCGCGATTCCGGTCATCTGAGAGGCCCCTACGTCCTGAGGAATGCTTCCACCTGTGCGCGGTGGGGCATGGGGGCAACGGCACCCTGTCCGAGCGTCGAGAGGGCCGCCGCCGCATTGGCGTAGGCCGCCGCCCTGAACGGGTCCCCATGCACGAGCCATTCGGCAAGGAAGGCCCCGTCGAAGGTGTCCCCGGCCCCCGTCGCATCGACGGCCTGGACCGGGCGCGCGGGGATGACCTCAAGCCGCTCTTTCGTTGCCACCATCGTGCCATTCTTGCCCATGGTGAGCCCCACGACCGATGAGCCGTGGTTGAGATAGAACGCGCAGATATCCTCCGGCCGCTCCAGTCCCGTGAGCTGTCGCGCATCGTCGAGCCCGGGCAGGAGGATGTCGGAGAGCGCCGCTGCGCCATGGATGATGGCCCGGGCGCGGTCGAGCGGCCAGAGCCGCAGGCGCAGGTTCGTATCATAGCTGACGGAGGTGCCGTTCGCCTTCGCATGGCGAATCGCCGCGAAAACCGCGTCCGCGCAGGTCTCCGAGATCGCCTGGCTGATGCCGGAGGCGTGGAGCACGCGGGCGGATGCGATCTGGATCAGGGGCAGTTCATCATCGTTGATGAGGCTCGCGGCCGATCCCGCGCGGGCATAGGAGAAGACGTGCCCCTCCTCGCCATAGCTGATGAAGTAGGCCCCCGTGCGTCCGTCCTTGCGCAGAATGACCGAAGAGCGGTCGATCCCTTCCCGGTCCCACAGGTCCAGGAAATCCTGGCCGAAGACATCGCGGCCGATAGCTGTAAAAACGGCCACCTTGGCGCCCTGGCGCGCAGCGGCAACAGCCGTGTTGGAGACGTCCCCGCCGAACCCTGGCAGATAGAGGCGCTCGCCATTCCGCTGAACCTCGGCGAATTCCATCAGCGGTTCGCCGAAGGCGAGAAGGTCGATTGTCTTCATGGTTGTCCTGCTGTCGCTGGAAAGGTTGCGGGAGCATTCTCCCCGATCGAGACGACCTTGCCGGGATTGAGAATGTTTTGAGGATCGAGCGCCAGCTTGAGGCTCTGCATGAGTTCGATCGCCACCGGATCCTTGTAGAGCTTCAACTCGTCCCGTTTGATGAGGCCGATCCCGTGCTCGGCGGAAATGGAGCCGTTCATGTCATGCACGATGTCATGCACGATGCGGTTGAAGCGCTCCCACTGGGCGAGGAAGGCGGGCTTCTCCATGCCCACCGGCTGGGAGAGATTGAAATGGATGTTGCCGTCGCCGAAATGGCCGAAGGCACAGACGCGGACATCCGGCATGGCCGCCTCGCAGGCGCGGCTTGCAGTTTCAATGAACTCGGCCACACGGGAGACCGGCACGGCGACGTCGTGCTTGATCGAGCCGCCTTCGAGACGCTGCACTTCCGAGAGGCTTTCGCGCAGACCCCACAAGGCCTTGGACTGCGCCTCGCTCGTGCCCAGCACCGCATCCTCGACAAGGCCCTCTTCCAGAGCTTCGCCGAGAATCGTCCCCAGTGATCCCTGAAGATCGGCGTCTTTCTGCGACGAGGTCAGCTCGATCAACGCATAGGATGCATGGGTGCCGGAGAGCGGACGCACAGCGCCGGAGCTGTGCCTGAGAACGATCTCGAGCCCGAAATGCGGCATGTATTCGAATGCCGTGAGCTGATCGCCCGCAGCTTGGCGCAGCCGCTCGAAGAGATTGAGCGCATCGTGTGGCGAGGCGCAGCCGATGAAAGCCGTCAGGCGGGACAGCGGCTTCGGGGAAAGTTTCAGCACCGCTGCGGTGATGATGCCGAGCGTGCCCTCCGAGCCGACGAAAAGGTTTTTCAGGTCGTACCCCGTATTGTCCTTGCGCAGACCTTTTAGACCATTCCAGATCCGCCCATCGGCGAGCACGACCTCGAGACCGAGGGTCAGCTCGCGCATGTTGCCGTACCGCAGGACGGCAGTGCCGCCCGCATTCGTCGCAAGATTCCCGCCGATCCGGCAGGAACCCTCGGAAGCCAGCGACAGCGGGAAGAGATAGCCGGCCGCGTCAGCCGCGTCCTGCACGGATTTGAGGAGGCAGCCGGCCTCGACCGTAATCGTGGCGTTGACCGGGTCGACCTCGCGGATCCGGTCGAGACGCGCCAGCGACAGGACTACGCCGCCATAGGGAACGCCCCCGCCGACGAGCCCCGTATTGCCGCCCTGCGGTACGACGGGAATGCCTGCCCGTGCGCATTCCTGCAGGACGAATGCGACCTCGTCCCGATCGCGCGGACGCACGACCGCCAGGGCCTCCCCGCGATAGAGGCCCCGCGCCTCCGTGAGATGGTTTTCGATATCGCCGGCTTCGGTCAGGACAGAGGCGGCCCCGAGCCGTGCCGTCAGGTTCTCGATGAGGGCCGCACCGGCGGCCGTATGGATGGTCATGCGGGCTCCTGTTAAGGAAAGCTAGTCATTGCGCCTTGTGGTCGGGACTGCAAGATGGTGGAAAGAGAAAGACCGGTGAGCTTCCCCAGCTCCGCCGGGCCGATGTCACTCAGTCCACCGAATTTCCGCGAGCTCCCATGGCCACTGTCATTCCCGTCCCTCAAGCCTCCGCCCTGCCGGTTGCCGGCTCCGGTGACGTCTTTCCCGTGCGGCGCGTTTACTGCGTCGGGCGCAATTATGCGGCCCATGCGCGGGAGATGGGCGGCGACCCGACCCGGGAGCCCCCGTTCTTCTTCATGAAACCGGCGGATGCCCTCCAGGTCGTGCCGGAGGGCGGGACAGTCGATCACCCCTACCCGCCCAAGACCTCGAACTATCACTTCGAGATCGAGATGGTCGTGGCCCTGAGCCGCGGCGGGCGGGACATCCCGGTCGAGCAGGCCCTCGACCATGTCTTCGGCTATGCAGTGGGTCTCGACATGACGCGCCGCGACCTTCAGGACGAGGCCAAGCAGTTGCGCCGCCCTTGGGAACTCGGAAAGGCTGCGGACCATTCCGGCCCGGTCGGCCCGCTCTACCCGGCGTCCCGCATCGGTCATCCGGCAGGCGGGGCCATCTCGCTCTCCGTTGACGGCGCGGTACGCCAGCAGGCGGACCTGTCGGACATGATCTGGTCGGTGGCGGAGCAGATCGCCTATCTCTCCTCCTATTTCGAGCTCTTCCCGGGGGACGTCATCTTCTCCGGAACACCCGAGGGTGTGGGTGCGGTGAACCGGGGCCAGACCATGGCCGGCGCCATCGAAGGCCTGGGAGAGATCCGCCTGCGGGTTGTGTAAGTCCCTTCAACGGACTTGCCTTTTTCCCCGGATTGGCCGTTACTGCATCACGGCGCGGCCCTCCGGGGTCGCGGGAACGAAGGCTCAGGTTAAGCATGAGCCCCACAAGACAAGGGAACGATAATGCGTTTTGTTAAATCCGTCGGATTGGCTCTCATCGGCTCCGCCCTCGCGATGGGCGGTGCTGCGGCCCAGGAAAAGACGGTCAAGA
>NZ_JAJATX010000110.1 GCF_020866965.1 Microvirga roseola
AGGCCCTCCAGCGCCAGCCGCGCGGAGGGCTTTTTGCTGTTTAGCGAACAAAGCAAGGATGCGAGCAGGGCATGGCGAAGGACCCGCGAAAAGATGGCGCCGCGGTCCTTTGCACAGCGTCCGCGCACTTCCGGACAACATCGACTGGACAGGACCGGGTCCTATCTGCTTGCCTGACGGAAAGGACAGGCAGGATCCGCGCCATGACAGACCATACCGCCACCCTCCGGAGCTATGTCCGGATGGCTCCCGTCATTCCGGTCGTGACCCTGGAGGACGCGCGCCTCAGCATCGACCTTGCGCAGACGCTCGTCCGGGCGGGCCTGCCCGTCATCGAGGTCACGCTCAGGACGCCCGGCGCGCTCGACGCGATCAACGCCATCGCGAAGGCGGTGCCGGAGGCCGTCGTCGGAGCCGGCACCATCGTGGAGGCCGGTCAGATCGGCGAGGCGGCGGATGCGGGGGCCAAGTTCATCGTCACCCCAGGCACCCCGGCCAGGCTGGCCGAACGTCTCCTGGAATCCCCCGTGCCGGTCCTGCCCGGCTGCGCCACCGTTTCCGAGGCCATGACGCTGACCGGTCTCGGCTTCCAGGCCCTCAAGTTCTTCCCCGCTGCCGCATCGGGCGGTGCGGCCTGGCTCAAATCCATCGGCGGTCCTCTGCCCAAGCTCTCCTTCTGCCCCACCGGCGGGATCGATCCGGCGAGCGCGCCGTCCTATCTCGCCCTGCCGAACGTGCCCTGCGTCGGCGGCACCTGGATCACGCCGTCCGAGATCCTCAAGGCGGGGGATTTCGCGACCATCGGTCGTCTCGCCTCCGAGGCGGCGGCGCTGAAAGGCCGAACCTGAACCATTCACCTGCGCCTCCGTTGTGTTCTCGGAAACAGCGAGATCCGGCAGGAGAGCCTTGATGGTCGATTACAGAAAGCTTTTGGACGCCTTCATCGGAGCCCTTGGCCGGCCGGAGCAGCAGCAACAGAATGCACAGGGCGGCGCGGGCGCACCGGCGGAGCGGAGCGCCGGTGCGATCATGGGACAATCGCCGGACCAGCTCCTGCAGAAGGCCAAGGATCTGGCGACCCAGAATCCCGGCCTCACCCAGGCGGCGCTTCTCGGGCTCGCCGGCCTCGTCTTCGGGCGGCGCAAGAAGCGGGGGCTGACCGGAAGCCTCGTCAAGCTGGGGGGGCTCGCGGTGATCGGAGGCCTCGCCTACAAGGCCTATCAGAGCAGGCAGGGCGGGCAGGGGATTGTCCCGGCGGAGCCGGCGCAGGATCGGACGGGCGCGAGCGCGCCTCCCGCCGAGGCCGCCCGGCCCGAGCGCGTCGAAGCCCCTCCGGAAACCTCCCGCTTCCACCCGGTCTCCCAGACCGAGGACGACGCCCTTCTGTTCCTGCGCACCATGGTGGCGGCCGCTGCCGCCGACGGGCAGATCGATCAGGCGGAGCGCGCGCGGATCGTGAAGGGCCTCGCCGAGGCCGGTATCGATCCGCAGGCGAGCCGCTGGCTCGACGGCGAAATGGCGTCTCCGGCGGATGTCGAGGAACTGGCTTCGGCGGTGAACGATTCCGAGAAGGCGGCCCAGGTCTATGCGGCAGCGCGCATCGCCATCGATCCGGACACGATCCAGGAGCGCGAGTTCCTCAACCGGCTGGCCGGGGCCCTCGACCTCGAGGAGCAGGTGCGGGCCGAGATCGACGATACGGCGGATGCGGTGCGCTAGAGCCGTTGCGCATCGGAGAGAGATGGCGTCGAGAGGCCTGATGGTCTGATCCTTCACGGTGGCCCGGCTGCCGTCCCTCTCGCCGCAATGCCTGCCGAGCACGTCGAGGTTGCAGGACCCGAGCCTCGTCCCCTTTTCCCCCGACACTTCTTTTTCCGCACCGAAAAGGTTGTTCCTTGCCCCCGGCCCCCATCCGGTCCTAACATCCGTTCCAAACTGCCCTGGGAAAGGAAACCGAGAATGGCTGACAGGCCCCGCCGCCGCACTCCCGATCAACTCCGTTCGCGGCTCTGGTTCGACAACCCGGACAATCCGGGCATGACGGCGCTCTACCTCGAGCGCTATCTGAATTTCGGCCTCACGGGCAAGGAGCTGCAGGGCAAGAAGCCGATCATCGGCATCGCGCAGACGGGCTCGGACCTGTCGCCCTGCAACCGGCACCATCTCGATCTCGCCAAGCGCGTGCGCGACGGCATCACGGTGGCGGGCGGCGTGGCCTTCGAGTTCCCGACCCATCCGATCCAGGAAACGGGCAAGCGCCCCACGGCCTGCCTCGACCGGAATCTCACCTACCTTTCCCTCGTCGAGGTGCTCTACGGCTATCCCCTCGACGGCGTCGTGCTGCTCACCGGCTGCGACAAGACCATGCCGGCCTGCCTCATGGCGGCGGCGACCGTGAACATCCCCGCGATTTCGCTCAATGTCGGGCCGATGCTCAACGGCTGGCACCACGGCGAGCGCACGGGCTCCGGCACCGTCGTGTGGAAGGCCCGCGAGCGGCACGCCGCGGGCGACATCGACTATCAGCAGTTCATGGACATCGTCGGCTCGTCCGCGCCCTCCGTCGGCCATTGCAACACCATGGGCACGGCTTCCACGATGAATGCGCTTGCCGAGGCGCTCGGCCTGGCGCTGCCCGGATCGGCGGCGATTCCCGCGCCCTATCGCGAGCGCGGCCAGGCGGCCTACGAGACGGGCAGGCGCATCGTCGACATGGTGTGGGAGGACCTGAAGCCCTCCGACATCCTGACCCGCGAGGCCTTCGAGAACGCCATCGTCGCCAATGCGGCCATCGGCGGCTCGACCAATGCGCCCATCCACATCAACGCCATCGCCAAGCATATCGGCGTGCCGCTCGACAACGACGACTGGGAGCGCATCGGCTTCGAGATTCCGCTGCTCGTGAACGTGCAGCCGGCGGGCGAGTATCTCGGCGAGGAATACTACCGGGCGGGCGGCCTGCCGGCCGTGATCGCGGAGCTGATCGGCGCCGGCAAGATCCACGAAGGTGCGCTCACCTGCACGGGCACGACCATCGGCGAGAACTGCAGCGGCAAGCACACCTGGGATCACGACGTGATCCGCTCCTACGACAAGCCGCTGAAGGAGAAGGCGGGCTTCCTCAACCTGAAGGGCACGCTCTTCGATTCCGCGATCATGAAGACGAGCGTGATCAGCGCCGAGTTCCAGGAGCGCTATCTCAACAACCCAGACGACCCCAACGCCTTCGAGGGGCGCGTCGTGGTGTTCGAAGGGCCCGAGGACTACCACCACCGCATCGACGATCCGTCCCTCGATATCGACGAGCACACGATCCTCATCATGCGCGGCGCGGGCCCCATCGGTTATCCGGGCGCGGCCGAGGTGGTGAACATGCAGCCGCCCGGCGCGCTCATCCGCCGGGGCGTGCTTTCGCTGCCCTGCATCGGCGACGGACGCCAGTCCGGCACGTCCGGAACGCCCTCGATCCTCAACGCGTCTCCCGAAGCCGCGGCGGGCGGCGGGCTTGCGCTGCTGCAGACGGGCGATCGCATCCGCATCGACCTCAACAAGCGCACGGCCGACATCCTGCTGCCGGCCGAGGAGCTCGAGCGCCGGCGCGCGGATCTCAATGCACGGGGCGGCTTCGCCTATCCGGCGAGCCAGACGCCATGGCAGGAGATCCAGCGCTCCATGGTCGACCAGCTCTCCGAGGGCATGACCCTGAAGCCCGCGGTCAATTACCAGAAGGTGGCGCAGACTTTCGGCGTGCCGCGCGACAACCACTGACGGTTTCTCCGAAAGAGGAGCCGCCATGTCTCCGGTCGATTTCAGCGCGCGCCGCATGGCGTTCCGCCGCCTCCATGAAAGCGGCTGCTTCGTCATGCCCAATCCCTGGGATCCGGGAACGGCGCTCTATCTCGCAAGCCTCGGCTTTCCGGCGCTGGCGACGACGAGTTCCGGCTTCGCGTTCTCCCGCGGCCTGCCCGATACGGATTGGGCGGTGCCGCGAGACATGGTGCTCGCCCATATCCGCGAGATCGTGGACGCGACCGATCTGCCGGTGAACGCGGATTTCGAATCCGGCTATGCCCATGAGCCCGAGGCCGTGGCGGAGAATGTGCGGCTTTGCGTCGAGACCGGCGTCGCCGGTCTCTCGATCGAGGATGCGACGGGCGACCGCTCGACGCCGCTCTACGATCTGACGCTCGCGGTGGAGCGCATCAGGGCGGCGCGCGAAGCCATCGACGCCACCGGGACGGGCGTGCTCCTCACCGCCCGGGCCGAGTGCTTCCTGGTGGGGCGCCCCGATCCGCTCAAAGAGTCGATCCGTCGCCTGGAGGCCTATGCGGAGGCAGGCGCGGACGTTCTCTACGCGCCGGATCTTTCCACCGTGGAGGAGATCCGCGCGGTTGTCTCCGCCGTGTCTCCGAAGCCCGTCAACGTGCTCATGAGCGCCGCGACGGAGCTGCGCGTGGCAGACCTTGCCGAACTCGGCGCGCGGCGCATCAGCGTGGGCTCCGCGCTCGCCCGCGCCGCCTGGGGCGGGTTCACGCGGGCGGCGGAGGCCATTGCCCGCGAGGGCAGCTTCACGCTCTTCGCGCAGAACCGCCCGTTCTCTGACATCAACGCCTTCTTCCGCGAAAGCGTGAAGGCACGACAGCACAAGGGGAGCTGAAGCTCATGGCAGGACGCTTGAACGGAAAGACCGCCCTCGTTACCGCGGCAGGGCAGGGGATCGGACGCGCCATCGCGGAGGCCTTCCTGCGCGAGGGGGCGACGGTCTGGGCGACGGATCTCGACGTCTCCAAGCTCGATGGGCTCGACGGCGCGACGAAGCGCAAGCTCGACGTGCTCTCGAACGAGAATGTGGAGGAACTCGTCGGCGAGATCGGGCCGCTCGACGTTCTCGTTAATGCGGCGGGCTTCGTGCATCACGGCAGCGTGCTGGAATGCTCCGACAAGGACTGGGACTTTTCCTTCGACCTCAACGTGAAATCCATGCACCGGACCATCAAGGCCGTGGTTCCGGGCATGCTGGCGCGGGGCGGCGGGTCCATCGTCAACATCGCCTCGGGCGCGTCCTCCGTGCGCGGCATTCCGAGCCGCTATGTCTACGGCGCGACCAAGGCGGCGGTCATCGGCCTGACCAAGGCCGTGGCGGCCGATTTCATCCGACGCGGCATCCGCGCCAACGCCATCTGCCCGGGCACCATCCAGTCGCCGTCCCTCGACGAGCGCATCGCGGCGCAGGCCGCAAGTTCCGGCCAGAGCCCGGAGGCGGTGCGCCAGGCCTTCGTCGACCGCCAGCCCATGGGACGGCTCGGCACGGCGGAGGAGGTGGCCATGCTCGCCCTCTATCTCGCCTCGGACGAAGCCAGCTACACGACCGGCCAGGTCCATCTCGTCGACGGCGGGTTCGCGCTGTAATCGCACTGCCGGGGTATGCCGGGACCTGCTTTCGGCTTGCGCATACGCCTTTTCCCTCCCCGCAGGGGGGAGGGGAATGTTCATGTTCCCTTTTTGTTCTTGGCTGTTGTCCTAAGCTGAGCTATATCTGTGCTCGTCCGGTCTCACGAGGG
>NZ_JAJATX010000111.1 GCF_020866965.1 Microvirga roseola
GACGGACACAGAAAGGAAGAGGCGCTTCATGACGGTCTCCGAGGATGGGAGCAATGATTAGAGCAAGACCCGCGCGAGGGCTGTCACACCGCGGCAACACTGCACCGAGGCGGTGCCCACGAACGGGGCAGCCCAGTCCCTCTTTGACGATGCCGTCCCGGTGCACGGGGCCACTTCATGATGGCCCACCATCCTGGGCTAGCGGCAGATCGGCGCAGCGAACTGCTCATCATGCTCAGCTATGCTGCCTTATCTGTGGGCGAGGCGCACGAGGACAGCGCCGACGCCCACTAGGACGTCATCGGAGTGCTGACGATCAAGGCTGCGACATTCCGCGAGGGGCACGGCTGACGATTGCCCCGGAACGAAACCGGGTGCGACGTGTTAACTCTTGTTTGATTTCCAGCTTGAGACCTCCGGTCCCGCTGTGTCAGGTTTGATGAACAAAACCTTAACAGCATCGCGGCGGGGCCATGCGGCAGTCTCTTCTCAGCCTTCTGGAATCCCATTCTCTCCGGAACACGTTGCGTCCCGCAGGTATCGCCCTGACACTCGCGGCTGTCAGCACCGGAGCACAGGCGCAAAGCATTGCTGCTCTCCCCGCTGCATCCGAACCGGTGATGGAGATCGGCGCCGCCAAGCCCACTGCCGCCTGGACCCGCTTCTGTGAGCAGAAGCCGATCGAGTGCGCCGTGGATGCCTCCCAGGCTGCCACCATTCCCCTCACGGCAACCGAATGGCAGACGATCAACCGGATCAACCGCCAAGTGAACGCCGCAATCAAGCCCAAAACCGATAAAGACCACTGGGGCGTGGAGGACCGCTGGGACTTCGCCGAGGACGGCTATGGCGACTGCGAGGACTACCAGCTTGTCAAGCGCAAGCGTCTCGTCGAGGCTGGCTTTCCGCGCCGGGCATTGCGCATGACCGTGGTGATCGATGATGAAGGCGCCGGACATGCGGTCATGATGGTGCGCACAGACAAGGGCGACTTCATCCTCGACAACAAGAAGGATGCCGTCCTCCCCTGGCACCAGACGGGCTACACCTACATCAAGCGCGAGGGCGACGGAGGCACGGCGTGGGCTTCGCTCGGCCGCCAGACATCGCCCGTGATGACGGCAAACAAGTAAGATGCTCGTCGTAGCCGCAGCCTTTCGGCTGCGGTCTCAGCCCTCAAAATAGGAGGCCACGAGGGTGAACAGGGCAAAACCGCCGATGAAGAAGGCGGCCGTGTAGCGGGTACCTTCGGAGACTTCGTGCGCTTCGCCCAGCATCTCCGCGGTGGCGGCAAGGATCAGAAGTCCCGCCGTGAAGGCGAGCGCCGTGACATGACCGATGGCGAGCACCAGGGCAATGCTGAAGGGCACGACGGTGCTCACGTCGGCCATCGCTGAACACGGCCGCATAGATTTTTCAAGGACCGGACACTTCCCCACCGCCCCCGAAGTGCTTGACGGCCCAACTGAGCAGGATGAAGGTCGCGCCTCCAAGATAGAAGCCCAGTACAACCAGCCAGGGTGCCGCCCCCTATAGAAGCCCAGTACAACCAGCCAGGGTGCCGCCCCCTCAAGCGCCTCCGGCAGCAACTCGATGGCGGCGACCGCAACCACGACGCCTACCGCAACGCGGAGCAGCCGGCCTAGCGTCCGCCGCGAGGTCTTGAGTAACTCCGCCACCGCCCTTCCGGCGAAGTTGCCGAGTGCGGGAAGCAGCGCCAGTGCCAGAACCTGGAGGTAAGAGCTGTCAGGCGACATGTAAAACTGGACCAGTTTACATGTCGCCTGACACGGGGCGCTTGGCTTCTGGAAGGCGCTCGACGAGCTCTTTTCCGGCACGCACCATCAGCGCTGCTGGTTGTACAAAACGGCCAATGTCCTCATAGGTGCCCAAGTCCGTGCAGCCGGGCATGAAGGCGGCCCTGCGGGAGATCTCTCTCGCACCCACCCGCGCCCATGCCGAGGTCGCCATCGATCTGTTCGAGGAAGCCTATGGCGCGCTACCCGAAAGCCGTGGAGTGCGTGCGCAAAGACCAGCGGGCGCCGCTGGCCTTCTTCGACCGATGAGATTGACAAGTACCTTCCTGCCGATTGTGGTAGTCTCTCCTTGCGCGGGCGACCTCGTGGCGAAGAGCGGAGCGTCGACTGGAAGCTCTGTCAGGCCGCCTGATCATTCGAGCCTTGTCGGATTGAGGCGCTCGCGCACCTTGCCCTTGGGCCGTTTGGGTTGCCACTGGGATTGGTCATGACAGTTTGCCGAACGGCAGCTCCTCTGATGTCACTGTGCAGGGCATGCGTGAACATGGCCAGCCGGTCCTCACCGTGGCGGTTTTCNTTGCCCTTGGGCCGTTTGGGTTGCCACTGGGATTGGTCATGACAGTTTGCCGAACGGCAGCTCCTCTGATGTCACTGTGCAGGGCATGCGTGAACATGGCCAGCCGGTCCTCACCGTGGCGGTTTTCATGGCGGTTTGCCGGATCGTCCGCAGGCCTGCGTGAGGATGGCAAAACCCGCTTCTAAAGCAGCCCTTCCGCAGGGGCCCTGTGGAAGCGGAGCGAGCCCGTCCTGAAGTGCCTGCCGGACCTGCTCGGAGGTGAACAGGCGAGCCCCCTGGGAACAGAAGCCCGCAAGCAACATTGTCCAACCGTCCTGGATAGGAAGTCGTACCTTCCGTTTCGGCCAGTACACTCCCGCTGGTTGGCCATTTGCGGAGCCTGATTGTGATCCACCGTGAATGGCGAGGCACGGGTTCGCACGGAGACGACAGGGGCATGCGCGCTCTCAACCGGACAACATGGGGCACGGATGGCCTTGCGGCCCTTGCCTACGCGGTCGATGTCAGAACCGTCGTCCGGCATCTCGGCCAGATATCTATAGCCATAGCGGGGTTGATGCTCGTGCCGGCCGTGTTTGCAGCCGTTGCGGGCGAAAGCACCATGGCAGCCGCATCACTCGGAGTAAGTGTTCTTCTCGGCAGCGGCGGAACTGCCGCAAGCCGGCTTCGCGCCTCTCCGACGGTCCGGTCTCACGAGGCCCTGGCGATTATCACGATCGCCTTCGCCATCGCTGCCGGAGCCGCCCTCCTCCCGCTCCTGGCGGCGCGGGTCCCCTTCTGGGATGCGTTGTTCGAAGCCGTCTCCGCCGTAACCTCAACCGGGCTTTCGACGGTAGCTAATATCGAGGCGAGATCGGATTCCTACAAGTTCACCAGGGCATGGGCCCAGTGGATGGGCGGGCTAGGTTTCGCCATCCTGGGCATTGCACTGGCCACCAGTTCAACGGTTGCCGACCGGCATCTCGCCTCAGGGCAGGCCCAGTCCGATAATCTGGTGAGCAACACCCGTGCCCACATGCACAAGATCCTGAGCATCTATGCCGGCCTGACCTTCGCCGGCTGGATCACAATGATGGCGGTCGGCATGGATGCTTTTCCCGCGCTGCTGCATGCGCTGACAGCCATTTCCACTGCCGGCTTCTCACCCTACGCGGAGAGCATCGGCGCCGTGGAGCCGAGAGCAGCCTGGATCGTGCTGGCTGTCCTGATGATCTGCGGGGCGATCTCCTTCACGGTCTATGGCCGCGCCTGGCGGCAGGGTTGGCGCTACCTGCGGGAGGACAGCCATCTCCAGTTTCTGTTCCTCGCCATCATCGTTCTGTCGACGGCCCTCTTCCTCACGTCTCACGTCAACAGCGCCGGCCGCGCTCTCGGCTGGCAGGACGCCGCCATGCTGGCGATCTCGGCCCAAACCACGACGGGTCTCTTCACGGTCTCGCCGTCCGAATTGGATCCCGCATCGAAACTGGTGCTAATCGGATCGATGCTGATCGGCGGTGATGCCGGTTCAACGGCTGGCGGAATGAAGATCGTGCGCTTTCTCATCCTTATGAGAGTCATCCAGCTTGTCGTCGCGCGGACAGCCATACCCTCCCACGCCCTCAGCGTTCGCCGCCTTGGCCCGCATCGCCTGGAGGATCAGGATGCCGTCAATGGCTTGGCGGTTGCCGTCCTGTACGTGCTTCTGCCGCTTGTCGGCTGGCTGCCGTTTCTGTTCTACGGTCATCCGCCGCTGGACGCCTTCTTCGATGTTGTCTCGGCAGTGACCACGACCGGATTGAGCGCCGGTGTCGCTACGACGGAACTTGAGGCGCCGCTCAAGGCTCTGTTCTGCACACTCATGCTGGCGGGACGCGTAGAGATTGTGGCCGCTATCGTTGTCCTTCGCCCGCGGACGTGGGCCGGCCATCCTCGTTCTATGGATTGAATCAGAAGACAGGAGACCTCCTCATGCGCATCGTCATCGTCGGAGCAAGCCATCTGGCGGTCAGGACCGCAGCCATGCTGATCGAGGAGAACCACGCGGTGATTATCATTGATCGGAACCGGGATAAGCTGAACGATGTGGCGGGTCACCTCGACTGCGGGCTCATCCACGGCGACGGGAGCCGCCCTGAGATCCTGAAGGAGGCCAGCCCGGAAGCCTCGGATTGCCTGCTGTGCCTGACCGACTCCGACCAGGACAACATCATCACCAGTCTGGTTGGACGCTCCCTCGGCTTTCCCGATGTCATTACCAAAATCGAGGATGAAGCCTTTGAGCGCATCTGCCAGGAAATCGGGCTCAAGAACACTATCGTTCCGTCCCGGGATGTCGCAGGACGGCTAGCCACAATCGTAACCGGGCGGAAATAGGGCCGAGCGAATTCCCACGAGAGCATACGTGTATTCGGCCGTTCAGGCCCTGCCCTCAGGACGTTGAGCGCACGAGCAGGGCGGACTGGATCAGGCGGTCGGGGCCGAGATCCTCTTCGGGCGTGATGGCCAGGATCTCCGCGAGACGCGTGCGGGCGCGGTTGACCCAGCTTTTGATCGTGCCGATGGTGGTGCCACAGATCTGCGCAGCCTCCTCGTAGGACACGCCCTCGGCGGCGACCAGCAGGAGCGCCTCGCGCTGGTCGATGCTGAGCTGCGACAGGGCAGCCTGCATGTCGCTGAAGTCGAGGCGAGCGCTTTGCTCCGGCAGCACGGCCAATCGGAGGGCCATCGCGCCGTCGGGGTCTTCGACCTCACGGCGGCGCTTGCGCAGCTCGGTGTAGAACTGATTGCGCATGATCGTGAACAGCCATGCCCGCATGTTCGTGCCAGGGGCGAACTTGTCGAGATTCTTAAGAGCCCGCACGAGAGCCGTCTGCACGAGATCGTCCGCGTATTCGATGCTGCCGGTCAGGGAGATGGCAAAGGCACGCAAGCTCGGGATCGCATTCAGCATCTCCTGACGGAGGCCGGGTTCAGCCGCCATGGCCTGCTTTCTCCCCGCGGTCCATCTTCTCAAGGAGCTGAATGAACCGGTCAGGAACCGGCTCGCTCATGAGATGAGAGTAGTAGCCGCGAAGCCGCTCGCCGAGGTCGGCAACGACCTGGGGCGGCAGAGCCGGTTCAAAAGCCGCGTCTCCGTCGATCACCTGCACCTCATCGGGCCCGACAGGCCTCAGCAGGTAGTCGTCAAGTTTGCTAGTTGTGAGTTCTGATCAGGTTGTTCCGGCGAGAGCCTGGGCC
>NZ_JAJATX010000112.1 GCF_020866965.1 Microvirga roseola
TCATCCTCAATCCCAAGACCATCGGCGTCCTGATCATCAGATACCAGTCGGACAGCAAAGATCCTGACTGATGAGGGCACCATCCTGCTGAAGGTCAAAGCCCATCTCACCGAGTACGATTTCGTCTTCTGATTACGCATACCACAGGCGTACAGCGGTCTCTCTGAGCAGGGCAGCCTATAAAGCTGCCCTGCCCTACCATGCTACCGTGTCAACTGCTTATGATGTGGGCCTACTACAGTCTGTCTTCGCCCATAGGCAGTTGATCCGCGCTTCTGTGGCTCCCTTACAACTCCTCCTGAGAAGGCTTTCCTTACGTCGTTTCAACTTGCAAAAAGTGAGGGAAGCCATCAATCGCTAGAGGTGCAACAAACACAGGCCGCTGGACGCAGGCGCCTGCGATAGAAAGGTTTCTGCGATGGCCTCCCAAATCCAAATCGATGGCAGTCCAACCAACGGAAGCAATCCTTGGATAGACAGCCTCGTGGCAGGTGGAGCATGGGGAGACAGCGACTGAGGCGGAAGGCAGCCTGGGCTGGCACGAGTTTCCTGGATACGCACCCGGCGAGGTTCTCTATGGGGCATTCAATGGCGATGCGTGGACCCCGCAAGGTCTAGTACAGGGTGGGTACGATTTCGTCACATCGATTCATGAACTTGGGCACGGTCTAGGCCTTGCACATCCACATGACGGGGGAGGCTCACTTGACAGCACGAACTTCCCGGGTGTGCACGATGCGCTAGATGATGGGACCTATGACCTAAACCAGGGCATCTGGACAACGATGTCTTACAACGACGGCTGGTCTCTGAAGAGCCCGTCTCTATCGGCCGAGTACGGCTATCAGGGCACACCTATGGCCCTCGACATTGCAGCCGTTCAAGCGATTTATGGTGCGAATACGAACCACGCCTCGGGTGATGATACGTACGGACTCCCACTGAGCAACGGACCGGGCGCCTTCTGGTCCTGTGTGTGGGACACGGGCGGAACTGACACGATCAGCGCTGCGCTGGCATCGGACTCCTGTACGATCAACCTCAATCAGGCTCCCCTGACTGGGCCAAATGCGGGCGGCTATGTATCTCGGGTCGCAGGGATCGTCGGTGGCTTTACAATCGCCAATGGTGTCACCATTGAGAATGCTGTAGGAGGCGCCGGAGCTGACAGGATCATCGGCAACAGCGCAGCGAACACACTCAGTGGCAATGCTGGCAACGATACTCTCAATGGCGGTTCTGGAAACGACCAGATGAGAGGAGGCGCCGGTGACGATACCTACTTGATCGACAACATCAATGATGGCGTGGTGGAAGCCATTTCCGGCGGCATAGCAGATAGAGTTTACGCCAGATTTGACTATAGGCTCACGGAAAATGTTGAGCGCCTGCATGCCACCGGCTCTGACGCAATCAAACTGACCGGAAATGCGCTCGATAATGCAATCTACGGCAATTCCGGTGCCAACCGCCTCATTGGAGGCCGGGGCAAGGACTATCTCAAAGGTGGCGCCGGCAATGATCGATACTACGTTGACAATGTGGGCGATCGGATCGTCGAGGCCTCCACAGGAGGAACGGCAGACCGAGTTTATGCCGTGGTCAGTTATAAGCTGGCCTCGCACGTCGAGCGGCTCTACGCCTCCGGATCAAGCTCTATTACCCTGACTGGGAGCAAACATAGTAATGTCCTGTCCGGCAACTCGGGCAATAATCGGCTTTCAGGTGAGCTTGGCAGAGATGTACTCACTGGGGGTTCAGGCAAGGACACGTTCGTCATCAAGACGAAGATAACCCGGTCGAACGTGGACAAAATTACCGATTTCAGATCTTCAGATGACGCAATCTGGCTCGACAACAACATCTTCACCAAGCTTGGGTCGAGCAGCCTCTCGAAACCAAAGATGTTCAACGCTGACATGTTCGTGGCCGCTACGAAGGCCAAGGATCGGGAAGACCGTATTATCTATAATAAGGCAAAGGGTGTGCTGTACTACGACCCGGATGGCACTGCCTCGTCGTCGCAGGTGAAGATAGCCACTATTAGTAACAAGACCAAGCTCTCCTACCACGACTTTTACATCATCTAAAAACCTACATTGTTTCGACGTTCGAAGCAGCAGCAGGCATCTCGGCGTAAGAGTTTGTATTCTCAAGATCTCGCGCTAGCGATCAGCTTAG
Organism: Microvirga roseola; assembly: GCF_020866965.1. Lineage (GTDB taxonomy): Bacteria > Pseudomonadota > Alphaproteobacteria > Rhizobiales > Beijerinckiaceae > Microvirga > Microvirga roseola. The sequence goes on from NZ_JAJATX010000112.1 coordinate 2,182, forward strand.
GACGGGATTGTAAGCACCTAAAAAGAAGGGGGTCGCTGGGACAGCGCCCCCCGTTCCTAGGCATCTCTACAGTATGAATTGAAAGGGCGCGTGAGGCTAGCACCGTGCGATGCATACGAGCATCTCTGTCCGCTTACGCGGCTTTGATGCCTGACAAGAAGTGCTCCACCTCCTGCCCTAAACTGGCTGAGTGACGGGCAAGTTCTTGCGCCGACAATAACACCTGGGTGGCAGCGGTACCCGTTTCGCCCGCTCCCCGACGAACCTCGCTGATGCTCCCGGTGACAAACTCCGTCCCGCGAGCCGCCTCCTGCACATTCCGGGAAATCTCAGAGGTGGCTGCCCCCTGCTCCTCGATAGCCGCAGCTATTGATGTTGAGATCTGGGACATCTCGCTAATCGTGCTCGCAATCGCCTGAATTGCTTGAACTGCGTCAGCCGTCGCCCGCTGCACGCTAGAAATTTGAGCAGAAATTTCGTCTGTGGCTTGAGAGGTCTGGCTCGCCAGTTCCTTAACTTCCGCGGCTACCACTGCAAAGCCTTTGCCGGCCTCACCGGCACGCGCTGCCTCGATCGTGGCATTCAACGCCAGCAAATTGGTCTGGCCCGCGATGGTGTTGATAAGCTGGACTACGTCACCGATTTTCTCGGCAGAAGTGGCGAGCGTCTGCACGGTGCTGTTTGTGCGCCGGGCATCAGCCACCGCCCGCTCGGCAATCTGGGAGGATTGCGTCACCTGGGCGGCAATCTCACGGATCGATATCGATAGCTCTTCTGTGGCGGCTGCCACTGTCTGCACATTGGCCGAAGTCTGCTGGGCTGTCGAGGCAACGCTGACTGACTGGTGGCTAGTCCTGTCCGCCACAGATGTCATGGACTGGGCAGTATCCTCCAGCCCGTTCGCCGCCACTAGGAGACGCTGAACCAGCGCGCCGACCTTGGCCTCGAAGCTCTGGGCAAGCTCACCCATTATGCGGCGCTTCTCGGCCTCACTCTGCTGGCGGACACGCTCCTGCTGCATGCGCAGGTTTTCCATCTCTTCACCATTAGTCTTGAAAACCTGAACAGCCTCGGCCATAGCCCCGATCTCGTCCCGGCGGCCAAGATCCGGCACCGCTGCGGTGTAGTCGCCCCTAGCCACCTGCTGCATGGTGGCTGTCATAGCCAGCAGGGGCTTAGAGATAGCGCGGCCGATCACTAGAGCAGCGGCGAGCACGATCAGCAAGATCATACCAATGGAAGACCACATAACGCGCGAGGTCCAAGCTTCTACTTCCGCAGCCGCTGATTGAGCCGCCTCAAACCGTGCGCTAACGATCTCCAATGCATGGTCAACCACAGGCTCGACCGCAGCATAGGCTTCTGAAACGGCCTTGCTCTCGGCGTCAAGCTGCAGCTTGACGTCAATGTAAGCAGATACATCCCGCTGGTAGACTGCCATGGCCGCGCTAACTTCGGATTTAGCTTTTGGCGGCAAGTCGGAAATGGCGAGTGTCTGGGCAAACTCGGTGGCACGCTGCTTGATGTCTTGGCCGTACTTGGCACCACCCCGCAGCATGAAGTCCTTCTCATGCCGACGCATCATCAGCATCAGAATCGTCAAACTCTGATCCTCGTAAGGGGCGAGTTTTTTCTCCACCGCATGGGCGGAGTTTCGAAGCGCCCCCTGCAGGCCCGACGTCTCGTCGAAGCCAAGCCTACGCTGCAGATCAACAGAACGCTTAAAGTGCTGCAGGTACTTAGACAAACCTTCGTTGATCTTTGCCACGCTGAGCAGAAATTCTGGAGTATTGGCTGCAGCAGAAGCCTGCTTTTCGGCATTGGTGAGCTCGTCTTTAACGGTGTCTATGACGCTGGCGTGCCGCTTGGCGTAGGTCTCATCGCTGCGCAGAAAGAAGTCTTTTTCGGCGCGGCGAGCCTCCAGTAGGCCGATATCCGCTTTATAGACGGTGTGCTCCAACTGCGTTGCTGCATCGGCACTAGCCCTTTGTTCTTGAGCTTGATTGCTGCCCACTATGTAGACGGTCGCAAGTGCGATGACGCCCACCGCTCCTAGAAGGCCAATACTGAGGATCTGGTGTCGCAGTGATATGCGCGATAAGAGTAGTGCCATAGAATGCCCCAAGCCGAGAAATGCCACACTCTCTGGTGGAGTGTTGTGCCGCACATTCAACGAAAAATCTTGAGAGCGCGTTAAATGTAGCCGTCTAGCAAGTGCTCCTTAGCTTTCTCAGAAGCTCAGGATGTCTCAACGGGTTATGCTCTGAAGTCCCTACCTTTCGGGAATGTCCGATGCCCCTGTCCTGTGCAGATGAGGTGGATGGCTCCCACTGATAGCACCTGAGTGCCAGGACAGGCGTGCTGCCATGCGAACCAAGGCCTTGCCAGTTCGTTCTGGGGCGCGCGGACGGCCTGCCGAAGGACCCCACCACCCGCTAGACTGTAGGCAGTAGCGGCCCCGCATTGCGCACTGATCATTGCTGTGCTTTTATTCCTCAGCGGGTTGCGAAATGTAGACCTCTCGTAGGGGCCCAAGGCTCGGACTCCCGCTTAATCCTGGGAGTCCCCCTACTATCGACGATTTGTCTCCTTATCGTGGTGAGAAGATGTTTGAAGTAACTGTGACGCATGTCCCGCCGCTTGTGGTCGCCAGCTTGGAGCACAACGGCCCCTACGATCAGCTTCCATTTCAAGCTCTCGCCGACTGGTGTCTGCAGAGGAATCTTCTCAGAAAAGAAGCCCGATGCATCGCCGCGTTCACAAGTCATGAACCAGCGGTTTCAGCCCCTTACCCAATGTCGAAGGCTTGCTTCTCGGTCGCTGAGGATGCGGCTGGGGATGCCGACGTCTCGATTGAGACGATCTTTGGAGGAACGTACGCCATTCTGCACTATCGAGGTCCCTACGCCGCCATGTCGGAAGCAGGCCGTTGGTTTTTCCAGGAATGGCTGCCGCAATCCGGCAGGCAGCTAGTTGGGGACCAGAGTTTTGACGAATATCTCAACGACAGCCGGACCACCCCACCGGATCAGCTCAGGACGGACATTTATTTCCCTCTGGCAATCTAGCGCCTGCCTCAAGCATTCCGGGTGGAAACGCCATCAGGAGAGTGTGGGCCGACTGTGGTGACACAGTGACATATTAGAAAGCCGGCGCCGCCTTATGCAGCACCGGCTCTGCAGAATAA
>NZ_JAJATX010000113.1 GCF_020866965.1 Microvirga roseola
GAGTGCAGGAACTACCTCAGGAAATGCGGATATGAGCCCGTCTAAGTCGAATCCGCTCTAGACACCGCCTGGCCAATCGTCCCGGAGTCTATCGTATGCAGAAACCCCAGATGAAGTTACTCTTGAGCGCATCCTTCTGAGCGCGTGCGCTCACCTCCCCTGCATAGGCAACGCTCAGAATCCTGCTCTGCCAGCTATTCCCAAACGGCGCACGGTAGTGCGTCGAGCGGGATTTTAAGGTATCGTAGCCCATTGCCCTCAGGCACAGGCAATCGACCGCCCGCCGTGTTCACCTGGAGAGCGTGCAAGATGAGCTTGGGCATTGGCAGCATCGCGTCTCGTGCTTTGCGAAGAGCAACGAACTGCTCCTCAGTTCCAGCCTGATTGAGGTGAGTGTTGTGGGCTTTCTGACTCGCTACTGAACTCTCCCAAGCTGCGGCGCGCCCCCCGGGCCGGTAGTCGTGGCCGGAGAACAGGCGGGTGTGCTCCGGCAAGGAGAGGATACTCTGGATCGTTCGCCACAGCGCTCGGGCATCCCCGCCCGGAAAGTCGCATCGCGCCGTGCCGAAGTCCGGCATGAACAACGTGTCGTGGATGAAGGCGGCATCTCCGATCACGTAGGTCACAGAGGCCAGGGTATGCCCAGGCGAGAACATAACACTCGCGTCCATGTCTCCGATCCGGAACACATCACCATCGGCAAACAACCGGTCCCACTGCGAACCGTCTGTTGGGAAGCCGTCGGGAAGATTGTAAATCTCCTTCCAGAGCCGCTGGACAGCAACTACCTGCTCGCCAATGGCTGTCGTGGCGCCCGTCTGATCTTTTAGATATCCAGAGGCCGAGAAGTGGTCTGCGTGAGGGTGCGTATCCAGGATCCATTCAACCGTGAGATCCTGCTCTTGCACGAAGGCGAGCAGGGCATCCGCGGAGGTCGTCGCCGTGCACCCCGATTTCTCGTCATAATCGAGCACCGGGTCGATCAGGGCACAGGCTCCAGAGGCGGGATCGGACACCACATACTGAACACTGCAGGTGCGCTGATCAAAGAAGGCATCCACCTGTGGCTTGCATGCGAGCAGGTCAGGGGCCGACCGAGATAGGCTCGTTGAGTTCATGGTATCGCTCCGTGGTAGCCTAGACTCGCTACACCGCTAAGCTGCCGCAAGCCTGCAGGGAACGCTCGCGCTCAGGATTGCGGCTGAGGCACAATGCGGATGTAGGGCTTCGGAGCTTGCCACCCCTGCGGGTAGATATTCCGCGCCTCGTCATCCGACACAGAGCCAGCAATGATGACATCCTGTCCCGGTTGCCAGTTCACTGGGGTTGCGACCCGATGTTGAGCCGTAAGCTGGAGCGAGTCGATGACACGCAAAACTTCATCGAAGTTACGTCCCGTGGTCATTGGGTAGACCAGCAGCAGTTTAATCTTCTTGTCGGGGCCAATGATGAACACGTTGCGGACGGTCTGGTTGTCTGCTGGCGTCCGCCCCTCCGAGCTTCCGTTGGTACTGGCCGGCAGCATTCCATAGAGCTTCGAAACTGTCAGATCGGAGTCGCCGATCATCGGGTAGTTCGGCGCGTATCCCTGCGTCTCGCGAATGTCTTCTGCCCAGCGGGCGTGATGGCCGACCGGATCAACGCTGAGCCCGATGATCTTCACATTGCGCCGGTCGAATTCAGGCTTGATGCGGGCCATGTAGCCAAGTTCGGTGGTGCAGACCGGAGTGAAGTCTTTTGGGTGGGAAAATAGCACACACCAAGCGTCGCCAATCCATTCGTGGAAACTGATGTGCCCTTGCGTGGTCTCGGCCTCGAAATCGGGTGCGACGGCGCCAATCTGGATCGTCATAGTGTTCTCGTCCTTGCATGATGAATACCGACGTATACTCGATCGGCACCTTGACAGCTCAGGAAGAGCGGGTCCGTGGAAATCTTCTGCTTTTTTCGGAGCTTTGTGGAAATTGCGACCAAGTCCATGCATATTGGCCGCGAAAATCGCCTTGTCTTTCTATGGCTGCGAGAAGAAAGTTCATTGGTAGATGATACGACATAACATAGGAGGAAAGAACTCTGTCACGCGCCCGACGAGAGTAGGAGCTGCCGGGCCTCTGGTCGCCTTGAAACTCAAGCTAACACTTGTGGCGCTCGGAATTTCGCCCAAAGATCTGTGTCGTCGTTTCTCGGCTGTGAACCCGGCCACCTCCTTTACTCTACAGAACGCCTATAAGTGGTTGGGCGGCAAGTCAGCGCCGCGAGTATCTCAGGTCTACGATGAGTGGGCTCGAATCCTTGGAGGGGATCTTACCGGCTCCTTCATTGCGGCGTCGTCCTTTGAAGAGTTCGCCACCTCTCTCTCGGCGCATCACAGTGTTCCGATTACGACACTCGCTGAACTCATGCGCGAGGCGGCCTCAACCGGACAGGCCTCCTCTGCACTCCCTCTGGATGGAGGCGCATGGTCCATCAACCAACTTCTTATTGGCCGTTATCTTGCTTTATCTCTGGCATGGTCGCAGGCACAATCCGGTAAGCTCATTCTTGGACAAGTCGAAATCAGTCGAAACGGCACGTCGGGGCTGAGACTTACTTATTCAGAAGCGCTTTTTGGACGAGTCGTCTTAATGGATGGAGCAGTGATCTGTGACGGGCGAACCGCTCAAACTATGGCTGTCTGCCGTGAAAGCGGCAGATGTTATCTATTTGCGCTTTGCGTTCCATCACCGCCAGCTAACCTGATTGGAGGTGTGTTCAGCGGTTCGGCTTTGCATGACCTCGGTGCTCGCCCTTGTGCCTCACGTATTCTCTTTATTCGCGACCACTCAGCGCCCGACACCTCTGAGAGGAGCCGCACCACATATCTGGAGCCGTTGGGGAACCTCATTGGCCGTGAGCTAGCCGACCTCGGTTATGGCCCAGAGGACGAATGTCTAGGCTGCGCCGAACATATGAAAGCATTTCTGTTACCGGAAGGAGGGGCAGGCTTGCTGGAGGCAACACCAGAAAGCGTTGGTGCTCTTGGACTCCTGCTGGACCGGCTCAGCAATACCTGAACAACTCCACGAGGGGCTCAGTAGCCGGTGTTGACTAGGGCTTCAGTTAAATCTGGAGTATCCTATGGGCGCTGTAGTTCTGTATCCCAAGAATTCGGAAAGGGTTGAGTAGATGTCTCCCCCTCCATCAAAGATCTGCAAGGGCTGCTGGCAGCAGATGCGCGTCCCTATACCGCTGCGTGGTTTGGCTTCCGTTCCCTTCAAAGCCTTTGGTATTCGTCCCAGCCGGATGAACCCGAACACCTGCACAGTTTGCGAGTTGATGTTCACGCGGGTTATGAAAGCGCGCAAAATCACGGTCGACGTGTCTGTGCTTTTTGCCGACCTAAGAGGCTATACGGCCCTGGCGCAGTCGCTTTCGCCCGCCTCTGTCTCGTCGATTCTCGACGCCTTTTACGATGAATGTGCAGCGGCTATCTGGGAGTACGACGGCCTTCTCAATAAGACGGTTGGCGACTCCGTCATGGCCATCTTCAATTTTCCTATCCGCCACGACAATCACGCCGGACAGGCTTTGCTAGCGGCGCACGAGATCCAGCGTCGCTGCAGTGCCCGACGGGAGCCTCTCCTGGCTGAGAATGCTGGACCTGGCAGGAGTGAACTTGGGGTCGGCATCGGCATAGACTCCGGCCTCGCCAGCTTTGGCGAGTTCGGTCGATCGCTGCGTGATCTGACTGCGATTGGAACGGTCGTAAACACGGCCGCTCGCGCCCAATCGGCAGCTGACGCAGGCCAGATACTGGTCACCCAAGCCGTTCAGCATCGGGCCGGTCCCGATGTGGTTGGAGGTGACGGACGAGAATATAGTCTAAAGGGATTTGATGCTCCTGTAAGGCTTTATGCCGCCTGATTAAAGCTCACTGTGAGACCACAAAGTTCCAAAAAATCCCGTTGAACCTGATACTCAGTGTTTAGCACATTCCTGTGGGCAATCGAGTCGGTCGCCGAAGGTCCGCTCAGGGTCAGGAACCGAGATTCCCTGCGATTTGAGAACGTCCGCTTCGATGAGGATTGCTGCCTTCGAGCTTACGTCTCAAGCGTGCCATCACCAGACGTTCACCAGTGAGGGCTGGGCTACCCTTCTGTATCCGCCATTGATGCCTCAGCATCCTAAAGCACTTTTGGTTTCAGTGTAGAGCATAACCGGCATGCCTGATCCAGCCTCGGGCATCTTTTGCGGTGATGGTGTTGAGGGCTGGTTTGAGTTCCGCTTCCAGGGCCTCAAGAGTGCGAGGCGCTTTTGCCTTAAGCCGCTCCTTCACCTTGGCCCAGGCGGGCTCGATTGGGTTGAACTCGGGTGAGTAGCGGGGGAGGTACAGCAGTCCAGTCCCAGCCCGATTGAGCAGGTCCCGCACTTCTGTCGCGTGATGCGGGCGCAGGTTGTCCATCACCAAGATGGCATCCGGCTTCGTGCGTTTGAGGGCCGGCACCAGCACCTGCTCCAGATAAGCCAGCAGCACCGGCGTGGAGGTGGACGCCTCGATGCTCATGCTGGCCACCAGACCGTCACAGGCGAGTGCGCCCAACACCGTCAGGCGCTGCCACGAGCCGAGCGGGATTGACCCATAGGCGCGTTGCCCGCGTGGGGCTCGTGCATGGGTCCGGGCCATCCTGGTGGCGACGCCGCTCTCGTCCAGGGACACCAGGCGGTCCGCGGGGATGTCGCTCATCTGCTGGCGATAAGCCTCGCGCTCGGCGGCAATCTCGGGCCGCTCCTGCTCGGCCGCCCGAAGGGTCTTTTTTTGGGACGCAGCTTGAGCCGCTTGAGCGCCTCGCAGATCACCGCCAGACACACCGTCACGCCGGCCCTCCTCGCGCTCTTGGCGGCGCCAGTTCGACACGGTAGCGGGACAGACCTGAAAACGGCGGGCAATCTCGACCTGAGGAAGGTCGCCACGCGCACAGGCGACCAGAACACGCTCACGCAGATCAGGAGAATAGGGCTGGGGCACGGCTTGCCTCCCGGGCCATATCCCAGTCAACGCACAGACCACCCAAATGGATTCACGCCCAGATTAAATGCGCTTTAGCGCGTTTCGAACCTCCATGTGAAGCTACCCTTTACCGCGTGCTCCTGCGCCC
>NZ_JAJATX010000114.1 GCF_020866965.1 Microvirga roseola
GCCCTCAGACGGGATGAACAACCTCCTCAGATCTCACAGCTAGTGGGCACGCTTTCTTCTCCGGAGAATCACAGCGCTCCCGGGGAGAGGCCGGGACGTTGGTCCTTCCTTAGGGCACCGGATGAGGGCTGCCATTAACCTATGATATTTCTCCGAGGCCTCTCGCCGGGCCCGGTGAGCGATCCGGTATGCGCTCAGAGACGCAAGCTCACAGCCATGTTTTACTTGAGTGAATGAGAGGGCTGCCGGCTAGGGGTATTACAAAAGGCCGACGGCTGTTCCTCCCCGTCTGCTCAACATGGTCCTGTCAGGAATCACCGCCAGCAGGGCTCTTTATATCCTCTGAACAGCAAGAGGTTTGATGTGATGAGTGGCCCCTGTTGCATGATCGTTGAAGACCAAGCGCTCATTGGCATGTCGCTTGAGGCCTATCTTGAGGATGCTGGTTTTTCTATTGCGGGGCCGTTCCTCTCCTGCGCCGATGCCCTCCGGTGGCTTGAGCACAACACACCCCATGTCGCCTTGCTCGACCTGTCCCTCAGGGATGGAACATCCCTGCCTATCGTCCAGGAGCTGAAAGGGCGCAACACGCCCTTCGCCATCTACTCGGGCCTGCCGTTCGCTGCCAGCCTGCCGGCAGAGCTTCAGGGCGTGCCGTGGCTCGAGAAGCCATCTCCCCGTGAAGAATTGACCCAAACCATTGTCCGTCTCGGAGGTACCGATCTCTGAGGTTGCTGGAAGCGCTGGACTGCACCCTCGCAGGAGCATCCGCATGCGGCCGCTTACCGGTCGACCTCGCCAAAGACCACGTCCAGTGACCCCAGGATCGCAGACACATCCGCCAGCATGTGCCCGCGGCTCATGTAGTCAATCGCCTGCAGGTGCGCAAAGCACGGCGACCGCACCTTGACCCGGTAGGCCTTATTGGTGCCATCAGCGACAAGATAGACCCCGAATTCTGCCTTGGGGCTCTCGGTCGCAGCGTAAACCTCGCCGGCCGGGACGTGGAAGCCTTCCGAGTACAGCTTGAAGTGCTGGATCAGGGCTTCCATCGAGCGCTTCATGTCCTTGCGCGAGGGCGGCACGATCTTGCCGTCCGGTGTCGAGATCGGACCACCGGTCGTGCGCAATCTGTCGATACACTGCAGCATGATGCGCACGCTCTGGCGCATCTCCTCCATGCGCAGGACTGTACGGTCGTAGTTGTCCCCGTGCCGGCCCACGGGAATATCGAAGTCAAGCTCCTCATAGCACTCGTAAGGCTGAGCCTTGCGCAGGTCCCAGGCGGCGCCCGAGCCCCGCAGCATCGGGCCGGAAAAGCCCCACTTCCAGCAGTCCTCCAGCGGGACAACGCCAATGTCCACGTTGCGCTGCTTGAAGATACGGTTGCCGACCACGAGCGTGTCGAGATCGTCGAGGACGCTGGGGAACGTGTGGCACCAGGACTCGATGTCATCCACAAGCTCATCCTGGATGTCCATGTTCACGCCGCCAGGACGAAAGTAGGCGACATGCAGGCGCGATCCGGAAACACGCTCATAGGAGATCATCAGCTTCTCGCGCTCCTCGAAGCCCCACAGAGGGGGTGTGAGCGCGCCGACATCCATGGCCGGGGTGGTGACGTTGAGCAGGTGCGAGAGGATGCGGCTGAGTTCGAGAAAGAGGACCCGGATGAGCTGCCCGCGCTTGGGCACTGCGATGGCGAGGAGCTTCTCGCTGGCCAGGCAGAAGGCATGCTCCTGGGTCATGGGAGCGACATAATCGAGCCTGTCGAAATAGGGCAGCGCCTGAAGATAGGTCTTGTACTCGCAGAACTTCTCGGTGCCGCGATGCAGCAGGCCGATATGGGCACGACCGGCTCCACGACCTCCCCGATGAGTTCAAGAACCAAGCGCAGCCACCTACGTTCAGCTGAACCTGTTTCAGAACAAGCCTGCCGCTGCCACAGATGGTTCGCTGTTCACGCCGGCGGACGGGAATGGGGGCGCCTCTGGCGGACGGAGCGCACCTGACCGGCCAAGACTTGCGGTCGGAGATGCCTTGCCTTTGATTGCCAGCTTTTTTGCACACTGCACAAGAACTGAGCTTGTGTGCTGCAGTTCGAAGGCTGCACGACGATCACATGTGGATGACAGTCTCACCCCAAGCAGCAGTAATCACTGGAAAACTGTAGAGTCTTATGAACGAACCCCTTTGCCCGGACTGTTCCTGCAATGCAGCATCGGCACTCAGCTTCAAGACCAATGACGGGCGCTTTGCCGCTGCTGTCCAATGCCACGTTTGCGGCTACGAGAAGCCCACCAAAGTAGCCTTTGATGACGAGCAGACTGCCCGCGAAGCCGCAACGCGGGAGTGGTTCGAGGCAACCTCAAAGGTTCTTTAGGAGGAATGCTCAGTCTGGGTTTTGTCGGCAGCAACGGCCACGGTTCACTGCAGGGGGCTTCGCCTCGGGAGCACTGCAATTCAAAGCAGCATCATCGACGTTGCTTGCCGAACTACAGCGCCATGGAACCGAGGCAAGCTGATTGGACCCAAGCCGCCTCTCTTGCGCTCAGCACCTCGGGGTGATGGTATTTCACCGCGAAGAGCTAAACCGTTGGCCGGTCCGTCACGGTCTGTCTCAGTCTCATTTCCGGCTCGTGTGCCTGTACCGCAGTATCGAAACCAACAAGCACCTCAGCAAGAACTCTTCTCCGGCTACGCGATTAACTTGGGTTAGTTTCCCCGCAGGCTACGTTCCAAGGACCACAGGCAGTACGATGCGTAACGGTGATGAGCCCACTCTCGCAGAGCAGAACCGTCCCACTTGGGATGAGGCCGAGCGCCTTGCAGCGCTAAGGCGCTACGGAATTCTTGATACCCCGCCCGAGGTGGAGTTCGACGATGTGGTCCGCATTGCCGCTCACGTCTGTGGCGCTCCCATTTCAGTGGTCAACCTGATCGACGACCAGCGCCAGTGGTTCAAGGCCGAGACCGGGCTGGGCGTGCGCGAGACCCCGCTCGATGTTTCCATTTGCGCTCAGGCCATCCTCCAGCTGGGGCTCTTTGTGGTTCCTGACACAACAAAAGACCCACGCTTCAACTGCAATCCCCTGGTTACGGGCGAACCGCACCTGCGCTTCTATGCAGGTGCACTGCTGGAAACTCCGGAGAGGCTCCCTCTCGGGACTGTGTGCGTGCTGGACTACAAGCCCCGCGAGCTTACAGATGAGCAGGCGTTCACCCTGCAAGCCCTCGCCCGGCAGGTGATGGCCCATCTCGAACTTCGCCGCACCGTCGAGGAAGCACAGCGGCGCGCGGCTGAGGCCCAGCGCTATGCCGAACAGCTTCAGGCTCTTGCGCGTGCTGCTGTGAGGGTGACAGAAGCGGAGGCACTTGAGGTCACGATCCAAGAGATTGCTGATACGGCACGGGAGATTGTCGGAACCCACCAGTCTATTGTGAGCCTGGCCCGTGGGCCCGACTGGAACCAGGCCCTCAGTTCGGTTTCCCTACCCGACAAGTACAAAGCATTCCAAAGTTTCGCCAAGCCCCCGGATGGTTTAGGCATTGATACCCTTGTGTGCGAGACAAACGGGCCCATTCGCCTGACCCAGGCTGAGCTTGAGACCAACCCGCGCTGGAACAGCTTCAGCCCAAAAGGGCGTAATCACCCACCGGTAGGTGGCTGGCTAGCCGCACCTCTGATAGCGAAGAATGGGCAGAAACTCGGACTTGTCCAGCTATCCGACAAGAAGGACGGCACCGAGTTCGGTGAAGGCGACGAGGCAGTGCTGGTGCAACTGGCTCAGCTTGCGGCGGCAGCGGTCGAACACGCGGCGACCGAAGCCAAGCGACATGAGGCTGAAGAGCGCCAGCGGCTTCTCATCCGGGAATTGCACCACCGCGTCAGGAACACACTCGCGACCGTTCAGAGCATCCTGGGAACGACGGCTCGCACGTCGAGAACGGTTGAGGAGTTCTATCGTGCCTTCTCAGGACGAATTGAGTCACTTGCCAGGACCCATATGCTTCTGACCGAGGACCTCTGGCAGGTAACTACGCTGCGAGAGATTCTGGAGACCGAGCTTCAGCCATATCGGAATACAGGCATTGAGCGGATCAGGCTTGAGGGGCCAGACGTGGAGCTTGCGTCAGAGGTGGCGGTGCCGCTTGGCATGGCAATCCACGAACTCACCACGAACGCTGCTCGCTTTGGGGCATTATCCGTCTGGGGTGGCCGTCTGGACGTGGTTTGGCGGGTCATGCGTGCGGAGCAGGTTGTGCTTCATCTCGAGTGGACCGAGCGAGGTGGTCCCGTCGTCAAAGCACCTGAAGAGGAGGGCTTTGGATCAAGGGTGATTCACCGTGTTCTGGCCGCGCAAGCTGACGCAAAAGTCACGATGGACTTTGATCCAAGTGGGCTGAGAGTTGTCATTCATGTTCCCTTGCGGGCACCCGACAAAGCGGGCAGCGGTCCCTGAGCGTGTTTGATCTGGGGCTTTTCTTTTCCCGAGGCCGCTACCAAAGAAGATGGGGTGTCACGGATCCCGGCGTGGTGGCGCCGCATTGCCCCGCTTTCAGCAGCTGGGCAGATCCCATGCATGATTCCAACCCCGACCTGAGTGCGCACCTGAACGCCATCGACACAGAACTTGGTCAGCTCGCAAGGTGGTTTGGCAGAATACTTGCAGGAGTATTGGCACTTATCTTAGCGGGGTATGGCCCTGATGTGAGCGAGGCGGCACAGTATGCCGGGTAAGGGAGGCCCTTTCTTTCCAGGATGGCGGCAATCGGGATAGGGGGGAGCCTCGCGGTTCCACCCCTCCCACAC
>NZ_JAJATX010000116.1 GCF_020866965.1 Microvirga roseola
TGATGGTAGAACATCGCTCCCGATTTCAGATCCTGCGAGATGTTCTCACCCATCCCCGACGCTCCTTGCAACCAACCGTACTGTTTCGTTTCTGAGGGTCCTTGTGCGCACCTTACCCCCCTGCCGTCAATGCTCTTGTCTCCTGCCGGGCAGTGACCGATGAGCCTTCGGCATCGCCTGAAAAACTGGCGCAACCCGCATAACCAGACGCGGATCCATCTCGCCCGCATGGTGAGCCGCTACGGCTACGATATCGGCGAGTTTTCATATGGCCGGCCCAAGGTCCGTTTTCCCGAATCGGGCAAGAAGCTCACCATCGGGCGCTACTGCTCCATCGCGGACAAGGTCGAGATCCTGCTCGGGGGCAATCACCGGACCGACTGGGGGACGACCTATCCCTTCTCCGCCCTCACCGACCTCTGGCCCCTGGCTCCTAAAATCGAGGATTACCACTCCTCCCGTGGCGACGTGACCATCGGGCACGATGTGTGGCTCGGCTCCGGGGCGACCATCCTGTCGGGGATCAGCATCGGGCACGGGGCCGTCATCGCCGCCCATGCGGTTGTGACAAAGGACGTGCCGCCCTATGCCATCGTCGGCGGCAATCCGGCAAAGGTGATCCGGTACCGCTTCGACGAGGCGACAATCGCCGCCCTCCTCGACGTGCAATGGTGGGACCTGCCGCGGGAAAAAATCGCGACCCTGATCCCGCTTCTGCAAAGCGACCGGATCCGGGAGCTGATCGCGGCGGTCAAGGTGCTGCGGGCTCAATCGTCTTGAGGGTCCGGCGACCCAGCGCCCTCGCCTTCAGGGCAAGAGCCGGCTTCTCGACGAGGTACCAGGACAGGGCCGCCATCGCGAGAGTGATGGCAAGCGCCGGAGCCAGCAGGGTGATGGCCGCGGCGCTGGGCCATAGTGCATGCAGGCTCTGCTGGATCGGCCAGCCGTAGAGATAGGTGCCGTAGGACAGATCCGCCCTGGGCTCGTAGGCGAAGCGCGTCAGCAAAGGGGTAAGCGCGAGCCACAGGACGCCGTAGGCCGAGCCTACGAACAGCAGCGTCTTGTAGAAAAACGTGTCGGCGCTCAGCCATGTGGCGAAGGCCAGCGCGAGGACGAGAACCCCGGAGAGGCGGGCACGCCCGCGCCAGACGTACAGCGCTCCGCCTACCGCGAAGATCAGCGGCAACCGGATCGCGGTCTCCAGGCCCTTCGGCGCATCGGGGCGCAGGAGGTCGAGACTTGCCATGGCGATCATGAGCCCCGCCACGAGGACGAGCGCGCCGATCCGCGAGCGCAGCAGTCCGGCGAGGCCGAGCAGCAGCACGCCCGCATAGCAGAGGACCTCGTATTTGAGCGTCCACACGGTGCCCATCGGGAACTTGAACGGATTGTCCGCAAACACGCCCGGCAGGGCGATGTTGGTCTTGAAGGTCGTGAGCGTCGCCACGATGAAGCGGCTGAGGCCCGCATTCTCCAGGTACTCGGCAAAGGGCAGTCGCGTCATCGCACCGCCGAGCAGCAGCGCGACTACGAGCACCGCCACGATCAGCCCTGGCGCGATGCGCAGGGTGCGGGCAATGGTGTAGTCGAGCCAGCCGCGCTTGTCGAAGCTCATGGTGACGAGGAAGCCGGATATGGCGAAGAAGCCGTTGACGGCATGCTCGCCGAGGGTGAAGCCGGTCGGGACGGCGAGCGGCTCGTCGGCGACGATGCCGGTGGTCACGCTGAAGGCGTGGGAGACCACGACGGCAAGCGCCAGCAGCAGGCGGATGAGGGTGAAGTTGTTGCGCTCCTGCTCTATGGCGGCGGAGACGGTCGGCGCATTCATGAAGGCAGGTACGCTCATGACACCCCTTCGCGCTCAAGCGCCTTCCGGCCCTTCAGGAACGCCCAGGCTCCCGCCGCCGAGCCGCCGTAGCGCTCGATCAGCTTGCGCCGAAATGTCAGGCTCGCCGCAGCGGTCTTCATGGCGTTGACGGCGAACATGCCGGGGGCCGGGTTGGGCAGGCCGTATTTGCGGCTCACATAGGCCCGCGACCAGGCCTGGTGCCAGCGGGTGGTGAAGATGCGGCCCCGCTTCTCCCCGCTCGATTGACCCCGCCCGTGGCGCACCACCGCCTGCGGGACGTAGATCAGGGCATGCCTTGAATCCGCCACCCGGCGGCACAGGTCGTCGTCCTCATAGAACAGGAAGATGTTTTGGTCGAAGCCGCCGAGATCGAGGAACAGCTCGCGGCGGATGAGAAAGCACGCGCCGGAGACGAAGGGCGCGCAGGCCTCGCCCTCGGGCAGCACGAGCTTACCTTGCGGGTTGTGCAGATAAGGCGAGAGCAGCGAGCGCGGCTGGAAGAACACGCGCCCGCTCGGCTCCACGATCTTCGGGGCGAGCATCCCCGCATCGGGATAGCGCCGCGCAGCCTCGACGAGCGCCGCGACCGCGCCTTGCTCCACGACGCAGTCGGGATTGACGACGAGCAGGAACTCGGTTTTCGCCGCCCGCGCGCCGATGTTGTTGGCGCGGCCATAGCCCTCGTTGCGGGCATTGCGGACGACCTGCGCCCCCTGCCCTTCGGCAACGGCGACGGTGTTGTCCGAGGAGGCGTTGTCGACGACGAGGATGGAGACGCCCTCCGCCTTCAGCGCGCCGAGACACTCCGGCAGCGCATGGGCGCTGTCGAAGGTTACGACGATGGCGGTGACGTCGCCGGTTCTCATTTCTCCGGCAGGTTCAGCCGGATGTGCAGTTCGCGAAGCTGCTTGGGCGTGACGTCGGAGGGTGCGCCGAGCAGCAGGTCTTCCGCCTTCTGGTTCATCGGGAAGATGGTAATCTCGCGCAGGTTCTGCGCGCCGCAGAGCAGCATCACGATGCGGTCCACGCCCGCCGCCATGCCGCCGTGGGGCGGAGCGCCGTACTGGAAGGCGCGGTACATGCCGCCGAACTTGTCCATGACCTCCTGCTCGCCGTAGCCAGCGATCTCGAAGGCCTTCACCATCCGGTCGGGGCGGTGGTTACGGATCGAGCCGGAGGCCATCTCGTAGCCGTTGCAGACCATGTCGTACTGGAGCGCGGTGATCTTGAGGATCCGCTCCTTGTCCGTCGGATCGAGAGCCATGAAGGCCTCGTGATCCATGTTGGCCATGGAGAACGGATTGTGGGAGAAGTCGATCTTCTTCTCGTCCTCGTTCCACTCGTATTGGGGGAAGTCGACGATCCAGCAGAAGGCGAACTGGTTCTTGTCGCCGAGACCGAGCTCGTCGCCGATGCGGATGCGCGCCTTGCCGGCGAGAGACGCCGCCTTGTCCTCGGCGCCCGCCGAGAAGAACACCGCGTCGCCCGCCTTCAGGCCGGCCTTGTCGCGGATCGCGGCCTGCGCGGCCTCCGGAATGAACTTGGCGATGGGACCCTTGCCGGTGATCTGGCCGCCCTCCTCCTCGAACACGATGTAGCCGAGGCCGGGCGCGCCTTCCGTGCGGGCCCAGTCGTTGAGCTTGTCGAAGAAGGAACGCGGCTGCGAGGCCGCGCCGGTGGCCGGGATCGCGCGGACCACGCCGCCGGACTTGATGACGTTCTTGAAGGCGTTGAAGGTCACGTCCTCTCGCTCGAACACCTCCGACACGTCGGCGATGACGAGGGGATTGCGCAGGTCCGGCTTGTCGTTGCCGTATTTCAGCATGGACTCGGCATAGGGGATGCGCGGGAACACCTCCGTCACCGGCTTGCCGTCGGCGAATTCCTTGAAGGTGTCGCGGATCACGGGCTCCATGGTCTGGAACACGTCCTCCTGCGTGACGAAGCTCATCTCCACATCGAGCTGGTAGAACTCGCCCGGCAGGCGGTCGGCGCGGGGAT
Source organism: Microvirga roseola (assembly GCF_020866965.1). Classification (GTDB taxonomy): domain Bacteria; phylum Pseudomonadota; class Alphaproteobacteria; order Rhizobiales; family Beijerinckiaceae; genus Microvirga; species Microvirga roseola. Next base: position 3,851 of record NZ_JAJATX010000116.1, read on the forward strand.
CCTCGTCGCGGAAGCAGGGCGCGATCTGGAAATACCGGTCGAAGCCGGAGATCATGATGAGCTGCTTGAACTGCTGCGGAGCCTGCGGCAGCGCGTAGAACTTGCCGGGATGGATGCGCGAGGGCACCAGGAAGTCGCGCGCGCCCTCAGGGCTCGAGGCCGTGAGAATCGGCGTCGTGAACTCGAAGAAGCCGCTGCTCTTCATGCGGCTGCGGAGCGCGTCGACGATTGCGCCGCGCTTCATGATGTTGTTGTGCAGCTTCTCGCGGCGCAGGTCCAGGAAGCGGTAGGCGAGACGGGTCTCCTCCGGATATTCCTGGTCGCCGAAGACCGGCATCGGCAGCTCGGCCGCCGGACCCAGGACTTCCATGTCGGTGATATAGAGTTCCACCATCCCGGTCGGCAGTTCCGCGTTCTCGGTGCCGGCCGGGCGCTTGCGCACCTTGCCGTCCACGCGGACCACCCACTCCGAACGCGCCGCCTCGGCCTGCTTGAAGGCGGACGAATCCGGATCGATCACGCACTGTGTCATGCCGTAATGGTCGCGCAGGTCGATGAACAGCACGCCGCCATGGTCGCGGATGCGGTGGCACCAGCCGGAAAGGCGGGCCACCTGGCCGACATCGGATTCGCGGAGCGCGCCGCAGGTATGGGAACGGTAACGGTGCATGGAGGCGGACATGAAAAGGCCTGCTCGGTTCGAAGGTCTCCGCAACATCCATGGGAGCCGGGGGAAGTCAAGGCGGAACCACGAATTCCGACCGCGCCGGATCGTTCTCGGCCCCTGGTCGGAGCGAGGGAATGTC
>NZ_JAJATX010000118.1 GCF_020866965.1 Microvirga roseola
GCCGTCCAGAAAAGTCATGCCGAGCTGGATCCCGCGCTCCTGCACTCGCGAGGTAAATCCACGTCTCAGGGGTGGCCGGGAGGCGTTGCCAGTCCTTGGCGAGGCGGCGGTGGCGTACGAGCCGCGCAAAGGTGCGTTCGACAACCCACCGTCTCAGCAAGACCTTGAAGCCGGGCTCCTGATCAATACGCCGGATGATCTCGATCACGAAATCGAGGAACGCCGCCTTGCTCATGAGACTGCCACGGTCATAGGCGCCATCGGCGAACAGATGTTTGACCCACGGGCAGCGCTTGCGGATCGCATCCAGGATCAACTGGGCCCAGGCGGAATCCGAGATATCAGCCGTCGTGAGATTGACCATCAGCAGGCGCCCATCCGTGTCGATCGCGATATGCCGCTTGCGGACGGGCTCGCCTCGCGCCCGTGCCGTTCCCGGTCGATCATCAGCGCCACATCATGAATGGTGCGAAACAGAAGCCGCCGGACAAAGCAGCGGAACCACCAATACACCGTCTGCCAGGGCGGAAAATCCTTCGGCAGCATGCGCCAGCCCCCGCCTGAGCGGGCAATATAGCGGATGGCATTCAGGATCTCGCGCAGATCGATGCCGCGCTTGTGCCCTGTTGTGGAGGCGGCAGGCAACAGCGGCTCGATGCGCTCCCACTTCTCGTCAGTCAGATCCGTCGGATAGCGCTTGGTCTTCTGCTCAATCTTGGCCATTCGGCCGCGGCTGTCTCGCGTCCACATTCCGAGCTTGAATCACGCACCAGCGCCTGTCTCAAGCGTTCTCAACCGGTCTCTGAGAGGATTGGGCGAGACCCTTCATAGGTTGCTGATGAGGGATTAATCCTGTCTTCTGCAAGAAATTAGTCCTATGACTTTACCCTTCTGCAGGATCGAGAGTATCTGTAAGCAAATTCGTGAGATATGTATTTGCGCGTTGTACACTTAGTTAACTAATCTGAGAATAAATGTAGTTGCTACGCAGACGCTCTAGGGGGATCAGTTGCGTCGAATTACATCTCTACTGACCGCAATAGTGGCAGCGACGCCATACGTCTTTAGTTTCGCGCCATCCTACGCTCAATCGAACGCTCAGGTCCTGAAGGCAGCCTACCGCCGGCCTGCGGAGATCCCGTTCCCGAGCGAGAACCCGTACACGCCGGAGAAGGCTGCACTCGGGAAGGCACTCTACTTCGATCCGCGCCTGTCCGGCGCGCAGAACATGAACTGCGCGACCTGTCACAACCCTTCCTTTGGTTGGGAGGTGCCGGTCAAGACGGCCGTTGGAGCTCAGAACAAGCCTCTGGACCGCCAGGCTCCTGCGGTTCTCAACCAGGCGTGGGGCTCCCACGTATACTTCTGGGATGGTCGCGCCAAGAGCCTTGAGGAGCAGGCGAAAGGTCCGATCGAGGCGCCTGCCGAAATGAACCTGCCGCTCTCGGAGGCCGTCGTCCGCCTCAAGGCCGTTCCCGATTACAAGGCTTGGTTCGAGAAGGTTTTTCCTGGCCAAGGGGTGACCCCTGATACGATTGTCAAGGCGATCGCTACCTACGAGCGGACCGTCGTCTCGAGCTACGCACCCTTCGATGCATGGGTCGACGGCGACGAGAACGCCATCTCCGAGAGGGCAAAGAGGGGTTTTGCCCTGTTCAATGGCGCCGCAAAATGCGCCGGCTGTCATACCGGGTGGAACTTCACGGACAATAAGTTCCACGATATCGGCACCACGACGAAGGACATCGGCCGTGGCAAGTTCGAGCCAAACAACATCAAGGCCCAGTTCGCGTTCAAGACCCCCACCCTGCGGGATGTTGCACAGCGCGCGCCTTACATGTTCGACGGTTCCCTCGCGACGCTGGAGGAGGTCATGTACCACTACGTCGGTGGTGGCATCGAGCGCCCGTCCAGGTCCGACAAGATGCAGCCCTTGGATCTGACGCCCGAGCAGATCGCGGATATCATCGAGTTCATGAAGTCGCTGACCGGCTCAAAGCAGGTCGTCACGCTTCCCGTCCTGCCGAACTGAGCCACAGCCATGTCGATCCTTCACCGTCTTCTTATTGCCTTCGGCCTTGTCGTTGCAATCGGCGTTGCCCAAGGCGCCATTACGATCTGGAATCTCGGCGCTCTCTCCGGAAAGGTTGAGGTCGCGACAACGCAGCCGATCACAGGCGTTGATGCCGCCCGGTCCGCCTGGGACGAGTTCCGCCAGGCGGAACAGCACCTCAGCGGTGTGACAGAAGGCATCCGCTTCGAAAACAGCGCCGAGGCTGTGTCCCGCTTTAAGGACTTGGTTTCCGGCGTGGAGCGCGAACTGGCTCGTCTCCGCACGGCTCTCACGTCCGGCGACGCCCAGCGGCTCAGTACCGAGGTCGCCGATCTGGTTGATCAGTGGAAAAAGAATGCCCTGACGCTCCTTGGAGAGGCTCCGGCGACGACGATTGCCGCACCTCACGCCATGGCGCAGATCGAGAGCCGCATCCGGAAGAATCTACGGGATCTGGTCGACATCGCTCTGAAGGATGCCGAGGTGGCCCGCAACAGCATCCGCGCGGAGACCGAGTTCTCCGAGCGGCTGGCAATGCTTCTCCTGGCGCTCACCATCGTTCTTGGCGCAGGCCTTGCCGTGTCCTGCGCAATCTCGATCAGATCTCCGCTTCGGCGCGTCAACGATGCCATGCGAGCGCTCGCGGACGGAAAGCTCGACGTTGCCAATCGCGACCAGGGCCGGCGTGACGAGATCGGCTCGATGGCCCGGACCCTCGAAGTCTTTCGCGCGAACACGCTTGAGATGCGCCGGCTTGAGGCGGAAAAGAGGGAGGCGGAGAAACACACGGCCTTGGAGCGTCAGCGCCTCATGAGCGAAGTAGCCGAAGCGTTCGAGGCCCAGGTTGGTATTGTCATCGAGCGTGTCGACACCATCGTGTCCGAGCTCCACCGCTCCACGCAGGGCATGGCTGGAGCCGCCGAAGCAACGCATGGGCAGGTCGTCCGTGCCATCAGGGAAGCCGAAACCTCGTCCAGCGATGTTGGATCGGTAGCGGCAGCCTCCCACGAGATGGCCAGTTCTGCCCGTGAGGTCTCAAGCCAGTCGGCTCATTCCCACAGCAGAGCCGCGGAGGTCATCGGCTTGGTCGAGTCGTCGAGCAAGCCGATCGACTCTCTGGTTCAGACCACCGGAACAATCGGCGAGATGGCCGGCCTGATCAGCTCTGTTGCCGCCAAGACCAACCTTCTGGCTCTTAACGCCACGATCGAGGCTGCCCGGGCTGGGGAGGCAGGAAGAGGCTTCGCGGTGGTGGCGCAGGAGGTCAAGTCCCTGGCGGACCAGACGCGCAAGGCAACCGAGGCCATCGCGGCAAACATCTCGAGCGTGCAGTCGGCTACCAACGAAGTCGTCTCCTCGATGACTGCGATCCGCGGATCGGTCGGCTCGATGGGATCCTCCCTGAGCGAGGTTGCCCATGCCATGTCGGGCCAAGAGACAGCGGCCGGAGAAATCGCCGCAAGCATGCATCGGGCGTCGAACGGTACCGACGTCGTGCGCAAGACCCTGAGTTCGGTAAGCGACGCGTTCGAGGATGTCTCGACCACGACTCAGGGAATTATGAGGCTCCTGGAGGAGCTCGATGCCAGTGCACGCACGCTGCGGACCGAAGCCGGAGCCTTCCTATCCCAAGTGCGGGCTGCATAATTCGGGCAGCCTGTCTCCCATAAAACGACCTAAACTGAAAAATAAAATGGCTAAGACGAAACTTATAGCTGATCCGCCCCATGGAGTGGTCCGGTTGGAATGTTAATGCAGTAACGGCCTTTCTGCTAGGTCCTGTTAGGTCTTGAACCCATTGCGTCATGAAGCGTTTTGCTCGTCCTGTTTGAGGAGGAGCCATGCTGACGGACGCACAATGGGTGATGCTGGAGCCGCTGGTGGAGCAATGTCGTCCGAAGGGCAAGACACCGCCGCAAGATCTGCGTCGGACGTTTGAGGCGATCCTCTGGCGGCATGAGAACGGCGCCAAGTGGCGCGCTATGCCTGAGGAGCTGGGCCCCTGGTGGCGCGCCGCCCAGATCTTCATCCGCTGGGCCAGGGCGGGCGTCTGGGAGCGCCTGCTGCATCTGGTGCAGGAGCGCGGGATCCAGCTCGGCATGACTTTTCTGGACGGC
>NZ_JAJATX010000119.1 GCF_020866965.1 Microvirga roseola
CCCGATAGTCGAGATATCATGCACCAGGTGAATAATCGTGCGAAGCGGAGGGATCCCGAATGGGTCGAGTACAGTCATTTGTTGGTCCATAGGTTTGCCGCTCAAAACTGCCATTCCGCTCGCTGTCAGCATACGGCCTGATGCTGTATTGTCCAAGAAGATGCCACAGGAAGCGCCGCGATAATCAAGATCTAGCCAGCGATCAATTGCAAAATCAATGATCTCGTGGTGGCTGACTTAAGCTTTGCGTCTGAAGAGCGCGAGGCAAGAGGCGCACGCAGACCAAGGTGACGATTGTCGGATCATGGCCTTCAGAGCGAGGGAGGCTGCCCAGCGACGGCTCCCTCATCCTGTTTCCCGACAGCATCTTTCCACCCGAGGGGGAGGACAGCCCTCGTGGCTGGTATGCACTCCGGGGTGCGGCGATCACGTAAGGCGCTCCTGTGTTGGGTGGACCATCTCTGCCCTGAGCCCAGTCAAGGCATTATTTTCAGGGCTGGGCAGCCTCTGGGGGGCTCCTTGCGGGGAGTGTAAGGGTGGAGCGCTGTCTGGCAACAGCTCCCCAATCCCGCGGTTGTCCTCGGGCGAGGCCTCAGCACTGGGGGAGCCAGAGAGGGGTTGAGTCAAGGTCTTTTTAGCCCGGGTCGCAACCCCGAGAAGATGATACACCTTGCTGTGGGGAGTGTAGATGATCCGCTGCCTGAGGAGCCGCCGCATGGAGTCGCAGAGGATCCAGTCAGAGCGATAATGCGGCCCGTTGCCGCTGTCTAGGGCGCCTAGATTTCTGAAGACTTCCGGCCGGATGAGGCTGCAGAACAACGGGGCATAGCTCAGTTCCACCAAATCATCGTCCAAATCGAAACTGGGGTCGACGATATTAAGATGTTGCGCCGACAAATTGATGTCGCACTCAAACGGGTTGATGGCTCCCGGGACATGAATTTTTGCAGCCTTGTTGCCGCCCGGCACGACCTGTCGCGGCACGGCCATGCCCGCATCCGGATGCTTGCTGAGAACATAACGCATCTCGTTGAGCCAATCCGGTGTCACAAGGGTGTCGTTGTTCAGGATCAGGATTTTGTCGTTGCAATCCGCTATGTCCGCAAGGCCGCGGTTCACGGCAAAGGTGAAGCCCGAGCTGCTGTTCTCCTGAATCAGACGTACGTTCTCAAAGGACGAACAGAGCGTTGCGAGCTCAGCGTAGCTCTCTTCCGATGATCCGTTGTCGATCACCAGGATCTCATAGGGCGAATGGGTGTGCTCTGCGATTGACCGCAGGCACATATCGAGTTCGTGCACTGCCTCGTAGTTCGGAATCAGGATTTGAACTCGCTCTGCTGGAAGGCGTGCCAGTTTTCTTCGGCGGCGCTCACGGGCCTGCCGGCTCGTTGAAAACGCCTGGTGTTGGGTTCCGCTCTCGGTGGTAAACCGCTGCGACCAGTCTGACCGGGCCGTGAGCTTTGCCCTGAGATCACTCGAAGAATGCTCCTCGCCGGTCTGCACTGCGCTGTCACTGGTCCTGTCCTGGAAATGGTGACTGAGCAGGCACGGAACGGCGAGTGGCCTTGTGGCATCAGTCAGGCGGAGCACCAGATCCCACTCTGTGCCCCTTTCGAGGGAGCAGTCAAACCAGCCAACCTCGTCGAGAAGGGCCCGATCATGGACAAGCGCCGCAACCGACACGTAATTGGTGTTCTCAAGCAGGCTGCGGTTGAACGGGGCAAAGCGAATAGTCTTGAATGTCTGTCCCAAGCGCGCATCCGGATCAAAGCCGTCCCAGACGGCATGCGCGCTGTAGCTTACCCGTGCGCCATGGCTTTGCATCTGATTGATAGATATAAGGAGGCAGTCAGGGTCCCATTGCGTATCATCGCTCAGATAGGCAATGGCGCGGCCGGACGATCGCTCAATGCCGAGATTGCATGCGCGCCCGATGCCACCCTGCTCATCCATACGAACATACTTGATCCTGGTATCGTCAAACTGTCGAACAACGGCCTCTGTGCTGTTATCGTCGCTTCCGTCATCTACAACGATCAGTTCCCATCGCTTGTAGGATTGGATCAGAACCGAGACGATTGCGTCGGCTATCCTTGAGGCGCGGTTGCGTGTGGTCAGGATTACGGAGACGAGGGTGTCCTGCGGCCGACCGAAATACTCAGCCGCAAGTCGGTTCTTGATTCCGTCCATGTAGGAAGTGACACGAAGGTCGTTCTCCCACAATTCGGCGTTGATCAGATCCGGCGCTGTCAGCGCCCGGCGGAGATACTCGTCGAGCGTGCCATAGAGGTGATGCACGCGCCGTTTGGCCTTAGGGCGGTAGAGTTCAAGATAGCGGGTGGGCGGCACACGAGAGAGAACGGGCGAGGCCGTAACCCGATAGAGATGCTCGTGTGGAATGGTTGTATGAGACGGGAAGCGCAGGCTCTCAAAAAGTGCGTTCGGAGCGTGCCCCGCCCTCATCCCGCTGTCGAGATAGCTCTTATAGGCCTCCTCGTGATCCTGCGGAACTTCTGGATGACGGCTGGTGTACCAGGCAGCATCAAAGAGCTGTTTTGCGGTCGGCTCCCGTGGGGCCTCCGGAGGTGCCACCTTGGCCGGTTTTGGCTTCGGCTTTGGCTTCGGCTTTGGAGGGGGCGGGGGAGGAGGGGGAGGCGTGATGCGTTTTGCAACGGCTCGGACAGCTCCATTCGGCAGAAGGAGCCTGAGCGCCCTCCGAATAGGTTGAGGGACCGAGAAGAAAGCAGACCGGAGAATTGCACGCATCGAATTGACCTGACCTAACAGCAAGATGCGTTAGCCGCGGTCTTGTGCAAGCGCAATAACGTTTTGCCGCTCCATAGGCTTATCCCGAAGAGTGACTACGGGAGAGGAGGCGTAATTGTCGCATCTTCACCGCGCCACAACCGAAAGGCGTGCCTGATTCGCGGATCCTCCCCGACCATTTCGTTTCTAGGATCCTGATCCGGCCGCAAACAAGTCCGGCCGGACCTGCCTGATACGCTCGCCAAGGACCGGGGCCAGCCTCCGGGAAAATGTTGCCGGCAATTGGTGGGCATCGCTGTAGATGAGCAGATTGCCATTGACCGGGAAACACACGGACTGATCACAGAATCTGTCTGTCAGATCAATAAACTCGACATTCATTGGCTTTGTGCGGAGCTTTGATGTCGGGTCGGTCCGATCCGTGACTTGGTCCCGGTCTCGGCTGCAGTCCAGGATCCTAGTAGGGTTCCGCTCGATGCATTCAGGCACGTCGACACCTAGCCAAGGGCTGTCTCGGACAGCGATAATGGTCAGGTCCATCTCGGCCATGCGGGCCCACTGTTGAAGATATCCTTTCGGGATGTATTCCTTTCGTAGCGCCGCACGAGATTGGGATGCATTTGCGCCTTTGGGGTCGCCACGGTAGGGGCGAGACGAGGTGGTGAAGATTGCATTCGGTTGCAAATTTCTCAGATAATCAACAACGTTCTCATTCCACTCAATGCAGTCGACCTTCCGCTGGCGTTTTACTTCGAATGGACACGAACTCTTTGTGATGCTGACGATGCGCCAACCGTTCTGCTGAGCGAGAGCCTCAAGTGCAGCAAGCCAATGGGCAGAGTGCGATCCCCCGACAAGGGCAACCGCCTTCATGGGAGCGTTGTCATCCCCGTAGGTGCACGCAATCACCGTGGACACGGGCTGAAGCTGGTGGCACTTGTCGCGATAAGCCCGAGGCCAGTCCTGCTTCGCCGGAGCCGGAACCGGCTGGATCGGGATACCGGGTCTGATCGCGGTCCCAAAGGAAGCCGGAACCGTCCCGCCCGGATAATCCGCGGTTGAGAGGTTCGAGCCCTGCCCATTGCTGGCGGGAGCCAGGACAGCAGTCCCAACGATTGCCGCAATCGCCACTGGCACCACTAGTCCTGCAGCCACCGCATGACCATGCCACCAGCGGGTGTAGCCGAGCGAAGAGCGCTGGATCGGCTGCTCGACAAATCGGTAGGCGAGGTAAGCCCCGCCTAGCGCGATCCCGATCACCGCTAGGTGTGAGTTCTGATCAGGTTGTTCCGGCGAGAGCCTGGGCC
>NZ_JAJATX010000012.1 GCF_020866965.1 Microvirga roseola
CGCTTCACCCTCGGCTCACTGATGAAAGTGCCAAAGTAGTGTTAGGAGGCGTTCAAACCGATCACGCCCGCAGGAGGGGCAACACCCGGTCTCGGGTGAGTGGCGCAAGGACGAGGTCCGGCGGGGAATCCGGGTCGAACCACGTCATCTCCGCGATCTCGGCGGAGATGGCCGGCTCGCCTTCGATCTGAGCCTCGTAGAGTGCGGCCTCGACCATTTGTCCGGCCTCGTTCGCGGCCGGAGCGGAGAGGTTCGACAGGAAGCGCAATGTATCAGGCCGGACTGTGCAGCCCAGCTCCTCCCGGATTTCGCGGGCCAGGGTCGCGGCAGCGTCCTCGTGCGGCTCGCGCTTGCCGCCGGGCTGCATGAAGGCCTGCGTGCCCTGCTTGCGAACCAGCAGGATGCGACCATGCTCATCCCGGATCACCGCCGCCACGATGCGAATGGGAGCCTTCGTCTCTGGGGCCGGCATCTGATCCTCCTGCACATCGCGAATCCGGTGCCGGTCTCTATAGTCACTGCCGCCCCAATTCTCGCTGACTGGTTGAAAATTTCACAGGTTTTTTAAGGGCCTTCTGCGAGATGTGCTGCACGATATTACCTAAGGGAAATACACGTGCAGTTCCTCGCCAATCGAAAACTCTCCCATCTTACGACCGCGGCCATGGTGGCCTTCGTCGTGCTCACCGCCGCGTCGCTCTTTGCGGTCGTCTCGATGCAGACCCGCGCGGATGTCCGGACCAATGCGCTGACCCAGCTTCAGGCCAATGTCAGGACCTTCGCCGGGATCCTCAAAACCTCCGTCGGCGGCCTTGCGGTGAAAAAGGACGCCAACGGCGCCATCAGCGGCATTACCGTCAATGACGACGCCGTGTTCTACAGCGACGAGCTCGTCGACCGCATCGCCGAGGCGACGCAGGCTCCGGCGACCCTTTTCGTGAAGGATGGACCGAGCGGCAACCTCATTCGCCGCGCCACGAACCTGCGCAATCCCGACGGAACGCGCGCCGTCGGCACCGCCATGGACCGCAACGGCATCGTCTTTCCCATCGTATCGGCCGGCAATACCTATGTGGGACAGGCCAAGGTGCTAGGACAGGATTATCTCCTGATCAACCTCCCTGTCTTCGGCCAGAGCGGCCAGGTCCTGGGGGTTCTCGGCACCGGCGTTCAGACCACCGAACTTGAGGCCGCCGCGGACCGGCTCATGTGGCGCATGGGGATCATCTCGCTGGCGGCCGTGCTGGCCCTGACGCTCGCCGCCATCATCTCGGGCCGCATGCTGTTCCGGCCGATCCCGAGGCTTGCAGGGGCCATGAAGAGCCTGGCCGAAGGGCAGACCGATCTCGCGGTTCCCTATGCCAGCTGGAAGAACGAAGTCGGCGATATGGCCCGCGCCGTCGAGGTGTTCCGCGAGAACACCCTCGACCGCCAGCGCCTCGCCCTCGAGCAGGCCTCCGAGAACGACGCCAAGATGCAGCGGGCACTCAAGCTCGATGAGCTGACCCGTTCTTTCGAGGCGAATGTTTCCGCCCTGACCCAGGGACTCGCTGCCGCCGCGTCGGAGATGGAAGCGACCGCCCGGACCATGACCTCGACCGCCGACCGGACCAACCAGCAGTCGGTCAGCGTGGCGGCGGCCGCCGAGCAGACCTCCGGCAACGTCCGCACCGTCGCCGCCGCCACCGAGGAGATGTCGGCCTCGATCAGGGAGATCGCGCAGCAGGTCACCCAATCCTCCAGGATCTCCTTCGAGGCCGTGGAGAGCGCCAAGCGGACGAACGACATCGTGCGGGCGCTGGCCAGCGGAGCCGAGCGCATCGGCGACGTGGTCACCCTGATCAACGGCCTCGCCGCCCAGACCAATCTCCTGGCGCTCAACGCGACCATCGAGGCGGCCCGCGCGGGCGAAGCCGGCAAGGGCTTTGCCGTCGTGGCCTCCGAGGTGAAGAACCTGGCGACCCAGACCGCCAAGGCGACGGAGGAAATCGGTACTCAGATCGCGCAGATCCAGGGCGCAACTAACGAGGCGGTCGGCGCCATCCAGGGCATCCAGACGGTGATCAACGAGATTTCCACCATCTCGACCGGGATCGCCGCCGCCATGGAGGAACAGGGCGCCACCACGAGTGAGATCTCCCGCAGCGTCCAGGAGGCCGCGCGCGGCACGGGCCAGGTGACGGAGAGCATCGACACCGTGAAGCACGGCGCAGGGGAGACCGGCGCGGCGGCGACCCAGGTTCTGGGCGCGGCCCAGGAGCTCGCTCGCTATGCGGAAAATCTCGGCCGCGAGGTCGAGGTGTTCCTCACCGACGTGAAGGCGGCGTGAGGGCGAAAGCCCTCATTCCTCCTCTTCGTCAGGAGCTTTCGCCGGGATCTCCTCGCCGTCGATGGCGATGAGCTTCCGGCGAACCTGCTCCAGGCCCTCCGTGAGACGGGCCAACTCCTCCGCCATGGCGTCCTGCATGGCGGCCGCCGCGTGGGGAAACTCCTCCAGCACTCGGCGCATGAGGCTCGGCGTCACGCGGATAACGCTCGAAGCCTCCCGGGCCATGGCCGTGGCCGGGCGCTCGATGCGGGTGAAGAGCGCCGCCTGGCCGATCAGGGCGCCAGGCCCGACAACCAAGGCATCGGGCGAGCCGTCCTCCCGGGCATCGAGCGCAATGGCCCCGCTTCTCACCACATAGCCGCCGTCGGAGCGGTCGCCCTTCTTGAAAAGGATGTCCCCCTCTCGCAGCAGACGGCCCTCAGAGGCGAAGGCGACGAGCCGCAGGGCGTCCCGTTCGAGCAGATTGAACAGGGGCGCGCTGGAGAGAACCGCGATATCGTCGTCGAGCGCCATGGCCTAGGGGATCAGCTTGTAGCCGCCGGGCTCGGTGACCAGGATGCGGGCGTTCGACGGATCGGATTCGATCTTCTGCCGCAGCCGGTAGATATGGGTCTCCAGGGTGTGGGTAGTAACGTTGGAATTATAGCCCCAGACCTCCGTGAGGAGCGTGTCGCGCCCGACCACCGACTGACCGGCCCGGTAGAGATAGCGCAGGATCGCGGTCTCCTTCTCCGTCAGCTTGAGCTTGGAGCCCTTATTGGTCGTCAGAAGCTTGGAGCCCGGGCGGAAGGTGTAGGGGCCGATCTGGAACACCGCATCCTCGCTCGCCTCGTACTGGCGCAGCTGCGCGCGGATGCGGGCCAGCAGAACCGCGAACTTGAAGGGCTTCACCACATAATCGTTCGCGCCCGCTTCGAGACCCATTACCGTGTCGGTCTCCGAGCCCTGGGCCGTCAGCATGATGATCGGGCTGCGAAAGCCGTTCTGGCGCATGACCTTGACGGCCTCGCGCCCGTCCATGTCGGGCAGGCCCACATCCATGATGACGAGATCGGTCCGGTCCGCCTTCACCGCCTCGATCGCCTCCCCAGCCGTTTCCGCGGTGCTCACCTGGAACTCGTCGTGCAGCCCCAGCTGTTCGGCAAGGGTGTCGCGCAGATCCCGATCATCATCGACGACGAGGAGGCGGCTGGCATTCGACATGTCAAACCCTTTACACGGTGAAAGCACTTAGGCGCAGGAGCGGTCTTTTCAGGAGAACGGACGGTGCCGGTTCGATCCGGTGCGCCTGCCCGCTTTCTCCCGCATGATCCCGATCTGAAAACCGGAAATCCGGCTTTCCGCAGGCGCAAGCCTCAAGGCATCGGATCATGCTTCCGCCTTAAGAGTAATCATTCCCAGCTTGACAACAAGAGGCAGACCCTGCCCTTCCACTGCCTATGAAGCGTGCCTCCGTCAACCTCGTCCGTGTCTTCCGCTCGCCCCTCGACCACAGGCGGGGCCGGCTGCAGGCGGGCAATCTGGTCATTCCCTGCGCGCTGGGGCGCTCCGGCACGAGCCACGCCAAGCGCGAGGGCGACGGCGCTTCGCCCGTCGGACGGTTCAAGCTGCTGCAGGCTTTCTACCGCGCCGACCACGGCCCCCGCCCGCGCACGGGGCTGCGCCTCAAGCCCATCCGGCCGAACGAGGGCTGGTCGGACGATGTCCGCGACCGGCGCTACAACAGGCTCGTTCCCCTCCCCTGCCCGACGAGCCATGAAAAGATGTGGCGGGACGATCATCTCTACGACGTGGTGATCGACATCGCCTGGAACCGCGGCCCCATCAGACGCGGCCGCGGCAGCGCCATCTTCCTGCATCTTGCCCGCCCAGGCTTTAGGCCCACGGAAGGCTGCGTGGCCGTGGACCGGCGCATGATCCGCCGCCTGCTGGAGCGGATCGGGCCCGGGACGCAGATCGAGATCGTCGGCTGATGGCCAAGGTGATCATCACAACATGCTCGGAATATCCGCATCCGACGCCGAGCCTCGAAGCCCTGCTCGATGGCTTGCGATCCGAGGGCGCGGAGGCAGCCCATGCGCCCTGGAAGACCACGCCGCTCGAGACATTCGCGCAAGCCGACGCGGTGCTGCCCCTGTGCTGCTGGGATTATCACGACGACCCGAAGCGCTTTCTCGACTGGATCGATGCGCTGGAAGCCACGGGCGCAAGGCTGTTCAATCCGCCCTCAACTCTGCGGTGGAATTTCCGCAAGACTTATCTGCTGGAGATGGCGGCAGCAGGGCTGAGCGTGCCCCGGACCTTCCACTTGGGCGAAGCAAACCGCTCAGCCATCGAGCGAATGATGAAGGCAGAAGGCTGGAAAACGGCCGTTCTCAAACCGGTCTCCGGACAAAGCGGGAACGGGGTGCGCAAGCTCGGCCGGGCGGAGCGCGAGACCTGGCCCCTGAACCCCGACACGCCCGGCGAAGCCCTGCTGCAGGAATTTCAGGAGGACATCGCCGTTCTCGGCGAGACGACCCTGACCTTCATCGATGGCGTTTTCTCCCACGCCGTCCGCCGTGTCCTCAAAGCGGGCGAATGGCGGGCGAACCAGCAATACGGCACCACTTACGAGCGTGTGGAGGTGAGCCGGGAGGTAATCGACGCGGCGCGGGCCTATTTCGGCCTTCTCCCGCAGACGCCGCTTTATGCCCGCATCGACGGGCTCGTCCGCCCTGCCGGGTTCATGCTGATGGAGCTGGAGCTGATCGAGCCTTACCTCTACCTCGAATTCGACCCCGGCAGCGCCGCGAATCTTGCCCGCGCTCTTTTTCAACGGCTCGGCTGAAAGGATGCGGGATCGATCCCGCATCCTTCATGGCGTGGCTCAGCCGGCGAGAGTTCTGAAGAAGTCCTCCGGCCCGTCGATTTCCCTGATCCGTCCCCTGTCGATCAGCAGGAAGCGGGTACCGACGGTCTTCACGAAGCTTCTGTCGTGGGACACCACGATGCAGGTGGCCTCGGAATCGAGGATCTCCGTTTCGAGCTGTTCGCGCCCCGGGATGTCCACATGGTTGGTGGGCTCGTCCATGAGGTAGAAGTTGGGGTTGGACAGACGCAGCGCCAGAAGCCCGAGCCGCGCCTTCTGGCCCGGCGAGAGGCGGCCGATGGGAAGCTTCTGCCTTTCGATGGAGAAGCCCGCTTCCGCCAGTACGGCCCGGCTCCTCTGATCGCCGAGACGGAACTGCGACAGGACGAAGTCGTGCGCATTCGCCTTTTCCGGCAGTTGCCGCATGTCCTGGTCGATATAGCCCGGAGCAAGGCTCGGGCTGATCCGGATGCCGGGAAAGCCGTCCGGCTGAAGCATTGCCCGGTGCAGCAGGCGGATGAGTTGGGATTTGCCGGTTCCGTTCCGTCCGAGCACCACGATCCTGTCCCCCTGAGCCACCTCCAGCTTCGGGATCGGGAACAGGTTTCGCCCGTCGGGCGCCTGCACGACGACGTTTTCCACGGAGAGAAGCACCTTGGCGTGAGTGCCGCGATTGGCGAGCCGGATCTCGCCCGGCCTTTCCTTGTGTGCGGCGCGGACACCTTGCTCCAGTTGCTCGGCGCGGCGCCTGATCTGGGCGGATTTCACGTGGGCCGCATCGCTGCCGCTGTTGATGCCGATATTGCGCAGCTCGTTGGCGCTTTCACGCAGACGCTTCACCTCCCGAAGAGTCTTCTCCCGCTGCGCCAACGCCGCCGCATCATGGGCTTCGAGCAATTCGCGCGCGCGGCGATAGGGATGCGGGAACGAGACCGATTCCTCCGGGCGCAGAAAAAGGGTGCGGCTGGTGCAGGCATCCAGGAAATCCCGGTCGTGGCTCGCGACCACGACGGGCACCCGGTCCGCCACGTCCTTCAGCCACCGCTCCAGGAGCAGGAGCTTTTCAAGATCGAGGTGGTTCGTCGGCTCGTCGAGCAGCAGGAGATCGGGCTCGGTGACCCAGGCGCGGGCGATCAGGGCCAGACGCTGCCAGCCGCCGCTGAGCGCCCGGACAGGACGATCGCGCAGATCCGAAGGCGCTTCGAACTCGTCGAGAATGACATCGACCCGCCATTCCTGGACATCTTGCTCTGGCGGCGGCAGGGCGCGGCAGATGGCTTCGTGCAGGGAAAGGTCCAGCAGATTGCCCGGCATGTCCTGCTCGACCAGCGCGAGTTTCAGGCCGCGGGAGCGGACGATCTCGCCCGTAGTCGGCTCGGCGAGGCCAGCAAGGCATTTGAGGAGCGTGGATTTCCCCGCCCCGTTGCCGGCCACGAGGCCAAGACGGTCCCGCTCGCCGATCGTGAGGGTCAGGTTCTGGAAAAGCGGAGTCTGCGCGATGATGGTGATATTGCGAAGGCTGATGGAGCCCATTTTTCATCTCAATCGGTACGGCGCGTCACGACAGGGCGTCCGCGCAAAGTCTGGAACGTATCTCGGACGCGCCGCAGCCTTTTCAGGCCGGTGACGCGGTAAGCCGTTCAGAGCTGACCAGGATGAGATGAGGACGGGGGAGCATTATCGGCAAAAGCGGGAAACCACTTTTACTTCTGAGAATGCGGCAATCAAAACCCGCCGTCAGATCCGTTCGATGGCCGGCCCTGCAACAACCTGCTGCAGGGCGTAACCGGGGCCGAACATGCGTAGATGCATCGCTTCACACATGCAGCCCTCCTTCGGTTCGAGTGGTGATCGATCCTGTCAGCTTAGCCTTTGTCGGGCCAACGTTCAATACGGGAGCTCCGGGGGCAATTTTCGTGCGCTGCCTCACAGCCGGCTTGTCACGCCGCCGCTAAGGGTGAATAGGATTCTGATCTCATCACAGGCCACCACGATGATCCCGCGTATCCTTTCCTGCCTCACCGTGAGCATCGCTCTCTTCGTCCCGGCCCTTTCAGCAGCTCATGCGCAGGATCTTGGGGGCTGGCGGGCTTTGACGGCAGAGGAGGAAAAGGCGCGCATCGCCGGCGTGCCGAGCGACTCGGTCGATCCGGCCATGGTTGAGGCGGACTTCGACGGCGACGGGACCACGGACAAGGGTCTGATTGCAGTGCGCCAATCAGACGGGGCCCGGGGCCTGATCGCGGTCCTGAAGGGCAAGGTCCATGTGATCGACCCCGACGGCATAGAGCCTTCGGACGGTCTTGGTCTCGCCGAACCCGGCACTTGGGAAACGGTCTGCGGCAATGCCTTCCGGGAATTCCACCAAGCCGCCTGCGAGGAAGGCTATCCCGCCCGCGTGACTCTGAAGAAGCCCGGCATCCTCTGGATCGGCAACGGCCAGACCGTTCTCTATTTCTGGAATGAAAAGGCAGGACGCTTCGCCGGTGCGGCGATGGTCGACTAGCCGGTTCAGCGTTTCGTCCTGGCCCCGAAGATCGCGCTGCCCACCCGCACATGGGTGGCCCCGAGCTGGATGGCCGCATCGTAGTCCGCGCTCATGCCCATGGAGAGCACCTTCAGCCCATGTCGCCGGGCGATGGTGTTGAGGAGGGCGAAGTGGGGCGACGGCGGGTCCTCGGCTGGGGGAATGCACATGAGACCGTCGACGGTAAGGCCATACTGGTCGCGGCAGGCTTCCAGAAAGACGTCGACCTCGGTCGGGATGACCCCGCCCTTCTGCGGCTCTTCGCCGGTATTCACCTGGACGATCAGGCGCGGCGTTTTGCCTGACTTCGCGATTTCCTTCGCCAGCGCCTGGGCGAGCGAAGGCCGGTCGAGGGTGTGGATCACGTCGAAGAGCTCCACCGCCTCCTTTGCCTTGTTCGACTGGAGCGGGCCGATCATGTGGAGCTCCGCGCCGGGGTAGCGCTCGCGCAGGGCCGGCCACTTGGCCTTGGCCTCCTGCACGTAGTTCTCCCCGAAAACCCGGTGGCCAGCGGCCAGGACCGGCTCGATAGCCTCTGCCGGAAAGGTCTTGGAAACCGCCACCAGGGTAATGGAGGACGGGTCGCGCCCGTAATCGGCGGCGGCGCGGCGGATGCCCTCCTGCACCTCGTGCAAGCCTTCGACCGGATCGTTGTCGCTCATGGAAGTCCTCTCAAGGGTCCCGAGAATGCCGCTTCGCGCGCGAAACCGTTGACCGCGCGGGAGAGCTGTGTCCTAGTCCGCGCCAATGCTGCGGCGCAAGCCGCTTGAATCGCTTAAAGCATGATCCGGTGAAGTAGATACCGGTTCACCGACACGATCATGCGATGATAGGAACAAGAGAGCCGGAAGCCCTTCCTGCTCGAAAGACGGATGTGCTGAAGAACATGAGGCCGGAGCGCTACAACGCCAAGGAAGCCGAGCAGAAATGGCGGAAGGTCTGGAACGACCGCGACCTGTTCAGGACGAGGAACGACGACCCGCGCCCGAAATACTACGTGCTTGAGATGTTCCCCTATCCGTCGGGGCGCATCCATATGGGCCACGTGCGCAACTACACCATGGGCGACGTGGTGGCGCGCTACAAGCGGGCCAAGGGCTTCAACGTGCTCCACCCGATGGGCTGGGACGCCTTCGGCATGCCGGCGGAGAACGCCGCCATGCAGAACAAGGTCCACCCCAAGGAATGGACCTACGCCAATATCGCCACCATGCGCGGCCAGCTGCAAAGCATGGGGCTCGCCATCGACTGGAGCCGCGAGGTCGCGACCTGCGATCCGAGCTACTATAAGCACCAGCAGCGCATGTTCATCGACTTCCTGGAAGCGGGCCTCGTCGACCGCAAGACCGCGAAGGTGAACTGGGATCCGGTGGACCACACCGTGCTCGCCAACGAGCAGGTGATCGACGGGCGCGGCTGGCGCTCCGGCGCGCTCGTGGAGCAGCGCGAGCTGACCCAGTGGTTCCTGAAGATCACGGATTTCGCCGAGGACCTGAACGACAGGCTCGATAGCCTGGACCGCTGGCCGGAGAAGGTGCGCCTGATGCAGCGCAACTGGATCGGCCGCTCCGAGGGCCTGCTGGTCCGCTTTGCGCTCAAACCCGAGACGGTGCCGAACGGCGAGAGCGAACTCGAGATCTACACCACGCGCCCGGACACCCTGTTCGGGGCGAAGTTCATGGCCGTCGCGCCTGATCATCCGCTGGCGAAGGCCGCGGCTGCGAACAATCCCGAACTCGCCTCCTTCATCGAGGAGTGCAAGCGCATGGGTACGGCGCAGGAGGCCATCGAGAAGGCGGAGAAGCTGGGCTTCGACACCGGCATCCGGGCGCAGCACCCGTTCGACCCGAACTGGACGCTGCCCGTTTACGTCGCGAACTTCATCCTGATGGAATACGGCACCGGCGCCATTTTCGGCTGCCCAGCCCATGACCAGCGCGATCTGGATTTCGTCAACAAGTATGGCCTCGGCAACACGCCCGTGGTCTGCCCGCCGGACGTGGACCCTGCCACTTTCGTGGTGACGGACGTGGCCTATGACGGCGAGGGCCGGATGATCAATTCCCGCTTCCTTGATGGGCTCACCATCGCGGAAGCCAAGGAGGAGGTCGCCCGCCGTCTGGAGACGGAGACCCGCAACAACCGGCCCGTGGCCGAGCGCAAGGTGAATTTCCGCCTGCGCGACTGGGGCATCTCGCGCCAGCGTTACTGGGGCTGCCCGATCCCGATCATCCATTGCGACGATTGCGGCGTCGTGCCTGTGCCGAAGGACCAGCTGCCGGTGGTGCTGCCGGAGGACGTGTCCTTCGACGTGCCGGGCAACCCGCTCGACCGGCACCCGACCTGGAAGCATGTGGACTGCCCGAAATGCGGGGCCAAGGCCCGCCGCGAGACGGACACCATGGACACCTTCGTGGATTCGTCCTGGTACTTCGCGCGCTTCACCGACCCGACCCTGACGGACAAGCCGACGGATCGGGCGACGGTGGATTCCTGGCTGCCTGTCGACCAGTATATCGGCGGCATCGAGCACGCGATCCTGCACCTGCTCTATTCGCGCTTCTTCACCCGCGCGATGAAGAGGACGGGCCATGCGGGGCTGGACGAGCCGTTTGCCGGCCTGTTCACGCAAGGCATGGTGGTCCACGAGACCTACAAGGACCAGAGCGGCGCCTGGGTGCTGCCCTCCGACGTGCGCTTCGAGACGGAGGGCGGCGTCCGCAAGGCCCTCCATGTGGAGACCGGCGCTCCCATCGAGATCGGCTCCATCGAGAAGATGTCGAAGTCGAAGAGGAACACGGTGGATCCGGACGAGATCATCGGATCCTACGGCGCCGATACGGCCCGCTGGTTCATGCTCTCCGACTCTCCGCCTGAGCGCGACGTCATCTGGACCGAGGAGGGCGTGCAGGGCGCAGGCCGCTTCATCCAGCGCGTTTGGCGTCTCGTCGGCGAGATCGCCGAGCTGTCGGCCGGCGGCAACGGCGCTTCGGCCGGGGGCGAGATCGGCCTGGCCGTGCGCAAGGCCGCGCACAAGGCGCTGGCCGCCGTCGAGGAGGATGTGGAGCGCCTGCGCTTCAACCGCTGCGTCGCCCATCTCTATGAGCTCGCCAACAATCTCCAGGATCTGGCGAACAGGGCGAAGGGCTCCGATGAGCCGGGCCTCGCCTCGGCCTTCGCGGAGGCCGGCCGCATCTTCGTGCAGCTCCTCGCCCCCATGATGCCCCATCTGGCGGAGGAATGCTGGGAGTCCCTGGGCCAGTCGGGTCTGGCTGCCGATACGCCCTGGCCTCAAGCCGACCGCTCGCTCTTGGTCGAGGAGACGGTCACCCTCCCCGTTCAGGTCAACGGCAAGAAGCGCGCCGACGTGACGGTCGCCCGCGATGCGGATCAGGCCGCCATCGAAGCGGCTGTGCTCTCGCTTGACGCCGTGCAAAAGGCTATGGAAGGGAAGTCGGCCCGCAAGATCATCGTCGTTCCCCAGAGGATCGTGAATGTCGTCGCTTAACCTCAAAGGCCTCGCCCGCTTCGCGCTCGTGGCCGGGCTGTCGCTCGGCCTCTCCGCCTGCTTCCGGCCTCTCTACGGCCCGACGGCTTCGGGCGAATCGCTTCAGACGACTCTCGCCTCCATCGACGTGCCCGAGCTGACCTGGCCGGAGGACGATGCGCGGTTCGGCCATTTTCTGCGCAGCGAGCTGATCTACGAGCTCAACGGCTCCGGCCAGCAGGTTCCGAAGCGCTATGCCTTGCGCCTGTCGTTCAGGGACAGCCTGACGACGCCCATCGTCGATTCCGAATCGGGACGGGCGCTGGCGGCCACGCTCAACGGAACGCTCACCTACCGGCTCACGAGCCTCGACGGCTCGACGGTGATCACGCAAGGAACCGCGACGGGTTCGGCCTCCTATGACCGGTTCGAGCAGCGTTTCGCCACTGTCCGCGCCGCCCGCAATGCGGAGATCAGGCTCGCCAAGCTCTTGGCGGAACAGGTGAAAACCCGTCTGGCGGCGACGCTCGCAGCCCGCACGTAAGTCGATGGTCGCCGTCAAGGCCCATGAGGTGGACGGGGCGCTGCGACGCCCCGATCCGCGCATCGGCGTCTTTCTCTTCTACGGGCCCGATACCGGTCTCATCAACGAGCGCGCGAAGGCTTTGGCCGAGCGCTCGGTGACGGATCCGTCCGATCCGTTCCAGCTCATCCGGATCGATGGCGATGACATTGCCTCCGATCCCGCACGTCTTTCGGACGAGGCCGGAACCATGGGGCTGTTCGGAGGCAAGCGCGCCATCTGGATCAAGGCCACTTCACGGAACATCGCTCCTGCCGTGGACGCAGTCCTGAAGGGCGAGTTACAGGATACGACGATTGTCATCGAAGGCGGCGACCTGCAGAAATCCTCGCCGCTGAGGACCCTTTGCGAGCGCTCGCAGAAGGCCCTCGCCCTGCCGTGCTATGCGGATTCGGGCAAGGATCTCGGCACCATCGTCGAAGAGACGTTGAAGAACAACGGCTTTTCCATTTCCCGCGATGCGAGAGCCGCCCTGCTCGCGAGCCTCGGCGGCGACCGGCTCGCCACGCGCGGCGAGCTCGCAAAGCTCATGCTTTACGCCCATGGAAAGCGGGAGATCACGCTCGAGGACGTCGACGCCATCATGAGCGATGTGTCGAGCCTCGCCATGGATGCGGTGGTGGATTCAGCCTTCGCCGGCGAAGGCACGGGGCTCGAGACCGGCTCACGGCGGCTCGCAGCCGAGGGCGTGCACGCCTCCGTGCTGCTCGGAGCCGCACTTCGCTATGCGCTGATGCTGCTCACGGCCCGCCTCGCCGTCGAGGAAGGCCGCCCGATCCCGGCGGTGATGGAGAGCATGCGCAGCCTGCATTTCCGGCGCAAGCCCCTGATCGAGCGCCATCTTCAACGCTGGACGAGCGGCAGCCTGAAGGATGCTATTGCGATGATCCAGGCGAGCCTTCTCGAAACCCGCCGCCTCAGCGACCTCGGCGACGCCATCGCGGCAAAAACCCTGCTCGACCTCGCGCGGGCGGCGCGGCGGTAGCTTCAGTTTCGTTCATACACGGAGACACTGTCCTCATCCTGAGGAGGTCGCAGAGCGACCGCCACAAAGAAGATCCAGTACTCTCTGGAAATTTCTTCATGACGCAGACCTCGTCTGCTCCTCAGGATGAGTTTGGGGTGTTGAACTGGAATTGTTTACGGATTCAACCGCCGGCACAGCCCGTCCAGCTGGTCCAAGGTCTTGTACTTGATCCGCAATTCGCCGCCCTGGCCCTTGTGGTCGATGGTGACGGTCAGGCCCAGCACGTCCTGAAGCGCCTTTTCGAGTGCTCGGGTGTCGGGATCCTTTTCGGGCTTTGCCTTGGCGGCCTTGGCCTCCTGGTTCGGCTGAGCCGCATCGGCCTGTGCGATCGTCTCCACCTGGCGGACGCTCAGGCCCTCGTCGACCACGCGCTTCGCCACGCCGGCCGGATCCTTGACCGACAGGAGCGCGCGGCCGTGGCCGGCGGTAAGCTTGCGGTCGATCAGGAGCTTCTTCACCGAACCGGGCAGGTCGGAAAGGCGCATCATGTTGGCGATGTGGCTGCGGCTCTTGCCGATAATTTTCGAGAGATTCTCCTGGGTGTAGGAGAACTCGGCCATGAGACGCGAATAGCCTTCCGCCTCCTCGATCGGATTGAGGTCGGCGCGCTGGACGTTTTCGAGAATGGCGTATTCGAGCGAGGTCTTGTCGTCGATATGGACGATGACCACCGGCACCTTGTGCAGCCCGGCCTTCTGCGCCGCGCGCCAGCGGCGCTCGCCGGCGACGATCTCGAATTCCTCGTTCCGGTTCGGAAGCGATCTCACCACGATGGGCTGGATGATGCCGCGATCCTTGATCGACTGGGTCAGCTCGCTCAGGTCCGTGTCGTCGAACACCTTTCGCGGGTTGCGCGGGTTCGGGCGCAGGAATTCCACCGGCACCGAGCGCTGCGCGTTGAGGCCCTTGCGCTCGAGCGTGCCCATCTCCTCGCCCACATCGCCGATCAGAGCGGCCAGCCCGCGGCCGAGCGACTTCGTTTCTTTAGCCATTTCGGATTCTCAGTTTTTGTTATGCAGCGCGCAGGGCGCGCTCGCGCTGAATGACTTCGGAGGCGAGCCGCAGATAGGCCTGCGAGCCGGCGCATTTCAGATCGTAGAGCAGCACCGGCTTGCCGTGGGACGGTGCTTCCGACACGCGGACATTGCGCGGGATCATGGTCTCGTAAACCTTGTTGCCCATGAACTCGCGGACATCCGCCACAACCTGGCCCGAGAGGTTGTTGCGGGGGTCGAACATGGTGAGCACGACCCCGTGGATCATGAGCTGCGGATTAAGGGCCGAACGGACCTGCTCCACCGTCTTGAGCAACTGGCTGAGACCCTCCAGAGCAAAAAATTCGCACTGAAGGGGGACCAGAACGGCGTCAGCTGCGGCCAAGGCATTGATGGTCAAAAGATTCAGCGATGGCGGGCAATCGATCAAAATATAGGTAAAGAGATCGGTTACTTCCCTCTCCGTTAAGCTCTGGATGGCGGAGCGGAGACGATGCGCCCGGTTGCGCTCGTTCGCGATCTCCAGTTCGACCCCGAGCAGGTCGAGAGTCGAGGGGGCGACGAAGAGCCGGGGCACTACCGTCTCGGTAATGGCCTGGGCGAGCGAGGTCTCGCCGGTCAGAACATGGTAGGTGGAGACTTGGCGACTCCTGCGGTCGATGCCGAGACCGGTCGAGGCGTTGCCCTGCGGATCGAGATCCACGATGAGCACCTTCTCGCCGATGGCGGCGAGTGCTGTTCCCAAGTTGATGGCGGTAGTCGTCTTGCCCACGCCGCCCTTCTGGTTGGCGAGCACCAGAATGCGCGGCTTGGGCCCGCACGCTCCAGCTTCGAATCCGCTGAGGTCGTTCATCTTGGAAGGCTCTCGATGGAGGTTATGCGAAGAATCCTGGCGTCAGAATCGGTACAGCTGGGCAGGAACTCTGCCTCGACTGTCCACCTTTTCCGGGCCTCGGTCAATTCAATCTCGGCGTCCCGACCCTTGGGGAAGAGGCCCATTGTCCCCGCTTTCAACAAAGGCTCGGTCCATTCCAAAAGCTGGGTCAACGAGGCCAAAGCCCGGGCGGAGACCACATCGGTCTTGCCGACGAAGCCGGGAATGACGGTTTCGAGCCGCGCCTCATGCACCTGGGCCGACACCTCGGTCAGCCGGGCTATCTGGCGAAGGAAGGCGCATTTGCGCGAGTTGCTCTCGACGAGGTGAACTTTCAGGCCTCGCTCCGCTCCCGCGATAGCCAGGACGAGACCGGGAAATCCCGCGCCGGAGCCGAGATCGAGCCAGGTTTTTGCCTCCGGCGCGAGGTCCAGAAGCTGGAGGGAATCGACGATGTGCCGGTCCCAGATGTGATCCAGGGTCGCCGGGCCGACGAGGTTCTTGATCGCCTGCCAGCGGCGAAGCTCCCGCTCCAGCAGTTCGAGCTTCTCCGATGTTTCACGTGAAACATCGAGGTCTGGAATGCCTCTCTTCATCACGACACCGCATCCATCGTATGGGCGCTGCGGGATGAGGCCTTCCGCGCGTGAGCGGCGAGCAGGGTGAGGGCCGCCGGCGTGATCCCCTCGATCCGGGCCGCCTGGCCCAGGGTCCGGGGGCGGACGAGGTCGAGCTTCGCCTTGATCTCGTTCGAGAGACCGGGAAGGTTCCGGAAGTCGATGGCCTCCTCCAGCACCACGCTTTCGTCGCGCCGATAGGCGGCAATATCGGCCTGCTGCCGGTCGAGATAGACCGCATAGGTGGCGTCTGTCTCCAGCCGCTCCTTCACGCTGGCGCTCACCTCGCGGAGTTCGGGCCAAACCCGGGCGAGATCGTTCCAGCCGATGCTGGGATAGGAAAGAATCTGGTAGGCGGTACGGCGAATGCCGTCCTGGTTCAGCTCGAGACCATGGCGCGCTGCCTCCTTCGGCGTCAGCGAAAGCGCCTGCAGACGCTGCCGGACCCCGGTGATCTCGGCCTGCGAGCGGTGGAAATGCGCCTCTCGCTCTGTTCCGACGCAGCCCAGTTCCAGCCCCCTGCCCGTCAGCCGCTCGTCCACATTGTCGATGCGCAGACTCAGGCGATATTCCGAGCGCGAGGTGAACATGCGATAGGGCTCGCTCACCCCACGGGTGATGAGGTCGTCGATCAGCACGCCGATATAGGACTCGGCCCGGTCGAAAACGGTGTTCTCCTGGCCGGCGGCGCGGCGGGCGGCATTGAGGCCGGCGACCAAGCCCTGCGCCCCCGCCTCCTCATAGCCGGTGGTGCCATTGATCTGGCCTGCCAGAAACAGCCCCTGGACGGCCTTTGTCTCGAGCCCGGCCGTGAGATTGCGCGGATCCACATAGTCGTACTCGATGGCATAGGCCGGCTGGAGCATGCGCACCTTCTCCAGGCCCGGGATCTCGGCGAGGAAGGCAAGCTGAACGTCCTCGGGGAGCGAGGTCGAAATGCCGTTCGGATAAACCGTGATGTCGTCGAGGCCTTCCGGCTCCAGGAAGATCTGGTGGCCGTCCCGATCACCGAAGCGCACCACCTTGTCCTCGATAGAGGGGCAGTAGCGCGGACCGGTGCCTTGGATCTCGCCTGAATACATGGCCGAGCGGTGGAGATTGCCGCGGATCAGCTCATGCACCTTCGCCGTTGTGCGGGTAATGCCGCACTCGATCTGGGGCGTGGTGATCTTCTCGGTCACGAGCGAGAACGGCACAGGCTCATCATCCGCGGCCTGCTTGTCGACGGAAGCCCAGTCGATGGTACGCCCGTCCAGGCGGGGCGGCGTTCCGGTCTTGAGGCGGCCGAGGGTGAAGGCCAACCGGGCAAAGGTTTTCGGCAACCCGAGTGAGGGGCGTTCGCCCATGCGCCCGGCCGGAATCTTCTTCTCGCCGATATGGATCAGGCCGGAGAGAAAGGTTCCGGTCGTGATGACCACGGCCCCTGCCGTGAGCTGTCGCCCATCCGCAAGGAGAAGCCCTGCAATCCGGCCGTCCCGGATCACCAGATCGTCGGCCTCCCCTTCCATGAGGGTCAGGTTCGGCGTCCGGGAAAGCTCGGCCTGCATGGCGCGGGCATAGAGTTTCCGGTCGACCTGGGTGCGGGGCCCGCGCACGGCAGGACCCTTGCGGCGGTTGAGCAGGCGAAACTGGATTCCGGCGCGGTCGGCCATGCGGGCCATCACCCCATCGAGAGCGTCAATCTCGCGGACGAGATGACCCTTTCCGAGCCCGCCGATGGCCGGGTTGCAGGACATGGCCCCGATGGTGGAGATCTTGTGCGTCACGAGCGCCGTGCGCGCGCCCGTGCGCGCGGAGGCCGCTGCCGCCTCAGCGCCGGCATGGCCTCCTCCCACGACGATCACATCGAAAGCCGAACTCATGGTCATCTCCATGCCCGGGGTCTAGAACCCATCGGGTCAGAGGTCAAAAGGGCAAAATGTTTCACGTGAAACATCGGCGCTCATGCACCGCTCCGCACAGGATCTCCACACCTTGTGCAGAGTGGATTCAGCATGCTTCCACCGATTCGTGAACAGGTTTCGGGTGTTCTTTCGCCGGACCCGGTCGCCGCCTGGATCCAAGGAGCGAAGCGTCTCGAAGAATCATCCAGAGAACTCTGGAAGCGCCCTCGTCTTCGGGACACCTTCAGAATGAGCCCGATCCGCTAATTCTTGATGAACGCCCCTACTTCCCGATGCAGAAGGAAGAAAAGAGCCGGTCGAGCACGTGCTCAACATCAACCCGGCCGGTAATCTCCCCAACAGCGCGGGACGCAAGGCGAACCTCCTCCGCCGCCAGCTCCACGGGTCCGCCGCTCTCCAGCATCTTCCGTGCTCCCACAAGAGAGAGATGGGCACGCTCCACCGCTTTGCGATGGCGCTCCCGGGTCACGATGGCGTCAGCCTGTCCGAGCGCGGCTTCAGCCTCCTCCTCCAGTCGCCGGATGAGCTCGGGGATCCCCTCCCCGCTGGCGGCCGAGATCAGGAGATCGCAGCCGGGCCGGCCCCGGTCGAGATCCGCCTTGGTGCCCACCCGCAGGACGCGACGGGCGGAGGGCGGCTCGGTGACGGGACCCTCCGGCGGGATCAGCCACAGGACGAGATCGGCAGCTCCGGCTCGCGCCCGTGCTCGCGCCACGCCCTCCTGCTCGATCAGGTCGCCGCTTTCGCGCAGGCCCGCCGTGTCGACGATCACCACAGGCAGACCGCCCAGGTCGCAATGGACCTCGATCAGGTCGCGGGTCGTTCCGGCGATGGGCGAGACGATGGCGACGTCGCGTCGGGCGAGGGCATTGAGGAGCGTGGACTTGCCCGCATTGGGCGGGCCTGCCAGCACCACGGTCAGTCCCTCGCGCAGTCGCTCGCCGCTGCGGTTCTCCAGAACCTTGGCGAGTTCCTTCTCGAGCAGCCCGAGGCGGCGGAGGATATCCGCCTCCAGATCCTCCGGCACGTCGCCCTCGTCGGAAAAGTCGAGGCTCGCTTCCAGAAGGGCCAGGACGAGAAGGATGTTCTCGCGCCAGCGCTCGGAGGCGTCGCCCAGGCGGCCTTCGAGCTGAAGCATGGCCTGACGGCGCTGTGCCTCCGTCTCCGCATCGATGATGTCGGCGAGACCCTCGACCTGGGCAAGGTCCATCCGCCCGTTGAGGAAGGCGCGGCGGGTGAACTCCCCTGCCTCGGCAGCCCGGCAGTTCTCGAAGGAGCTCAAGCTCCGCAGCACCGCAGCCCGCGTCGCGAGACCGCCATGGATATGAAGCTCGGCCTGGTCCTCGCCGGTAAAGCTGTTCGGCCCCGGCATCCAGAGCACGAGGGCCTGATCGAGGGGCTCCCCGCTGCTCGGGTCCCGCAGGACCTTCAGCGCCGCACGCCGGGGCTGCGGCAGGACTCCCGCCATCCGCTCCAGGATCGTCCGGCTCTCGCTGCCGCTGATCCGGATGAGGCACACTGCCGCCCGGCCGTAACCGGAGGCGGTGGCGAAGATCGTGTCACCCGAACGCATGGCGTGAACCTCTGAGGCTGGCGGGACTTAAACCCGATAAACTATTACCCTTGGCGGCTGAAGGATCGTTCTCGTCCGACCCTCAAGGCCCGACAGGAGCAGGACCCATGAACCGACTGAAGGACGCTAGTTCTCCCTATCTCCTGCAGCACCGGGACAACCCTGTCCATTGGTGGGAATGGAGGCCGGAGGCTCTTGCCGAGGCGCGCCGGCAGAACAAGCCGGTGCTCATCTCCATCGGCTATGCGGCCTGCCACTGGTGCCACGTGATGGCGCATGAGAGCTTCGAGGATCCGGACGTCGCGGCGGTGATGAACGAGCTCTTCGTCAACATCAAGGTCGACCGGGAGGAGCGGCCTGATGTGGACCACGTCTATATGAGCGCGCTGCATCTGCTGGGCGAGCAGGGCGGCTGGCCGCTCACCATGTTCCTGACGCCGGAGGGCGAGCCCTTCTGGGGCGGGACCTATTTTCCGAAGGAGCCCCGCTTCGGCCGGCCCGGCTTCGTCCAGGTCCTGCGCGAGATCAGCCGCCTCTATCATGCCGAGCCCGAACGGATCGCGAAGAACTGGGACGCCCTGAAGCAGCACCTCGCCCAAACGGCGCAGGCTGACGGCGGCACCCTCACCCTCCCCGATCTCGACCAGATGGGCTCGCGTCTCACCGAGCTGATCGACAAGGAGAACGGAGGCCTTCAGGGTGCCCCAAAGTTCCCCAACCCACTGATCCTCGAATATCTCCTGCGCTACGCTCATCGCTCCAGGGACGGCAAGGCCCGTGAAGCCTCTCTCCTGACCATGGAGCGGATGGCGCTCGGCGGCATCCACGATCATCTCGGCGGCGGCTTCGCCCGCTATTCCGTCGACGAGCGCTGGCTCGTGCCGCATTTCGAGAAGATGCTCTACGACAACGCCCAGCTCCTGGAGCTTTATGCGCTGGCCTACGCCGAAACCGGCCGCGCCCTCTTCCGCGACGCCGCTGCCGGTATCGTCGCCTGGCTGGAGCGGGAGATGGTGACGCCGGAAGGAGCCTTCGCCTCAAGCCTGGATGCGGATTCCGAAGGGATTGAGGGCCGCTTCTATGTCTGGTCCTTGAGTGAAATCCGCGAGGTCTTGGGCGGCGAGGACGCCGCCTTCTTCGCGAAGGTTTACGACGTCTCGGAGCACGGGAACTGGGAGGAGACGAATATCCCGAACCGGCTCATTTCAGGAGAAGCCCCGCCCGCTATCGAGGAGCGGCTTGCCGGAATGAGGCAGAAGCTTCTCGAACGCCGCTCGACACGGGTCAGGCCCGGCCTGGACGACAAGGTGCTGGCCGACTGGAACGGGCTGATGATCTCCGCTCTCATTCGGTCGGCTCCCCTCCTTTCCCGGCCGGACTGGATCGGGCTTGCCGAACGAGCCTATCGCTTCATCCGCGAGACAATGACCCGCGACGACAAGCTCGGCCATTCCTGGCGCGGCGGCTCGCTGATCTTTCCGGGCTTCGCCCTCGACCATGCGGCCATGATGCGGGCAGCGCTCGCCCTCTTCGAGGCGACCTCCGAGGCATCCTATCTGCGGGATGCGCACACCTGGCGCGACGTCCTGCTGTCCGAATTCATGGTCGCGGAAACAGGCGCCCTCGCCATGACCGCTCAAGGCGCGGACCCGCTGGTCGTTCATCCCCAGCCGACCCATGACGATGCAGTGCCCAACGCCAATGGCGTCTTCGCGGAAGCCCTCGTGCGCCTCGCTCAGATCACGGAGGCACAGGACGATATCCAGCGAGCTTCGGATATATTGAACCGGCTCGTCGGAATCGCACGCTCAGCCCCGCTCGGCCATACCTCGATCCTCAATGCCCTCGACCTGCACCTCAGGGGTCTGAGCATTCTCGTCACGGGAAACAAGGCCGACGCTCTCTTCGAGGCGGCCTTGCGCATGCCTTATCTCGATCGCAGCGTTCATCGGCTGCACGAGGGTGAAGCCCTGGACGACAATCACCCCGCCAAGGCCCTCGCCTCCTCAGGCAATGGTCCGCAAGCCCTCGTCTGCGCTGGAATCCGCTGTTCGCTGCCGGTGACGGATCCAACGGGGCTCGAGGCGCAGGTGCGGGAGATGATGCAGGCGTCTTAAGCCCCTGCGACGATCGAAGGCCCTCAGGAGCGATAGCCGGTCGCAGCGTTGAACAGCACCGCTGATATCCAGTAGCATCGCGCAAGGTTCGGGAAGAGAATCGCGAGAGCGGAGGGAAGCCATGGCGCGAAAGGCCTTTATCATCGGCGGGACAGGGCAGATCGGCTGCGCCATTGCCGCGAACCTTCTGGAGAATGGCTGGAGGGTCACCGCTTCCCACAGAGGGCACCGGGCGCCGCCATCCGAGCTAATTGAGCGGGGCCTGGAGGTCGTGACCCTGGACAGGCAGGATTCCGCCGCCATCGCCTCAGCCTTAGGCTCCGGAGCCGATGCGCTGATCGACACGGTCGCCTTCGACGAGACCCATGCCCGACAGCTCTTGGAAGTGGAGACTTCCGTCGGCACCCTTCTCGTGATCTCCTCGGCCAGCGTCTACAGGGACGAGGCCGGGCGCACCCTCGAAGAATCGATGCAAACCGGCTTTCCGGAATTCGACGAGCTCATCACGGAAAGGCAAGCAACGGTCGATCCGGGACCGGGGACCTACTCGACGCGCAAAATGGCGCTGGAGACGACACTGCAGGAGCAGGCCGGATGTCCGGTCACCGTGCTGCGGCCATGTGCGATCCACGGACCCGGATCCCAGCACCCGCGCGAATGGTGGTTCGTCAAACGAATGCTCGACGGACGAGATTCGATCCCGCTGGCTTACCAAGGCCGCAGCCGCTTCCACACATCTTCTGTCAGGAACATCGCAGAGCTGACCCGTATCTGTCTGGATAATCCTGGAAGCCGCACCTTGAACATCGGAGATCCCGATCCGCCCGATGTTGCTGCGATCGGGCAGGCTATCGCCCGTTACATGAACTATCAGGGCAAGTTCATCAGAATCAGTGACGATGACGCTTACCCGCCACGCGTGGGGACCACTCCCTGGTCCTGTCCCCGCCCCTTTCTGATCGACATGGCGGCTGCATCAGAGATCGGATACCGTCCGGTTGCCACCTACGAGGACTCGGTTCTGGAAACCTGCCGCTGGCTTTCCGAGGTGGCGAAAACTGCTCCCTGGCGGGAGCTCTTTCCCGTTCTCGCAGGGTACCCGCGTGATCTCTTCGACTATGCCGCTGAGGACGATTTCCTTAATTGTAACAATAATTTGACAGTTTCCGTGAGGACCCAGTCCTGAATCCTTAAGGAACTGCAGCGATACAATAGGAATTGACGCTCGCCTGACAGAAACCACAGGAGCGGCAATGTTCTTCTTCTTCTCGAATCGCCTCGGTTGCGGAGCCTCGCTCCTGGTTTCCGCCGTTGTAACCCTCGTCATCCTGTTCTTGTTGGGCGTCCTCTGACGGACAAAAGAAAACCCCACCCTCCGGCCGGAGGATGGGGCAAAATTTCCAAGCCGGACGCTTCGGCTCAGGTGTTCATCGAGTCGAAGAACTCGCCGTTCGACTTGGTCTGACGCAGCTTGTCGAGCAGGAACTCGATCGCGTCCACCGTGCCCATCGGGTTGAGGATGCGGCGCAGCACGTACATCTTCTTGAGCGTATCGCTCGGTACCAGCAATTCCTCCTTGCGGGTGCCGGATCGGGTGATGTCGATGGCCGGGAAGGTGCGCTTGTCGGAAACCTTGCGGTCGAGAATGATTTCCGAGTTGCCGGTGCCCTTGAACTCCTCGAAGATCACCTCGTCCATGCGCGACCCGGTATCGATCAGAGCCGTCGCGATGATGGTGAGCGAGCCGCCCTCCTCGATGTTGCGCGCAGCACCGAAGAAGCGCTTGGGACGCTGCAGGGCGTTGGCGTCAACGCCGCCGGTGAGCACCTTGCCCGAGGACGGAACGACCGTGTTGTAGGCGCGGCCGAGGCGCGTGATCGAATCGAGCAGAATGACCACGTCGCGGCCATGCTCCACCAAGCGCTTGGCCTTCTCGATCACCATCTCGGCCACCTGCACGTGGCGGGTCGCCGGCTCGTCGAAGGTGGAGGCCACGACCTCGCCCTTCACGGAGCGCTGCATGTCGGTCACCTCTTCCGGGCGCTCGTCGATGAGCAGCACGATAAGGTAGCACTCGGGGTGATTCGTGGTGATCGACTGCGCCACGTTCTGCATCAGCACCGTCTTGCCGGTACGCGGCGGCGCGACGATCAGCGCACGCTGGCCCTTACCGATGGGAGAAACGATGTCGATGATGCGCGACGAGAAATCCTTGCGCGTCGGATCGTCGATCTCGAGCTTGAAGCGCTCGTGCGGGAAGAGCGGCGTCAGGTTGTCGAAGTGAACCTTGTGCCGGATCTTCTCCGGATCCTCGAAGTTGATGGTGTTCACCTTCAGGAGAGCGAAGTAGCGCTCGCCCTCCTTCGGTCCGCGGATCGGGCCGTCCACCGTGTCGCCGGTGCGCAGGCCGAAGCGACGGATCTGGCTGGGGCTGACATAGATGTCGTCGGGACCGGGCAGGTAATTCGAATCGGCTGAGCGCAGAAATCCGAAGCCGTCCTGCAGCACCTCGACGACGCCCGCGCCGATGATCTCGACCTCGCGCGCCGCCAGCTGCTTGAGGATGGCGAACATGAGCTCCTGCTTACGCATCGTGCTCGCGTTCTCGACCTCGAGCTCCTCGGCGAAGGCGATGAGTTCGGTGGGTGTCTTGGATTTCAGATCTTGAAGCTTGATTTCCCTCATCGGGAACACTCTCGGGATTTTTCCGCGGGCAGGTTGCCTGAACGCGTGGGAGATGGGGGGAACGTCGACAGGGCCGCCCAGTTCACGAACCGTGACTTTTGAAGGCCTTTCGGCCCCACGCAGCGCAACCTGTCCTTTAGGAAGAGGATTCTCTTTTACCGCGTCGTGCGGCGAATCTCAAGTGTTCTTTAACAACCCGAATCGGGAGATGTCATCCCGGCAGTTCGCTGGACCGGGAACGACATGTCGCGCATCAAAACGGCTTCACGATCACCAGGATCACGATGCCGATCATCAGCACCGTCGGGACCTCGTTGAGAATGCGATAATATTTCGCGGGTCGCGTGTTCTTGTCCGCGGCGAATTCCTTAAGCCGGCGGACATAAACGCCATGGACCGCCGACATGATCACGACGAGCGCCACCTTCGCGTGGAGCCAGCCGGAGAGATACCAGCCGCCGTCCCAGACGAGATAGAGGCCGATCAGCCAGGTGGCGATCATGGCCGGGTTGATGATGGCCTTGAGAAGCCGCCTTTCCATGATCTTGAAGGTCTCGGACTGGATCGAGCCCTTCGGTGCATCGCAGTGATAGACGAAGAGGCGGGGGAGATAGAGCATTCCCGCCATCCAGGCGATGATCGCGATGACGTGAAGCGCCTTGAGCCACAGATACAGCATTCCTCAGGCTCTCCGTACCCGGGCGATCATCTGTTCGACGTGCTCGATCGGCGTTTCCGGCAGGATGCCGTGACCGAGATTGAAGATGTGCGGACGGCCGCGCACCGCATCCAGGACGCGGTCGACGCCCTGCTCCAGAGCCTCGCCGCCGGCGATCAGCGCAAGCGGGTCGAGATTGCCCTGGGTCGCCACGTGGCCCGGCAGGGTCGGCAGAACCTTCGCGGGATCGAGCGTCCAGTCGAGAGCAAGCGCATCGCCGATCCCGGCCTGCGCGAAGCGCTGGAGATTGGCCCCGCCTCCCCTGACGAAGACGATGACCTTGGCGTCCGGCCGGGCGGCCTTCAATCCTTCGACCATGCGGCGGATCGGGTTCAACGACAGCCGGTCGAAAAGCGCGGGCGGCAGGGCCGAGCCGAAGCTCTCGAAGATCTGCACCGCTTCCGCGCCCGCGTCGATCTGGCGGATGAGGTAGGCGGTGGAGGCCTGCACCAGCCTATCGATGAGGGCATCCATGAAAGCCGGGTCGCGATAGGCGGTCAGCCGGGCCGGCGCCTGATCCGGGGTGCCCTTGCCGGCGATCATGTAGCTCGCCACCGTCCAGGGCGCGCCGCAGAAGCCGAGAAGCGTGGTCTCCTTCGGCAGCGACTGTCTCAAACGATCCAGGGTTTCGAAGACCGGTTCGAGCCGCTCCAGCGGCAGCTCCTCGGCAAGCCTCGAAAAATCCTTCGCCTCGGTGATGGGATCGAGCTTCGGCCCCTCGTTCTCCACGAAGCGTACGTCCTGGCCGAGCGCATGGGGGATCACGAGGATGTCGGAGAACAGGATCGAGGCGTCGAAGCCGAAGCGGCGGATCGGCTGGAGGGTCACCTCC
Source organism: Microvirga roseola (assembly GCF_020866965.1). Classification (GTDB taxonomy): domain Bacteria; phylum Pseudomonadota; class Alphaproteobacteria; order Rhizobiales; family Beijerinckiaceae; genus Microvirga; species Microvirga roseola. The sequence continues at coordinate 25,120 of NZ_JAJATX010000012.1, forward strand.
TCGGCAAGCTTCGGATTGTAGCAGAGATCCAGGAAGGATCCGGCCTCCTTCCGGGTCTCCCGGTATTCCGGCAGATAGCGGCCTGCCTGGCGCATGATCCAGATCGGCAGAGGCCAGACCGGTTCGCCGTTCAGCACGCGTAGGACAGCTTTGGTGGGACGCTCGCTCACAGGCCCTCTCTTAAAAGATAAATTCTTGAATCAAAGAATCTGTTGTTTCTCTTGGGCCGTGAATCGCAAAGCCGCAACCCCGTCCACAACCGGTCCACATCGCGGGAGGCGTTAACCCTTCGTTAACGGATGGGGCAGGCCTGCCGCATTCCTTTCCGAATTCTTAAAGCTTAACAACCCGTTAAGAAGTGTTAACGAAACCTGAATCGAAAAGACCGGGGTGATTCGTGCCGGATTCTCCCAATTCGAGGGTCCCGGCATCCCACACGGGTCAGCGCTGTTGATGAAAGTTCGGGAATCCCACAGGCCCCCGCACTGGACCTCGCCGACACACCGCTCTATCCACATCTATCGACTCCTCATCCGGGAGGCCTGTTCATGGGGCGCAGCTACTTTCACCTTCACCTCGTCTCGGACTCGACGGGCGAGACTCTGATCACCGTCGCCCGCGCCGTGGTCGCTCAATACGAGGGCGTCGCCGCCATCGAGCATGTTTATCCGCTCGTGCGCTCCACCACCCAGCTGGAGCGGGTGATCACGGAAATCGAGACCGCGCCGGGCATCGTGCTCTACACCCTGGTGGAGCGGGATCTCGCGGAGCGGCTCGAAGAGGTCTGCCGCAATACCGGCTCGCCCCATCTCTCCGTGCTCGAGCCGGTGCATTCCCTGCTCTCCTCCTATCTCGGCACCCACTCCAATGCGCGGCCCGGCGCACAGCACATGCTGAATGCGGATTACTTCAAGCGCATCGACGCCATGAACTTCACCCTCCTCCATGACGATGGGCACCTGCCCCACGACATGGACGATGCCGACGTGATTCTTGTGGGCGTCAGCCGCACCTCCAAGACCCCGACCGCGATCTATCTCGCCAATCGCGGCCTGAAGACGGCCAACATTCCCCTCGTGCCGGGCGTTCCGCCGCCGCCGGTCCTGGAAAATGCGCGCAAGGCCCTGATCGTCGGCCTCGTGGCGACTCCGGAACGGATCGTTCAGATCCGGCAGAACCGTCTGCTCAGTCTCAGGGCCGACGACGATACGTCCTATGTGGACAAGGAGGCGGTGGCGGAGGAGATCGCTGCCTCGCGGCGGCTTTTCGCCCGCAACGGCTGGCCGACGATCGACGTGACCCGCCGATCGATCGAGGAGACTGCCGCCGCGATCATCGACCTTTATCGCGACCACCGCCTGCGTTTCATCGCGGAATAGCGCCATGCCCGCCCTCTGGATCCAGCCGGAAAAACTCCTCCTCGCCTCCACCAGCGCCACCCGGCTCGCGCTGCTGGTAAGCGCAGGCCTGCCGGTGGAGACGCAAGGCTCCGGCGTCGACGAGCGGGTTGTCGAGGAAGCGGCGCGGGCGGAAGCGCTCGATCCGCCCGCGCTGGCCGCGCGCCTTGCGGCCGAAAAGGCCCTGGCGGTGAGCCGCCGTCATCCGGAGCGGATCGTGCTCGGGGCCGATCAGGTGCTCGAATGCGAGGGCGAGGTCTTCCACAAACCTGAGAGCCGGGAGGCCGCGCAGGCGCATTTGCGAAGACTTTCGGGTCGCACCCATGTGCTTCATTCCGCCGGAGCGCTCGCTCTCGGAGGGCAGGTGGTCGCGCCCTTTTGCAGCAAGGCCAGCCTCGGCATGCGCGCTTTGACGGATGATGCCATTGCGCTCTACCTCGATCTGGCGGGGCCGGATGTCCTGCAGAGCGCTGGAGTCTACCAGCTGGAAGGCCTCGGCGTTCATCTTTTCGAAAAGGTCGAGGGCGACCATTCCACCGTTCTGGGCTTGCCTCTCATCCCGCTCCTCTCCGCCCTGCGCCGCCTCGGCTGCCTCGCGTTCTGAAGGATCAGATCCATGACGAAGGCCTTCGTCGTCGGCCACCCCATCAAGCATTCCCGCTCGCCGCTGATCCACGGCTACTGGCTGCAAGTTCATGATCTCGACGGCTCATACGAGCGCATCGACGTGGAGCCTGTGAACTTCGGGGATTTTCTCAGGAGCTTTGGTGAGCGGGGTTATACCGGCGGCAACGTCACGATCCCGCACAAGGAGGCGGCCTTCGCAGGCGTCGACCGCAGGACGGAGCGCGCCGAGCGCCTGGGAGCCGTCAACACGCTCTGGATCCAGGACGGGCTTCTCTGGGGCGACAACACCGACGTGCTCGGCTTCATAGTCCATCTCGACCAGAGCCTGGGGACAGGCTGGGAGCAATCGGTGGACAATGTTATGGTTTTAGGCGCGGGCGGCGCAGCGCGCGCGGTCGTTGCCGGGCTCCAGGATCGTCCACTCGGCCGCATCCTCGTCGCGAACCGCACCCTGTCGAAGGCGGAAAGCCTCGTTCATGATCTCGAAGGCGGCGCGGTCAGGCTGGAAGCCATGGATTGGGATCGGATCGGCGAGGCCCTCGCCGGGTGCCAGCTCGTCGTCAACACGACCTCGCTCGGCATGGCGGGCCAGCCGCCGCTTTCCATCGATCTCCACACCATGCCCGACGATGCTGCCGTCGCAGACATCGTCTATGTGCCGTTGAAGACCCCCCTCCTCGCGGCGGCCGAGGCGCGCGGTTTGAGGACCGTCGACGGTCTCGGCATGCTGCTTCATCAGGCCGCACCCGGGTTCGAACGCTGGTTCGGCGTGAGGCCGCAAGTCACACCGGAACTGCGCGCGCTCATCGTCGCCGATATCGAGGGGCGGATATGACCTTCGTGCTCGGCCTCACCGGCTCCATCGGCATGGGAAAATCGGCCACGGCCGATATTTTCCGCCGTCTCGGTGTGCCCGTTCATGATGCGGATGCATCCGTTCACGCCCTCTATCGCGGACGCGCCGCGCCGCTGATCGAGAGGGCTTTTCCCGGTACCGTGAGCGACGGCACCGTCGACCGCGCCAGGCTCGGCGCGGCGGTTCTCGGCGATCCGGAGAAGATCCGGCAGCTGGAGGCCATCGTCCATCCGCTCGTGCGGGCGGAGGAGGAAAAGTTTCTCGAAAGCGTCTCCGCTCTCGCACCGGTCGCGGTTCTCGACATTCCCCTTCTCCTCGAAACCGGTGGCGAGCGCCGCTGCGACGCGGTTCTCGTCGTCACCGCTCCGGCCGACGTCCAGCGCTCCCGCGTTCTCGCGCGGCCCGGCATGACGGAGGAGAAATTCACCGTCATCCTCGATAAGCAGATGCCAGATGCCGAAAAGCGGGCTCGTTCCCATTTCCTCGTGGATACGAGCTGGGGCTTTGCTTCCGCCGAGGCCCAGGTGCGGTCTATCCTGGCGTGCCTCGCCGGCAGGCCAGGGCGGGTTCGATCCTCAAGAAGAGAAGAAAAGAATGTCGGCGCTGTTGCGTGAAATCGTCCTGGATACCGAAACCACCGGCACCGATCACGCCAAGGGCGACCGGGTGATCGAGATCGGCTGCGTCGAGCTTCTCAACCACATCCCGACCGGGCGGAACTATCACGTCTACATCAATCCCGAATGCCAGGTCTCCGCAGGCGCCTTCGCGGTTCACGGGCTCTCCAACGAGTTCCTGGCCGACAAGCCGGTCTTCGCGGCCATCGCGCATGAGTTCGTGGACTTCATCGGGGACGCGCGGCTCGTCATCCACAACGCGGCCTTCGATATCGGCTTCCTCAATGCAGAGTTCGGCCGCACCGGGCACAAGGTCATCGATCTTGCCGTGGTGGTCGATACGCTCGCGCTCGCCCGTCGCAAGCATCCGGGAGCGGCCAACAACCTCGACGCGCTCTGCTCGCGCTACGGGATTGACAATTCCAAGCGCACCAAGCACGGGGCGCTCCTCGACGCGGAGATCCTGGCCGAGGTCTATATCGAGTTGATCGGCGGACGGCAGGTGGGCTTCGACCTGTCGCTTCAGCCCAGCGCCGGAAGGGGCATCGCCCTAAATCGGAATGACGCGGCTGGCCGCGAAGCAAAGCCGCGGACCATGATCTCGCGCCTGACCGATGCCGAGCGCGAAGCTCACGCATCCTTCATCCAGTCCCTCGGCCCGAACTCGCTCTGGCGCGAGTATATCGGGGAGAGCACCCCCGAGCAGGCCTGAACGGAAAACGCCCCGGTCTCAATGAGACCGGGGCGCTGTTTTTCCCAACCGAGATGTGGCTTACGACAGGTTCGTCTGGCCCGGCTGCGACTGAACCTCGGCCGCGCGCTGACGGTAGAGAGCCACGAAGTCGATCGGGTCGATATAGAGGGGCGGGAAGCCGCCGTTGCGGACCGCATCGGCCACGATCTGGCGGGCGAAGGGGAAGAGCAGGCGCGGGCACTCGATCATGATGACCGGGTGCAGCTGGTCCTGCGGGATATTCTGGACCCGGAACACGCCCGAATAGGTCAGCTCGAAGGCGAAAAGAACGTCCTTGCCGCCGATCTTGGCATCGCCCTCAAGCGTCAGGTCGACCTCGAAATCGGCCTCGGCGAGCTGCTTCGCGTTCACGTTGACTTGAAGGTTGATCTGCGGACCCTCCGTCTGCGGCTGCAGGGAACGGGGAGCATTGGGGTTCTCGAACGAGAAATCCTTGCAGTACTGCGCAAGGGCGTTGAGCGCAGGCATGCCGTTTTGCTCTGCGCCGTTATTTGCCGGGTTGTCGGCCATGGTGTCATCCTCCCGATGGGGGTAATCGGTCGAGCCCGGACGGAGCGCTCGAGGCGAGACGCTGGATCGGCAACGGGCCATGGAGTTTCGCGCTAGCATGCTTCGCCCGTGCGAAGCAAGATTCAGCATTTCCCTTCGCTTGTCCCGGGCAGAGGTGGATGTTACGACCCTGAGACCCCATATGCGAAAGAGACACCCGCTTTCTGGGGCATAAGCCCGGCATGATTCCTGAAAGCCGGGCCGGGCAGGCTGACAACGGATCGACGATGCAGGATTCCTTCGACATCACGACCCTTATTTTTATCATTCTCGCGGTCTTCGTGATCTGGCGTCTTCGCTCTGTCCTGGGTCAGAAGACCGGAAACGAGCAGCCGCCTTTCGATCCGCTCTCCCGGCGCGACGCTCCCCTGCGCCCCGGCAATCCGGCGAACGAGCAGGACAATGTCGTTCGCCTGCCCGGACATAACGGGGCCAAGGCCGCCGTCGAGGTTCCGCCGAGCGACCGCTGGAAGGGGATTGCCGAACCCGGAACTCCGACCGCCCAGGCCCTGGACACCATCGCCAGGGCCGAACCGTCTTTCGACGCCGCCGATTTCCTCGAGGGCGCCAAGGCAGCCTATGAGATGATCGTGACCGCCTTCGCCCAGGGCGACCGCAAGACCCTGAAGGACCTCCTCTCCAAGGAGGTCTACGAGGGCTTTGAGCGGGCGATCACCGAGCGCGAGCAGCGGGGCGAGAAGGTGGAGACCGCTTTCGTCTCCATCGACAAGGCCGAGCTCGCGGGAGCCGAGGTCCACGGGAAGATGGGGCAGGTGGTCGTGCGCTTTCAGTCGAAGCTCATCACTGCGACCCGGGACGCTTCCGGCAACGTGGTGGACGGAAGCCCGGATGCGGTGGTGGACGTCACGGATGTCTGGACCTTCGCCCGGCAGCTCGGCAGCCGCGATCCGAACTGGCTGCTGGTCGCGACCGAAGCGGGGCAATGAGGCATGTCCGCCGGTTCGGCCTCGCCTGTCTTTTCCTCTCGGCCCTGACCATGTCCTCAGCGCAGGCTGCGGCATCGGCGCTGGCCGGTCAGGCGCGCCTCGAACCCGTATCGTTCGAGAGCCTGTCCGGCTGGAAGGAGGACGACCACGCGGCCGCCTTTCAGGCTTTCCTGCGCTCCTGCCGGGCGCTTTTGACCCAGAGCATCGAATTGCGGCCCGCCCTGGCCTCGCAGGCGGACCTTCAGGCGGTCTGCCGCAAGGCTTCCACTCTGGCCGGTCCGTCCAAGGCTGAGGCGCGGCATTTCTTCGAGGCGAATTTCCAGCCCTTCGCCGTCGCTCCGTCTTCGGGCGAGGGCTTTCTCACCGGCTATTACGAGCCGGAATTCCAGGGTTCGCGGACGCCCGATTCCACATATTCCGTCCCCCTGCTTGCCCGGCCGGAGGATCTCGTGACGATTCCGCAGGGCGAGACCCTGCCCGGCCTCGACCCCGCTCTCCAGGCTGCCCGCAGGAGGGCGGAAGGCTACGAGCCCTATCCCGACCGCGCCGCCATCGAGAACGGAGCCTTGGGAGCGCTTGCCGAGCCGGTCGTCTATCTACGGGAACCCGGCGAAGCCTTCATCATCCATGTCCAGGGCTCGGCGCGGATCAGGCTCCGCGACGGCTCGGTCATGCGCGTCGCCTATGCGGGGCGCAACGGCCGACCCTATACGTCCGTCGGCCGCCTGCTGGTGCAGCAGGGCGTGATGGATCTCGAAACCATGACGCTGGAGAAGCTCATGGGCTGGCTCAGGGACAATCCGGGTCCGGCCAGGGAGCTCATGCGGCAGAACCAATCCTACATCTTCTTCCGTGAGGCGGACGAGCTCGCGCCCGAGGACGGCCCGATCGGCGGCGCAGGCATTCCCCTCGTTCCGGAGCGGAGCCTCGCCGTCGACCGCACTCTCTGGACCTACGGAACGCCCATCTGGCTCGAAGGCCAATTGCCTCTCGCCCTCGACCGGACGGAGCCCCTGCGGCGGCTGATGATCGCTCACGACACGGGCTCCGCCATCGTCGGTCCGGCGCGGGGCGACTACTTCTTCGGCAGCGGCACGGAGGCGGGACGACGTGCGGGCCTCATGCGCCATCCGGTGCGCTTCACGGTTCTGCTGCCCAAACCCCAACCATGACCAAGCGCCGTCGGACCCGCGAGCTGAGCCCCGAAGAGCGGCGGCTCTGGGCCCATGTGGCCAAGGAGGTGAAGCCCATGAAGGGCAGACTCCTCCCGCCCGAACCGCAGCCGGAGGAGACGACCGAAACCGCGCCCGCGCCTCAACGCGGGTCTGCCCCCCCTGCTCTGCCCCCTCGCCTGCCCCCGAAACCGTCCCTGCCGCCGCTCGCTCCGGTGGAGCGCAAGACGCTCCAGGCCCTGCGTCGGGGCCGGAAGGACGTGGACGGGGCGATCGACCTGCATGGGATGCGCCAGGAGGAGGCGCATTTCGCCCTGATGCGGTTCCTCCACCGGGCGCAGGGTTCGGGGTACAGCCTCGTTCTCGTGATCACCGGCAAGGGCGGTGCCGCGGCTGCTGGCGGCCTTTTCGACGAGCGCGGCGTACTGCGCCGCATGGTTCCCCACTGGCTTCGTCTGCCGGAATTGAGATCTCTTGTGGTTGGCTTCGAGGAGGCCTCTCCCCAGCATGGCGGATCCGGTGCACTCTATGTCAGGCTCCGCCGCAGGCGGGGTTAAGGGGTAACGGAATGACTCCCTTCGGTGAACGGGTGCGGCAGCTGCGCCGCGAGCGCGGCCTTATGTTGAAGGACATGGCCGCCCATCTGGGCGTGTCGAGCGCCTATCTCTCAGCGCTCGAGCGGGGCGAGCGCGGCAAGCCGACCTGGACCCTGATCCAGGGCGTGCTGCAGTATTTCCACATCATCTGGGACGAGGCCGACGAGCTGACGCGTCTTGCGGATCTCTCCGACCCGCGGGTGAAGATCGACACCGCCAGCGCCGATCCCCGGGCGACGCTGCTCGCCAATCGCCTCGCAAGGGAAATCCGCGACCTCTCCGGGACGGATCTTGAAGAGATGCTGGCGATCCTCGATCAGGCGCAGGAGCGGGAGAAGCGGGGCGTAGCCCCGACGCAGGCCCTTCAGGAGTTCGGACAGCCTTCCCCGCCCGCTGGCTAGTGGAAGGTGCGGGAGCTCAGCAGAACCTTTTCGTCTCCGACGCCGTTGGCGTGACGACGGGCGCCCATTGGCGCCTTGATCCCAATGTCGGAGGGTAAAAAATGTTTCCGCGAATAGCGATCGCTCTCATGACCGGCACGCTGCTGTCGGCCCCTGCACTGGCCCAGACCACACCGGTTCAGCCTCAGGGTCAGGCCCCGGTGACGATCGTGCCTGAAGGCGTCACCGTTGCGCCCGCCCCTGCAACCGGCGCCTCGACCATGCCCATGCAGGGTGGCGACATCCGGTATGTCACCGAGAACAGGCCCGACCTGTGGCGCGCCTCGCGCCTCGAAGGAATGAACGTCTATAACGAGAACAACGAGAAGGTCGGCGATATCCGGGAGGTGCTCGTCAACAGCACGGGCCAGGTCGAGGCCGTGGTGATCGGCGTCGGCGGCTTTCTGGGCATCGGCGAGCGCGACGTGGCCGTCCCCTACGACGCCCTCGAATGGGTGCAGGATGACCGCATTGCGATGACCGCCACCGGCACTCCCGGGACCGGCATGGGCGTGGGCGGTGTGACCGGAGCCCCTGCGACTGACACGGCCGGCGCCATGGGCACCGGCACCACGGCCGTTGCTCCGATCACCCCCGGAGCCGACATGACGGCCACCGCTCCCGCCACGGAGCCGACGACAACGGGCGCTATCGGCGCCGATGACCGGATGGCCATGACGGCAGGCGACCGGATGCGCGACTATCCCGAGCGGGCCATCCTGCGGAACGCCACCAGGGAGCAGCTCGAAGACGCTCCCCAGTTCGAATACGCTCGCTAAGCGCGCAAACGACGATCTCGAAGAGAGGCCTTTTCGGAGGCCTCTCTTTTTCTTCGCTCTCCAGGAAGTGCACCCCGACCTTGACCGGCAGGACTGCGGATGCGAAAGCGCCCCGTCTTTTTGCAAACCATGGTGGTTCATGTCCCAGACCCGCATCGACGTCCTCACCCTCGGCAACGCCATCGTTGACGTGCTGGCCCATACGGACGAGGCCTTTCTCTTGAAGAAGAAGGTCCACAAGGGCGCGATGCAGCTCATCGACGAGGCGCGCGCGGAGGAGCTTTATGGCGACATGGGTCCTGCCATCATCGTGTCGGGCGGCTCCGGCGCAAACACGGCGGCGGGCATCGCGTCGCTGGGCGTGAAGGCCGGCTTCATCGGCAAGGTGAAGAACGACGAGACGGGCCGCCTCTTTGCCCATGATCTCAAGGCCATCGACGTCCATTACGATGTGGCCATGGCCGAGGACGGGCCTGCGACGGCGCGCAGCTTCATCCTGGTGACGCCCGACGGCGAGCGCACGATGAACACCTATCTGGGCGCCTGCCAGAACCTCACCCCGGACGACGTGAACCCGGAAACGGTGCGCGCCTCGAGCATCGTGTACCTGGAAGGCTATCTCTGGGATCCGCCGGCGGCGAAGGAAGCCTTCCGCAAGGCGGTGAGGATCGCCCACGAAGCCGGCAACAAGGTCGCGCTCACCCTCTCCGATGCCTTCTGCGTCGACCGGTACCGCGACGAGTTCCTAGGGCTGATGCGCGACGGCAGCCTCGACATCCTCTTCGCCAATATCCACGAACTGCAGAGCCTCTACGGCACCTCCTCCGCCGACAGCGCGCTTGCCGCGCTGCGCGAGGAGAAGGTTCTGGGCGTGATCACCCGCTCCGCGGAGGGCGCGTTGGTGGTGAGCCGTGGCGAGACGAAGGCTGTGCCCGCCTTCCCCGTCGAGCGCGTGGTCGACACCACCGGCGCAGGCGACCTCTTCGCCTCCGGCTTCCTTGCAGGCCTCACCCAGAATCTCGACCTCACCGATTGCGCCCGCCTCGGCGGCCTGGCTGCGGCCGAGATCATCAGCCATCTCGGCGCCCGCTCCCAGGCGAGCCTGCGAGATCTGGCCCGGCAACAGGGATTGTTGGCCTGAATCCTCTTGCATCATGGCCGGGCCAGGCCCGGCCATCCCGATGCGGAAGAGCGCCCCATCTCGTCGGGATCACCGGCACAGGGCCGGTGACGGTTTTCACCCTCCTCCTGTATCGCCGAACCAGAGGCCGAACAGGGCGGCGATGGCGACGAGCACCAGGAAACCGTTGATCACCACGAGGAAGAAGGGTGAAAGGCGCCGGACGTCCGGATTGGGCGGTTCGGCGCCGATGACGAACTGACGCCAGACTGCGGCCGCGAAGCAGAAGGCGCTGAAGAAGACCAGGACCGAACCGGTCGTCACAATCATCCATCCCGGCACCACCCCTTCGAGCAGCGCCTTCGCGCCGACTCCGGAGGCGAGCGCGGCGAGGCCCGTGCGGACCCAGGCGGCATAGGTCCGCTCGGCGGCGAAGACGGTTCGATTGGCCGCAAGCTCCGTGCGCCGGTCGGCGCTGTCCTTCAGGACTGTCGTGGCCGCAGCCGTCTTTCGCGCCGCGACCTGCGTGTGCTTGGCGGCGGTCTCGGTATTCTCCGCAGCTTCCTGTGTCTGTTCGGCCGCCTCTTGGGCCTGTTCGGCGCTCTGCTCGATTCCTTTCTCGACCGGATGCGTGGCCATTGCTCCTCCTCGTCAAGCTGGAGGAACAACGCCCAAGATTGCGGAAAGGTCGGTGGATTACAGCCGCCGCAGCGCCACGGTCTCGATCCGGTGGCTCGGGCCCTTTTTCAGGATCAGGCTCGCCCGCTGGCGGGTCGGCACGATGTTCTCGCGCAGGTTCACGAGGTTGATGCGGTTCCACAGGCCATCGGCGGTGGCGATGGCCTCCGCCTCCGGGAGCTCCGCATAGCGCCTGAAGTAGGAGAGCGGATCGCGGAAGGCCGTGTGGCGCAGGCGCAGGAACCGGTTCACGTACCAGCGGTGCAGGTCCTCCTCCTCCGCATCGATATAGACGGAGAAGTCGAAGAAGTCGGACACGAAGGGAATGGCCGTGCCGTCCTTGGGCATCCGCGCGGGCTGGAGCACGTTCAGCCCCTCGACGATGAGGATGTCCGGCCGGTCGACCACCGTCTCCTCGCCGGGCACCACGTCGTAGACGAGGTGCGAATACAGCGGTGCATGCACGTTGCGCTTGCCAGCCTTGATGTCGGCCAGGAAGTGCAGGAGCTTGCCGGTATCGTAGCTCTCGGGAAAACCCTTGCGCTCCATGAGCCCCAGGCGCGTGAGCTCGGCATTGGGCAGGAGAAAGCCGTCCGTGGTGACGAGGTCCACCTTCGGGGTGTTGGGCCAGCGGGCGAGGAGCGCCTTGAGCACGCGCGCCGTAGTGGACTTGCCGACGGCCACGGAGCCCGCGACGCCGATGATATAGGGGACCTTGGTGTCGTTCTCGGCGAGAAGGAAGCGCTGGGTCGCCTTGAAAAGCCCCTGCGTGGCCGCGACGTACAGGGAGAGCAGGCGGGACAGCGGCAGATAGATCGCCGCCACCTCGTCGATGGAGATCGGGTCGTTGAGGGATTGCAGCTGCATCACCTCGTCGACCGTGAGCGTCATCGGCGCATCGGCCCGCAGCTGCGCCCATTCCTCCCGCTGGAAGACCCGGTAGGGCGAGAGGCTGCCATCCGCTTCCGGAGCCGCCACCGTGTTGGGCTGGTCCATGCGAACCACCTTTCCCGAATTACGCCTTGCGCGCGGCCTTCTCGGCGAGCCCCGATTGGGTGGTGCGCCGTTCCAGTTCCGCCATTACCTCATTTAAGGGAATGCCCGCGCCCTGCAACACGACCAAAAGATGATAGAGCACATCCGCCGCCTCGGCAGTGAGGTTCGCCCGGTCCCCCTGCACGGCCGCGATCACGGCTTCCACCGCCTCCTCGCCCAGCTTCTTGGCCGCTCTCGCGGGCCCCTCGCTCAGAAGCTTGGCCGTATAGGATTCGGTCGCAGGAGCCCTGGCGCGCTCGGCGACGATGCGGGCGAGATCGGTAAGGGTGAAGGAGGTCATGGCTGTCTCGGTGTCATTCCCGGCCGTAGCGCAGCGGAGGGAAAGGGAATCCATTCTCCGCAAACAAGAGTAGATCCCCTTCCCGGCCCTCTGGGCCGCCGGGGATGACGAGGAGCATTCTCCCGGCCTAAGCCGCCTTGTCCAGCCGCATCTTCAGTCCTGCCTTCGCCATGTAGCCCTTCGCCTCGCTGATCGTGTGGGTGCCGAAGTGGAAGATGGAGGCCGCGAGCACGGCGCTGGCATGGCCCTTCTCGACGCCATCGACGAGGTGGTCGAGGTTGCCGACGCCGCCGGAGGCGATGACGGGCACGGATACCGCGTCCGCGATGGCGCGCACGAGGGCGAGATCGTAGCCGCCCTTGGTGCCGTCGCGGTCCATGGAAGTGACCAAAAGCTCCCCTGCCCCGAGCTCCGCCACCTTCTTGGCGAAGGCGATGGCGTCGATGCCGGTGGCGTTGCGTCCGCCATGGGTGAAGATTTCCCAAGCCGCGGGCTCGCCCTCGCCCGACACCTTCTTAGCGTCAATGGCGACGACGATGCACTGGTTGCCGAATTTTTCGGCGGCCTCGCGCACGAAGTCAGGGTTCTTCACCGCCGCGGTGTTGATCGAGACCTTGTCGGCGCCTGCGAGCAGGAGCCTGCGGATGTCCTCGACCGTGCGCACGCCGCCGCCGACGGTGAGCGGCATGAAGCAGGCCTCGGCCGTGCGCTGCACCACGTCGAGCAGGATTCCCCTCGCCTCGTGGCTCGCGGTGATGTCGAGGAAGCAGAGCTCGTCGGCTCCCGCCGCATCATAGGCCTTGGCGGCCTCCACCGGATCGCCCGCATCGACGAGATCCAAGAACTGCACGCCCTTCACGACGCGCCCGTCCTTCACGTCGAGGCAGGGAATGAGACGCACTTTCAGCATCAGGCGGGCTCCTTGCGCACGGAGCGGAGCAGTTCCAGCGCCTGTTGCGGATCGATGCGCCCGTCATAGAGGGCGCGGCCGGAGATCGCGCCGTTGAGCACGGCGCAGTCGGGATCGGTGAGGCGCTCGATATCGGCCATGGAGGCAAGCCCGCCCGAGGCGATGACCGGGATCGAGACCGCGCGGGCGAGGCCTAAGGTCATGGGAAAGTTGATCCCCTTGAGAATGCCGTCGCGGGCGATGTCCGTGTAGATGATGGCGGCAACGCCTGCATCCTCGAAGCGGCGGCCGAGCTCTTCGGCCGTCAGGGTCGAGGTCTGGGCCCAGCCTTCGACCGCCACGAGACCGTCCTTGGCGTCGATGCCCACCGCGATCTTGCCGGGGTGGAGCCGCGCGGCCTCCCGCACGAAGGCGGGATCGCGCACGGCGGCCGTGCCGATGATGACCCGGGCCACGCCCTTGGCGAGCCAGCCCTCGACGGTCTTCATGTCGCGGATGCCGCCGCCGAGTTGCACCGGGATCTTCATGCGGCGCAGGATTTCTTCAACGGCCGCGGCGTTCATCGGCTTGCCGGCGAAGGCCCCGTCGAGGTCGACCACGTGCAGCCATTCGAAGCCTTGCGCCTCGAAAGTGGCGGCCTGGTCCGCCGGGTCGTCGTTGAATACGGTCGCCTGGTCCATGTCGCCCTGAATGAGGCGGACGCAGCGGCCTTCCTTCAAATCGATTGCAGGATAAAGGATCACGGACGCCACCTCAGAAAATTGGCGATGAGCCGCAGACCGAGCGTCTGGCTCTTCTCGGGATGAAATTGGGTTCCGGCGATGTTGTCGCGTCCGACGATGGCCGTCACGGGTCCGCCGTAATCGGTGGTGGCGACGACATCGGCCGGGTTTGACGGCGTCAGCGCATAGGAATGGACGAAATAGGCGTGCAGCCCCTCGGGCCCCGTCGGAATCTCCGCCAGAATCGGATGCGGCTTGACCAGTTCGAGCGTGTTCCAGCCCATATGCGGGATCTTCAAGGAGGGATCGCTCGGCGCGATCGGCTTCACGTCGCCGGGGATCCAGTCGAGCCCGTAGCTCGTCGTGTGCTCCAGGCCCCGGGTCGCCATGAGCTGCATGCCGACGCAGATGCCGAGGAAGGGATAACCTTCTTCGCGGACGCGCCTCTGCAGCGCCTCCACCATGCCGGGCACGGAATCGAGGCCCCGGCGGCAATCGGCATAGGCGCCGACGCCCGGCAGCACTATGCGGTCGGATTTCGCGACGAGGTCCGGATCGGAGGTGACGGTGACGGTCTCGTTCAGGCCCGCTTCCCGCGCCGCTCGCTCGAAGGCCTTGGCGGCGGAGTGCAGGTTGCCCGAACCGTAATCGATGATGACGACGCTCAACGGTAGGGCTCCGCATCGGGGAAGAGACCGATCACCGGCTCGGTCCTCCGGGTGGGCAGGACCGGCGCAGGAGCCGGTGCGGGGGAGGGGGCCTGGGCGGGGTTCCTGGCCAGCCAGCGGGCGAAGGCCTTCACCTCCGCTTCGTCCCGGTCTGCGGCCGCGACCGCGTCAACGGCCGGGCGGCCGTGGCGCGCGAGCGTCCAGCGCCTGAGGCTGCTGGCCTCGAGGCCGATCAGGACCTGCAGCAGAAGCTGCGCCACGAAGGCGGCCGTCGGTTCCACGTTCAGAAGGTTCAGGAGCGCATTGAAGGCGACGAGAAGCGCCAGCACGCCGAGACCGGCGAGCCAGAGCCGGTGCACGAAGAACCAGAGAAAGGTGAAGAAGAACGCTCCCCAGGAGAAGCTGTCCTCCACGAGCTCGGCCTCGTCCAATGGCATCGGATCACCCGGCCGCGCATCGCGCGGGAGGTGCAGGGTATAGGTGGTCATCGCGACGTTTCCTCAGGCCCCACCCGGCGAGGCGCAACAGATTTCGCCGGACAGGCCGTCTCTTGAGCGGATCTAGAGCGTTCCCTTGGTGGAGGGAACGCGACCCTCTTCCCTTGGGTCCACGGCCACCGCCTCACGCAAGACCCGTGCCAAGCCTTTGAAGCAGCTCTCGGCGATGTGGTGGCTGTTTTCTCCGTAGAGGGTTTCCACGTGCAGGGTCAGGCCCGCATTGATGGCGAACGCCTGAAAGAACTCGCGAACCAGCTCGGTGTCGAAAGCGCCGATCTTCTCCGTCGGGAACGTGGTGCGAAACACCAGGAAGGGACGGCCCGATATGTCGAGCGCCACCCGCGTCAAGGTCTCGTCCATCGGAAGATGGATATCCGCATAGCGCGCGATGCCCTTTTTATCGCCAAGCGCCTTCACGATGGCTTGGCCGAGCGCGATCCCCGTATCCTCGGTCGTATGATGCTGGTCCACATGCAGGTCGCCCGTCACCTTCACGGTCACGTCGAAGAGACCGTGGCGGGCAAAGAGTTCGAGCATATGGTCGAGGAAGCCGACCCCGGTGGAGATCTCGGCCTTGCCGGTGCCGTCGAGGGCAATCGACACGGCCACATCGGTCTCAGCGGTGCGACGGCTGACGCTCGCGGAGCGCATCATGAGGGTCCTTTTCAGGAGTGAGAGACCGCGCCTTCTACCAAGATGCGGCGGAAAACGCCACCCGCGTTGCTTTTGGGCCATCAATGCTTAAGTCAGGGCCTGAACGGTTCTTTTCGGCCCGCATGAAGGCCGGACGTCCTCCATTCCCATCCGCCGGAGTTTCGCCCCGTGTCAGATGACGCCACCCCCCGCAGCATGCACGCCACCACGATCCTCATGGTCCGGAAAGGGGGCCGCGTCGTCATCGGCGGCGACGGTCAGGTCAGCCTCGGCCAGACCATCGTGAAGGGGAACGCCAAGAAGGTGCGCCGCCTTACCAAGGGCGGCGTGATCGGGGGCTTCGCCGGCTCCACGGCGGACGCCTTCACCCTCTTCGAACGGCTGGAGGCCAAGCTCGAGCAGTATCCCGGCCAGCTCACCCGCGCCTGCGTGGAGCTGACCAAGGATTGGCGTACCGACCGTTATCTGCGCCGTCTGGAGGCGATGATGCTGGTGGCCGACAAGGATGTTGGCCTGCTGCTCTCCGGCGCGGGCGACGTGCTGGAGCCGGAAAACGGAATAGCGGCCATCGGCTCCGGCGGCAACTATGCCCTGGCTGCCGCCCGCGCGCTCGCCGAATATGAGACGGATGCGGAAGCCATCGTACGCCGCTCGCTTTCCATCGCCGCCGAGATATGCGTCTATACCAATGGCAATATTGTTATAGAAAGCCTCGATTGATGATCAGCGAAGCCGTCCTCGAGCAGGGAGTTGCAAGGGGAATCATTTCCAACCAGCAGGCGACGGATCTGCAGGTCCTGGCGCGCGAGATGGACGCGACCACGGCCCCGGAGCCCGAGGACGACGAGAAGCTGCGCTTCATCACCGGCTTCAGCGATATCTTCGTCACCATGGGGCTTGCGCTTTTCACCGGCGCGCTGGCCTATCTGACGGGCCAGTGGGACACGGAGGCGATGTGGACAATCCTCGCCATTGCCGCCTGGCTCCTGGCGGAGTTCTTCACCCGTCGCCGGCGCATGGCGCTTCCGAGCATTGCACTGCTCGCCCTCTATGCCGTCTCCGTCCTCGGCGCAGCCAATCTCTTCCTGACATGGGCATTCGGAGCGCCGAACGAGTTCGGGGCATCGCGACTTCTGGGCTCCATGAGCCCGGGTGTTCTGACGGGAACGGCCCTGACGACGGCCGCTCTGACCGCGCTGCACTACCGGCGCTTCCGGGTGCCTATCACGATCGCCGCCGGTACGGCTGCATTGGCGCTTGCGGCGGTGGGAATCCTGGCCTCGATCTCTCCCGAATGGGCGCTGAGATATTCGAAGGTCATCACGCTGCTCCTGGGCCTTGCCGTCTTCGCCCTGGCCATGCGCTTCGATCTTTCCGATCCGGAGCGGGTGACGCGCCGGACGGACATCGCCTTCTGGCTGCATCTGCTTGCTGCGCCGATGATCGTTCACCCGCTCATCGCGCAATTGTCGGAAGGTGCGGAGATCGCCGCCGTCGCGCCGGCCATTCTCGCCGTCTTCCTGGCCCTCGGCATCGTCGCGGTGGTGATCGACCGCCGCGCCATGCTGGTGTCGGGTCTGGCCTATGCGGGATATGCGCTCGCAAGCCTCTTCCAAAGGGTCGGATTCACCGACTATACCACCCCGCTCACGGTGCTGGCTCTCGGCGCTTTCGTGCTCCTGCTCAGTGCGGGCTGGCGTCCGGTCCGCGCCGCTTTCCTGCGACTTCTTCCCGCCCATCTTGCACACAGGCTTCCGCACCCCATCCTTTCGTCATGACCACCTTTTCCCCCCGTGAAATCGTCTCCGAACTCGACCGCTACATCGTCGGCCAGAACGACGCCAAGCGCGCGGTCGCCATCGCGCTCCGCAATCGCTGGCGTCGGCAGCAGCTGGAAGGCCATCTCCGCGAGGAGGTCGCGCCTAAGAACATCCTGATGATCGGGCCCACCGGCTGCGGCAAGACCGAGATCTCGCGCCGCCTGGCGAAGCTTGCGAATGCACCCTTCATGAAGGTGGAGGCGACGAAGTTTACGGAAGTGGGCTATGTGGGCCGCGACGTGGAGCAGATCGTGCGCGACCTCGTCGAGATCGGCATCGGCCTCGTGAAGGAGGAGCGACGCCGGCAGGTCCAGGCCAAGGCTCACATCGCTGCCGAGGAGCGGGTGCTCGATGCGCTGGTCGGCTCCACCTCCAGCGCCGCAACCCGCGATTCCTTCCGCCGGAAGCTGCGCGCCAACGAACTCGACGACAAGGAAATCGAGATCGAGCTGCAGTCGAGTGGGCAGGGGATGCCCATGTTCGAGATCCCCGGCATGCCGGGCGCTTCCGTCGGCGCGATCAATCTCTCCGATATGTTCGGCAAGGCCTTCGGCGGGCAGCGCAAGACGCGCCGCACCACCGTCCGCGAGGCCTACGAGCCGCTGGTGATGGAGGAGGCCGACAAGCTCCTCGACCAGGACGCCATCGTCCAGGAGGCCCTGCGCCAGGTGGAGAACAACGGCATCGTCTTCCTCGACGAGATCGACAAGATCTGCGCCCGCGAGGGCCGCTCCGGCGCGGATGTTTCGCGTGAAGGCGTGCAGCGCGACCTTCTGCCGCTCATCGAGGGCACCACCGTCTCGACGAAATACGGGCCGGTGAAGACCGACCACATTCTCTTCATCGCTTCCGGCGCGTTCCACGTCTCCAAGCCCTCGGACCTGCTGCCCGAGCTGCAGGGCCGCCTGCCGATCCGCGTGGAGCTCTCGCCTCTGACGGTCGAGGATTTCAAGCGCATCCTGACCGAGACGGAGGCCAGCCTCATCAAGCAATCCGTCGCGCTGATGCGTACGGAGGGCGTGGAGCTGGCCTTCTCGGACGATGCCATCGACGCCCTCGCGAAAGTCGCGGTGGAAGTGAACAATTCGGTAGAGAATATCGGTGCGCGGCGGCTTCAAACGGTGCTGGAGCGCGTTCTCGACGATATCTCCTTTACGGCTCCCGACCGCTCGGGCGAGACGGTGACCATCGACGCGGCTTATGTCCGCGGCGAGGTCGAGAGCCTGGCGAAGAACACGGACCTGAGCCGGTTTATTCTTTAAGAGCTCGGCTTAAGATTTCATCGACTGATCAGCTTGGCCGGATCGCATCCGGCCATTTTCTTGTTGCAGGAGGCGGATTCCGTCGAGGCCCAAAGCTTAGCCAATTCTATGAATGACCTCTTGTTTTCAGAAAGCCGCAGTCCAAAAAATTCTCATCAGCGGAACGACCGCGGATTTTAGGCGTTCGCCTCCCAACAACGGAGGATTACCCCATGCGTAAAACGCTGATGGCTGTCGCTGCGACAGTTGCTCTTGGAGCTTTCGGTTTCACCGCGCCCGCGTCGGCTGAGACGCAGGCTGCGCCGGTGAAGGAAATCATGAACGCGCTGAAGAACGGTGAGCTTCAGACCACCTACACCCAGTGGCGCGGCGGTCACTATTACGACCATACGCGTCGCGGCTACCGTGACAGGCCGCGCTACGGAGAGCGCCGTTACTATGGTCCGCGTCGATACGGTTATAACCCGCGCGGCTATTACCGCCGTGACCGCGGCGACGCCCTGGCGGCCGGCGCTCTGGGTCTTGCGACCGGCGCCATCATCGGCGGTGCCCTGGCCCAGTCCCAGGCTCAGGCGGCTACTCCCACCTATAACCGCAATCACGCCTACTGCGCCCAGCGCTACCGGTCTTATGACCCGGCTTCGGGCACCTATCTCGGCTATGACGGTCGCCGTCACCCCTGCCCGTAAGCAGGTGTAGGCAGAAACGAAGAGCGGGCCCTTTCGGGCCCGCTTTTTTTGTTGGAGAAGCCTGCTTACTTCGCCGCGATGACGGCGATCTCGACCTTGTACTGGGGTGCGGCGAGCTTGGCCTCCACGGTCGCGCGGGCAGGGGTGTTGCCCGGAGAGACCCAGGAATCCCACACGGCGTTCATCTCCTGGAAGGTCGCCATGTCGGTGATCCAGATATTGGCCATGAGGATCTTCGACTTGTCGGTGCCGGCTTCCGAGAGCAGGCTGTCGATGATGGAAAGGATTTCCTTCGTCTGCTCGGCGACGCTCTGCCCGGCCGTCTGGTTGGCCACCTGGCCTGCGAGATAGACCGTGTTGCCGTGAACGACGGCGCCGCTCATGCGGGGGCCTGGCTTGATGCGCTGAATCGTCATGATCTGTCCTTGTCTGAGGAGATGAGACCCGCTTTTTCGAAGGCCGGGAGCTTTAGGTCAAGGCTCAATAAAGCGTCGTGCGCTGGCGCTCCGGCAGGCCCTTGTCGTAGGCCTCGCCGCCCATCCTGCTGTCGGTCAGGGTTGCCAGGATCTGTCCTGCGCTCGGCAGGCTCTCGCGGGGCACGTGCTTTTCCGGGTTCCACAAATCGGAGCGCACGATGGCCCGGGCGCACTGGAAATAGACCGCATCGACCGAAATCACGAGAACGCTTTTCGGCGGCTTGCCCTCCACCGCGAAGCTCTCGAGGAGGCCAGGCTCGACCGAGATCGCGGCGCGGCCGTTCACCCGGAGCGTCTCGCCGATGCCGGGAATGAGGAAGAGCAGGGCGATGTGAGGATCGCGCACGATGTTGCGAAGCGAATCGAGCCGGTTGTTGCCGCGCCGGTCCGCCATCAGAAGGGTTTTCTCGTCCTGCACCCGCACGAAGCCCGGCCCGTCGCCCCGCGGCGAGCAGTCCAGCCCCTCCGGTCCCCGCGTCGCCAGCGCCGCGAAGGGCGAGGCTTCGATGAGCGCCCGGTATTCCGGCACGACCCGGTCGGCCTCCTTCAGAAGCGAGGCTTCGTTGGCCTCGCCGTAGAGGGACTCGAGCTGATCCAGACGCGTGATCGTATCGGACATGGGATCTCCCAAAGAAAAGCCCCCGCATCCTGCGATGCGGGGGCTCGGGTAATCAAGAAAATCAGCGATTTTACTCGCCCGCAGCCGCCTTCTGCTGGTCGCGCTGGGCCTTTTCGGCGTCGCGCTCGGCCTTGAGCTGCTCGGTGATGTCCTCACCGGTCTCCTGGTTGACCACCTTCATGGACAGGCGGACCTTGCCGCGCTCGTCCATGCCGAGGAACTTCACCTTCACCTTGTCGCCTTCCTTCACCACGTCGGTGACCTTGCCGACCCGGTTCTTGGCGAGCTCCGAGATGTGGACGAGGCCGTCGCGGGAACCGAAGAAGTTCACGAAGGCGCCGAACTCCATCACCTTCACCACCGTGCCGTCGTAGATCACGTTGACCTCGGGCTCGGCGACGATGGAGCGGATCCAGTTATAGGCCGCCTTGATCGACTTGCCGTCGGCGGAGGCGATCTTGATGAGGCCGTCGTCGTTGATGTCGATCTTCGCGCCGGTCTTCTCCACGATCTCGCGGATGACCTTGCCGCCGGAACCGATGACTTCGCGGATCTTGTCGACCGGGATCTGCATGGTCTCGATGCGCGGAGCGTGCTCGCCGAGCTCGGCGCGCGGCGCGGTCAGCGCCTTGTTCATTTCCTCGAGGATATGGGCGCGGCCGGCCTGAGCCTGATCGAGCGCCACGCGCATGATCTCCTCGGTGATGCCGGCGATCTTGATGTCCATCTGGAGCGAGGTGATGCCCGCTTCCGTTCCGGCCACCTTGAAGTCCATGTCGCCGAGGTGATCCTCGTCGCCGAGAATGTCGGACAGCACCGCGAAGCGCTCACCCTCGAGGATGAGGCCCATGGCGATGCCCGCCACCGGACGGCGCAGGGGAACGCCCGCGTCCATGAGCGCCAGCGAGGCGCCGCAGACGGTGGCCATGGAGGAGGAGCCGTTCGACTCGGTGATCTCCGACACGACGCGGATCGTGTAGGGGAACTCGTGAGAAGCCGGCAGCATCGGGTGGATGGCGCGCCAGGCGAGTTTGCCGTGGCCGATCTCGCGGCGGCCGGGCGAGCCCATGCGGCCCGTCTCGCCGACGGAGTAGGGCGGGAAGTTGTAGTGCAGCAGGAAGGTTTCCTTGCGGGTGCCCTCCAGCTCGTCGATGAACTGCTCGTCCTCGCCGGTGCCGAGCGTGGTCACGACCAGCGCCTGGGTCTCGCCGCGGGTGAACACCGCCGAACCGTGGGTGCGCGGCAGGACACCGACTTCCGACAGGATCGGGCGGACGGTCTTGAGATCGCGGCCGTCGATGCGGGTGCCGGTGTCGAGGATGTTCCAGCGCACGACCTTGGCCTGGGCCTCCTTGAAGACGGCCTTGACCTTCTCCGGATCGAATTTGGCTTCGCCCTCGGCCGGGACCAGCGCCTCCATCACCTTCGCCTTCACGGCGTCGACGGCGGCGTAGCGGTCCTGCTTCTTGGTGATCTTGTAGGCTTCGCGAAGATCCTTCTCGGCGATTTCGAGAACGGCCTTCTCCACCTCGGAGACATCGGCCGGCTGGTAGTCGCGCGGCTCCTTGGCGGCCTTCTCGGCAAGCCGGATGATGGCCTCGATCACCGGCTGGAAGTGCTTGTGGCCGAACATCACGGCGCCGAGCATCACGTCCTCGGCCAGCTCCTTCGCCTCGGACTCGACCATGAGAACGGCGTCGGCGGTGCCGGCGACCACGAGATCGAGGGAGGTCTGGTCCATTTCCTGGAGCAGCGGGTTCAGCTTATACTGGCCGCCGATATAGCCGACGCGGGCAGCGCCCACCGGGCCCATGAAGGGCACGCCGGACAGGGTCAGGGCCGCGGAGGCGGCGACCATGCCGACGATGTCAGGATCGTTCTCGAGATCGTGCGAGAGCACGGTCACGACAACCTGGGTGTCGTTCTTGTAGCCCTCGACGAAGAGGGGACGGATCGGACGGTCGATGAGGCGGGAGACGAGGGTCTCCTTCTCGGTCGGACGGCCCTCGCGCTTGAAGTAGCCGCCCGGGATGCGACCGGCGGCGTAGGCGCGCTCCTGGTAGTTCACCGTGAGCGGGAAGAAATCGAAGCCGGGTTTCGGCTCCTTGGCCGAAACGACGGTGGCGAGAACGGTGGTCTCACCGTAGGTGGCGACAACGGCGCCGTCGGCCTGGCGGGCCATGCGGCCCGTTTCGAGCACGAGCTTGCGCCCGGCCCAGATCAGTTCTTCGCGTTGAGTATCGAACATGTTTCGTCTTTCATGACAGCAGGAGCGGGGGCCCGATGCCATGAGCAAGACGGCAAGAGGCTCGTCCGGCGGGTCGTCCCGCCTGTCCAAGCCCCTTGCGATCCTGCCATGGTCATCGCGTCATCCGTCTCCTCAGAGGGACGCCGGGATCTTTTCGTCCTCACCGGCGCCGGAGCGAACCGGTCGGATGTATCTCACCCGATCCGTTCCTGGATTCCGGAGATGACCCTCACGGCCATATCCGGGAAAAACCGTCCGGAGCCGGGCTCCGGACGGAAGTCTTGCAAAAGCTTAGCGGCGGATGCCGAGCTTCTCGATCAGCGTCCGGTAGCGGCCCTCGTCCTTCTTCTTCAGGTAGTCGAGGAGCGAACGGCGCGACGACACGAGCTTCAGGAGACCGCGACGGGAGTGGTTGTCCTTCGCGTGGGTCTTGAAGTGACCGGTCAGATTGTTGATCCGCTCGGTGAGAATGGCGACCTGCACCTCCGGGGAGCCGGTGTCGCCAGCCTTCTGGGAGAATTCCTTCACGAGCGCGTTCTTGCGCTCAGCCGTAATCGACATCGCATGTCCTTTCGGGTTTGCTTTTCGAAAAAGACCCCCGCCTTACGGCTTGAGGTCGGTTCGTCCGGGAAAGGCCGGGCCGGGATGTCGTCCAGCGCGGTCGGTCACCGTGACGGTCCTCTCAGGGATCAGTCCCAGGAGGCGGGTGCACCATACACGAAATGTGGATAAGTGCCAAAAGAATCGTTTTTGCCAAGCCTTCCAATGGGATGCGCCGGTTTGGCCTGGGCCGTTGGAACAAGTCCCGACAGCCGCTGTTGGTGGTATAGAGACCCCAATATAGGAAGCTTGAACCATGGTTGCCACCACAGCCGATCTGGCGTCCTCTGAAACCGTCCGGACCATCTTCATCACCGGCCTTCAGAACGCCCATGCCCTTGAGAAGGAAGCGATCCAGCTCATGCAGCGCCAGGTCGAGCGCTTTGAGCACTACCCGGAAATGTCGAGCCTTCTGCAGATGCACATCCGGGAGACCGAGGGGCAGATCCGCCGTCTCGACGAGATCCTGCATAATTTCGGCGAGGATCGCTCGCTGCTGAAGGACACCGCCACCCAGTTCATGGCCAATATGGCGGCGGCCGGCCACATGCCCATGGCCGACGAGGTTCTCAAGAACACCTTCGCCAACCACGCCTTCGAGAACTACGAGATCGCGTCCTACGTGTCGCTCATCGCCATGGCCGAGGCCGCCGGCCACCAGAAGTTCGTTCCGGCCCTCCAGGACACCCTGAGGGAGGAACAGAAGATGGCCCAGGCGGTCCACGACCAGATCGAGCCGATCACCCGCAAGTACCTGATGCGCGAGGCTCAGGGGCTGAAATCGGACCGCTAAAGCATTGGACCCAAAAGTGGACTTGCACTTTTGGGATCCCATCCGATGCTTTCTCTTATGATGAGAGCATCGTTGATGTGGGAAAAACCGGATCCACTTTTCGCTGACGCGGACCTCAGTTCCCCACGATGCTCTAGGACCAATCCCTACCGCTGACGCCATGGCCGGGCTTGTCCCGGCCATCTTTCTGTGGGGAATGGGCCGCTCGTCCGACCGGGACCTCCCGCAGAGGATGGAGACGACTTCTCAGGCTCCCAGATTGAAGACCCGGTGCGGCACCAGTTCGCCGCGCTCCACGTCGCCCACGGCGACGAGAACGCCGTTGCAGGTGGCATAGACCTTGCCCGAGAGCGGGGATTCGCGGCCGCGCAGGATGATCGACTGGCCGCGCATGAGGCGGCCGGCCATGTCCCGACTCACTGCAACGGAGGGGATCTCGCTCAGGGCCGCCTCCACCGGACGAAGCGCCGCCGGATCGGTTGCGAGATCGTCCACGGTGACCGCATCGTGCTCCGTGAAAGGCCCGACCCGCGTGCGCCGGAGCGCCGCGATGTGGCCGAGGCAGCCGAGCGTCCGGCCGAGGTCGCGGGCAATCGCGCGCACGTAAGTGCCCTTGCCGCAATCGGCCTCGATCACCGAACGGTTGCCCTCGTGATGCACCAGGGCCAGGCGGTCGATTTCGACGGTGCGCGGCTGCAGCTCCACCACCTCACCATCGCGGGCGAGATCATAGGCGCGCTCCCCTTGGATCTTGATGGCGGAAAAGCGCGGCGGCACCTGCTGGACCTGGCCGGTGAATCGGGGCAGGAGCACCTCGATCTCGGCCGCCTCGGGCGCCCTGTCGGTCCGCTCGACGATTTCGCCCTCGGAATCGTCCGTGCTCGTCTCGGCGCCCCAGGCGACGGTGAAAACGTAGGATTTGCGCCCGTCCATGACGAATGGCACGGTCTTGGTGGCCTCGCCCAGCGCGATCGGCAGGATGCCGGAGGCCAGCGGGTCGAGAGTGCCCGCATGGCCCGCCTTCTTGGCGGAGAGGCCCCGCTTCACCACGGCCACCGCATGGGTCGAGGTCATGCCGACGCCCTTGTCGAGGATGATCCATCCATTGACGTCGCGCTTCTTTGGCCGGTCGCCCTGCGGACGACGTTGAGGACGTTCTTCGGTCATGGCTTCTACTCGTCGCTGTCGTCGGATGCGTCGTCTGCAGGCTTCGCCGTATCGCGGACCACCTTCTCCGAGCGCAGCAGCGCATCGATACGGGCCGCCTCGTCGAAGCTCTCGTCGCGGCGGAAGCGGAGCTCGGGCGCGAATTTCAGGTTCACCCGGCGGGCGACCTCCTGGCGGAGGACCTTCTTGTTCTTATCGAGGGCCTTGAGCACAGCGTCTATGTCCTTGCCGCCGAGAGGCATGACGTAGGCGGTCGCGAGCTTCAGGTCCGGCGACATGCGCACCTCCGGGATGGTGATGACATGGCGTGCCAGCATGTCATCCTGGAGATCGCCGCGGGAGAGGACCTCGGCGAGCGCGTGGCGCACGAGCTCGGCGACGCGCTGCTGGCGCTGGGAAGGTCCGGTGGTCTGTTCGAAACGTTTGGCCATCATCATTCTCCGGGGTTGGACCGGACATTGCTGGAAATCTCGACCGGATTTCTCCCGGCCGTCGCGGTGGAAGAGAAATGGAAGCCCGCCAAAGCGAGATCACCGGGACAAGCCCGGTGATGACGCATTGTTCAGGTTCTGAAAGAGCGAAGGCAGGAGCTTAGAGCGACCGCTTCACCTCTTCCACGCGGTAGCACTCGATCAGGTCGCCGACGCGCATGTCCTGGTAGTTCTCGAAGGACATACCGCATTCCTGACCGGACGTGACCTCGCGGGCGTCGTCCTTGAAGCGCTTGAGCTGGGACAGCTTGCCCTCGTGGATCACCACGTTGTCGCGGATCAGGCGGACATGGGCGCCGCGCTGGACCACGCCATCGAGAACGCGGCAACCTGCGATCTTGCCGACCTTCGAGACGTTGAACACCTCGAGGACCTGGGCCTCGCCGAGCCGCTCCTCGCGCAGCGTCGGAGCCAGAAGTCCCGACATCGCCGCTTTCACGTCATCCACGAGATCGTAGATGATGTTGTAGTAGCGGATCTCGATGCCGGCACGCTCGGCCGCCTCGCGGGCTTCCTTGTGGGCGCGCACGTTGAAGGCCAGGATGATGGCGCCGGAGGCTTCCGCCAGGGTGACATCCGATTCCGAGATGCCGCCGACGCCAGCCTGGACAATCCGGGCGGCAACTTCCTCGTTACCCACCTTCTCGAGAGCGCCGACGATGGCTTCCGCCGAGCCCTGCACGTCTGCCCGGACCACGAGCGGGAATTCCTTGCGGCCCGCTCCGGCCTTGAGATCGCGCATCATGTCGGCCAGCGTCCGTCCGGCGGTACCCATGCGGGCTGCCTGACGCTCGCGCTTCTGGCGGGTCCGGTACTCGGTGACCTCGCGGGCACGGGCTTCGGACTCGACCACCGCGACGCGGTCGCCAGCCTCCGGAGTGCCATTGAAGCCGAGAACCTCGACCGGGACGGAGGGACCTGCCTCCTTCACGTTGGCGCCGAGATCGTTGATGAGCGCGCGCACGCGGCCCCATTCGGCGCCGGCCACCACGATGTCGCCGGTGCGGAGAGTTCCGCGCTGAACGAGCACGGTCGCCACCGGACCGCGGCCGCGATCGAGCTTCGCCTCGATGACGGTGCCTTCCGCCGAGCGCTCTGCATTGGCCTTGAGCTCGAGGATTTCAGCCTGCAGCTGGAGACCTTCGAGAAGAGTCTCGAGACCGTCGCCGGTCTTGGCGGACACCTCGAATTCGAGGGTCTCGCCACCCATCGACTCGACGACGATGGAGTGCTGCAGGAGCTCCGTGCGGACCCGCTGGGGGTTGGCGTCGGGCTTGTCGATCTTGTTGATCGCCACGATCAGCGGCACGCCGGCCGCCTGCGCATGGTTGATCGCCTCGATGGTCTGCGGCATGACGCCGTCATCGGCCGCCACCACCAGCACGACGATATCCGTCACCTTGGCGCCGCGGGCGCGCATGGCCGTAAAGGCCGCGTGGCCGGGCGTATCGATGAAGGTGATCCTGCCGCCGAGCGGCGACGTCACCTGGTAGGCGCCGATATGCTGGGTGATGCCGCCGGCTTCGCCGGAGACCACGTTGGTCTTGCGGATGGCGTCGAGCAGCGAGGTCTTGCCGTGATCGACGTGACCCATGATGGTCACGACCGGCGGACGCGGTTCGAGGTTCTCGTCCACGTCCGGCGTGTCGAACAGGCCTTCCTCGACGTCCGATTCCGCGACGCGCTTGACCGTATGACCGAGTTCTTCCGCAACGATCTGCGCGGTATCGGCGTCGATCACGTCGGTGATCTTGTGCATCTGTCCCTGTTTCATCAGGAACTTGATCACGTCCACGGCGCGCTCCGACATGCGGTTGGCGAGTTCCTGAATCGTGATCGTCTCCGGAATCGTCACCTCGCGGGCGATCTTTTCCTTCTGCTCCACCTGCCGGTGGCCCATGAGGCGCTGGTTGCGGCGACGGAAGGCGGCGAGCGAGCGGGTGCGCTCCTCTTCGCCAGAGGTCGCATTGGCCAGGGTCAGGCGGCCGCGGCGCTTTTCTTCGCCGGGGCTGGCCTTCGGCACCTTTAGGGCGGGAACGGGCTTGGCCGGAGTGCCGGGACGCCGGACCGCGCGCGGAGCCTCGTCCTCCTCGACCTCGACGGCGCGGGCTGCGACCGGCGGTGCCGTGCGGGCATTGGGCTTCGCGGTTTCCGGATCGGGAACCACCGGGGCAGCCGGGCGGGCCATATGGTTGAGGCTCGGCGGACGGCGTCCATCGGTGCCGCCCGTCATGCGCGGGCCGCCGGTACGCGGGCCGGACGGAGCGCCCGTGCGCGGAGCACCGGGGCCGCGGCCGTCGCCGGCAGGGCGGGGGCCGGTCCGTTCGCGGCCGGCGGGAGCCGTAGCCGCCTGACGCGCGGGAGCGGCCTCTTCGCCCAGGCGGCGGCGGGCCTCTTCCTCGGCGCGGCGCTTGCGCTCGTCGTCCTGGCGGCGGCGCTCGTCTTCCTCGCGCTTGCGGGCCTCGGCGGCCTCACGCTCCCGGGCCTCCTCGACTTCACGGGCGGCGCGGCGCTGGGCATCCTCAGCCTGACGCTTGCGGTCTTCCTCGTCGCGGCGGCGCGCATCGGCCAGCGCGTTCATGCGGGCATCGCGCTCCTGCTCCGAGAGCGTCTGCAGCACCACGCCGGAGGACCGGGTCGAGCTTGAGGCTCCGCCCGAGCGCTGCGGACGGCCCTGGGCCGCGGGCGCAGCCGGCTTCGGCGCAGCAGCCGCAGGTTTGGCAGCCGGTGCCGCCTGCTGGGGCGCAGCCTTCTCGTCCTTGGCGCCTGGGCCAACGGCAGGGCGACGCTTCACGGTCTCGACCACGACCGCCTTGGACCGGCCATGGGAGAAGCTTTGGCGTACCACGCCTTGCTCGACGGGCCGCTTCAGAGAAAGCGTCTTGGACGACACGTGGAGAGTCTTGTCGCCCTGGTTTTTCGTATCACTCATTCCGCCTCAATTCCTGCGGGTTTCAAAATCGTGGATTCGCCGGTCCCGTCACCGAGCCCAGCTTGTACGGCTCCGGAACCGCAAAAGGAGCGGTAACGGTGCCAGCGGTTCAGAAAGCCGTCGCTCCCAGCGCCCGCGACGAGGGCAGCATGTATCACATGTGACCGGCCTAATGCCAAATCCAATTCGTCATTCGACAGTTCTTGGATGACCGGAAAGCCTGATATTGTGTCGCCGAGGCGTTTTCGCAACTGGTTCGCGAGCTTCCTACGCCCATCTTCGGCCGCTTCTGTGGCATGAATAAGGGCAACGACAGGCTTATCGGCGATGGCCGCCTCGACCTTGTGGAAGCCGGTAATCACCGCGCCCGCCTTGTTGGCGAGGGAAAGCCCCTGGCGCAGGTCGTCCCGCAGCATGCGCTCGATATCCTGAGGCAGCGACACGGGAGCCCTGGCCTCGGTCTTGAAGGCGCGGGAGAAGAGGCGGCGTTTCACCGCCTCTTCGATCATAGTCCGGCGGGCCGTGATCCAGACGCCGCGGCCCGGCAGCTTGTGCTTCAGATCGGGCACGACCTGATGGTCGGGTCCCAGGACAAAGCGGATCAGCTCCGCCGGGGCTTTTGCCTCGCGGGTGACGATGCAGGTGCGCTCCGGTTCATGCCGCGGCACGGGTGCTGACCTCGCTTTGCCATAGCCGGCGTTAAGACGGCTGAGCCTCGGTCTCGGCCTCTTCGGCCGATCCCTCGGTCTCCACGGTCTCTTCCGGCTGCTCGATCCAGCCCGCCTTCACGCGGGCGGCCATGATCATGTTCTCCGCATCGGCGCGAGACACGTCGAAACCGTCGAGCGCACCCTTGTAGCGGGTCGCCTCCGGGCCGCGACCTTCGGTCCAGCCGGCGAGGTCGTCGGTGGCGCAGCCGGCCAGATCCTCGACTGTCTTGATGTCGTTCTCGCCAAAAGCGACCAGCATGGCGGTGGTGACGCCGTCGATCTCCTTCAGCTCGTCCGCGACGCCGAGTTCCTGGCGGCGGGCCTCGTTCTCGGCCTCGATACGGGCGAGGTACTCCTGTGCGCGGCTCTGGATCTCGGCCGCGGTGTCCTCGTCGAAGCCCTCGATGGAGGCGACTTCGGACGGATCCACATAGGCGATTTCCTCGACCGAGCGGAAGCCTTCGGAGGCGAGCAGCTGGCCCACGACCTCGTCCACGTCGAGCGCATTCATGAAGAGATCGGTGCGCTCTGCGAATTCCTTCTGGCGGCGCTCCGATTCCTCGGCCTCGGTGAGGATGTCGATGTCCCAGCCGGTGAGCTGAGAGGCAAGGCGCACGTTCTGGCCGCGGCGGCCGATGGCCAGCGAGAGCTGGTCGTCGGGGACGACGACCTCGATGCGATCGGCCTCCTCGTCGAGCACCACCTTGACCACTTCGGCCGGCTGGAGCGCGTTGACGATGAAGGTCGCCTGATCGGGGGACCAGGGAATGATGTCGATCTTCTCGCCCTGGAGTTCGCCCACCACCGCCTGGACGCGGGAGCCGCGCATGCCGACGCAGGCGCCGACCGGATCGATGGAGGAATCGCGCGAGGTCACGGCGATCTTGGCGCGGGAGCCCGGATCGCGGGCAACCGCCTGCACCGAGACAATGCCGTCATAGATCTCCGGCACTTCCTGGGCGAAGAGCTTGGCCATGAACTGCGGATGGGTGCGCGAAAGGAAGATCTGCGGGCCCCGCGCCTCGCGGCGGACGTCGAAGAGATAGGCGCGGATGCGATCGCCCGGGCGGAAGGTCTCGCGGGGGATCAGCTCGTCGCGGCGGATGATCGCCTCGCCGCGGCCGAGATCCACGATCACGTTGCCATACTCGACGCGCTTCACGGCGCCGTTCACGACCTCGCCGATGCGGTCCTTGTATTCCTGGTACTGGCGGTCGCGCTCGGCGTCGCGCACCTTCTGCACGATGACCTGCTTGGCCGACTGGGCCGCGATACGGCCGAAATCGAAGGGAGGCAGCGTTTCGGCGATGGAGTCGCCCACCTGGGCCGCCGGATTGTGCCGGCTGCGGGCTTCGGAGAGGGTGATCTCGCGGGAATCGTTCTCCATGGCGCCGTCCTCGACCACGAGGAGGTGGCGCGACAGGCGCAGCTCACCGGTCTTCGGGTTGATGTCCGCGTGGATGTCGGTTTCCGCGCCATAGCGGGACCGCGCCGCCTTCGCGATGGCGTCGGCCATGGCGTCCAGCACGATCTGCTTGTCGATCACCTTCTCACGCGCGACCGCATCGGCGATCTGCAAGAGTTCAAGCCTGTTGGCGCTCACAGCCATCGAGGTCACTCCTTAATTGGAATTGGGTTTCTTCTTGGACGGGCTGCGCGGCTCCGGCGCCTCCACCACATCCGTATCTTCATCGAGTTCATCCGTGGTCGGCGCGGTTCCCCGGCGCAGCGATTCACGGATCAGGTCATCCGTCATAACGAGATGCGCCTCGCCCAGGTCGGTGAGCGGCAGGCGCGCGATCGGCTCAAGACCTTCCTTCACGTCCGGAAGCTCGACCACGAGCATTCCGTCCTCCACGCCCCGGAGGAACCCCCGGAAGCGCTTGCGGCCGTCCAGCGGCACGGCCATTTCGATCTTTGCCTCATGGCCGCTCCAGCGCTCGAAATCGCTGGCGCGCACGAGCGGGCGGTCGATCCCCGGCGAGGAGATCTCGAGATAATAGGCCCGGTCGATCGGATCTTCGAGGTCGAGGACCGGCGAAATCGCGCGGCTTACGGTCTCGCAATCGCTGACCGACATGGTGCCGTCCGGCCTCTCGGCCATGATCTGCACGGTGCAGCCGTTCGTGCCGGTGACCTTCACCCGCACGAGATTAAAGCCCAGATCCTCGATCACAGGCTCGACAATCGCCGCCACCCGGGCGGCCACGCCGTTCTCCGTAATCAGCCGCTTGTCGCGTTCGTTCGTCATGGCTCTCCGACGCTCCGGCTTCAAGCAATAAAAAAGAGCGGACCCGGCGGGGCCCACTCTCGACCAGCAGCTTGACGCTGCAACCAGAGCTGACGTCAGAAATATACCGTTTCAAGTCCAAAAATGCAAGGGTCCTAAGTCCTGTGTGTTTCAGACCCGCATGAAGGTGAGGTAGCTCGGGACGCGGCCTTCGCGGATGGCCTTGGCCTCGTAGCGGGTGCCTGGCCAGCCCTCATAGGGCCTGCGCCAGTCGTCGGCGCGCTGCGCCGTCCAGCGGAAATGGTCGGAGCGCAGGACGCGGGCCAGAACCCAGCCGATATAATCGTCGATGTCGCTGGCGAAGCGCAGCTCCGCGCCCAGGCGCATGAGTCGCGCGAGCTCGTCCAGCATCTCGTCCGAGACGAGACGGCGCTTGCGCTGGCGGCGCTTCGGCCAGGGATCGGGGTAAAGGATATAGACCCGGTCGAAGGAGGCGTCGGGCAGGGTCGGCAGGAGCTTGGTGACGTCGTCGTCCCAGACCCGGATGTTGCCGAGCTTCTCGTGATCGATGGCGGCAAGAAGCTTCGCCATGCCGTTCACGAAGGGCTCGCAGCCGATGAAGTTCACGTCCCGGTGAGCGCGGGCCTGGGCGGCGAGGTGCTCGCCGCCGCCGAAGCCGATTTCGAGCCATGTTTCCCGGGCATTCGGGTTCGCAAACTGGCTCGCAGGCGCACTGCCCGGGATCACACGGATCGCGGGCAGAAGGTTCTGGATCAGCTCGTCCTGCCCGGAGCGAAGCTTCTTGCCTTTCCGGCGCCCGAAGAAAGCGCCGGCGCGTTCATTGGCTTCGCTCATGGATGATTAGCGGAACGCCGCCTTGAGGCTGTCGGCGAGATCCGTGCGCTCCCAGGAGAAGCCGCCATCCGCATCCGGCCGGCGGCCGAAATGGCCATAGGCGGCCGTGCGGGCGTAGATCGGGCGGTTGAGGCCGAGATGCGTGCGAATGCCGCGGGGCGAGAGATCCATGGCGTCCATGAGCACGGCCTCGAGCTTGTCCTCGCTCACCTTGCCGGTCTCATGCAGGTCCACGTAGATCGACAGGGGCTTCGCCACGCCGATGGCGTAGGAAAGCTGCAGGGTGCAGCGCTCGGCAAGGCCTGCGGCCACCACGTTCTTGGCGAGATAGCGGGCGGCGTAGGCCGCCGAACGGTCCACCTTGGTCGGGTCCTTGCCGGAGAAGGCGCCGCCGCCATGGGGGGCTGCGCCGCCATAGGTATCGACGATGATCTTGCGTCCGGTAAGGCCGCAATCGCCGTCCGGACCGCCGATGACGAACTTCCCCGTGGGGTTTACGTGCCAGATGGTCTGTGCCGAGATCCAGCCTTCGGGGAGGGTCTTGCGGATATGAGGTTCGACGATGGCGCGCACGTCCTCGGAGGACAGGCTCTCGTCGAGGTGCTGGGTCGAGAGCACGATCTGCGTCGCGGCGACGGGCTTGCCGTTCTCGTAGCGCACCGTGACCTGGCTCTTGGCGTCGGGACCGAGCTTGGCGGCGTCGCCCTGCTTCGCCTTGCGGGCGGCGGTGAGGTTCTCGAGGATCTTGTGGGCGTAATAGATCGGGGCCGGCATCAGCTCCGGCGTCTCGTTGCAGGCGTAACCGAACATGATGCCCTGGTCGCCGGCGCCCTCGTCCTTGTTGCCGGAGGCGTCGACGCCCTGGGCGATGTGGGCCGACTGGGCGTGCAGGTAAACCTCGACCTCGGCGTTCTTCCAGTGGAAGCCTTCCTGCTCGTAGCCGATATCCTTGACGGCGTTGCGGGCGAGCTCGATCACCCTGTCCTTGGTGATGGAGTCGGGGCCGCGCACCTCGCCGGCGATGACCACGCGGTTGGTGGTGGCGAGCGTCTCGCAGGCGACGCGGGCTTCCGGCTGGGCCGCCAGGTAAGCATCGACCACCTCATCCGAAATCCGGTCGCAGACCTTGTCCGGATGACCTTCGGAAACCGATTCGCTCGTGAAAAGATAGCTTGATCGCCGCACGACAGAATTCCTTCGAGGCAAAAAGAGTCATTTGCCTACAGCCGTAGGCCTTGAGCCATGCTCATGCCGCAGGCTTAAGGAAAGGTCAAGCGAACGCGTTCTTTATTAAGAACGCTCCTAGTCGCTTTCAGCGGCGATGGTCGAGACCAGCTGGACGATGCTCTTGCGGACCTTCTGGTTCTTGATGCTGGTGAAGGTCCGGATGAGCTGAAGCCCTTCAGGGGTCGACATGACCCCCGTGATATAGGGAGGCGTCTCCTGCTCGGCGAAGCCGGATTCAGGCTTTATGCTCTTGATGCCGTTGAAGAAGAAGTGAATGTCGACGCCGAGGATCTTGGCGATGTCGACCAGCCTCGCCACGCTGATCCGGTTCGTGCCCTTCTCGTATTTCTGGACCTGCTGGAAGGTCAGACCAAGCATATCGCCCAGCTTTT
Organism: Microvirga roseola; assembly: GCF_020866965.1. GTDB lineage: Bacteria > Pseudomonadota > Alphaproteobacteria > Rhizobiales > Beijerinckiaceae > Microvirga > Microvirga roseola. The sequence goes on from NZ_JAJATX010000012.1 coordinate 58,950, forward strand.
CCTGACTCATGCCGATGGAAATACGGCGCATGCGCACCCGGCTTCCAATTTCCTTGTCGATGGAGCTGGTCGATTTCTTCATCAGCGCATGCTTCCTTGCCCTTCGGACGTAACGTCAAGGCATGGTATTAACTCAGTTTAGAGGATTGCAGTCTTCGGTGTGCAATCAGGGCCATTAAGCAGATCATAAGCGTGGCCGTCAAAGAAAACCTACCGAATTCGCGGTAAGTCGTCGCAGCAATCGAAATCGGCAATGCAGAGTCCAGAATTCCTTCAACCCCCAATGGAACAGAATCCTGGATGCGCCCGTAAGGGTCGATTACGGCCGATATTCCGGTATTGGCCGCCCGCACCAGAGGCAGTCCCTCCTCCACCGCCCGCAGCCGCGCCTGAGCGAAATGCTGATACGGGCCCGGAGTGATTCCGAACCAGCCATCATTGGTCACGTTGAGGATGACATCCGGGCGGGGTCCGTCGCCCAGGATCTCTCCCGGAAAGATCGCCTCGTAGCAGATCGTCGCCGCAACAGGCGGCAGACCAGGGACAGCGAGCGCGGTTCTCATCGCGCTCGGCTCAAACCCGCCTGGGATATGCACGAACTGGCGCAGGCCCACGGCCCGGATTAGGGCGTCGAGAAACTTCGGCACGTATTCGCCGAAGGGGACCAGATGCACTTTATCGTAGGTCGCTGTGATCGTGCCCTGATGGTCAATGACCTGGATGGCGTTGAAGAACTTGCCGACGGCTTCCCCAGGCAGGGGCGGGTCCATGCGCGCCGCTCCCGTGATCAGGACGGAGCCCGGCCGGAGAAGGGTCGCGATCTGGGCCAGCGACCCGGGATCGCGGTGGAGGAGGAAGGGAAAGGCCGATTCCGGCCAGACGATATGGGTCGCCTCCTCATGCCCGCTGCCGTTGCGCCCCGGAGAGGCGCTGACAGTCAGGTAGCGCCGCATGATGGCGTCACGGTTTCTTGGGTTGAACTTGGCGTCCTGGGGCAGGTTCGGCTGCATGATGCGCAGGCGCACATTCTCCACGCTGGGCAGGGGCTGAGCGGGAAGGCGCCAGGCGCCGAAGGCGGCGAGGCCCGCGAGAAGCGCCAGCGCAGAGCCCGGAACCGCCCAGCGCTCCAGCCGAGTGCGACCCGTGACGAGGAGGGCCGGCGCGGCCGCCATGCCCACGGCCAGAAAGGTCAGGCCGTAGAGGCCGACGACCGAGGCGGTCTGCATCAGCCAGAGGTTCTGGCCGAGCGCCATGCCCAAGGTGTTCCAGGGAAAGCCGGTGAAGAGATGGCCCCTGAGGATCTCGCTCACCGTCAGGCCGAGCGCGAAGGCGAGGATGCGCCAGGAATCCGGCGTCCAGAGGAGACGCGCCAGGGCGAAGCCGAAGGCAGGAAAGAATGCGAGGAGGGCGGGAAGGCCCAGCACGCCGAAGGGCAGGGCCCAGGCGAACTGGTCCGCCTCAACCAGAAAGGCCGCGCCCAGCCACCAGAGGCCGGCGACGAAATAGCCGAAGCCCCAGAACCAGCCGATGATGGCCGCTGCCTTGAGAGAGCCCCAGCGCCGGGCTTCGCCCTTGCCGGTCCCGTCCAGGAGCCAGATCGCGGGAGAGAGCGACAGGGCAAGGGCGGGGATGAAGCCGAAGGGCGGCATGGCGAGAGCCCCGACGGCCCCGGCCGCAAAGCCCGCGAGCCAGCGTCGCCATCCCCGGGCGAGGGCGACGCGGTCGGCAATGGGCATCATTCCGCCGCGGCGCTTTCAGGGCGCGAGGCAAGAGCGGGATTTTCCTGCGTTTCCGTTTCGACCGGAAGCTTCTTGGGATAGATCCGCAGCCGCTTCACCCGGCGGGGATCCGCGTCCAGAACCTCGAATTCCAGGCCTGCCGGACCCACGATGACCTCGTTGCGGGCCGGGACGCGGCCGGCCAGGGTCACGATGAAGCCGCCGATGGTGTCGATGTCCTCGGCCCCTTCCTCCTCCGTCAGGTCGACGCCGAGCGCCTCCTTGACCTCGTCGAGGCTGGCGCGGGCATCGGCGATGAAGGTGCCGTCGGAGGCCTGCACGATGGCGAGCGTGGCGTCGACGTCGTGCTCGTCCTCGATGTCGCCCACCACCATCTCCACGAGGTCCTCGATGGAGACGAGGCCGTCCGTGCCGCCGTATTCGTCGATGACCAGAGCCATGTGGGTGCGGGTCGCCTGCATCCTGACCAGCAGGTCGATGGCGGGCATCGAGCGGGGCACGAAGAGGACCGGGCGCAGGATGTTCGAGGCGGCGAGCGTCATGGAGAGGTCGATCCGCCCCAGGCTCGGCACGTCGGGAATATCGTCGCCGTCGCCGCCCGGAATAGTCGCGCCGCTGTCGGCGCGCATGGCGATGAGATCCAGGAAGTCCCGGATGTGGACCATGCCCTTCGGGTCGTCGAGGGTTTCGCCGTAGACCGGCAGGCGGGAATGACCCGCGGTTCTGAAGATGTTGAGCAACTCGCCGAGATTGGTATCGGCCGCCACCGCCACGATGTCGGCGCGGGGCACCATCACGTCCTCCACGCGGATGCGGTGGAAGCCCAGCACGTTCTTCAGCATCGCCCTTTCCTGGGGCGTGAAGTCCGTGCCTTCGACGGCCTCGGCGAGGGCGTCCTCAAGGTTGTCGCGGATGGAATCGCGGGGTTTGAGACCCAGGCGGTTCAGGAACCGGTCGTACCAATGCTGGTCGCGGGTTTCGCCGTCGTCCGGCAGAGCTCGGGGAGGGCGGTCGTTACGACTTCGATCTTCGTTCATTGCTTTCGGGCTTCAGCCTCAACATCACTGTTCAAGCTGCCATATCGCGATAGGGATCGGCGATGCCAAGGGTGGCAAGCGCTTTTACCTCAAGAGCCTCCATGATGTCCGCCTCAGCCTCGGTCTCGTGATCGTAGCCGAGAAGATGCAGGACCCCATGGACGACCAGATGGGCAAAATGGTGCGCAAGCTCCTTGGATTCCTCCTCGGCTTCACGCACCAGCGTTTCATAGGCTAATGCAATATCGCCCAAATGGCGAGGGCCTGTCGCACCCGGCTGCTCGGGCGCCGGGAAGGACAGGACATTGGTCGGCTTGTCCTTTCCCCGCCAGGTGCGGTTCAGTTCCTGTACATGGGCGTCGTCGGTGAGCATGACGTCCGCCTCGAAATCCTCATCGGCCTCGTAGGTCACGGCCAGGGCCGCCGAGGCGGCCTTCTGCGCGAGGGCTTCCACGTCGGGAAGAGCCTCCCAATCGCCCTCTTCGACCATGATGTCGAGCTCGATCACGGCCTGCGGTCCCGTTCGCGGTAGGCTTGCTCCTGTTGCGGCGGCTCCTGTTTGGCGGCTTTGTCGTAGGCCGCCACGATGCGGCGCACGAGGTCATGGCGCACCACGTCCTGCTCCTTGAAGGTGACGCGGGCAATGCCCTCCACCCCCTGCAGGATGCGGACCGCCTCGACCAGACCGGATTTCTGCCCCGGGGGCAGGTCGATCTGGGTCGGGTCGCCCGTGATGATCATGCGCGAGCCCTCGCCGAGACGGGTGAGGAACATCTTCATCTGCATGGAGGTGGTGTTCTGTGCCTCGTCGAGCAGCACCAGGGCGTTGGTGAGCGTGCGCCCGCGCATGAAGGCGAGCGGCGCGATCTCGATCATGCCGGTCTGGAGGCCACGGTCTACGTGGCGCGCCTCCATGAAATCGTAGAGCGCATCGTAGATCGGGCGAAGATAGGGATCGACCTTCTCGCGCATGTCGCCGGGGAGGAAGCCCAAGCGCTCGCCCGCCTCCACGGCAGGACGCGAGATGATGAGGCGGTCCACCTGGCCCGCTTCCAGAAGCGAGACGGCATAGCCGACCGCAAGCCAGGTCTTACCGGTACCGGCAGGGCCTTCGGCGAAGACCAGCTCGTTCGTTTTAAGCGCCTTGATGTAGGTGTTCTGCGCCGCATTGCGGGCGCGCACCGGCCCACGCCGGCGGGTGGCGATCTGGTCGAAGGCGGTCAGGCCGGGAACAGCCTCGTCGGCCGCCGGGAAAAGGCTGCCTTGAAGGGTGCTCTCCTCAATCGCACCGTCCACGTCGCCCGGGCTCAAGGTCGCGCCGCTGCGGGCGCGCTCGTAGAGCCCTTCCAGCACCCGCCGCGCCAGCTCGGAGGCCTCGGGGGAGCCTTTGACCGTGACCCGGTTGCCGTTGGCAACGGCGGCCACGTTCAGGCGCCGCTCCAGATGGGCCAGGTTTTGGTCGTACTGGCCGAAAACAAGGCTGGCGAGGCGGTTGTCGTCGAAGGTGAGAGCGATCTCGGCCTCTTCCACGACGCCAGGATGCAGATTCGTGTGGGTCCGTCCCTTTTGCGCGCGTGCGGTCCCGTTATCCGCTGGCCTCAAATGCCTCTCCTCTGTTTCCGTTGCCGCCCTGGGGCGAACGGTACTGAACTCTTGAACTTGCTTTAAGCCGCAGCCATGTCGCCCGGCTTCGATACTTCCCCGAACAGGCTGTTCGAGCCTGCCTGCGTGATCCGCACCGTCACGATCTCACCGATGGCGTGGCGGTCGCTCTCGAACTGCACGGCCTGCAGATAGGGCGACTTGCCGGCCATCTGACCCGGGTGACGACCCGGCTTCTCCAAGAGAACGTCGAGAGTCTGGCCAACGGTTCCGCGATTGAAAGCCTGTCTTTGCATTTCCAACAGGTTTTGCAGCCGCGCCAGACGCTCAGCCTTCACGGCCTCGGACACCTGATCCGCGATTTCCGCCGCCGGCGTGCCGGGGCGGGGGCTGTACTTGAACGAGAAGGAGCTGGCGAAACCGACATCCGCCACGAGCCGCATGGTCTCCTCGAAATCCTCGTCCGTCTCGCCGGGAAAGCCGACGATGAAGTCTGAGGACAGCGCCAGGTCCGGCTGGGCCTTGCGGATGCGCTCGATCAGGCGGCGGTACTCATCGCCGGTGTGCTTGCGGTTCATGGCGTCGAGAATGCGGTCGGAGCCCGATTGCACCGGCAGATGCAGATAGGGCATGAGCGCCGGCAGATCCCGGTGCGCGGCGATCAGCTCGTCGTCCATGTCGCGCGGATGGCTCGTGGTGTAGCGAAGACGCGCGATGCCGGGCACGTTCGCCAGGCGGTGCAGCAGGCGTCCCAAGGACCAGACGGCGCCGTCCGGCCCCTCGCCGTGATAGGCGTTCACGTTCTGCCCGATGAGGGTCAACTCGCGCACGCCCGCATCCGCCAGCCGCATCGCCTCGTCGAGGATCTTCGAAACGGGGCGCGAGACTTCCGCGCCGCGGGTATAGGGCACCACGCAGAAGGTGCAGAACTTGTCGCAGCCCTCCTGGATCGTGAGGAAGGCGGACACGCCCCGGCTCTGCACCTTGGCCTTCGAGGGAGCCGGCAGGTGGTCGAACTTGTCCTCGATGGGAAAATCCGTGTCGACCACGCGCTCCGCGCGCGCCTTCTTCAGGAGAGAGGGCAGATTATGGTAGTTCTGCGGGCCGACCACCACGTCGACCGCGGGTGCGCGGCGCAGGATCTCCTTGCCCTCCGCCTGTGCGACGCAGCCGGCCACCACCACCTTCGTCTCCAGGCCGGAAGCCTCGCGCTCCTTCTTCAGCTCCCGCACGCGGCCGAGTTCCGAATAGACCTTCTCGGCGGCCTTCTCGCGGATATGGCAGGTGTTGAGGATGACGAGATCCGCCTCCTCCATGGCCTGGGTTTCGCTGTACCCTTCGGTCGCCAGCATGTCCGCCATGCGCTCGGCGTCATAGACGTTCATCTGGCAGCCATAGGATTTGACGAAGACTTTTTTCACGCTCGGGTCGCCTGGTGCTTTGGATTCGAAGGGCAGGATCGAGCGGCCCTTTTAAGCCTTTTGGGCCCGCAAGAGAATAGCGGCTGTTTGGCTCGATTTGCTCAGCCTGCAATCGCGCTTCTTGTCATCTCCGGCGGCTCGAAGAGCCGGGAAGGGGATCCACCCCGCTGTACCGGGCGCCTCACTCCCGGAAAGCACCCTCGACCGGCGCGGACATTTCCCCGTCGGCCGCGCGGATCTCGGCCAGGACCTTGGAGAAGGCGGGCCGCTCTCGAAGCCGGGCATACCAGGCGGCCAGGGCTGCATGTCCTTTCAATGACGGCCCGCCAAGGCGGCGGGTCCAGAACACGGCCATGAAGACCGAGATGTCGGCGGCGGAGAAGGCGCCGCAGAGAAACTCCTTCCCTTGGAGCCTTCGGTCGAGCTCGGTGAAATGGCCGGCAAGAGCGGGTTCGGCCTCCCTGGCCTTCATCTCCTTGGCGTTCCAGCGTTCCAGGTCCTCTCCCTTGGGCTCGGTCCGGTGCATCAGAAAGCGCAAGGGCGCGAGCATGACCTCGTCGGCGAAGAGGTCATAGAGACGGCACTGGGCGCGCTCCGGCGGGTTGCGGGGATAGAGCGCCGGTTCGGGATAAGCGTCCTCCAGATACTCGAAGATCACCGTCGAATCGTAGAGGGACAGGTCCCCGTCGATGAGGACGGGAACCTGTCCCTTGGGGTTCACCGCGAGCACGGCCGGATCCTTCGGGCTGTAGCCCCTGGTCTGGCTGAATGGGACGAGGATCTGCACGAAAGCCAATCCCTTCTCCCGAAGGGCGATCTCGACCTTGCGGGAGAAGAGGCTCAGAGGACCGGAATAAAGCTTCATAACGGGCTCTCAAAGGATCACCGGCTGAAGGGCAGGGGCAGATGATCCTGCCAGGAGCTCGTATTCAACTCCTCCACATCGGCCCGGGACAGGCCGATATCGGCCAGCGCCCGGTCGTCGAGCCCGTAGAGGATCCGGGCCGTCCGCCGCCGCTCCAGCCAGGCTTCTAACTTCAGGACGATCTGCAGCGGCGAAAGGCTACGCTCCCGCTTTACGGCGTGCGACCCAAGATTTACTGTGGCGTATCCGATGGCCATGGCGGCCTCCTTCAACTGTGTTCATAACAGGGAGATTGCGCCTCGAGGCCGTTGCAAGCAAACGAGAAGTTCTTCAGTCTTGCCCAAGGTGAACTTGGGTAAAACCGCCTCCGGGAGCCTTCCATGTCCCGCCGCCGCCTGCCGCCCCTCAATGCCCTGCGCGCCTTCGAGGCCGCGGCCCGCCACCTCAATTTCGAGAAGGCCGGCGACGAGATCGCGGTGACGGCGAGCGCCGTGGGACAGCAGGTCAAGGCGCTGGAGGCCTGGCTCGGGCGTCCGCTCTTCGTCCGACAGCCCTCCCGCGGCGTCGCCCTGACGCCGCTCGGCGAGAGCTACGCCGCCTCGCTCTCGGAGGTGCTTGATCGCCTCGACGAGGCGACCGCCAAGGCCCTGCGGTCCGACAGGTCGAGCGTGATCACGGTCAGCTCCATGCCCAGTTTCGCGGCGGGCTGGCTCATCCCGCGGCTTGGCTCCTTAAGGGAGCGCCATCCCGAACTGGAGGTCCGGGTCTCCGTCGACACGCGGCTGACGGATTTCGCGCGCGAAGACGTGGACGTGGCGATCCGCTTCGGTCGCGGGAACTATCCGGGCCTGAGAACGGACCTCCTGATGGAGGAACATTTCTTCGCCGTCTGCAGCGCCGCGCTGCTGAGCGATCCGAAGCGGCCCCTGAACGGGCCGGCGGACCTGCGCCATCACACGCTGCTGCACGAATCCGTCGAGAGCATCCCGGACTACACGACCTGGGACCGTTGGCTCGCGGCCGTCGGGGTCGAGGGCGTCGACACCTCCCGCGGCCCGAGCTTCCCCCACACCTATCTCTGCCTTCAGGCCGCCGCTTCGGGGCAGGGGGTGGCGCTGGCGACCAATGTCCTGATCGGCGACTATCTCCAGGCCGGCCGCCTCGTGCAGCCCTTTCCGCACCAGGTGAAAGGGGCCTATCAGTATTACGTCGTCTGCCCGGAAGCCGTCGCAGACAGGCCAGCCCTGGCGGCTTTCCGCGCTTGGCTCCTCGACGAAGCCAGGGTCCAGGCGGCCGCCGAGGCTGCGTGGCAGCCGTAACGGGCGATCACGCAGCCTTCAGCGCCCGGCGCACCTCGGCCTCGGCGGCCTGGGTTGCCTGTTTGCGGTTGCCGTTGAAGGGGATCGGCTCGCCCCAGGTCACGACCACGTCGATGGGGTGGCCCTCGATGAACAGCTTGAGATGAGGGCCAAGATCCATGTCGCCGTACCAGGCGATGAAGGGACGGTCGCGCCGGGTGATAGGCAGACCATGGCGGCCGGTATAGGCGATGGCCAGCGGCTGCAGATTCACCCGCTCCATGCTGTCCTGCACGAGAACCGTCTGAGCGGCACCCACAAGGGAGGAGCGGAAGGGGAGGAGTCGGTTGCCATCGCCCGTCGTGCCTTCCGCAAACAGCACGATCACCTCGCCCTTCACCAGCCGGTGGGCCAGCGCATCGTTCACCTCGGCTGTCGCCTTCCGGCGCTGCCGGTCGATGAAGACCGAACGCTGGAGCTTCGCGAGAAGGCCGACCACCGGCCAGTTCTCGATCTCGGACTTCGCGATGAAGGAGAGCGGATGGAGCGATCCGATGACGGGAATGTCGAGCCAGGAGACATGATTCGCCACCACCAGGGTCGCGGTCCTCCCCGGGGGCTTTCCGCGTTCGATCACGCGGACATTGAAGAGGCGCAGCAGAATGCGGTGAAACCACGTGGGCACGTCATGCAGCATCGACCAGCCGAAGCGGAGGGCGAGCATCTGCAGGGGGATGAGCACGAGGCAGCACAGGCCGAGCAGCAGCAGCCTGGCATAGCTTGCGATCCGGATCACGTGTCGTCCTTCGGTCCCTTCGGGAGGGGCACTGCGTAAAGCTCGAGCCGGTGATAGACGACCTTGTAGCCGAGCCGCCGCGCGATTTCAGTCTGCAGCGCCTCGATCTCCTCGGAGCGGAACTCGATCACGGCGCCGGTTTCGAGATTGATGAGGTGGTCGTGGTGCTCACGGGCCGCCTGCTCGTAGCGGGATCGGCCGTCGCGGAAATCGAGCCGTTCGAGGATGCCCTCCGTCTCGAAGAGCTTCACGGTCCGGTAGACGGTGGAGAGCGAGATGCGGTCGTCCACTTCGGCCGCGCGGCGGTGCAGCTCCACCACGTCGGGGTGGTCCTCGGCGGAATCGAGGATCTGCGCGATGACCTTGCGCTGGCCGGTCATGCGCAGGCCCTTCTCGCGGCAGGCGCGCTCGATGGCGTCCGAACGGCGCGCTTTCGCGGATTTCACGGACTTCACGGCCAAGGCTTGCTGACTCCCCTCGCAGCCTTCATAGCGGACGCCGCCCGGCAGGGCTACAGGTCCAAAGCCATGGTCAGGGCGGCAAGCCGAGCCCCGTCGGGCTTGAGATAATAGCCCGTCCGGCGTCCGATCTCCCGGAAACCGAGGCGGCGGTAGAGGGCGATGGCCGGCTGGTTTCCTTCCTCGACCTCAAGATGGACCTTGCGGACTCCGCGACGGGAAAGCTCCTCCAGATGGCAGGAGAGGAGGGGGATGGCATGACCGCGCCCGCGCGCCTCGGGGGCCAGGGCCACCGTGAGGATTTCCGCCTCGTCCACCACGATCCGCGACAGGACGAAACCCGCAGGCTTCTCGCTGCGCCCGAGGAAAAGCCCGTCGCCGATGACCCCGCGTTCGCCCAGCAGACGTTCGAAATCCAGCGTGCTCCAGGACCGCGAGAACGAGGCGGCATGGATCGCAGCAAGCCGCGCGGCGGCTTCGCTCCCGATCGGCTCGATTCGCGGGGCAGGCGGCTTCGTGAACCGGTCGAGAAAGCTCATTGCCGGGCGATTCGCGCGCCTGACTGCGGCTTGGCGTCGGCCTCACGCAGGTAGAGCGGCTTCGGCAGGGCCTGATTCGGATCGGCGAGCGCCCCGAGCCGCGCCACCCAGGTGATGTTGGGGAAAGGCGAGACATCGGCGATTCTGGCCTCGATGCCATGGATCCGCGCCTCGGCGGCCAGCATCGCCGCCGCCGAACCGGTGACGAGAATGGGGCCCGAGCCGAGAAGACGGAGAGCGTCCCTGAAGCTCAGGAGGCTCGGCGGGATGATCGCGCGGCCGCCGGGCGCGATGGCCTGGATGTAGATATGCCCGTGCTTGGCGTCGATGGCGGCGGTGAAGAGTCCGCGCCTCTCCTGGCCGGCCATGAGCGGGGCGATGAAGGCCGAGAGCGTCGCGACGCCCACCACCGGGATGCCGGCAGCCAGCCCAATGCCCCGGGCGGCGCTGATGCCGACCCTGAGGCCCGTATAGCTGCCGGGCCCGACCGTCACGGCGACCCGGTCGAGGCTCTTGAACCCCCTCTCCACCTGGCTCGCCACCCGGTCGATGAGCGGCAGCAGGGCCTCCGCATGGCCGCGCTCCATGGCGATGGATTCGACGGCCATGGGCTCCTCGTCTCCTGCCTGCCAGATGCAGGCCGAGCAGGCGCCGAGCGCCGTGTCGATGGCAAGGACGCGCAAGGTTCATCTCCGTGATCTCGGACGCATCTTTAGAGCATCGTGCGGAAAAGTGGATCCGATTTTCCGCACGATGCTCTCATTCAAAGAGAAAGCATCGATGGGATCCCAGAAGTGCAAATCCACCTTCGGGTCCGATGCTTTAGAGCATGATCCGGAGCGGAGGAAACCTGTTTCGTGTCGCGATCAAAGGATCGTGCAGAACTCCTCGAAGGCGAAACGCGGCTGGCGCGGATGGAGCTTCTCCTTCAGCCCGTAGCCGAGATTGATGAGGAAGTTCGACTTGATCTTGCCGTCCGGGAAAAAGGTCTCGTCCACGCCTTTGCGGTCGAACCCGCCCATGGGGCCGCAATCGAGCCCCAGCGCCCGGGCCGCCATGATGACGTAGGCCCCCTGAAGCAAGGAGCCCTGGAAGGCTGCCTTCTCGATGACGTCCGGCTTGCCCGCAAACCAGCTCCGCGCGTCCTTGCTGTGCGGAGCAAGGAAATCGAGCTTCTCGTAGAACTCCATGTCGTGGGCCACGATCACGGTCGCCGGTGCGCTCATGGTCTGGCGCACATTGCCCTCGTCGAGATGGGGCTTCAGCTTCTCCTTTGCTTCCCGCGACACGACGAGGACGAAGCGTCCCGGACAGGAATTGGCGCTCGTCGGTCCTAGCTTGGCGAGGTCAATGACGGCCCGAAGGGTCTCCTCGGGGATCGGCCTGTCCTCCCACCAGCGGTGGGTGCGGGCCTCGCGGAAGAGCTGGTCGAGGGCGGCGTCGGATAGGCTTGGCAAAGAAAACCTCCCAAAGAAAAAGGCGCGGTCCCTTGAGGCCGCGCCCGTAATTCTAGAGCCCTCGGGGCAGGATCAAACCGCCTGCACCTCGCGCACGTCCGGGAGGAAGTGGCGCAGCAGATTCTGGATCCCGTGCCTCAAGGTCGCGGTCGAGGAGGGGCAGCCCGAGCAGGCGCCCTTCATGACGAGATAGACGGTGCCGTCCTTGAAGCCGCGGAAGGTGATGTCGCCGCCGTCGCCCGCCACCGCCGGGCGGATGCGGGTCTCCAGCAGCTCCTTGATCGTCTCCACCGTGGAGGCGTCTTCCGGGTCGAAGAACTCCTCGCCGTCGTCATCCGTTGCGCCGTAACCGTTCGCGAAGAGCGGTGCGCCGGTCATGAAATGCTCCATGATCCCACCGAGAATGGCCGGCTTCAGGTGCTGCCACTCGCCGTCGGCCTTAGTAACGGTGATGAAGTCGTAGCCGAAGAAGACGCCGGTGACGCCCGGCACGGCGAAGAGGCGCTGGGCCAGGGGCGAAACCTCGCCCTGTTCGGGGGTCTTCGCCTCGAAGGTGCCCTCCGGCATGACAACGCGGCCGGGCAGGAACTTCAGGGTGGCTGGATTTGGAGTGGCTTCAGTCTGGATGAACATCGCTTGTGGTCCTCTGCGCCGGTTCAAGGCCGGCCGAGTTGGGGTCTTAGAATTATTCTAACAGGTTCCATTTCCAATGTGGATCGGGACGAGGCGGATTCCAAGGGGAGAATGAGGAGGCCGTTACCCCGCCAGCGCGTCGATCTCCTCGTCCGTCAGGCCGCCGGGCACGATGACGATCGGGATCGGAAAGGTGGAGGCGGCCTTGCCGGCAAGCGTCGAAACCAGGGGACCAGGGCCCTCCTTGCTTGCGCCGGCAGCCAGCACGAGGAATGAGATATCCTCGTCCTCGTTGATGAGCGCGATGATCTCCTCGGCCCGACTGCCCACGCGGATCACCTGCTCCGGCTCCACGCCGGCGGCGTTGCGCGCCTCGCGGGCCGCATTCTCGAGCCGCTTCTCGGCCTCCTCGCGGGCCTCCTCGATCATCGCTTCGCCGACGCCGATCCACTCGAAATTATCGGGCGGATCGACGACCGAGAGCATGATGATGCTCGCGCCCGTGCGGGCTGCACGCCGGGAGGCGAAGTGAACCGCCCGGGCGCATTCCGGTGTCTTGTCGATCACCACCATGAATTTCGGCCGGTGGCCGGCCTCGTAGGATTGCCGTTTGCCGCTCACAGCACGTTCTCCCGCATCGGCCCGATGCTGCCCTGCCTTGCGGCCGGGAGCAAGCCGGGCCTTACCGGGGGCGCACGAAGCCGACGATGTCCTTCACCGCCTTCATGGTCTCGGAGGCAATCGTGCGGGCCCGGTCGGAGCCCTTGGTGAGCACCGCATCGATATGGCTGGGATCGGCCATGAGGCGGCGCATCTCGTCGGCGATGGGGGCGAGCTTCGTCACCGCCACGTCCACGAGGGCCGCCTTGAAGCCGGAGAACTGCGAGCCGCCATGCTGGCGCAGCACCTCCTCCGCCGTCGTGTCCATGAGCGCGGCATAGATCGAGACCAGGTTGTCGGCCTCGGGACGCGCCTTCAGGCCTTCCACCTCGGAGGGCAGGGGCTCGGGATCGGTCTTCGCCTTGCGGATCTTCTGGGCGATGGTGTCCGCATCGTCCGTGAGATTGATGCGCGAGTAATCGGACGGGTCCGATTTCGACATCTTCTTCGAGCCGTCGCGCAGGGACATGATGCGCGTGGCCGGGCCCTGGATCATGGGCTCGGTCAGGGGGAAGAAGGCGTCGCCGAAGCCGTGCTCGGCAATCGATTCCGAGAAGTCGTTGTTGAACTTCTGGGCGATGTCGCGGGTCAGCTCCAGGTGCTGTTTCTGGTCTTCGCCCACCGGCACATGGGTGGCGCGGTAGACCAGGATGTCGGCCGCCATCAGCATCGGATAGGCGAAGAGGCCCACGGAGGCGTTCTCCCGGTCCTTGCCGGCCTTCTCCTTGAATTGGGTCATGCGATTCGCCCAGCCCATGCGGGCGATACAGTTGAACACCCAGGCGAGCTCCGCATGCTCGGCCACCTGGCTCTGGTTGAAGACGATGTGCTTCTTCGGGTCGATGCCGGCAGCGAGGAAGGCGGCGGTCACCTCACGGATCTGCCGCGCCAGCTCCTTGGGGTCCTGCCAGACGGTGATGGCGTGCATGTCCACCACGCAATAGATGCAGTCGTGCGTCTCCTGCATGGTGACGAAGCGCTTGATTGCGCCGAGGTAGTTCCCGAGGTGGAGATTGCCGGTCGGCTGAACCCCCGAGAAAACGAGTTCCTTGAACTGCGCCATCGCCTTTTCCAACATCTTTCCTGCCGGCATTTCCTCGGTCTGGAACGCGATAGGCCCCTATTGAGAAATGCTCCGATTGCGGCGGGGGTTATGACAGGGCCGCGCCACGATGCAAGCGGTCTCACGCTTTTTTCGCAATAGAGGCCCAATCGTCGCGGGTGATGGCGCCGGTCAGCCAGGCAGCAAGGGCGTAGAGCAAGAGCCCGCCGAAACAGAAGGCCGCCAGCCCTGCCGCTCCCGCCGGAGGGGCAAGGCTCCTCGCCGCCAGGAGCCCCGCGCTCATGGCAAGGGTCGAGAAGGCGATTCGCCCGAGACGGTCGAAGAAGGGCCGATCCGGCGACCAGAGGCCGAAGCGGGCGAGCCACCAGAGGATTGCGGCCGCATGGGCCATACAGGCCAGACTGATCCCAAGGGCGATGCCCGGCGGACCGTAGGGCCAGCCGAGGAGAGGGGCCGCGCCAAGGGTCGCGAGCATCCCGATCCCCGCCGCAACGATGGTCGCCCGCAAGGACCCGCGGGCGAAAAGGGTCTGGCTCAGCACCTTTGCGGCGGTGGCGAAGGGCAGTCCCAGGCTCAAGCCCATCAGGACACGGGCCGTGCCTCGGGCGTCGGAGACGAGAAAGGCTCCCCGCTCGAACAGGATCGCGGTCATGGACTCGGCCAGGATAAAGAGAGCAGCGCTTGCGGGCAACGCGAGCAGCAGCGCCACCTCGAGTGCCTTGTTCTGCGCCCGGACGACCGCCCAGGTCTCGCCTGCCTGGAGACGTAGTGCCAGTTCCGGCAGCAGAACGCTCGCTCCTACGGCCGCCATGAGCCCGAGGGGCAGCTGCACCACCCGGTCCGCGTAGTAGAGCCAGGAGACGCCCGACGGCCAGAACGAGGCGACTTGAGCGCCGACCAGAAAGAAGAGCTGCACCGCGCCGCTGGCGACGAGCACCGGAAAACCCGAGAGCAGAAGGTTCTTCAGGGCAGGGGACCATTGGGGGCGTCGGAAGCGGACGATCCGCGTCTCGCTCCTGCGCAAAGCCGCGGCGACGAGCGCAAGCTGGAGCAGCCCTGCAAGGCTCGACGCCACGGCCAGCCAGGCGGCCTTCTCGTTCATGGGAAGCGTGAACCCGATCTCCAGGACGACAAGCGCCAGGATCAGTCCGCCATTGACGGCGAGCGGTGCAAAGGCTGTGGCGGTAAAGCGCCCGCGCATATTCAGGAATGCGGCGAGGATCGAGGCGAGCGTGACGCCGAACACCATGGGAAAGGCGAGGCGGGTATAGAGCGCGACGAGAGCCAGCATCCCATCGTCGTGGAGGCCCGGCGCGAGAAAAAGGGCCAAGAGGCCCGCCCCGATTTCCACAAGGGCCGTGAGGCCTAGGAGCGCGAGGGCAAAGGCGCTCACCACATCGCCCGCCATTCGAGCCGAATCGTCCTGCTCCAGGCGGCTCAGGGCAGGCACAAGGGCCGGGTTGAGCCCGCCTTCGCCGACGATGCGGCGCACCAGGTTGGGAAAGCGGAAGGCGGCGAGGAATGCATCCGCCACCGGGCCTGCGCCGAGCGCCTGCGCAAAAAGGATATCGCGCGCAAAGCCCAGGATGCGCGATGCGATGGAGCCGAGGCCGACCAGCAGGGAAGAGCGGAGAAGCGACATGCCTTCCGGCCCTTATCTGGTCTTACGGCGAATGTCTAAGAAGCGATGGGGAGACTACCCTCTGGCCTGTGCGATGGCCTCGCGCTTCTGGTCCAGCGTCATCCCGCCCACATAGGACTGCGTGGCGACCAGGAAGGACGGGGTGGCGATGAAGCCGAGCGAATTGCCGATCTGGAAGGTATCCTTCATCCACTGGGCCGTGCGCTCCGCGTTGGCGGCCTCCTCCAGGCGCCTGCGGTCGCCGCCGAGACGCTCCGCCTCCTTGAGCGCCCGCTCTCCGTCGACCGCTCCGCGCAGGCCGAACAGGGCGAGATGCAGGGGCAAGTATCGGTCGGGCCCGTAGAGCCGGAGATAGGCGAGCGCCACCTTGTGCGCCGTCACCGAGGGGATGCCGAGCACGGCGAAATTCACCAGCACGTAGGAGAGATCCGGCTCCGCCTTCAGAAGCGCCGGTAGATCCTGCGCCGAGCGTTTGCACCAGGGGCAATTGTAGTCGAAGTACTCGATCATGATCACGTCGCCGTGCTTGTGACCGAGCTTCACGATCGACGGCAGGGCGAGCATATCCTCGACCAGCTCGATGGGAACAAGCTGCGGCTCCGGGGCCGACTGCGAGAAGGCGGGGGCGCTGACGCCGGAGGCGGCAAGACCGGCGAGAAGGGTTCGGCGGGACAGGATCATTGGGTCGATTCGTACAGGAGGCCCCCTCGTGTCGCCCGATCGTGGCGATGGCAAGGCCAAGCTTCTCGCACCTTCGTGAAAGGCAAAGCTTGTCATTGCCATTTCGCCCTGCTCGTCCAAAGCTTGCAGCCGGAGGAGCAGGTCATGAACGACTGGGCATTCAGCGAAGACGAACTCGCCGTGGTCCGGCGGGCCTATGCCAGGCAGATGCTGGCTCTCGTCGGCATCGAAGACGATCCCCGGCTCGAGGAGGCTCTGGCCGCTGTGCCACGGGAGCGCTTTCTGGGTGATCCGCCCTGGCATATGTCCCGCCCACCGATGGGCTATGCGCCTGTCCCGTCGGCCGATCCCGTGGTGCTGTATCAGGATGCGCTTTTCGCGCTCGCATCGCGCCGGGGCATCAACAACGGCAGCCCCTCCCTGCATACGCGCTGGCTCCATGCCCTGGACCTGAAACAGGGCGAGCGCGTTGCTCATATCGGTGCGGGAACGGGCTACTACACGGCTCTCCTGGCCCATCTCGTCGGCGAGAGCGGCCATGTGCTGGCCGTCGAGTTCGACCCGGACCTTGCCGAGCGCGCCCGGACCAATCTCGCCGGGCGGCCGAACGTCACGGTCATCCAGGGCGATGGAGCCGAATGGCCGCGGGAGTCCGTGGATGCCGTCTATGTGAATTTCGCGGTCGAACGGCCTGCCGAGACCTGGGTCGAGAATCTGCGGCCGGGCGGCCGGCTCGTCTTCCCGCTCGGAGTGCCGCGCCCCAAGCCGAGTCCCTGGGGCGGCGTTCACTCGCTTTATGGTGCGGGGCTGTGCGTGACCCGGAAAGCGGGCGGTTTTGCCGTCCGCTGGCTCGGGCCTGCCGCTTTCGTCTGCGCGGAAGGCCGCCTGTCGCAACCCGGAGAGGACAGGCAGGCCCTGCAGGCCGCCTTCGAGCGCGGTGGGATGGAGTTTGCGCGCAGCCTGATCTGGCGGGCCAATCCGCCGCCCGGCCGGTGCTGCTTCGCCGGGGCGGGATGGGCGCTGTGCTATGACGAGGTGCCCGACGACGAGTGACTAAAGGCTGTCAGGCTCCCGCCCATGAAACGATCAGGCAAGGAATGTCCTCTGCAGGCGCAGGCCGTCCGAAATGGTATCCCTGCACCAGATCGCAGCTCATGCGCTGCAGAAGGGTCGCCTGGAAGGCGGTTTCGACGCCTTCGGCAACGACCTCGATGTCGAGATTGCGGCCGAGGCTCAAGAGCGCTCTGACGATGGCCGCATCCCCCGCATCCGTCTCCAGGCCGCCCACGAAGGAGCGGTCGATCTTGATCGCGTGGACCGGAAAGCGCTTGAGGTGGGAGAGCGAGGCATAGCCGGTCCCGAAATCGTCCAGCGCAATCGTCACGCCTTCCGCACTGAGGGTCCGCAGGGCCCGCTCCACGAATTCCGCGCCTGAGCCAAGAAATACGCTCTCGGTCACCTCCACTTCGAGGCAGCGCGCCGGCACGCCTTCCCGTCTCAGCTCCTCCAGAACACGCTCCGCATAATCGTCACGCCGGAATTCGGCCGCCGACACATTGATGGCGACGCGCCCGAATTCCAGACCGGCTTCGAGCCAGCTGCGCATATCCCTGAACACGCAGGAACGCATGCGCTCGCCAATGGCGGCTCCGAGTTCCTTGTCGTTGAAGGCTGCAGCTATGGAATCGGGCGATTGAATGCCGTCGCGGGGATGCCGCCACCGCAGGAGGGCCTCAAATCCCCCGAGGGCCCCTGAGGCCAGCAACACCTTGGGCTGGTAGAACGGAACGATCCATTGCGATGCCAGTGCAAGGTTCGCCACTTCCAGGGCGGAGGCTGCCTTTTGCGCCGCCTCACTCATGGCGGGGACGAACATCTTGAACACGCCGCGCCCTGAGGCCTTGCTGCGGTAGAGCGCGAGGTCGGCCTGTTTCTGAAGCTCCTCGGGGCTCACGCCGCGCCCAAGCGCGATAGCGCCGCCGATGCTGGTGCGGCAGTCCATCAGCTTCCCATCGCGTTTCAGGGGCTCCTGCATGCGCTCCAGGATGGCCATGGCGACCGCGGCGATACCGGTCTCGCCTGCGACCTGGGGCAGGAGGACGGCGAATTCGTCGCCGCCCAGACGGGCGACCATGTCCGTGGTCCTCACGACGGTGCGGAGCCTTTGGGCGAACTCCTTCAGCAGGTCGTCGCCGGCATCGTGACCGAATTTGTCGTTGATCTGCTTGAGGTGATCGAGATCCATGACCAGAAGGCCGGTCGCGCAATGAGGTCCCGAGATTCCCTCGAGCGCCCGCTGCAGGTGCTCGCGGAAAAGCCTGCGGTTGGCGAGCCCCGTCAGATCGTCGTGGTGGGCCGCCCAGCGCAGCGTCTCTTCCGTGAGCTTCTGGTCGTGGATATCTTCGAGCGTGCCGTACCAGCGGACGATGACGCCATCTGCATTGCGCCTCGCCGCGGCACGCGCCCGATGCCAGCGGTAGGCGCCGCCAGCTGTCCGGAGCCGATGATCGGAATCGTAGGCCGAACCCGCTTCCAGGGAGTGAATCCACCGGTCCCTGGTTCTAGCCACGTCATCGGGATGAAGCACCTTGAGCCAGCCGGCGCCCAGCGCCTCCTCCAGGGCCAGGCCCGTTCTGTCCTGCCACCGGGACGAGACATCGAGAATGTTGCCCTGCGCGTCGGCGGTCCAAGGGATCTGCGGGTTGAGCTCCACGGAGTGACGGTGATGCTCCTCGCTCTCACGCAGAGCGGCATCGTTTCGCTGCCGCTCGATGGCGAGAGCCGCCAGATGCAGCACGGCCTCCATGCGCTCCATCTCGTGGAATGTCGGCGTGCGCGGCTCGTCGTAGTAGAAGCCGAAAGTGCCGAGCACCTCCCCGGATCGCGAGAAAATCGGCTTCGACCAGCAGGCGCGCAGGCCGTGCTCGAGGGCAAGATCGCGCCACCGCGCCCATAAGGGATCGGATGCGATGTCGGAGACGATGACACTGCATTGCGCATGGGCGGCCGTCCCGCATGAGCCCACCTCCGGCCCGATGCCCAGACCGTCGATGGCCGCACTGTAGGCGGCAGGCAGGCGGGGAGCCGCCCCGTGGCGAAGTACGCCGTTCTCCGCATCGCGAAGCAGGATCGAGCAGCGCGCATCGGGAAGCTGCGCCTCCGCCAGGAGGCAGAGGGCTCCGAGAATATCGCCGACAGGCTGACCTGCGGCCACCATTTCCAGAACACGGGCATGGTTTTGAAGTGCGAACTCCGCCTCTTTCCGGTCGTGAATATCTTCCGTCGTGCCGTACCAGAATGCGATCGCTCCGGTTTCGTCCCTGTGCGCTCCCGCACTGGAACGACACCAGCGGTAGGTGCCGTCGACGAATTTGATCCTGTATTCGCACAGATAGGAGTCCCCGGACGCCAGGCTCTTTCGCCTGGACTCGACGAGGAGAGGCAGATCGTCCGGGTGAACGAGCGCCGTCCACCCGGTCCCGACAAGCTGGTCCGAAGCCACGCCCAGCCGCTCGAATGCGCCAGGGCCGATCTCAAGGATCTTTCCCCCGGCATCGGAGGCCCAAGGGATCTGGCGGCTCAATTCAACGGCGTAACGATACAGGCTCTCGGCGGTAGGCGAAGTGTTGTGATGCAGTTCCGACATTCCTTCGCAGGATGTGTCATGGGCCTGGGCCGAGGCTGTGGAGTCGAGCCGTTGCATGATTGAAACTAGCGTACTGCAGGAAACAGGATACTTCCTTGAACCACATTGCCGTTGCTGTCCATCAGGATGAAAGTTCGATGGGGCAATCTCAGACAAGCCACGCGAAGACTATCCGCAGATACGTTTCTTGTGGGCTGCCTCTGCGGCACCTTCCCTGAAATTTCGACAGGCGAGGCTTGCGGAAACGCGCATGGCCTTAGGCCAGCCTTCTGGCCCATGGGCGGTAGGAGCTTCCCGTTCTCGTCTTTCACCGATCCAGGTTTTGGAAGCCGCTCACTCCCGAACGCGGAACGGTGCATCCGGCTGGCCGTTGACCGGGCAACCTCCACCAGCCCGGAGCCGTCCATGCCCCGCTCGCTCCTGACCGCCCCGCTTCTCGCCGGCGTGAGCCTTCTCGCCCTCCCGGTTCTCGCCCTGGGAGGCAAGGTCGGGAATATTCCAATGCCGTCGTGACCGGCCATGTCCTCGAGCCGCGCAAGCTCGAGCCGACGGCCGAGGAGATCGCCCGGCGCATCAAGGCTCCGCAGAAATTCTCGGTCTCCGTCTTCGCACGCGACCTCGTGAACCCGCGCATGCTCGCGGTGGGGGAGGACGGAACGGTCTATGCGACCCGCCGCTCCGTCGGCGACGTGGTCATGATGAAAGACACCAACGGCGACGGCACGGCCGACGAGACGCGCTCCATCGCAAGCCGCTCCGGCATGCACGGAATCGCCATCGACGGGCGCACGGCCTATCTGGTCACGGTCAACGACGTCTATACCGCGCCGATCCGGGACGACGGCTCGTTCGGCGAATTGCAGCGCATCATCGACGACCTGCCCGCCGCCGGGCAGCATCCGAACCGCACCATCGCCATGGGCCCGGACGGCAAGCTCTACATCTCGGTCGGATCCACCTGCAACGCCTGCGGCGAGACCGATCCGGAGAACGCCACTCTCGTCCAGGCGGAGCCCGACGGCTCATCCCGCAGGATCTTCGCCTCGGGGCTGCGCAACACCATCGGCTTCGACTGGCACCCCGAGACCCGGGTCCTCTATGGCATGGACCACGGGATCGACTGGCTCGGCGACAACACCCAGATCGAGGAGCTGAACCGGATCGAGGAGGGTAGGCGCTACGGCTGGCCCTATATCTACGGCATGGGCGAGTTCAACCCGCAGGACGACCCGCCCGGCGACATCACCCTTGCGCAATGGGCTGCCGCGAGCACCCAGCCGCTCCTGGGCTACACGCCCCATGCCGCGCCGATGCAGATGGCGTTCTACGATGGCGATGCCTTCCCGCCGGACTACCGCGGCGACGCTTTCATCGCCATGCGCGGCTCCTGGAACCGTAAGCCGCCGAGCGGCCACGAGGTCGTGCGGGTCCGTTTCGGGAACGGTGAGCCCCAGAGCGCCGAGCCCTTCCTGACGGGCTTCCTCTCCGAGGAAGGCGGGAGCTACGGCTATCTCGGCCGTCTGGCCGGCATCGCCGTCGCGGCCGACGGCGCCCTCCTCGTGGCGGACGATTCCAACGGCGTCATCTACCGCGTGGCCTATCAGGGACCCGAGCAGCCGGAGGCGACCTCGTCCGTGCAGGCCGGCGCCAGTTCGGCTGCGCCCATGCGGGATCAGACGGCCATGTTTCAGGACATCGCGCTCAACGTCGTCGATGCGAAACAGTCCGAATCGCTCCAGGTCAGTTCCTCGGCCCCAGCCGCAGGAGTCGATTCCGATGACCCATTCGGCCTATGGCGAGAATGCCTCGCCGCCCCTGTCCTGGTCCGGCGCCCCGGAGGGAACGCGCTCCTTCGCCGTCGTGGTGGACGATCCCGACGCGCCGGGCGACAAGCCGTTCACCCATTGGGTCGCCTACAACATCCCGGCCGACACGACCTCTCTGCGCGAGGGGTGCCTACCGATCCGGCGATCCCGCTGCCCGAGGGCGCGAAGCAGGGCGTCAACAGCCGCGGCTCGACAGGGAATTTCGGCATGAAACCCCCGGCCCCCGACGGCGCACACAGCTACCATTTCCAGGTCTTCGCCCTCGACAAGACCCTTGACCTGAAGCCCGGGGCCACCCGGGAGGACCTTCTCAAGGCCATGCAGGGACATGTGCTGGCCAAGGGCGAGGTGGTCGGAACCAACGACCATCAGCCGAACTGACCGGTCGAGCCCGAGGCACGAAAAAGGCCTGCCTCTGGCATGGAGGCAGGCCTGATCCTGTCCGTAAGAGGCGGGAGCCGCTCGGGCCTTAGGCCTCTTCGCCCGTCACGCCCGCGGCGTCCTGGGCCTTGAGCACGTCGGGACGGGGCATCGAGATGATGTTGTAGCCCGAATCCACGTAGTGGATCTCGCCGGTCACCCCGTTCGAGAGGTCCGAGAGCAGATAGAGCGCCGAGCCGCCGATATCCTCGATGGTCACCGTCCGGCGAAGCGGAGCATGCGCCTTCTGGTAGGTGAACATGAGGCGCGCGTCCGAAATGCCGGCGCCTGCCAGCGTGCGGACGGGACCGGCCGAGATGGCGTTGCAGCGGATGCCGTGCGGGCCCAGATCGGAGGCGATGTAGCGCATGGAGGCTTCCAGCGCTGCCTTCGCCACGCCCATCACGTTATAGTTCGGCATCACCCGGGTGGAGCCGCCATAGGTGAGGGTGAGGAGCGATCCGCCGTTCCTCATGCGCTTGGCGGCGCGCTGGGCGATCTCCGTGAAGGAGAAGCAGGAGATCACCATCGTGCGGGAGAAGTTCTCGCGGGTGGTGACGTCCACGTAGGGGCCCTTGAGCTGCGACTTGTCGGAAAAGCCGATGGCGTGGACCACGAAATCGAGGCTGTCCCAGTGCCGGTCGAGGGTCTCGAACACGCCGTCGACGGAGGCGATGTCCTCCACGTCGCAGGGCAGGACGAGGTTGGAGCCGAGCGACTGCGCCAGGGGAGTGACGCGCTTGCCCAGCGCATCGCCCTGATAGGTGAAGGCGAGCTCCGCCCCGTGCTGCGACAAGGTCTTGGCAATGCCCCAGGCTATTGAGTGGTCGTTCGCGACGCCCATGATGAGGCCGCGCTTTCCGTGCATCAGACCGTTCACTCGGGTCCCCCTGTGCATCGGCTCTTGTCGATGCCGCCCCTGAATGTCCGGGCGATCATCGCGAGCCGTTATGACGGTATCGGTGAGCATGTCCATGTGAGTCCCCTTCTTGTGATTCGGGGACATCGCATGGCGCTGTCTCAGTCCTGTGACGATTCCTTATCCGGTGTAGCGGCTGAAGACGAGTGTGGCATTCGTGCCGCCGAAGCCGAACGAGTTCGAGAGAACCGTATCGATCTTCGCCTCGTCGATCCGCTTGCGGACGATGTTCATGTCGGCGAAAGCCGGATCGATCTCCTCGATATGGGCGCTTTCGCAGATGAAACGGTTGTTCATCATGAGGAGCGAATAGATCGCCTCCTGCACGCCGGTGGCGCCCAGGGAGTGGCCGGTGAGCGATTTCGTCGCAGAGATCGGCGGGCACTTGTCGCCGGAGCCGAAGACTTCGCGGATCGCCTCGATCTCCTTCTCGTCGCCGACAGGCGTCGAGGTGGCGTGCGGGTTGATGTAGTCGATCGGGTCATGGACGTTCTGGAGGGCCATGCGCATGCAGCGCACCGCGCCTTCGCCCGAAGGCGCGACCATGTCGTGGCCGTCCGAGGTCATGCCGTAGCCGACGATCTCGCCGTAGATCCTGGCGCCGCGCGCCTTGGCGTGCTCCAGCTCCTCTAGCACCAGCACGCCCGCGCCGCCGGCGATGACGAAGCCGTCCCGGTTCGCGTCATAGGCGCGCGAGGCGGTGGCCGGCCGGTCGTTGTACTTGGTGGACATGGCGCCCATGGCGTCGAAGAGGGAGGACATGGTCCAGTCCAGGTCCTCGCAGCCGCCGGCGAACATGATGTCCTGCTTCCCGTACTGGATCATCTCATAGGCGTTGCCGACGCAGTGATTCGAGGTCGCGCAGGCGGACGAGATCGAATAGTTCACGCCCTTGATCTTGAACCAGGTCGCCAGCGTCGCCGAGGCGGTGGAGGACATGGCCTTGGGAACGGCGAAGGGGCCGATCCGCTTGGGGCCCTTGTCGCGGGTGATGTCCGCGGCCTCCACGATGATTCGGGTCGAGGGGCCGCCCGAGCCCATGATGATGCCGGTGCGCTCGTTGGAGATGTCGCTCTCCTCCAGTCCCGCGTCCCGGATCGCCTGGTCCATGGCCACATGGTTCCAGGCGGTGCCCTTGGCGTGGAAGCGCATGGCGCGCCGGTCGACAATCTCTTCCGGGTTCAGGGAAGGCGCCCCGTGCACCTGGCAGCGGAAGCCGTACTTCTCGTAGTCATCGGCCTTGCTGATACCGGATTTCGCCTCGCGCAGGGAGGCCAGCACCTCCTGCGTGTTGTTGCCGATGGACGACACGATGCCCATTCCGGTGACGACGACGCGCCTCATAGCCTACCTCTTCCTAGGAAACCGAAAGCCAGCCTGATTCACCTAAGGCCGACCTCGCTCATTCTCAACCGTCAACCCGCGACGGAGCAGGGCTCCACCGCGGGGCAAAAGGGGGCGGATTGCGCCGCCGGCGCGGTTCGGGGCGTCAGCCGCCCGCCGCCGCCTCGGTCTGGAACAGGCCAACCCGCAGGTCCTTGGCCTCGTAGATGCGCTTGCCGTCGGCTTCGAGCCAGCCGTCGGCGATGCCGAGCACCAGCTTGGAGCGGAAGATGCGCTTGAGGTCGACGCCGTAAACCACCCTCTTGACGGAAGGCAGCACCTGGTCGGCGAATTTCACCTCGCCCACGCCCAGGGCCCGGCCGCGGCCCGGCGAGCCGGACCAGCCCAGGAAGAAGCCCACCATCTGCCACAGGGCGTCGAGCCCCAGGCAGCCCGGCATGACCGGGTCGCCCTTGAAATGGCAGGGGAAGAACCAGAGGTCGGGCCTCACATCGAGCTCGGCGCGCACGTGGCCCTTGCCGTTCTCGCCGCCATCCTCGCCGATGGAGGTGATGCGGTCGAACATCAGCATGGGCGGAAGCGGAAGCTGCGCATTGCCGGGGCCGAACAATTCTCCACGCCCGCAGGCGAGGAGCTCTTCGTAAGTAAAGCTGGACTGGCGGGCCATGCCGGGTGCCGATCCTTTCATCATGACGTCAAAATGGCCTCGGAGAAGCCGGGGTCCATGGGTGTGGGGGCTCTGGTAGCACAGGCTTGGCCGTCCATCAAAGGGACCCGATCGAGGAGTCGGAATTCTTTTCCTGATCTAAGGATCATCCCTTAAGCGCCATCCCGGGCCAGCCTTGCAGTCGAGGCCTCGCTTTCCTATGATTGTAATGATAGAAGCGCTTATTCTCGCATTCAGTTCCGATGATGACCGATCCCTTGTCTGCCTATATCGAAGCCACGAATCCTCCGGCCCACCGGAAGGGATGTCCCGTGTCCGAATTGCGGGACAAGCTGCGTCGCGTCGGCCTGCGCCCGACCCGCCAGCGAGTCTCCCTGGGCTGGCTCCTGTTCGGGAAGGGCGACCGGCACATCACGGCTGAAATGCTCTTCGACGAGGCGACGAGGGCCCGCGTCCCGGTTTCGCTCGCCACCGTCTACAACACACTGCACCAGTTCACGGAAGCCGGCCTCCTGCGCCAGCTCGCCGTCGACGGCTCCAAGGCCTATTTCGACACCAATCCCACCGAGCACCATCATTTCTTCCTGGAAGACGAGGGCGAGCTCGTGGACATGCCTTCGGCCAGCGTGAGCGTCGCCGAGCTGCCCGAGCCTCCTCCGGGCATGGAAGTGGCGGGCGTCGAGGTCATCGTGCGCTTACGCCGCAAGTCGGCCTAAGGAAGCGCCCGACGACACCGCCTCATCGCGCGAGCGGCCACTGAAAACCCGATCATGCCGCTCAGCCACAGCCTCGTCGCCGTTCTCGTCACGATCATCTGGGGCCTCAGCTTCGTCGTGATCAAGATCGGCGTCGGGGACACGCCGCCCCTGCTGCTGGCGGCCCTGCGCTTCTTCTTCGCCGCCCTGCCCGCCGTCTATTTCGTCCCGCGTCCGCAGACCGACTGGCGCAACGTCGTCGGCTACGGCTTCTTTCTCGGGGTCGCCCAGTTCGGGCTCCTCTTCGCCGCCCTGGCGCTGGGAATGCCGGCAAGCCTTGCCTCCCTCGTCATGCAGGCGCAGGTCTTCTTCACTATCCTGTTCGCGGCGCTTCTCATGGGAGAGCGGCCCGGCCCGCACCAGATCGCCGGCGGCGTGCTGGGAGCCCTGGGCCTCGCCCTCATTGCCCTGCCCCGCCTGAGCGGCAGCGGCGCGGGCCCGTTCCTGATGACGGTGCTGGCCGCGGCCTCCTGGGGCGTGGCCAACATTATCTCCAAGCGGGCGGGGCGCGTGGACATGCTGGGCTTCATCGTCTGGTCGAGCCTCGTCGCGCCGCTGCCCTTGCTCGGGCTCTCGCTCTGGCTCAACGGGTCGGAGGAGGTCCTGGCGGCCCTCTCCCACATGACCTGGGGCACCGCGGCGGCAGTGGCCTATCTCGCCTATCCGACCACGGTCTTCGCCTTCGGAGTCTGGGCCTATCTGCTCTCCCGCCACCCGGCGGCGACGGTGACGCCCTTCGCCCTTCTGGTGCCGGTGGCCGGGATTATCGGCTCGGCCCTCATCCTCGGCGAGGCGATGCAGCCCATCGAGGCCGTCGGCGGGGCGGTGATCGTGATCGGGCTCGCGCTCAACGTCTTCGGCCAGCGCTTCATCCGCGGCCGCCGAGCTGTCTAGGCGGGGCGGGAATCAGCGCAGCAGCCCGAAGCCGACCAGCGCGAAGGCGATCAGGAAGATCGCCACGAAGATGTTGAGGAAGCGCGGAGCCACGATGGAGGCGACGCCGAGAACCAGAGCAAGGATCGGCAGCAGGTTCTTGATGCTGAGGGAAAGGGTCATGGAAGCGGACTTTCAGGAAAAATGGTCTGTAACCCTGTTCTGCATCGGAAGTGGTTGCCAAAAGGCAAATCGTTCCTGGCCCTACTCGACCGTCTCGTTGGGGTAGACGCCCCACAGCTTCTCCTGCTGCAGATAGCCGTCGAGATCCCGCGCTCCGTCCATCACGATCAGAACCCGGCACCACTTGCCGTCGCAGCCCTTGATGTTGGCGATCACGCCGGGCTGGAGCTTGGCGACCACGCCGCCCTTGGAATCGGCCCTGTCGAGGAGATCGACCGGATCCGCCTCTCCCTTCGCCCAGGGCATCACGAGGGCCGTGCGCCGTCCCGAGAGCAGGGAGTGGAGAACCCACCCCTCCGTTCCCTCCGCGTCGCGGATACGCCGCCAGGTCTCGTATTCGGCGATGATCTCGACCGGGAGCCCGGCCCGCTGGAACACCCAGGCGGTCCTGTGATCCTTGGAGGGGCCTTCCCTCAGGTTCACCCGGTCGGACTTGAGGCTCACATAGCGGGGCACGGGAAGCCCGGTGCCGAGGCGGTAGCCCTGAGGCTGCTGCGCCAGGGCCGACACCGTGCTCGCGCTCAACAGGGCAAGGGCAAGGGTGATCCTGCGCATGGTTCCTCTCAAGTTGGGTTTGTCTCTCGGCTGGAGCCTCTGGTAGAGAAGCTTGGCGAGACCTGCCACGCGGCGGCTCGCCACCCTTTAGTCGCCGGAACGGGGTTAAGAGAGTGTGAAAACTCTCGAAACCTCCCGAGATTTTCGAGAGCTGGGGCCGTCAAGCCGATGAAGAAGAGACCTGTCGTCGTCGTCACCCGCCGTCTGCCCGATGTGATCGAGACGCGCCTGCGGGAGCTGTTCGATACGCGCCTCAACCTTGAGGACAAGCCCCTCTCGGCGGCGGAGCTGATCGAGTCCGTGAAAACGGCCGATGTCCTGGTCCCCACCATCACGGACGAGATCGACTCCACGGTGATCGGGCAGGCGGGACCGAATCTCAAGCTCATCGCCAATTTCGGCAACGGCGTCGACAATATCGACGTTGCGGCGGCCGTGGCGAAGGGGATTGCCGTCACAAACACCCCCGGCGTCCTCACCGAGGATACGGCGGACATGACCATGGCGCTGATCCTCGCGGTCGCCCGCAGGATCACGGAAGGCGCGCGCGTCATCCCGGACGGCGACTGGGCCGGCTGGTCGCCCACCTGGATGCTGGGGCGGCGGATCACGGGAAAGCGCCTCGGCATCGTCGGCATGGGCCGCATCGGCCAGGCGCTCGCCCGCCGCGCCAAGGCCTTCGGCCTCTCGATCCATTATCACAACCGGCGTCACGTCCCCCCGAAAATCGAGGCCGAACTCGAGGCGACCTATTGGGAATCCCTCGACCAGATGCTGGCGCGCATGGACATCGTCTCGGTCAACTGCCCCCACACGCCGGCGACCTATCACCTGCTCTCGGCGCGCCGCCTCAAGCTCATGCGGCCCGATGCGGTCATCGTGAACACGGCCCGCGGCGAGATCATCGACGAGACGGCGCTGATCAAGCTCATCGAATCCGGCGCGATCGCCGGGGCGGGCCTCGACGTCTTCGAGGAGGAGCCTGCAGTCAATCCGCGCCTCGTCCGTCTCGCCAAGCAGGGGAAGGTGGTGCTGTTGCCCCATATGGGCTCGGCGACGCACGAAGGCCGCATTGCCATGGGAGAGAAGGTGATCGTCAACATCAGGGCCTTTGTCGACGGCCACAAGCCGCCGGACCGCGTGCTCCCGAGCATGCTCTAAGGTGATCGCTCAACTTTGGTGAGCGGCTGAAAGTGAAGAACTTTCACCGGCGTAACATATGTGAGTGCAGGATCGGGCAGGGAGCAGTCAGAAGGTTTTCATAACATAATGAAAATCCGGCATGCTCACTCCCCTCATCCTCAGGCTTGAACAGCGCGACCGACTCTCGGACGAAGAGAAGAGGGTGCTCGAAAACGCAGTCTCGCGGGTCCGCGTGGTTGCGGCCGATGAGGACGTGGTGCGGGAAGGCGACCGTCCGGCGGAGAGTTGCCTGCTCCTCGAAGGGTTCGCCGCCCGCTACAAGATTCTGTCGAACGGCCGGCGGCAAATCACGGCCATTCACGTCTCCGGCGATTTCGTCGACCTGCACTCGTTCCTGCTCAAGACCATGGATCACGGCGTGGTGGCTCTCACCCCATGCCGTATCGCCGTCGTTTCCCATGCGGCGCTCGAGAAGATCACCGACGAACATCCCCATCTCACACGCCTTCTCTGGCTGATGACCCTCATCGACGGGGCGATCCACCGCGAGTGGCTCACCGCCATGGGCCGGCTGTCGGCGACCGCTCACATGGCGCATCTCATCTGCGAGCTCTTCCTGCGCCTCAGCGTGGTGGGGCGCAGCGAGGAAGACACGATCCGGCTTCCCCTGACGCAAGCGGAACTCGGCGATACGCTCGGGCTCTCCACCGTCCACGTGAATCGCGTCCTGCAGGAGCTGCGCAAGGACGGCCTGATCCGGTGGCAGGGCGACGCCCTGACGATCCTCGATTGGGAGCGCCTGAAGCAGGTGGGCAATTTCACGTCGACCTATCTCAACTTCCAGTACGAGCAGCGATAGGCTCCGGTTCTTCGCTCATCCGGTGATTCGGGAGAAGCTGCGCGATGATCTCGCCTGCCACCCGTTCGCCCTCTTCCCATGCGCCGCCCGCCGTGCCCCATTGCGCACGCGAGAGCGCTTCGCCCGCAAACCACACCCGCTCAGCGACGGGAGCCTTCAGGACATCGCGGATCCTGTAGAGACCCGGCGGCACCACCGCCCAGGAGGCGCGCGACCAGGGATCGTGCCGCCAGGCGGTGCTGAAGACGACGCTCAGATTCCGGATCGCCCCATGCCCGAAATGCTCCGCCAGGACCGCCCGCGCGAAGCGGGCAGGGGCATGCGCATCCCGCCCGTCGAGCGTGGCGGCGGCCGGCTGGTCGAGTTCGAAGAAATGGAAGGGTGAGCCGTCGATGCAGGTCAGGAGGCCCGGCGGCTCCCGCCGGGTGCCGAGAAGGCTCGCCAGCCGGTCGGCGCCCCGGAAGGGCGAATCGGGCCAGTGCAGCACCATATGCTCGTAGACGCCCTGCGTGAAGCCGTGGACCGCGTGCTCGACAGCATCGGGCAGCGAGGGCGTGAAGCGGATCGCCTCCCGCTGCAGCACGGCCATGGGAGCGGTGACGATAACGGCACGCGCTTTCAGGGCTCCTGCCGAGGTCTCGATCCGAACGCCCGGACCCGACCAGTCGACGGCCTGGACGGCAACGCCGAGCCGGATCGGCAGGCACTGACCGAGGCGGGCGACATAGGCTCCCAAGCCGCCCGCGATGAAGAGGTTATCCTCGTATTCCATGCTCGGGAAATCGTGCAGGCTCACCTGAGCGAGGGGCCGGCCCGAAACGAGCCCGTGGATCTCCTTCACCCTCGAGCCCATGGGTCCCATGGGCGGCAGGGCCTTTGCCGCAGGCTGGTCCTCCTGCGCCCTGGCGGCCTGGTTCATTGCCCGGTCGGCCATAGCGAAGGCCCGGTCGAGGGCGGCGCTCTGGGCGCGGCCGGCCGGCCTTCCCCGCACGAAGACATGGCCGTCCACCGGGGCCCGGCGCAGGGGCTCGCCCCGGGCATGGCCCAGCTTCACGAGTGGATTGATCGGTCCCGCGTGGAGCCAGTGCGCTCCGAGATCGAGGGGATGGCCCTTGATGGCGCGGGTCACGGTCCGCCCGCCGATGCGGCTTCTCGCCTCCAGCACCGTCACCGTCAGCCCCGCTGCGATCAGTCGCCTTGCGGCGGCAATTCCGGCGCTTCCCGCACCGACGATCACCACATCCGGCTCCTGAGGAAGGGCCGGCGACAGGAATGAGCTTTCGGGCTGCACAGTTTCCTCCACCCCTCGCCTTGCGGCGGGTCCGTTCATAAGTAAAGTCCGCGCCTCATGCGAGGAGAGCTCTCGTCTCCCGGACAGTCATGGAAAGAGAACACGATAGATGCTGATCCAGGCGGTTTTCGCTGCGGCCCGCGAGGTCTTCTCGCCCGCGCTCCGACCCATCTTGTGGAAGTCTCTCGGGCTGACGGCGGCCCTGCTCGTCCTCGTCTGGCTCGGCCTCACGCGCCTGCTCGATTACCTCCTCACGGGCCATGACCTGGTCGCCGCCTATCCCGTGGTCGACAGCTTCGCCTATTTCCTTGCAGGTGCCGGGCTCATCGTGGCGCTCATCTATCTCCTGCCCGCCGTCTCGGCCATCGTGGCGGGCTATTTCCTCGATGACGTCGCCGAGGTCGTGGAGCGCAAGGATTATCCCGCCGACCCGCCCGGACAGGCGCTGCCCTTGGGCAAGTCCATCCTCTACGGCCTTCGCTTCGCCGGGCTCTCTCTTCTGGTGAACCTGGTCGCCCTACTTCTGTTCTTCATCCCGGGCGTCAACATCGTCGCGTTCTTCGCCGCGAACGCCTATCTCCTCGGACGGGAATATTTCGAACTCGCGGCCGGCCGCTTCTGGCCGGCCCAAGACGTGTCGCGCATGCGCGTCGAGAACCGCGGCACGGTGCTGGCCGCCGGCGCGGTTCTGGCAGGGCTTGTCCTCATACCGGTCCTGAACCTCGTCACGCCGATTTTCGGCGCAGCGCTGATGGTCCACCTGCACAAGCGCCTGGCGGCCAGGCGCTTAGCGGGAGGGGCGTTCCCCCGGGTTGAGGCCGGAGAGCGGCTCTGAGTTGGGGGCCTGTCCCTCGGGACGGATATTGCCGGCGTTACGGGTCAGGTTGAACTGGCCCCTCTTGCGGAAGCGCACCAGATAGGCCGGCGCGATGGCCTCGTAGGTGGTCGGGGTGATGCCGATGCCCTGCAGGGTGCGGCCCTCGCGGATTGCGTTCTCCGAAACCACGTTGTCCTTCTCCAGCAGGATCGCCTGGTCGCGGGTCATGACAAGCTCATTCGGCAGGAGGCCGAGCGTCAGGACATTCAGGGCGCCCATGACCGTGCCCTGAGTCCGGCCCAGGGACTTCGGCAGGGAGATGATCGCGCGCCTGCGCTCCGTCTCCTTCAGTACGAACTCGACCAGCTCGCGAAGCGTGCGGATCTCCGGGCCGCCGCATTCATAGATGCGTCCGCCCTGGACCGTGCCGTCCACCGCCCGCACGATGGCCTCCGCCACGTCGCCCGCATAGACCGGCTGGAACCGGGTATCCGCGCCGGCGAGCGGCAGGACGGGCACCATGCGGGCGAGCGCCGCGAAGCGGTTGAAGAAGCTGTCGTTG
The DNA here is from genome assembly GCF_020866965.1 of Microvirga roseola. Classification (GTDB taxonomy): domain Bacteria; phylum Pseudomonadota; class Alphaproteobacteria; order Rhizobiales; family Beijerinckiaceae; genus Microvirga; species Microvirga roseola. The sequence goes on from NZ_JAJATX010000012.1 coordinate 90,761, forward strand.
GACCCGAACATCAGCGACGGGCGCAGGATGACCGCATCCGGCCGCGCATCGAGGAGGCCCGCCTCGCCCGCAGCCTTCGAGCGGGCATAGGCCGATTCGGAATTCGGATCGGCCCCGATGGCCGAGATATGGATGATCCGGGCATCCGGCCGCGCGGCCTTGGCGATGAGGCGGGGTCCGTCCACATGGATCGAGTCGAAGCTCTGGCGGCCGCTGGGCTGCAGCAGGCCGACCAGGTTCACCACATGGTCGGCGCGGGCCACTGCATGGGCGACGGAATCCGGATAGCGCAGGTTGGCCTGGATCGCATGGACCTGCCCCACCTTCCCCGTGGCGAGGAAGTTCGTCCGGTTCGGCTGCCGGGTCGCGATGAGCACGCGGTAGCCGCGCCGGGCCAGCTGTGTCACCACGAAGCGGCCGAGAAAGCCCGATCCGCCAAAGACTGTGACGATTTGCTGCTCGGGCGTGCGAATGTCGCCGGTCATGAAAAAAGCCTCCTGTCCGCCAAGGACCTGGAAGTGGAGCTTGGGAGATTTTGACACGTCTCTAGTCAAACGCCGCCCCCCTGTGAAGGGGCGCGACATCAAGAATAAGCACAAGGATCGTTTTCAGCGATTGACGCGCCGCCCCGCTGGCTCTAAACGAACCTCGCCGAACAGGCATGCCCAGGTGGCGGAATTGGTAGACGCGCTGGTTTCAGGTACCAGTGGGTAACACCGTGGAGGTTCGAGTCCTCTCCTGGGCACCATCCCTTCTCTAAGGGATTGATCCGCAAAGACTTCCTTACAATTCAAGGACTTGGAAGCACCCGAGTGATACAAACGGGTGATACAAATGGTCCTGCCTATGAGTCGTCCCCACAAGCATCCTAAGACCGGCGTTTATTATTTCCGCCGTGCTGTCCCCGCTGACCTCCGCCCTATCCTCGGGAAGCGTGAAGAGTTGCGCTCGCTGGGGACCAAAGATCCTGCCCGTGCTCGTGAACTCCATGCTGCCATCTCGGGAGAGGTGGATCGGCACTGGAAGGCCCTTAGGCGACCCACACAGCCGCTAAGCCATAAGCAGGTCGTGGCTCTGTCGGGCCTCGCCTACAAGGCGATGACCGAAGGCCATGCGGACGATCCGGGGTCGTCGTCGCTGTGGCAGGGGCTTATGCTGCTTCAGAATAACGTCATCAACCCCGACCGCCTCGCTCAATGGCTCGGTCCAACAGTAGATGCCATTCTCGTGCGGGAGGGCGTGAGGACGGACGAAGCAAGTCGCTCTCGGCTCATTGAGGAGGTGCGGAAGGCGACCAATCAAGCAGCCGCGCAGCTGGCCCGAAATGCCAATGGTAATTATCAGCCTGATCCTGACGCCGCTCGGTTTCCTGAGTGGACACCTCCAAAGCCCCCTGAAGGGGAGCAGACGAAGCCTGCGAATGAGGCCAAAAGAGCCACCCTCACGGGTCTGATGGAGGGCTGGTGGCGTGAGGCGAAGGCGGTCGGGAGGTCTATCAGCACTCATGAGTCCTACAGCGCCACAATCGCCAAGCTCGTCGCCTTCCTGGGCCATGACGACGCGCGGAGGGTCACCCCGGAAGACGTGGTGCGGTTCAAGGATCACCGGCTCACGGAGGTGAACCCAAAGACGGGTAAGCCTGCTTCTCCGAAGACGGTGAAGGATAGTGACCTTGCGGGCCTCAAGGCGGTCTTTGGGTGGGCCGTGACTAACCGCCTTCTCCCATCGAACCCTGCCGAAGGCATTACGATCAAGATCGGAGCCCCCAAGCGTCTTCGCTCTAAGGGGTTCACCGATAAGGAAGCTAAGGAGATCCTCAAGGCTGCGTGGGAGCGCAAGAGGGGACGGGAGACGGTGAAGACCTTTTCCGCAAGGCGTTGGGTGCCGTGGCTCCAGGCTTATACAGGATCGAGGGTCGGGGAGATGGCCCAACTGCGGAAACAGGACTTACGCCGCGAGGGGGACACATGGGTTCTCACGGTGACACCTGAGGCCGGAACGGTGAAGGGAGGGCAGGCGCGGGAGATCCCTCTGCATGATCATCTGGTCGATCTCGGCTTTCCTGATTTCGTAATGTCCGCTTCAGCGGGTCACCTCTTCCTGACGCCTGCCGAGGATGGAGATGTGCTTGGTCCCCTCCAGGGCGTGAAAAACCGCCTTACGGAATTTGCACGGGAAATAGTTTCGGACCCTCATGTGCAGCCCACGCACGGCTGGCGACACCGCTTCAAGACCCTGTGTCGCGAGGCAGGCATTGATCCTCGCACCCGCGATGTAATCCAGGGCCACGCAGCTAGGACCGCTGGCGATGACTACGGGGACGTAACCATCAGAGCAATGGCTAGGGCATTGGCTTTATTCCCCCGACAGGGGTGAGGCACGGAGGCGGTGTAGCCTCCCACCTCAGCCAGACAGGTACAGGAATGATCTTTCAGAGAAGGGAGTGCAGGGGCGTTAAAACCCTCCGCTCCTCGTCATTCCGCTGCTTGGCGTCGTGCGCCATCGAAGGCTGCGGCGAGGTCACGGCTGATGCGCTGCTCCTCTTCCTGTAGTCGTCCCTCGGCTTGCTTAAGGTGAACCAGCCACGGCTTGTAGGCCTCGATGATGATCCTCCCAAGCTGCTCCGTGGCCTTCCGGCTCATGGGTCTGAACCAGCCTTTGGTCTGATCAGTGTTCGGATCATAGGTGACACCTCGGGCAATCCCTGACGGCAACCTGAACTGTCTCACGGTCTGTCCAATGAACCCCCGATCCGACGCGAACCTCCTCGGCTGCTGATCCCGTAGCAGGAACATGGCGGCAATCGTGGTCGCGGTCTCGATGCTGTCCCCGCTCTTGGTCACCTTCTCGATCTGATCACAAGCTGTGACGAGGTGGCGGTTCATGGCGTGGCCTCGGTGGAACCTAGCGAGCTCCGCTTGGGCGTATTCGGTGAGGCGTCGGGTGATCTCCTTGAGACTCGACACGATTAGCTCCTGCTTCCCCGTGGCCATGACCTTCCGGACCCTGTCCTCATAGGCGCGAAGCTCGCGGCGGGTGACAAGGGTTTGCTGCGCGTCGCCATGCACTCGGGCTCGGGAGTGATGCTTGGTGCAGAGAGGAGACACGCTGGAGCGGGTTTGGTTGCTGCATCCAGGGGCGGCGCATTGGCCGAACCCTCTGCGGATGGGTGTGATGTTTGGCATGGTTGGTGCTGCCTTTCGATGGTGCTGCTAAATGAAAAGACCCCGCTCGGTGTGATCCTGGCGGGGCCTCGTGGCGTGGACGGGTGATGGTCTTGGGTGTCTAAAATAGACAACAAGGGAGTAGACAGGGCGGGGCTCAGAAGAGGCTATCGGTGGCGTCCTCGCTTGGTCCTCTTCCGGCCAATGCTGCGGCGATCTCGTCGACCCGCTCGACTCCCACGTAGATCTCAATGGCTCGGGCGAACATTTCCACGTTCCCTGAGAGTTTCGTCCCGAACTCCTTGTACAGTCTGTCGGCGTATCGCTGAGCCTGAGCGTGGAGCCAGTCGTCGTCGACCGACCTGGCGTCCCCGTCCATTCTCTTCGCGTCCCTCTTGGCGTCCATCCAGACCTCGTAGGTGCTGGCTCTCTGGGATCCGAGCTTCTGCAAGGTCTTCCGCATGATGGCGACTTGAGCCTTGCTGACGCCTGCTGCCTTCGTTGTTTCGGCAATCGAGTGCATCCCCATCCGGGTCAATCGCCATGCATAGTCCTGGCGGTCGCTGGTTTGCATCGGGAGTTTGGCTTTGGAGTTCTCCTTGCCGCTCTCCGCGATCGCTTCGGGGATCGTCCCGCTGAAGTACCGGACGGGGATCGAGTGAAAACCCTTGGTCCTTTTGTAGGCGCTCCATCGGTGATGTCCGTCGATGAGAACGGGCCACCTCCCGACCTGCATGATGAGGATGGGATCAAGGTCTCTGTGTTCCCTCAGGGCCTTCGAGAGTTCCTCGATGTGGTCGTTGCTCTTCCCCGTCCGTGGCTGGAATAGCTCGGGGATCATCTTGATTTCGGTTAGGGCGATCCGGCTCGGAAGGATTGAGGGCTGTGGCTCTTTAGCTTGTAGCTCTAGCTCCGCGATGGCCTGCCTTACCTTTGAGGGCATGGCCTCATTGGTGGTCGTGGTTTCTGTGCTGCTGGTGCTCATGTGTTCTGATGGTCGGCTGTCGAAGCAATCCCTCATTCACTCGGGGCCGCTTTCGGCTGTCGTTAGGTGTTGATCGCTGTTCGGGTCAGGTCTTCGCGCTTCCCAGTCTGCTTCACTCGGTGCGCGGCCTCTCGAGCGATGCGGTCAGCGATGGCGTTCCCCTGATCGTCAGCATGTCCCTTGGTCCACTTGATGCAGACTAGGGGGCGCTGGTCGATGGCCTCCCAAATGAGCTTCCATAGGTCTGTGTTGAGTACAGGCTTCTTATCTGCGGTCCTCATGCCTCGGGACTGCCATCCCGCCCGGTATTCGGTGCATCCCTTCACAACGTATTGGCTATCGGTGCGGATGATCGCGGGTTGGTCTTCGGGGATCGCTAGGACGGCTTGGAGGAATGCGTACTGCTCGGCGCGATTGTTCGTGGTGTTCCTGCTCGATCCGTGGAGGGTCCACCGCTCGCCGTTGCCCTGCTCGATGTAGACCCCAAAGCCTGCAGGGCCGGGATTGTTGATGGCACTGCCATCCGACCATACGCGCCATTCAGAGGCGGCGTTCATCGTGAGGGCGCTCACCGCGCTGCTTCCTTCACACGGGACAACCCTTCGGTGACCTCACGATTGATCCTGAGTATCCCTGCGGCGATCTCCTCGGCCATGCCTTCGAGAGCGAGGGAAAGGGCAATGCTGGTCGAGACAAACACTCCGTGCTTCTCCTCAAATGCCTGCCGGACTGCGGTGAGGTTCTTGAGGTCAACGGCGGAGAGCTTGAAGTTATGGCTTGATAGGTCTTGGTTCCGAATGCGGTAGAGTGTTGGTTTGGTGCGATTAACGATCATGGGTTTCCTTTGTCGTCGGTGAGTTGGGTTGTCCTGCTCTTACAATTCAAAAGACCCAAGGCCTCTCCCGGTGAAGGAAAGGACCTGGGCCTAGTGCTGACAGAACAGAACCATGATTGAGGGTGTGATCCTCAGACCATGAACAGACGCGCCCCCATCATCGCGGTCCTCTCGGACTCAACCATTGGACAGCGGTAAGATAGCCTCGGTGGGTGCTCGCGGCGGTGCGTCTATTGATGGGCTGCGAGTTGTCGTCTGGTCTTGTGCGGTATGACGCCTGAATGGGATCAACCATTGTCGCTTGGGGTTCGCGATGTGCCGCTATAACTCGTGCCGCGATGCCGCGTCTGGATCCATAGTGAGCCACTAAAGGCTCTCATGGTCCTAGCGTTTGGTTCTGCGTAGTGCCGCTTTTAAATTGCCACATGCAGGGGACGAGCATTCGTAGCTCTGCGTAGTGAGCCACTAAAGACGTCACAAACAATGGACATTTGCAGGAAGTTGCTGCTGGTGCGGTGCAGGTCGGTCCTGCAAGGTGCCGCTTTAACTCGTCACAAAAGGGGGACGTGAGAACGATGAAGCTCCCACCAAGTGTCTAGGCGAGCTTTGAAGGTCGTCTCGGTAGGCCCGAAAGCGGGAGTGACCCCCGTCGTTCCGTTGTGCTGGCTGTGGTGTGCCACTCTTATTCGTCACAAGCTCGGGGCGGCTCTCCTCCTTAGTGGACCTTTAATTCGTCACAGCGTCTCCCTTCGGCGTAATAGGGCCTTGATCTCGTTGGGACTTCTCCCGGTTTCGCAGGGGATCTGAAGGTGGTTTCTCATCCCTGCGCTCCGGTCCAGTGTGGCAGTGATCACAGACCCCATGCCGCTAGGTTTGCCTCGGCCTCGCTCGGGTCCGCCTTGATCCTCAGAACGGTCTGCCGGGTCAGTCCTGTGGCCTTGGCAATGGCGCTGGTGCCTGCATCCTGGCTAAGGAGGGCCTGCACGGTCCCAAGCTGTTGGCGATTGTAGGAAGGCTTCCGCCCGAGGTAGCGGCCTTCCTGGGCCCTGGCATGGGCTATCCCGGCCCGCTGGGCCTCCTTCGTCGCCTCAGCCTGGGCCTGTGCGGTGGCCGCCATGAAGGCGATCAGAGCGTCCCGCACGGCCTGCTGCATCGGATCCGTGGTTGCTCCATCGAAGGTCATGCCGTTGATGACCGTCTTCACCACAACGCCACGCCGCATAAACTCGCGGATGGTGTCGCTCACATCCCGGTAATCACGGCCCAGCCGGTCCACCCAGCGGACCACGAGAGTGTCGCCACGGCGCAGGATGTCGAAAAGGCGCTTGCCCTCCGGCCTCTCCGCAAGTGCGGTGCTGACCCCTGAGACACCATTGTCAGCCACGACCTCGTCGATGGCAAATCCTGAGGCTTCTGCTTGGGTCTTCTGGTGGGCGAGCGTCTGGTCTGCAGTAGAGACGCGGGCATAAAGGATGGTCTTGGTCATGGCTTCCCTAGGTGTCCGTAAGGATCGTGTCCGTAGATAAGCCTGTCCGTTGATTGAAGTCAACCTTTACGGACATCTTGTCGTGCACCGCAGTGCCTGACCGTTAGAGCATGCCCTTATGGACAGCCTTATTGGCCAAGACGAGCGCGTAACGTCTTATGGAACTCGGCTGTGCTGCTACGCCGCGCAACTTCTTCGTTCAGATAGCCCTTGCGTACGCGGTAGGTACCTGATGACGACTTGGAGACAGCCGCATACTCGTCAAGATCCTTATTGGAGCGCAGATAGGGCCATTTCTTGAGGTATTCGGGCAGAGGGGTCGACTCGCCAGCGTAGGTCGCGATCGGCTGATCCTTTTCCGTGGCGATACCTATCTCCCATGGCACCCACCAAGAACTCTTGGTGCTTGAGGAGACCACCGCGAGCAACTGTGTGCAGCGTCCCAGTTCCGCCCGTATGTGCTCACCGAGTTCATCTCCAGCCTGTTGCGCCACCGGATCAATCACATCCAAGTAGCTGTCGATCTGGTGAACGGTCCGAAGCCGGTGGCTGATTGAGGCCGCAAGCTCGGTGTCGGCCTTCTGGTGTGAGATAAAGACTTTCATGATTAGATCCGCTTGGCCTCAGCCAGCTTCCGGTAATGCGCACCAAGTGCAGTAAGCTTGCAGCCCGTGCTGTGGACCGCAGCATGCCACATGTGCGGCTGGTCAACGGGCACCACGAGGCCATGGCGGTTGCATAACTGCAATTCGCGATAGATCCGCACGTTGTCATCGTCGACTGGGATGTGCTTTAGCCGGTCGGCCTCCTCACCCCGGTCCGGTTCATACGAGGGGTCAAGAGCATAGATAGATGTCGGATCCGCGAAGTAGGTCAGCAGTCGGCGGAGCACCTCAAGCGGGATCTTTGGCGACACTTCCCTCAGGACCACGAAAGATTGCACATTCGCCTTGTAGATTGGTCGCTGATCCCAGGGTCCGAGGGTCTGGTCAACGTGCGAGTAGATTGCTGCTGGCGTGATGCGGCCACAGATATCGGCAGCACTGCCGCGAAGGCCGTCCACCAGGATGTCGGTGAATATACCGTGTCCATTGATCTCGCCTGCAGTCCCCTCACGGTGGCAGGCCGTCAGGATGGTAACGCCATTACCCAAGAAGGAGAATTGTCCACTCGAACCTAGCCCAGTCACCTCGCCAGCAAAGCCTGACTGGCAGCTATCTAAGATGATCACTGTCGACTTGATCCGCGGGTACGCACTGGCCGCGAGATCGATCACTTCGTTGAGGCCAACGCCCCAAGAAGGCTTTCTCCCGTCCTGAGTGACAAGGAAGCCCGCATTAGTGTCTTGGTTGATGATGCCGTGCCCTGCAAAGAAGAACAGGACGGTTTCGGCATCGCCCCGGAACAACTCGACCAGGGCCTCATGGAGGACTGCACTCGTCACTGGGCCATTGTTGCTGGTGATCGTCCGAACGGCAAAATTAGGTGAGCCGTCACCATTGGTTTCAAGCAGTGATCCGATCGTGATTGCGTCGTTGACGCAGCCGTGCAGCGGGGCACCCGGATAATCGTCGATGCCGATGACCAAAGCCTTGCGCATCAGCGAGCCCCCCCAATCAGGGCCTTTAGGTTCGGCCAGGTCCAGTTATACATTTTGTCGGTGGGCATCGCAGCCGTCGGCTTGACGCAAGTCTTGCTTGAGCGGCCGTAGAGGAGGAAGTGGGGCTTTTTCTCCTCCCGCGCGATCTGCAACTCGGCACTGACCCCGGTCGCCGTATTGGTGTGCTCACCACAGATCACCATGACTTGGTCCACCCGTCGGATCCGGTCGCGAACCTTGTCCTTCCAATTGCCAGTCATATGCTCCTTCACTGACCAGTCAGCGAGCTCAAACGGTGAATCGGAGTGCTTGGCTTGGCCAACGATCAGATTGCGGAGATCTTCGTCGTGATCGAAGTCGAATGAGATGAAGAGGCGACTCTTGCCCATGCTGCCCCGCTCTGAGAGAGGGTGACTTTGCACCCATTAGGTTTCTTGTCTTGCATCTAGCACACCTCCTCGGCTGCGCCTAGTTGCACCCGCGGGGCATTGCGGTGTGTTTGTTAGGTTCAGGCAGGAATCTCAGTTGCGGCCGTCAAGGGCGACCGCTTCGTACTAGAGGAGTCATGGGAGGGGTAAGGGGGGATGCGGCCGCGGCTCCATCGTAGATATGGGCTTTCAACTTTTCGCCGAAAAATATACGGAGCGATTAGGCAGTTAGCTGGTTAGTTTTGGGATAAAGTCAAATGGCTTATAAGGAGTTCGATGTCGCTCTCTCGTTTGCTGGAGAGGACCGTGAGCAAGCAGGCACCTTAGCGCATATCCTAAAGCGATCGAAGGTAAAGGTATTCTACGACGAGTTCTACCCAGCAACCCTTTGGGGCAAGGACCTATATCAACACTTACAGACTGTATACAGAGATACAGCTACTTTTTGTATTATATTTGTTTCTGAGCATTATCTTAAGAAGAATTGGACGAAGCATGAACTTCAGCAAGCGCAGGCAAGGGCAATTGGCGAAAGCTCCGAGTATATTCTTCCTCTTAGACTTGATGACACAAGTCTGCCAGGGCTGAATGACACTGTCGGATATATGGATATTAGGGAAGTATCTATCGAAGACGTGGCTAAGGCCGTGCTTAAAAAGCTTGGGCGGCAAAGTAATAACGGAAGCTTGATATACAAAAACCACGGTGATTTGGAGGGGGAGTTCGTCAATTACAATGGGCGAGTTCTTTCTAAGGATCATCCGGCTCGGATTGAGCAAGCGCAGTACATCCCATTTTACATAATGACTTTACCCATGGAGCGGGTCAGGTTTGGTGATGAAGCCGCATTCAGGCGAAATAAGAACCTTCCTCCATGTCACGATTGCGGTGTTCTAAGGGGACAGCTTCATGTGCCTGGCTGCGACGTTGAGGAGTGTCCTGCTTGTGGAGGACAGTTGATCGGATGTGGCTGCAAGGCTGAAGACGCTACTGAGGCTGATGTAGTCAGGTTCAATGGGAATGACGATGAAGACGAGGCATAAGGCCTCATTATTTGCCTACAGGACTTGCCTACAGTACCTCCAAACTATTCTTTGAAACTGATGTGGTGGGGGGTGAGTAGCTCCGCCCTCTCACGGCGACGACGATGCTCGACAAGAGCTACAAAGGGGTGATACAAAACCTTGAAGGGGCGCTGTGCTAAGTCTTTGAATTGTAATATGACCTTCCGGAAATTGCCCGGTCCTCTCCTGGGCACCATCTTTCTCAAAAGATGTGCTTCCGCAATAAGTTAAGCGATGACAAGGGTTCGAGCCGGGTCCGACTGTTCAACAGGACCGCTCAACAATGCCGCTTGCGATGCCGCGTCCCATGAAACGCTCGGGGTCCACTCACCATCAGTTCATTCAGCGCATTCCAGCCGACGTGAAGTCGAAGGTTCAAGGAATGCAACTCTCTATCCCGGTTGGCGATGCGATTGTTCCCGTCACCGTGTCGGAGAAAGCCCAAGACATCCGCGTGTCACTTCGTACTCGGGACCCCCAGGAAGCCCGAGCACGGCAAGCGGTGGTCGTGGCCTACCTTGAAAGCGTCTGGCGGGCGGTACGGGAAGGGCCTCAGCGGTTGACCCACAAGCAGGTCCTAGCCCTCGCGGGGGAGGTGTATCGCACGTTCACGGCAGCATGTGAGGAGGACCCTGACACTCCCGAGCTGTGGGCGTCCGTCACCCACGCTAATGTAAGGGCGTTACATGGGCGGTACGGACGTGCTGCCCTCTTGATAGCCTCCGACCAGGAGAAGCGAGCCAAGAGCTTGGCGGATCGGTTTGGGCCGTTCGTAGATGTCGTACTAGCAAAGCGTAGCTTGGTCGTGGATGCGGATAGCCGCGCCCGCTTAGTCGAGCAGGTGGGAGTGGCTATGCGGGAGGCAGGGGAGCGCCTGTTCTTACATGCGCAGGGCGACTATGGGCCTGATACTCAAATAGACCGCTTTCCTACGTGGACTGAGCCTGCCGAGCCGCCGAAGCAGCCCACCGGACGTTTCACCCTCACCGGCCTATTCGAGAAACTGGCGAACGAACGGGCTTACTCACCCAAGACGCGGGCAGAGTGGGCAAGAAGCGTCAAAAGCCTCGTCGCGCATGTTGGCACCGATGACCCTGAGAGGATCACAACGGAAGCCATCATTGCCTGGACAGACGATCTTGTCGCCAAGGGCCTAACTGCCAAGACAATCAACGACGCCCACCTCGCAGCGGTAAAGGCTCTGTTCAAATGGGCCAAGGCGAAGCGTTACGTGTCATCGAACCCGGCCCTTGAGGTTCCCAAGGTTGAACGGCGAGACGAGGGGCAAGCCGAGCGTGGATACACGCTGGCAGAGGCTGAGGCGGTGCTTAGAGCCGCCAGTCGAGAGAAGAACCCGGTACGCCGCTGGCTACCGTGGCTCATGGCCTATTCAGGAGCGCGAGCTGGTGAGGTCGCACAGCTTCGACGCCAGGATGTGAGACAAGAGCCTGAAACCGGGTTCTGGTATCTCGACATCAACCCGGCTGCTGGTCGCCTCAAGAACAAACCATCGGCCCGAGCGGTGCCGCTCCACCCCCACCTGATTGAGCTTGGCTTCGTCGAATGGGTGGCCACACAGTCTCGGGAGCGTCTGTTTTACGAGGAGAAAGCCGAGCGCGGGGACCGTCGGTCGCGGCGGTCTGTCACCATCAACCGGTTGGGTGACTGGGTACGAGGTTTGGGCCTGCCTGGTGTTGTTTCTGGTGAAGTCGCTCCTAACCATGGTTGGCGACATCGTGTGGCTACGGAACTGGTCAACCTTGAGGTGCCCGACACAATCCGCAAGCGCCTCCTGGGACATGCTCTGCACGGACAAGACAACCGGTATGTCGGACGTATCGTTATGGAGCGCCTCCACGACGCCGTCGCTAGGCTGCCAAGGTACGCTGTAAGTGAGGATGCAAAGCCCGAAATAAGGAAGCTCGCAGGTGGCGAAAAAAACCGATGAGCCGAAGTATGTTGACAGTGTAGGTTTCGCCTACACCGTCAACGTGTTTAGCTTCCGGGTAACCTCAGGCTGTACAAATTGGACACCGTAGGGGATGTACAGGGTCGGTTAAAAGTCGTCTTCGCAGTCCTCCAAATTCACATCAGGAATGTGGTGGCGTAACTCATCGACAACATCCGGTAAGCGCCTGCCAAAATAGGCAGCCAACGCCATCGCAGCAACTTCAGGATTATTCGAGAGCTTGTTCCCGAACTCCTTAGCAAGCCGGTCGGCATACCGATTAGCTTGCTCCTCTAGCCATTGTTCTCGCTCCTCATCTGTCATGCGGGCAAAATGGCCAGCGCCTTTTGCGGTGCGCCTCGCCTGCCACCATGAGCGGCAATCGAACGCGTCAGCCCCGAGTTGCCTGCGAACAGTCCGCATGTTCGAGACTTGCGAAGTAGATACGCCCGAAGCCTGTGCTATGTCGGCTTTGGAGTACCGATCCATGAGAACCAGTCGCCAAGCAAAGTCCTGTCGCTCCTGCGATGACATCGGCAGCTTTGCCTTCGAGTTCGCCGCGCCAGCCTCTAAGACTGCCTCATCAAGTGTTCCCTCGAAGTATCTCACCGGAATGTCTGTGGTGCGCTTCGCAAGGGCATAGGCAGCAAGGCGGTGATGGCCGTCGATGAGAACAGCCTCTTGTCCAACCTGAATGACCGTGACGGGGTCAACCGCACCGACATTCAAGATGACGCGAGCAAGCTCGCTGACATGTCGCTCGTCCATTCCGCGTGGCTGGAACAGCTTTGGTATTTGCCTGATGCCCTTGAGGGGCAATCTATTAGGGAGACAAGCAGGTGACAGCTGACTGGTCTTAGCTTTCAACTCAGCGAGGAGGTCAGCCGGTTCGTACGAGACATCGAAGCTCATTGCGTAGCCACCATACCGAGAGGCTTTAGAGCCTTGATGGGTGCCGTCTCGCCTGGGCTATCCAGTTCTGTCCTTCCGCTAATCGGAGGCAACCCAGAGCGGACCTTCTCTGCCTCAGTGCGGGCAAGGGTATCGACAAGCTCGTTGCCCTCGTCGCCTGCGTGACCGCGTACCCACTGAAAGCGGACACTAGGGTGTTCGTCCGAGAGCTTGAACAGGATCTGCCATAGGCCCGCATTGGCAACCGGCTGGCCTTTGGAGTTCCGCCAGCGCCTTGCTTCCCACCCTCGACGCCACTCCGTCACGCCCTTCACGACATACTCGCTGTCACAATGGATGATCCCGTAGGCGTCCTGAGGGAGAGCGTTCAGGGCCTCAATGGCAGCTCGTAGCTCCATTGCGTTGTTTGTCGCCAGAGCCTCGGAGCCGACCAGCGTCTCTCGGCGGCCATCTGGTTGGATGATGAGAACGGCCCAACCTGCGGGGCCTGGATTGTGGAGCGATGAGCCGTCCGCGTACACCACGTAGGTGTCAGCCAGCGGCTTCCCTCCAATGGCTTCATTGGATGAATGATTGTTCCTTCTCATGGTTTTGAATTGAGATGATAGCGGGCAGACCAAGAACATGAGTTGTCCTGATCTGCGCGACAGGGGGCGTGTTGATGAGTGAATAAGGTCCGTGACAACAGATGCTGACGGACGCGCAAGAGACATTAGCGATCAGGCGCTTATGTCTAGAGGTGCAACCTAAACGCCTTATCTCTGAAGGTGAGGGACAATTCCCCATTTCCTCTGAAGGTGCATGGTATTTACCATCTCTAAGAGTGGGAGTATCACCCTTGTTCTCTGGAGGTGGGGCTTAATTAGATCAGGAAAGGTGCAGTCTCACTGCACCTTTGGGTCGCTTAGCGGATCACGCTTGGAGAACCCGGTAGACCTGCATCCGTGAGCAACCAAGCGCCTTCGCGATTGCGGCAGGGCCGTGCCCTTCCGAGTGCATCGCCTTCACCTTGTCATGGTCGAGACGACGCTTCCCGCCCCTGTAGACGCCTTCTGCTTTCGCCTTTTCGATCCCGTCCCTCTGCCGCTCCTTGATGAACCGGCGCTCCATTTGAGCCACCATGCCAAGGACTGTAAGGACGAGGTGACCCATCTCTCCCCGTGTGCTGACATGCGGATCAAGCACAGTGAGGAATGCGCCTTTCTGCTCAACCTCATGAACGATGTTGAGAACGTCTCTGGTGTTCCGCCCAAGCCGGTCTAGGCGGGTGACGACTAGCTCATCACCGGGGCGTAGGAACTCAATGACGGTTGCCAATTCCTCCCGTCCGTCTCGGCTTGCGCCTGAGACCTTTTCAGAGCGGACGACCTCGCAGCCTTCGGCCTTCAGTTTGTCGATTTGGGTCTGGAGGTCTTGGTCAGAAGTGGAGACACGGGCGTATCCGATGCGGGCCATAGATGTAACCTCAGGGTCTTAGACTTTGGCAGATTTGCGTCACATTAGGCCAATGTCAACCCTGATGTTACGTCTCCAAGCATGGCCGTGTTACGTCACTCCAGGGTACGCCCTGAGGTTACGCCCTCTCATGTCAAGACTTCAGCAATAGGCCGCCACGCAGGTGATCTTTGATGGTCTACAATGGACACAACAGCCTGTTGAACAGATACTAATCCACGGACCATCCAGCACCCGCGCACTGTAGCGCGACTATCGGGTTCGGCCACAAGCTCGCTCGCGCTGATGCGAATGATGACGGGGCGCCTTCCTGGTCCCTCCCTGCGGCCACGGGAACGGTAGTGTGCGATGTCAGCGAAGAACGCTGCACCACGCCAATGATCTGCAAAGAACACAGCTTCTGAGCAACGCTGAGTAAGGTCGGCATCGTCACGCCAGACCGGAACTTCGCCGGGCTTCAGACCATCACGGTAGATCGCCTTCAATCGTGCGAACACCGTGCCATGATAGAGATAGCGGGGTGTTCTCAGTACCGGCCCTCCTACGGGGGGAACTTCGGTCGCTGATCCGGTTAGAAGGCGTCTCATGTTTTTTCGCGAAAATATCCGGAGGACGGTCGGCTTCATACGAGCGAGGCCCGAAAGGTTTTTCTAAATCGCTGCGCCAGTAGAGATGTCCCGCAGCCACTGCAACACTAATAATAGTCCGGGCGATGCTGGATCAAGATACGCCACCCATCACCAAGAGGGAGTGCAGTTCATGAGTTTTTGGTCAATGGTCGAGACATACGCATAGAGGAGTATCACCCACACCGACCCTTGATAGAAACTCCTCAGCGGACAAGACACAATTGGACACTGAACTGGTCAGAAGCGAGCGGACCAGTTGCTTACAACATCACGACTTGAGGAAGGTGGCCCTATGGGGGACATCGCGATTGTGTTTACGGAGAAATGCCCTCTCAGCATTTCTCACCAAACATTGCTCGCGACGCACTGGGTCTTGAGGTAGAGGGAACCATTATATGGTTCTGTCCAGCATTTGCCTCACCTTGGTAGCTAGTTCGGCATAGGTGAAAGGCTTCCCGATCAGGTGCATCCCAGGGTCAAGGCGACCATGGTGGACGATGGCGTTCGAGGTGTAGCCCGTGGTGAACAGAACCGGCAGCTCTGGCCTGCGCCGGGTAACCTCGTCAGAAAGCGCACGCCCGTTCATCCCCCCGGTCAGAACGACGTCGGTAAAGAGTAGGTCGATCTCCGGATGCCGCTCGACAATCTTTAGAGCCTCCCGACCCTCGGCCGCCTCAAGAACGCGGTACCCAAGATCACGGAGTGCCTCAGTGGTGTAGGCTCGCAGATCGGGCTCATCTTCCACAACCAGGATAGTCTCGCCTGCCCCTCGCACCATTACTGGGCTCTTTGCCGGCATCTCGGCAGGCTCCTCGTCTGAGCCGATCAGGCNCCTCAGTGGTGTAGGCTCGCAGATCGGGCTCATCTTCCACAACCAGGATAGTCTCGCCTGCCCCTCGCACCATTACTGGGCTCTTTGCCGGCATCTCGGCAGGCTCCTCGTCTGAGCCGATCAGGCGCGGAAGATAGATCTTGATCGTGGTGCCTTCGCCCAGCTCGCTGTAGATCCTGACATGGCCGTTGGACTGCCGGACGAAGCCATACACCTGGCTCAAGCCCAATCCAGTTCCCTTGCCGGCTTCCTTGGTCGTGAAGAACGG
>NZ_JAJATX010000120.1 GCF_020866965.1 Microvirga roseola
AGGCCCTCAGACGGGATGAACAACCTCCTCAGATCTCACAGCTAGAGACCACCTGCCGGTGAAACTGGAAGGCTAGCTTTGACACTTCAGAATTGCAGAAAGGAATAGCTATGAAGAAAGAACAAACGGCCTGGGAAGTCCCAAATATCACATCGGCAGAGCTCGAAAGAGATGCGCACGATGCCTTCAGACAACACCGCGCATCCTATCCAATCGCGACCCTTCAGACCGGCGGCTACATTGTCTTGCGGTACGAGGATGTGGCCCGTCTCTCTAGCGACCCGCGATTGCAGGCAACCGGAACTGCAGTGCCGGTGCAAAGCGGCATCACTGGCGGCGCACTATTCGACATATTCCAACATGGAATGCTGACCGCAAATAACCATGTTCACGAGCGTCGCCGATCCGCATTATCGAGGGCAGTGGCAAGCCAAGTCGTCAGCAACTTCCGCTCACACGTCCGTCATGCTGCTGAGGCGCTGCTGGAGGAGGGCTACGGTGAAGGCTCGTTCGAGCTAGGCAGCTGGTATGCCACCAAGCTGCCAGCGCTTGCTCTTGCCAAAATGCTCGGAATTCCGGATGGAGAGACTCCATCGTTCATGCTCGATATCTACGAGATGAACGAGTTCTTCAGACCGCACGCCACGGCTGATGCCATTTACAATGCAGAAGCGGCAGCCAGTCGACTACAGGACTACCTCGAAACCCTTGTATCGCGGAAGTGGAATGGTCGCGCTGACGATTTTCTGTCGCACTACCTGACGCTTGTGGAGGCTGACGCTCAGCTTTCCAGCATGGAAGTGCTCATACAGATCATTCAGCTTATCATTGGCGGAACCGAGTCAGTTCGAACTGCAGTAGTAGCTCAGACCGCTAATCTACTTTCAAATCCTGAGCAGTGGAAAGCTGTTTGCGCCGACCCGACCTATGTGCCAGCTGCGGTCGCGGAGTCTCTGCGGTTTGAACCGGGAATTGCTGGCGTGGTAAGGATTGCTGCCGAAGACATCGAGATCGGTGAATCGACATTGCCTGCTGGCCAGCTCGTAATTCTTTCGTTCATGTCGGCTTTGCGGGATGAGCGGGTTTTCCAACGCGCCGGTAGCTTCGATATATTCCGTCCCGATCTCACACTTTCCAACCTTGCGTTCGGTGGAGGTCCACACAGGTGCATTGCCGACGCGCTGGGGCGGGCTGAACTCGAAGAGAGCCTGAGTGTGCTCACGGAGCGGCTTCCGAACATGAGGCTGACAACGGCGCCGGTTTTCTCCGGCCACGTGTTCGTCCGCAGAGCAACGGAATGTTGGGTCACTTGGTGATCCCACCTACTCGGAATTGATCTTGTTGCGACGCCAGTGCCAGCCGGCATGCGGCGGCCGCGGGACGGCCGCTTGCCAAAATGGCGAGGCAGGAGGACAATATGAACCGACAATAGCGAATTCAGTGTGAGATCATACCTTGGGCGTTGAAGCTCCGGCTCTATCGCTGCACCGAACGCTGGAATTTGCGCCGAGATAGCTATCTCGGTGCATCATGCGTTCGGCCGGAACTCTCCTAATCGGGGCACGGGCTGAAGGGCGTGCACTACAGTCACTCCGAACTTCTGCTTTCGCCCGGTAGCACTTGGCCGACAGCTTTTACCGGTGCATCGTCGAGAGCGGTTGCCTAGCACAGCACCACCGTTCGTCATACGATCAGCCGTAGATAGCTTACTCGTTACTCGCTCGAATTGATGAAGCAGTTCAGTTGACGCGAAAGGGGCTTGCTCCAGCAAGCAGCGTGCCGATGGGACCTGAACTATGGTTCGCAATGGCAGTATCTCCATCGCAGTCGACAGCAACGGAGATACAGTAGAATTCTCCTTCTGCGAGTTCGGCAACATGGCTGCAGTGAGGCGATTCCTGCGCGAGGCACTGCGGGCCAAATGGAGTGCACTGCTGTCGATCGTGGCTAGACCAGCCGCAGGGCAATAGGGCAATCCTATGCTGCTACACTGCGGACCGGCTCCACGGTCAGGCCCGACGCGACGCCAGAAGCGACGCTCAAACACAGTCGAGCTGTAGGCAGCGAAGGGCTCCTATACGGCAGCATTCAATCACGAGCCCCGGTTTAAGGCTTGGTTACTCTCGCCGAACTGTCAATGAAGCAGGACCCTGTTGAGTCATTCATCGCGAAGGTGGCCGTTGCCGTATTCACTAAAGGATTTCCCGCATCAATGGGCCGCTCACGGTTAGAAGAGATTATGCCTGCCGCTAGTGGCTTCGGTGTGCTTCTATCGCGTGAGCCATTGACCACTTCCTTAGCAGTTCTCCAAATTGCGAAGTGAACAGAGAGTTGACCACCCCTACCGGGTGATCCTAGGGATTTGGGCTATCGCTGACCGAGCCGCGTGACTACTCCATCAGGCGCTTGCCCAACTCTTGTCGCGTCTGACAACATGCGACACGTCCTGCAGGTTCGACGGATTTCGGAGCTCTGCAGCTGGGAGCAGTGCCGGCGCAAGTGCCGTGTAAACGCACACTCCCTGCTTGCGCCCACGGATCGCCACATACTCTCGGCGCCCTAGGCCCTCCAAAAGATTGGGCATCAAGGGAGCCGCAGCATGTATCAGATCTCCACTGAGGGCGAGGTCTGCTCCTTTTTCCTTTGCGACCTCAAGAAGCCGATGGGCTACATTCACGACATCGCCAAGAGGAGTGCTTCGACTATTGTCTCTGCAGGATAGCTGTGCAATCAGGACTTCACCAAAATGTGCGGCGACCCTAAATCCATCAGGAGGTCTAGAATGACTAAACCCGGCTATCCAAGTTTCCATCTGCCGGATCAAGCTTGCGCAGGCCAAGAGTGCACGTACAGCATCTTGCGTTGGGTCTACACCACCGTGAAAGAACATCATCGCTCCATCGCCAGATCTGGCTGAAACTCGGCCGTCCGATGCCTCAGCCGCGCATCTGACAATCTCATGGAACTGGGTCAATAACTTATGGGTGGCATCAAGGCCGACATCTTCACTCAGTCCGGTAAATCCTGTTAGGTCAACGAACACAATAGCAGACATCCAGCGTCTTCCGGACGAGGGGAGGTTGTCCGCAGCTGCGTCCGTCTCAATAGATCTAGGCTCCCTTGTATCTACGTTCCAAGTCATCGTGCTACGCAATCCGAATTTTAGGTGATTCTCAGGAGCATGGGACCTGCTCGGTCGACGCGCATGGCAAATGGTTGAACTAAGGGCGGTTACGGCGCCTGCCATGGCGGACCATACACTCAATTTCCAAGCGCGTGATACCGAAGTCTTTGAGCGTATGGTCACTACAACGCCGCAACTCCTCAATAGCCCTTTTGATGCGCCATTCCGCAATCATCCCACGGACGATTGACCTCATAGGAGGCGGCCAGAAGAGTTTTCCTTCTCTATGGTGCGCTGCCTCTCGCGGCCTACTGTCGAAAGAAAGTCTTTTCATCGTCTGATCTCCCTGTTCGGTGTGGGTGCTCGGCCTGGGTTCACGAAGTCAGGTCCCATAGAATTCGATGCGAGAGGGACTATTGCGCCAGACGGTTACGTGGAGATGTTCGATGCAGAATCTCAATTACTGCTGAAATGGCTGAAGGCGGAACTATGGATCGGTCGACAGATGGCCTGCCCCATGAGGGTGATCCGGGTGTGATGTTAATTCAG
>NZ_JAJATX010000121.1 GCF_020866965.1 Microvirga roseola
CACAATGGTTTGGTTATCCGACAGCGCAAAGCGGCCGCCGGCGCTGTCGATCAGATCGAAGCGCAGACCGTCACCGGGATTGGGATCCAGAGCCGAGAGCGTGCCGATCTCGGTCCCAGCCCTTGCATCCTCCCGCACCTGCGAGCGGCTGAGCGAGGGAGTGGCGGGCTGGAGGATATGAGTGCCACCGGCATCCGTCACCGTGCGGATGCCCTGGTGGTAGAGCTGCGTGCGCTCGGCCAGGGTGAAGCTTTCATCGACCAGAATCAGCGTACCATCGGCGGTCTGGCTGTGGGTCAGAAGAGCAGAAGCCTTGTCGCTGAAGGTGATCGAGCCGGTGCCGAGCAGCGTGATCGCCTCGATGCCGGCGACGTACCTGCTGGTCAGATCATAACTCCCTGCCTTCAGGTGCAACGCGTCGGATCCGCTGCCGCCCTGGATCCCGGCGATCTTCGCTAGGCGTATGGCGTCCGAAACGATGATGTCATTGCCCCTGGAGCCCTGGACGATCTCGATGTCGGTCAACCGACCCGGTGCAGTGAGGTCGAGAGTGCCGGTCTCGATCATCCGCAGGGTGTCGATACCGCCGCCGGCCTCAAGGATGTCGCCGGCACCAAGGCCGCCGGCCCTGACCTGAAAGACTTCATTGTCCGGAGATCCTGCTCCGCTCTCCTTGCCTTCGCCAAAGGCGGTCACAGGCCTGTAGCGCTGCTGATAGATGCCATAGCCAGAGCCATCCTGGCCAAAAGACCCCCAGGTCACCACCCAGCCGCCGTCCGACAGAGCCGTTACACTCGGTCGGGCTTGGGTGCCGGTTATGTATGAGTTGACCCGCTCCTCGTCACCCACCGCCGTGCCGGTAGCATCATAGCGCTGCTGGTAGACGCCATAGCCGGAGCCGTCCTGGGCATGGGATTGCCAGGTGACCACCCAACCACCGTCAGCCAGCGCCGTGACGCTCGGTTCCTCTTGCGAGTTTGTCGTATGGGTGTTGACCCGCTGTTCGTTGCCGGTGAGCGAGCCATTGGCGTGGTAGCGCTGCTGGTAGATGCCGTAGCGCTCGCCATCCTGGCCATCGGATTGCCAGGTGACCACCCAGCCGCCGTCAGCCAGCACCGTGACGCTCGGGTTCTCTTGCGAGTTTGTCGAATGGGTGTTGACCCGCTGTTCGCTGCCGTTGAGCGAACCATTGGCGTTGTAGCGCTGCTGGTAGATGCCTTAGTCAGAGCCGTCCTGGGCATGGGATTGCCAGGTGACCACCCAGCCGCCGTCAGCCAGCACCGTGACGCTCGGGTTCTCTTGCGAGTTTGTCGAATGGGTGTTGACCCGCTGTTCGCTGCCGTTGAGCGAACCATTGGCGTTGTAGCGCTGCTGGTAGACGCCAATGCCAGAGCCGTCCTGGCCATAAGAACTCCAGGTGACCACCCAGCCGTCGTCAGCCAAGGCCGTGACGCATGGAGCGTATTGGGCGTAGGCCGTATAGGTGTTGACCCGCTGTTCGCTGCCGCTGAGCGAACCATCGGCGTTGTAGCGCTGCTGGTAGATGCCGTAGTCAGAGCCGTCCTGGGCATCGGATTGCCAGGTGACCACCCAGCCGCCGTCAGCCAGCGCCGTGACGCTCGGATTCTCTTGCGAGATTGTCGTATGGGTGTTGACCAGCTGTTCGCTGCCGCTGAGCGAACCATCGGCGTTGTAGCGCTGCTGGTAGATGCCGTAGTCAGAGCCGTCCTGGGCATGGGATTGCCAGGTGACCACCCAGCCGCCGTCAGCCAAAGCCGTGACGCTCGGTTCCTCTTGCCAGTCTGACGTACGGGTGTTGACCCGCTGTTCGCTGCCGGTGAGCGAGCCATTGGCGTGGTAGCGCTGCTGGTAGACGCCAATCCCAGAGCCGTCCTGGCCATCGGATTGCCAGGTGACCACCCAGCCGCCGTCAGCCAGCGCCGTGACGCGCGGCTTCTCGTGCGAGCTTGTCGTATGGGTGTTGACCTGCTGTTCGGTGCCGCTGAGCGAACCATCGGCGTTGTAGCGCTGCTGGGAGATGCCTTAGCCAGAGCCGTCCTGGCCATCGGATTGCCAGGTGACCACCCAGCCGCCGTCAGCCAGCGCCGTGACGCTCGGCTTCTCTTGCGAGCTTGTCGTATGGGTGTTGACCTGCTGTTCGGTGCCGCTGAGCGAACCATCGGCGTTGTAGCGCTGCTGGTAGATGCCCCTGTCAGAGCCGTCCTGGGCATGGGATTGCCAGGTGACCACCCAGCCGCCGTCAGCCAGCGCCGTGACGCTCGGCTTCTCTTGCGAGCTTGTCGTATGGGTGTTGACCTGCTGTTCGGTGCCGCTGAGCGAACCATCGGCGTTGTAGCGCTGCTGGTAGATGCCGTAGCGCTCGCCATCCTGGCCATAGGATTGCCAGGTGACCACCCACCCACCGTCAGCCAGCGCCGTGGTGCTCGGCTTCTCTTGCGAGCTTGTCGTATTGGTGCTGACCTTTTGCTCACCCTCGAGCCGTACGATCGATACCGCCATGTTTGCTGCCCCCGTGCCGGCTGTCAGTTCCTTGCGCCTCTGCTCCGGTTCTCTTCTTGGCTCTATCGGTTAGAGAGAGGTCACGATCCGGCTGACGTTGCGGCAGGACTGTAGAAAATTCCTAGCCGCGGCGCAATCTGCCAGGCTCGGGGAAGCGGCGGGGCCGAGAAAGGGGGTGGTCTCCGGGCCCATTCAGCGGGCGCTGTGATCCGGGTGAGGCGGGCCGAAGAGATCTTTAGGCAAGCACTTTGCCGAAGTGTGGCGATCCTACGCGGGCGGCTACAGCATGGGCCGTCAGACAGGATCTAGTTGCAGCATGTACTGGAGACCCGCTGCTATCATGCAGTCTGCATAATGTATCGCAGCCGCGTGGCCGCGAGCGGGTCGTGATTGCAGGCATCGGGACGAGCCGCGAAGGCACCTGACCCTTTGACCCCGCAGACTGGCTCCGGAATCGGTCAGGACGTGATCTGACCCAATTCGCCTCCAGCAAAGTGCCTCCTCGAACAAGTGCGTCGAGTAGGACTATCGGATACCCAAGCGGCGGATCAGCCCGGCGCTTGGGTGCACGTCTTTGAGAAGTATGCCCGCAACCCACGCCCACCCCCGTCGTGCAGATCACCCTGCTCGCCTCATGGGGCTATGGTGAAGCCGTGCCGCCTCCTAAGCTCTACGAGAGTTCCCAACATTGCTTTCGAAACTATCTAACACTAAAACTCCTCACGCAGAATGTCTCTTTTCCCGGCGTGATTGGCGGGTCCTACGATTCCTTCCCTCTCCATGCGCTCCATGATTGACGCCGCTCGGTTGTAGCCGATCTGGAGGCGGCGCTGGATGTAAGAGGTCGAGGCCTTCTTGTGCCGCAGGACGATGCTGACAGCCTGGTCATAGGTGTCCGACGAAGCCAAGCTGAACTCGTGGTCCTCCGCCGGAATGTCCGACCCTTCTGTGTCTTCCTGCTCTTCATCGTCCGCCGTGACCGCATCAAGGTAGACGGGTTCGCCCTGGCACTTGAGGTGATTGACCACCTTCTCCACCTCCTCGTCCGAGCAGAAGGGACCGTGCACG
>NZ_JAJATX010000122.1 GCF_020866965.1 Microvirga roseola
AGGAAATGCGGATATGAGCCCGTCTAAATCGAATCTGCTTTAGACGGATCTCGTTCATTTTTGCTCTTGGAAGGAACGCTTTAGTTTCTCTGTCTTCCATGCCTGGGCATCGGCAAAGCCAGACTTCTCCGCATCTCTGCGGTCCTGGGAACTCTCGAATCCAGCGCTTACGGCCTTCTTTTGTTGCTCTGCCCACATGTAGTAACCGAGGCCGAGGAAAGCCGCGGCACAAATCAGAAATACAGTCAGCCCTCGGCGGCTGCGGACGCCGCCGAAGAGGTCGAGATAATGAATGAGCGTCAAGACAATGGACGAGGAGATCCAGGTTAGACCAATTAGGAAGTTCAGCATTGGGATAGTGCGGCAGCCTGCTCATTCAGGAAGGGGAGAACGCCAGAATGATATAGCGTAGCAGAGAGCAGTCACGAGTCGAGTCGCCCGTTCCGCCTTGCCGGGCGGTGATCTCGACGCGCCGCCAATCCAAACAATTCCCTGATGGCCTATGCGGCTGCTTCGGCGTCTTCGGTCCTGTTGGATCGGGGAGCATTGGCCAGACTCTGGTCAACGAGTCTGCGAGCCTCAGTCGTGGTGATGTGGTTCACCGCGGCAACTTCCTTGACCATGATCTCCTTGGCGCCCTCGATGAGTTGGCGTTCGCTATAGGAGATTTCTTCCTGCTGCCGGCCTCTGTTCAGGTCTCGCAGAACCTCGGCGATCGTGGTCAGTTCTCCACTTGCGATGCGTTCCTGAAAGTCCGCAGCACGGCGGCTCCAGACGCCACGTTTGGCGCGTGCCTTGCCACTTAGAACCTCAAGGGCCTGCTGAACCACTGACCGATCGGACAACGTCCTCAAGCCGCTGCTTTTAGCTTTTGCGACCGGAATCCGAACCGTGAGCTTGCCAGAGTCGAAGCTGAGTACGAGCAGCTCAAGCTTGAAGCCGGCGATCTCTTGCTCCTCGACTCCGGTGATTACACCGACACCATGGCCCGGATACACAACCGTTTCACCGGTCTGGAACGTGGGAGCGCTGTTCTTCGTCGTCATTCAGAAAGGATCTCCTTAAGCCACAGGATCTTTTTCTTGCGGGCTGATCTGTTGGGCAGACGCCGAGTTCACTATGCTCGTTCGTCGAGCATAGATGAGCTGAACTCGATAATTTTCGTGCGGCTCCCGCATATCGGATGCCCGTGCTGGCTGTGCAAGTGGGCTTTCTCAACGACGTTTTATCTTAGCTATGCTCGAAAGCCTGTAGGATGTCGTCTATGCGGTCGGCAGGGGCCTCAATCCAGAACAGGGAGGCTTGAGCCCCGCCTTCTGGCGGGCGCGGCGGCGCAGTTCCTGGCAGCCGGCATCGAGGCTCGCTCCTGGCGGATTGATGTGCTTGTAGGCGTCCCAGAAGTCCTTTCTGCCCTCAGGCGATCGATCAATGCCTGCCAGGGTCTCAAGTTGTCCGATCGAACTGGCCGCGCGCAACAGGCTCTCAATAGGATGCTCGCGGGGTGTAGTCTTCTTGCGTCTACGCGACATGGATTCTCCCTGTGAGAACTGGGCCACAGGCGATTGGCGGCGCAACCCCTCCCCTCCTGCCGCCGCCAATCGAGACTGTCAGGCAGCCAAGGCGTATTCAGACTGGGACGGGGTGGTCTCGTCGTAATCGAAGGCGTAAGCGAGCACGCTCTCGTCATGGAGTTGCTGCCAGTCGATTTCCCCTGCCTCGAGGAGTTCGCGCATCTCCTCACGGGCGCGATGAAGCCTGGCCTCGAAGGGGCTCAAAGGCGGAGGCATTCTCAGATCGAGGAGGGCTGGGGGATGGCGGTTTTCGCCGGCCGGAGCCTGAAGGGCTTCTACCTGCTTCAGGTACCATTCGGTCATGACCTGGGCGAGGAAGCGGTTGGTCTTGCTCATCCCTGCCTCCCGCGCCTCGACCCGGGCCTTCGTCCCGTAGGCCTGAGAGTCGACGGTTGCCACACGGGGATGCTGGCGTAGCTCGGCCACCCCTACCCCTTTGAGGCCGAAGAGGTGGAGCTGGATGGGTGTCCCGCGCAGCTCGCGGTCGAGTGTCTCGACAACCTGCAGAATGCCCTGAGGGCCGTGGAGATGCCGACGGCACATGGATCCAACCCCGACGATCGGGAATCCCGAGAGGTCAGGCATGCGCTCAAGGCAGCGGATGTAATCCTCTGGTGTCCAGCCCTGGAGGACAGGCATCAAACGGCTGAGGATGCCCCGCTCCTTGGCGCCGCGGATGCAGGCGCGATTGAGGTCGACGGTCCCGGAGATCCGGTCCAGAACGAGATCGCGGTTCCGGGCGATCTCCGGCTCCACGCAGAGGTCCATTGAGGCGAACCATCCAGGGGTAGGTCGCGCCAAGGTCAAGGTACTGATCGACGGTCCAGGCGAAGCCCCGGTACCGGCTTGCGGCGACGAACCCGGCGCTGTCGAGATAAGCCTCCAGGCCATCGAGGTGATGGAGATTGCGGGTGTTGAAGCCGTGCCAGACGGGAATGTCGCTGCTGTCTTTCTTCCAGATCGACAGGGCATTGGCGCTGATCAGGACCGGCGCATTCATGGATCGGGCAGTATCGATCAGCGGGCCCCTCATGACATGAGGAAGGCCGAGGATAAACTTGAGCATGGGTTCTTTGTCCGGAATGGCGGGGTTTGGCGGCCAGCGACGGGCAAAGAAAAAAGGACCGGCGAAACACCGACCCTTCTGAATATTCAGTAATTTAGCGAATTCAGCTAAAGCGAGGCCTTAGTGCGAATGGCGTTTATTATACCATTCATTGGCCTTCAAGGCCGCAAACCCGAGCAGTACGACGATGCCGGGCATCACGACTGAGACGATCAGTGTTTGACCAGTCATTGCTTCAAGCCTCCAAGGGCCATTCTTGCAAATACATGTAACATCGCGGCAGCGAATGTCCAACCCGCGGCGACCGGTAAGAGTTGCACGAAACTCACGCTATTCGCAAAACCGCCAATGCTATACAGAGACCCTGCCAGCGGGGTGGCAATGCCGACCGTAAAGCATGCGGTTGAGCACGATCAAAGGCGTTGGCGAGCAGTTTTTGCCGCTCGTTGTAAATCAGGCTCACTGCAGAATATCTCCTCGTAAGCGCGGTGTCAGCTTGAGAGTACAGGGACCTTTTGGGGTTTGATTTGTCTCAGGCCTACACTCCGAGAAAGATCATGAGCCTACGCAACCTTGCTCCCGCTCTGGAGAGTAATTGCAGCAGGGCAGTTGGACCAGCCGGGCTACAGGTCCGTATAGCCTTTCTGGCGCTGGGTTTTAGCCCAGCCCTCGAGGGCCTGTGCGGCGGCTGCCTCATCAGGATAAATGTCGACCTTTTCCTGGCCGTTGGAGCCCACGAAGCCCCAGTTTCGGACGAGCCGGACGGTGCCGAACAGGTCGCGTTCG
>NZ_JAJATX010000124.1 GCF_020866965.1 Microvirga roseola
CATCAGGTCCGCCATCTCGTCGACGATCACCACGATGTAGGGCAAAGGGGTGAGATCGATTGAGACCTCATCATAGGTCGTTTTCCCGGTCTCCTTATCGAACCCCGTTTCGACGGTTCGCACGATGACCTCACCCTTCGCCTTAGCCTCACTCAAACGGGCGTTGAAGCCGTCGACGTTCCGAACGCCGAGCCGGGCCATCTTCTTATAGCGGTCCTCCATCTCTCGTACTGCCCAGCGCAATGCAATGATTGCCTTCTTGGGATCGGTCACCACAGGGGTGAGCAGGTGCGGGATGCCGTCATAGACGCTCAACTCCAGCATCTTGGGATCGACCATGATCAGGCGGCACTGCTCGGGGGTAAACCGATATAGCAGCGAGAGGATCATGGTGTTGATCGCCACCGACTTGCCCGAGCCGGTGGTGCCGGCCACCAGGAGGTGCGGCATGCGGGCGAGGTCTGCGATCACGGGCTCGCCGCCGATGGTCTTGCCCAGGCANGTCTGCGATCACGGGCTCGCCGCCGATGGTCTTGCCCAGGCAGATCGGGAGCTTCTGCGTCGATGCCTTGAAGTCTGCCGTCTCAAGCATCTCGCGAAGGTACACGGTTTCACGAGTATCGTTTGGCAATTCAATGCCGATGGCATTGCGGCCGGGGATGACCGCCACGCGTGCGGAAACAGCGCTCATGGATCTTGCAATATCCTCGGAGAGCGCAATCACCCGCGAGGATTTTACCCCTGGAGCGGGTTCAAACTCATACAGGGTGACTACAGGTCCCGCGTGAACATGAATGACCTCGCCCTTAACGCCAAAGTCACGAACGACCTTCTCAACTCTCCCTGCCCTCTCCTCAAGAATATCCTCGGTCAGGACGTGCCGCTCGCTCTCGGGAGGGCGAGCTAGTAGATCAACATCAGGAAGTACGTATCCTGCGTTCCTTACGCGCTCTGGCACGGAACAGTCCATGGCATCCGCCGTCGGCGCGCGTGCAACTACCAATGCGTCGGGAGTCGCGGGGCCAAAATTTGCAGGCGCAGAAATGGGGCTCTCTGGCTCCCTCGTCGATTCTGTAGACGCCAAAACGGGCATGATCTCACCGCTGTATAGAGCGAGATATCCCGCATCAAGCTCACCAACAATCTGCGCGGATGCAGCGTTCACCGCCTCCAGAGCGGACTCCGTAGGATCAGCGCACTCAGATGCATCCTCGAAGATCTCCTGATACGATGTCGCCTCAGAACCTTCCTCGGTGGAGAAGCTGTTGTAAGGAGTTGTATCCTGCATCGACAGATCAACAACCAACACGGACTTCAACGATACTGCGGTCTGATACAGACCAGACTGGAATGCAAATGCAGAAAAGGCGGACCTTGCTGCCGCGATAGGAACTGGCAGTTGCAACTTGGCCGGATTGTCCGGAGTGGCCTCTTCGACACTAGAGCTTCCGGCTGAATGTTCGAGAATTTCGCTGTGAGCGGGCATCAGATTTGTTTCTGACTGCTCCCGCCTAACCGTCGTTTCGGCCACGGGCAATACCGTCCCGCCATTCACCTCTTCATCCATAGCAGGAGTCGAAGCGGGTTCCTTAAATCTTTCTCCTTCCGATGCTGTAGGCACGGGATCCGGGACTGGGGAACGAGCGGTCTTCTCGGGCGACGAGTTAACGGGCGACCCGGCCTCCACCGCAGTCCGTAGCCGCTCCAAGCGCCTGCGGATGGTCTCCTCACAGGACCTGTCTGCAGCACGGGCGAGACGGGCCGCGTCTGCGGCCTCGCTGGTTGGAAGAGCTACGACGTTAGTTTCGGGCTGCTTCTTAATGATACGATCAGGGGTGCGCGTCGCCCTTACATCCTTGTCGATCGCGAAAGCGCACCACCACCCGGGTTCTGTTTCGCCAGCCGAGGACCAAGGGGTCTCCCAGGCAGATTTACCGTGACCCTCCTGCACCGAATCATCCCGCTTCTGAGCCTCCCCATGTGTTTCGGATATCCTGGCCTGAAGCTGGGCAGCAGATGGGAGAAAGTCATTAGCTTTAAAGGGCTTACGCATGAGAACTAATAGATCCGTAGAGTCGGTAAGTGGGGCACCGCACGTGCGGCCGGGGGAATCTCGCCGACCTGGGTAAAGGCCGGGTTATCGATCAGCCGCTACCGCCTGGCTGCGCCATAAACGGAATCGGATCGGATCGGTAATCCCTCATCAAGGTCTTAGGAATGCAACGGCTGCCTTAGGTCACAATGCCAGACGCCCGACCCTAATAATGCCGGCGCCTCCACCTTGAGCAGACAATTGGCCATCAGGGCTTCTGGCGACGACTGCACAGGCCAGCCGCGACAGGAGATGCGGGCAATAGAGCCTCACGCTTTCACATCTGAAAGGGGCAGGTGATTCATCCCCTCTGCTCCGAGCTCGCTTTCAGTGGACCTGAAGTGATCATAAAACGGCCGCGGATGTCGGTGAGAGCCTTGCCTCCACATCCAAAACCAGACAGGAAGGCAGAGACGTTGAGCACCGGCTTTATCACCGCGGCAATTGTTCTGATCGTCGGCTACGTAATCCTGTCCAAGATCATTGGCTTAGCCTTTCGCCTCGTCCTGCCCGTGGTCCTGATCACGGCCCTGGGCAGTGCTGGTACCTCCTCAGCCTTCTGCCGAACCATGCATGGGAGCGCGATCCAGCGGCTCCATTCATGCCGTATGAGCAGGCGCAGCATCGGCCCGGTGGCATCGGCGACCCTCGCCTGCGCGACCTTGCCGATATGACCGTAGATGCGACCCGATCGTTCCTGCAGGGGGCACTAGCATTCCTTGGTGGTCTGGCCAGGCTGGCGGGCACGCAGAAACCGCGCTGGGTCGACGATCGGCAGCCCCGCCAGGCGGAGACTTATGACGCGCCATCCGGCTTCGACATTCCGCGCCACCTGGAAGAACGCCAGGGCTGGTAAGCGCCTCTATCGCGATCCGCTCCATAGGGTTCTCCAACTGCCTGTCGAGGTTGCCTCGGATGCGGGGCAACAAAGCGATTGAAGTCGCTCGCAGGCCAGTCCTACCTTGGGAGGTGTGGTTAGTTAAAGTAGTCCTGGGGCAGTCACCGCTGTTTCGAACGAAGCTCTCGAGCCCAGGCGAAGAGACGCAGTCAATGTGTCAGGCGCCAAGCTAGGCTCAGGAGTCGTTGATTGAGGTAGAAGGCCACTGAAGCA
>NZ_JAJATX010000125.1 GCF_020866965.1 Microvirga roseola
CCGACATTACCCCAATCCGACCCTCTGCGACATTCTCAAACAGGCTCTTACATATCGAGAACGCTGATCTACAGAATGTAGCCGAAGTCTCATGCCACTATACTTCAGTCGATAACATCCTTGAGTTCAAACACATATCACTCGAGAGCCTGGGCTCTCAGGCGTAAACCTATCAAGTAAAACACCAACTATCACTGTGGTGCCTAATACAACCACAACCTGCGCCGGAACTCCTGTGATGATGCCGTCGTGGAACAGACACTGTGTTCGCCGACGACAGGTCGCTGGGCTGACGCTTACCCGCGCCGCGCTCTCGGCGTTAGTCAGCGTCCGTCCGTTTGAAGGGCGCGCTGGATCTTGATGTCGACACGATCCAGAAGAAGATTGAAAGAATCTTTCATATTTCTCCGATAATTGTCGAAACCGCAGTACTCGTGGGCTAACCATCGCAATAAAACCTAAATTCAGTCCAGCAACTAGAGAGCACCTTTCATAGACATTGATCTATTCTCTGCTCATCAGGTCGTGATGGAGATAGGCCTATGTCCCTTCTACAGGAGTTCGAACGCTACCCGCTCACCTTCGGCCCGACTCCGATCGAACATCTGCCACGGCTTTCGGCGACCCTCGGCGGCAAGGTACAGATTTACGCCAAGAGAGAAGACTGCAATTCAGGTCTCGCGATGGGCGGCAACAAGTTGAGAAAACTCGAATACATCGTTCCAGACGCGATAGCATCGGGTGCCGATACCTTAGTATCGATTGGTGGCGTGCAGTCAAACCACACGCGCATAGTAGCGGCAACCGCCGCCAAGATCGGCATGAAGTGTGTGGTGGTCCAGGAAAAATGGGTGCCTCACTACGATGCGGTCTATGATCGGGTCGGTAATATCTTGATGACACGTCTCATGGGTGCGGATAGCCGCCTTGTGGAGGCTGGCTTCGACATTGGTATCCGCAAGAGTTGGGAAGAAGCAATACAGTCCGTGCGAGATGCCGGTGGCACACCGTATCCGCTTCCCGCTGGGGCCTCAGTGCACAAGTACGGCGGTCTCGGCTATGTTGGCTTTGCTGAAGAGGTGGCGAGCCAGGAGGAGGAACAGGGCTTCGCTTTTGACTATATTATCGTATGCGTAGTGACCGGCTCCACGCAGGCGGGGATGATTGTCGGCTTTGCCGCAAGTAACAGAGCAGATCGCGTGATTGGCATCGACGCGTCGGCAACGCCTAGTCAAACCCGGATGCAGGTTCGCCAGATCGTCGATAATACTGCGAAATTGGTTAGCCTTGGACGGGCCATCCGAGACGACGAGATCGTCATCAATCCCAACTACGCCTATCCGGCCTATGGTGTACCCTCGGACGAAACGAACGACGCAATCCGGCTCGCCGCCCGCACGGAGGGGATGATAACGGATCCGGTATACGAGGGTAAGTCGATGCAGGGGATGGCTGATTTAATCCGCAAGGGATATTTCCCCGAAGGTTCCAGAATCCTCTACGTTCACCTTGGTGGCGCACCGGCCATCAACGGCTATAGCTACTATTACAAGGACGGCTGAGTGCGCCCTCACCCTGATCGAAACTATCGATCCCGCACATTCAACCAGGCCACCGGAACGACGGTGGAGACCATAGAAGCGCCCGATGAAGGGTGGCGACACATAGTCAATGGGAGGCGTCACTCCCATGGTAGAACCAAATGCAACACCAGTAGCAGGATACTATATCATGAGACTGACCCAACTCTTCCTCTCTCTGGCCAGCGGCATAATCTGTGCCCTTACTGCCGCCATGCCGGCCGACGCGGCTCCAATCAAAAACATCGTCATAGTACACGGCGCCCTGGCTGACGGCTCTGGCTGGCGGAAAGTGCATGACCTCCTAAAACACAAGGGCTACAAGGTCAGTATCGTACAGCCACCGATGACCTCCCTGCAGGACGACGTCAATGCAACCCATCGCATCCTAAATCTGCAGGATGGTCCTGCGATCCTAGTCGGACATAGCTACGGTGGAATGGTAGTAACTGAGGCTGGGAACTCAGATAACGTTGCCGGGATCGTCTACGTCGCTGCGTTCCAGCCCGATGAATCCGAAAGCCTGCTCGACTTGGCTAGTAAAATTCCCGCAGCCACGAAGAGCATCACCGCGACCCCGGACGATTTTCTATACCTTGATCCGAAGGCCTACACCGCTGACTTTGCGGCTGATGTGCCGGCGGCCGACGCCGAGTTCATGGCGAATTCGCAGGTCTTTCCCGCCAGGGCAGCTTTTGAAACAAAGATCACGCAGCCCGCGTGGAAGAACAAGAGGAGTTGGTCTCTAGTCGCAACCGATGATCGCGCAATTCATCCCGATCTCATGCGGATGATGGCCCAGCGTGCTGGCAGCACAACCGTAGAGGTTAAAGCGAGTCACGCAGTATTCATGTCGCAACCCGATGCGGTATCACGTCTAATTGAGAATGCTGCTAAAACACTTTCGAAGTGAGCAAGCTTTGACGCTAAGACGACCTCTGGCGGCATGCAGTAAGCACTACTCTTCGAAAACTGCACTTCAACCGGCATCGGCTCATATGCGAAACAATGGAGAAAAATGGATGCGGTTCTCTTTTGCAAAGTTCGCATCAGGGCGCGATCCACGTCTGACGGAATCCAAGAGCAACGTAGCTGTACCCGCGGGCAGCCAAATAGACGCTCCGAGTATCCAGACCACATCTTCCGTTCAATCAATCTAGCCGGCCGCTGGCCTCGGGCATACGATGTTCCACGTAACTTGAGCACATCACTGAGTGTCACGAAACTAGAGGCGCCGCCTTGGTCTGAAGGAGCGGCCTAACGACAATTCGTACTTTCCGCCTGCCGTACTTCGGGAACTGATCAGACTCGC
The DNA here is from genome assembly GCF_020866965.1 of Microvirga roseola. GTDB lineage: Bacteria > Pseudomonadota > Alphaproteobacteria > Rhizobiales > Beijerinckiaceae > Microvirga > Microvirga roseola. The sequence goes on from NZ_JAJATX010000125.1 coordinate 2,893, forward strand.
AAGTGACCTGCGAAAAGACGGTCCAGGACAGTGCCCTCGCTGCAGCCGCCGAAATGGAGATAAGTGTGCATTTTGAGTCTGGTGTGCAGAGGGGTACGTCGCGCGGGTAACGGCCAATGCGACGCCGTCCGTCAGGCCGGGCGGGGTGAGGGCGGCACAGATGTCGCAATGCCTTTCAGTTGTAACATGATGGCCATGACTGAAATGGGTGCGAAACGCCAAGCTGCAAGAGCTGCCGGCGAACCGCTCCGGCG
>NZ_JAJATX010000126.1 GCF_020866965.1 Microvirga roseola
TCGGACCCGCAAACCACGCCGGAAAACGCGAAATCCTCCTGGAGAACCCCCACGGGGACGAGGAATAGGCAGCGCCGCCGGAACCTTGAGCCCACGCCCTGCGTCATCGATGGGCCATTGGAAATGGTCAAGCAGGGACCGATATTAGCCTCAAGGAGATCTTTCGGATGCGTTTTGCCGGTTTTGCCTGTCTGGTGACGATCCTGTCCGCCGCTGCGGTGGCGTCGCCGGCGGCTGCCCAGATGCTGCCGATGGACCTGATCGTTCCCCCGAAGCGGAATGTGGCCCCGGCTACCGCCGAATCGGCTGCCAAAGGCTTCAATCTCTCCGCCGCTCCTCTGCCGACATCGAGCTTCCAGAGGCCGGAGATGCAAACTGCGCGCGCGAAGCCGGCGCCGATCCGGCCGGTCAATGCGGAGCAGGTCCTGGCCGCCACCGCGCCGGTGCCTCCCTCGCGCCCGACAGTCGCTGAAGCTCCCAAGCCTCCCCAGGCAGAACCGGTCGAGATCGCGCCGAAGCCCATCGTCACTGCGGCGATGGGCCCGGTCGGTCGCGGAGAGCCCCTGCCGCACAGCGCAATAGTGGAGCGGGCGAACGCCTTCTTCACGAATCTCAGCACCCTGATCGCCGATTTCACGCAGGTCGGCGGCGACGGACGGCGGATGGGCGGCACCCTCTTCCTGCAGCGGCCCGGCAAGGTGCGGTTCGAATACGACCCCCCCGCCACCCTCGAGGTGATCGCCGACGGCCGGTCGGTCGCGGTGCGCGACAAGAAGCTCGCCACTCAGGATCTCTACTCGATCTCCCAGACGCCCCTGAAATTCCTGCTGCGCGAAAAGGTCAATCTGGGTCAGGACATCAAGATCACCGGCATCACCAATGACGGCGATTCGGTGCGGATCAATCTGGAGGACACCTCCACGCTTGGCGGCACCTCGCGCATCACCCTCTATTTCGACCCGCAGGTGGAATCCTTGAGCCAGTGGCGCATCGTCGATCCGCAGGGATTCCAGACGGTGGTCGTGCTGAACAAGGTCGAGCGGGACCGCCCCATCGACCAGGGCATGTTCAGGATCCAGTACGAGGCGATCCTCGGCGACAACAACCGGTAAGCCGCCCGGGCCGATTCCCTTGGCATGGTGTCGGCTCGCTTCCTTGCTGTGCCGCATGTTTCACGGCGAGCCGGATCGACTTCGCCGAAAAATACTTGGGCGAACCGCCACGCTTCCCTTGAGGCGAAATCTGTCGTAGCCGGGAAGGAATCCTGCAGAGGGCCTTCCCGTGAATCTCACCATCTCGACCTGGAACATCAATTCCGTTCGCCTGCGCCTCGATCAGGTGGGCCGGTTCCTGAAGGAGCGGCGCCCCGACATCCTGTGCCTGCAGGAGACCAAGTGCCCGAACGACAAGTTCCCCTTAAAAGACCTGCAGGCCTTCGGCTATCCCTTCGTCGTCCATATGGGCCAGAAGGGCTATAACGGCGTCGCCATCCTCTCGCGCTATCCATTCTCCGAGACGAGCATCATGGAGATGTGCGGCCGCCAGGATGCCCGCCACATCACGGTCACCTTGAGTCGCGAGGCGAAAGGGGCTTCCGGCATTACGATCCATAACTTCTACGTGCCCGCGGGCGGCGACATCCCGGACCCGGATCTCAACGAGAAATTCCGCCACAAGCTCGACTTCATGGCCGAGATGCGGAGCTGGGGCGACAAGGCGAAGCCGACCGCCGGTCCCGCGATCCTCGTGGGCGACCTCAACGTGGCGCCCCTCGAACATGATGTCTGGAGCCACAAGCAGCTCCTCGACGTGGTCAGTCACACGCCCATCGAGACCGAAGCCCTCGAAGAGCTGCGGCAGGAGGCCGGCTGGGTTGACGCCATGCGCGCCCTGCGCCCCGAGCCGGAAAAGATCTATTCCTGGTGGAGCTACCGCTCGCCCGACTGGGCCGCTGCCGACAAGGGCCGCCGCCTCGACCATATCTGGCTTGCCGGCGGTCTCGACAAGGCGCTGCGCTCCATCGACGTTACCCGCGAGACCCGCGGCTGGGAGCGTCCGTCGGACCATGTGCCCGTGACGGCGGTGCTGGAATTCTGAAGGCGGGGTGCTGCACGTGGGACCCACTCCGCCCGATCGGGAGCATTGGTCGCGGGTTGCTGCGGAATGGACGGAATGGGCGCGGTCCCCGAAGCACGACGCCTTCTGGGCCTATCGCGAGGCTTTCATCGCCTATCTCGGCAGAGGCAGCGGCAATGCCCTCGATGTGGGCTGCGGCGAAGGGCGTCTCTCCCGGGAGCTGAAGGCGCTCGGATATCGCGTCACTGCGGCGGATACGGTCGCCGAACTTGTCGAGACCGCCCGGCAGGCCGATTCAGCGCATGATTATGCGGTGGCGGATGCCCGCAGCCTGCCGTTCGAGGACGGCAGCTTCGATCTGGTCCTCGCCTACAATGTGTTGATGGACGTGGAGGACCTGCCCGCGACCTTGCGGGAAATCCGCAGGGTGATGCGCCCTCGCGGGCATCTCGTCATCTCCCTTGTGCATCCTTTCCGGGACAGAGGGAGCTTCACCGGTCCGGAACCGGACGCCTCATTCGTTCTGACAGGCACCTATTTTGGGCGTCAGCGCTTCGAAGGGATGGAGGAGCGCGATGGCCTGAGAATGCACTTTGCCGGCTGGTCTCAACCCCTCGAGGCCTATGCCGCTGCGTTGGAGCAGGCCGGGCTGGCGATCACCTCGCTGCGTGAGCCGGTCCCCGACCCAAGCAGCGCCCGGGAGCATTTCAAGCAGTGGGCACGAGTCCCGTTGTTTCTCTGGCTGAAGGCCTCTCCGCTCGCTCAGGCAAGTTCCTGACCGGACCCCGCCGATCCGGCCTAGTGCATCGTGCGGAACCGGAGGTCCGCGTCAGCGAAAAGTGGACCCGGTTTTGCGCCCGAACGATACTCTCATCCCAAGAGAAAGCATCGGATGGGATCCCAAAAGTGCAAATCCACTTTTGGCCGATGCTTTAGCACTACTTTGGCAGGTATGAGGAACCGGGCGGGGCCTGCCGACGTCTGCTCGTGAAGGATTATCCGCAGGAGGTCGTTATGAGCACCTCAGTTGCGTGGGACCACGAACTCC
>NZ_JAJATX010000127.1 GCF_020866965.1 Microvirga roseola
CGGATCAGGTCACGAAAATCTGGTGGCGTTTGCTACCGAATGCCGAAATTATCTGCCAATGGCACGGAGATTGGGAATTGGAGAGGCGAAACGGGCTACAAAGCACCATGGTGTCCCTTGACCATCTTCCAAGGCTTACCGGCACATCCGTGTACCTCCTGTGAGGAATGGCTCAATGCTGCTGCTGGCTTTATTCGTAAGGTGTCAGGCTGCTTGGGATCGAAGGAATACGGCACATGGTGAACATGACGGTTGAACTGCGCAGTGTGGAGGGGACCCAGGCAGCTATGGGATGGGCCGGCGGCCACACCATTGTAGTCGATCGCCCTACAGGAAGGGCCGGCGGCGCAGGCCTCGGGTTCAACGGCGGTCAACTCCTGGCGCTCGCGATCGGCGGGTGCTTCTGCAACGATCTGCGCTATGTTGCCGATGATATGGGAATTCGTTTGGGCCGCATCTCGGTCAGCGTCATGATCGAATTGGAAGGCGAGCCCTTGCTGACCACCCGCGCGACCATGACGGTATCTTGCGAAACACTGGACGGCTCAGACCCAGAGAGTGTTATCACAAGAGCCAAAGCAACGTGCATGGTAAGCAACTCGCTGCGCGCCGGCGTCCCAGTGACGATCAAATCGGCTTCTTAAGCGATTGCACAATCAGCATTCGTTCCATGTTGACCAGTTAGCAACGAGCCAACCCTCGGTTAGCCGGCCAAGCTGCTTGGACCCGAGGCCCTTGTCGCTCAGGTAGTACCGGGCAAGGGCTACATTGGGGGAGCCTCTGGGCTTGCCGCGAGGGTCGAGGACCTCCACCATCGGCCTGTTTTGAGCCAGTTGCAGAACTTGTCCCCAGTCGATTGAATAGGCTCAAGCGTCTCAAGCGGATGTTGCTCCTGGCTTCACCAGGGCGGTGGCCAAGTTGGAGGATGAGGACCAAGAGTTGAATGTGCAGGCGAGGATCCCACCTGTTGTCGATCGCGTGGCCACAATTCTCAGTTGGCCTGGCCTCGTTGGAACCACAGCTGTTTTCTCTCGGGTGAGCCGGCTCACCTTGGCTAAGTAACCAGACCTATTAGAGGAAGGCAGGGAATCTCTTATAGAAGACTTGTCCAACGTATGTTAGTTGGCTTGCCCCATCTAACGATGGGGAAACAGACTTGCGCTGGCACGGGAAACACTCCCGGCGAAGAGCGGGCGACGTCGTGGCGCTTATTGTCATCGTCCTTGCCGTGGCCGTGGTCATCGAAATCTGCAGGCATATGCCCTAGCAGTAGCGACTCCATCGCGCCGGGATAGAACACTGCACGGTACGAAACTGCGGCACGAGAATTGAGCGCCAAACTTGTCTGGATCGGCGCGGACGTGTTCGGACATCACCAGGCCAACTTGCCTCCTTGCATCGCAGTCCCCAAGCGCCAGACGTTTTGTAATCACATTGGCCGTCATGTCTGGCGGAAGGACTTTGCCGTTGATGACGATTGACATTCCGCTGACGCCAGACTGGGCCAATCGGTACCGAATGTCGCCTTCAGGCCATGAGCCAACAGCCTCGATTACCCGCATGTAGAGACCTCGAAGATCGGTCCAGATTGTTAGGAACAGGGGAACAGGGCGCAACCGCCTCGTTCCCTCTCCCAGATCCGGCATAGAACGCGGCTCACCCATCTGGTTCGATCTCCCCAGTGAGTCGGAGTGCCTAGTCAGGATCGTGTCGTCGACCGGATCTCCCCCCATCTGCATCGAAGATGAGTTGGCATGGGCAAGCCACATCACGCAGATCCCTCAAGTCATTCAAGGAAAGCAGAGAATGCTTGCGGCTGCCGTATAGCGGCTGGTTTGTAACGTCGTCTCTCCCGCGGCATATGCGGAGGAGCCCGTGAACGTTTGGAACATCGGGACCGCCCATCTGCACGGCCAATTCGTCGAAACGCTCCCTGCCCAAAGGGCCGTCAAATCTGTTGGCCCATCCGGTCACAACAACAAGATCAATATCGCCTACGTGCGCCTTTTCGGATTGATCATGCTTCCGAAAAGCCAGATCCGATGCACAGCGAAAGGGATATCCCGCCGGCCTGTTCACCGCGCTGCTCGCATCCAGGAGTAATTGAAGAACCTTCCTTGCGCTTGAGGCAAGCGGATACGGCGTCCGCACCTGTGAGATAAATCTGGGGCCCTCAGATGACGCCCTGGAGTTTGATGCATGGTCCGGCCCGGCAGGCGAGGTTGTGCCAAAACGGGTTGGGCAGGTGCTCACAGCGTGAGCGGAAGACTGATGGATCGCCTGTTAAATTGGCCGGAGTCGGAATGCTGGGTGGTTCAGCTCAGGGTACACGGTATGCACAGATCTGCCGCCATCAGATGAGCTCACTGGTGCCCCTTCCACTGGCTCTTGCGGGATTCAGCGCAAACGCAAAAAAGTGCGACAGCACTCGCAATGTAGGCGTGATCCTGCTCATGTTGGACCGGTCGGCACCTGCACTTCTACATCTTGGGGGCTCTTGGCGCCGGCAGGCTGCGCGATGCCCCGCCGCCAAGACCGGCACCAACACGAGGCCGCCTAACGAGTAGCTGGGGCGATTTGGCGAGAGCTCTCCCTATTGTAGTCTCACGACCAGTAACCATATTCCGGATGCGGACCCTGCCGATCCGGCAGGGTCCGAAGCCTCCTCTGACGTCCCCGGTGTCTTTGATCGATCCGTTCGATTGGACCTGGCTGCAAGAGGCTCTGTGGGCACGTGATCATTGCCTCTTGCAAAAGAGGTGGAATCGATTATGTATCCCCTCCCCGCGCCGCTGCGAGAGCAGGCGAGCGCAATTTCCAGACACGGTGACCATCAGTTTCCAGGCCATTGCCCGGGAGCGATGTTGCGCTTTCAGACGCACGCAGTTCGAGGCCTGATGGGTCCGAGGGCAGGTTCTGAGGGTGAAGCTCTTTGTGTCTGGTTTCAAACCATGAGCCTGATTGCCAGAGGACATTCCGGCATTCACGCTCCTC
>NZ_JAJATX010000128.1 GCF_020866965.1 Microvirga roseola
GTGCCGGCGACTTCGGGTTTGCCGATCCAGGAGTAGAACTGATCGGTGGCATGCGCGCCCAGCACATAGCCCTTGCCGGCCCGGCGCAACTGCATCTCGATAGCTCCCACGCCAAAGATCGTGTCAGCGGCTACCCAGTCGAACGGAACGTTGGCCGCAAGGGCCCGCCCGATCATCTCGGCTGCGATCTCGGGTTTGGTGACAAAGCGGATGCTGTGGGGAACATGAGCTGCAGCCCGGCGCTCGGGCTTGCTGGTCCAATCCTTGGGCAGATACAGCTGGCGATCGATGAAGGCGCAGCCCTTGTCCGACACGTAGGCCGCAAACACGCCGATCTGGCAGTTGGTGATCTTGCCGGCCGATCCGGTGTACTGGCGTCCAACCCCGCATGAGCGCTGACCCTGCTTGAGAAAGCCAGTCTCATCGATGACGAGCACAGCCCCGGGCGCGACGAGCGTCTCGAGCGCATACTCGCGCACCATGTCACGCAGAGCATCCGCATCCCAGTGGCTGCGGCCCAGCACCGCCTGCTGGCGCCAGGGGCCGGAATCGCCGGCGGCCTCGGCCCGCATCCAGCCGGTCTTGCGCCGCTCGGGGCCGAGCACCCCGTCCAGGAAGGCAGCCGCCGAGGCGGCGACACTGGGATGAGCAAACAGGGACTTGAGGTGAGCTTTGACCTGACGCAACTCCACACACCAGAGTTCGAGCATCTGCTCCACGGCTACACCAACCATGGCAGCCTCCTGTGTCAGATCAGGAGATTATGAGCGCATGAGCGGCGGGTGCAACCGTAGTGCTAGACACGATTTGGTCCGCTACACTCAGCAATGAGGTCGGATGCTAACCAGACGTAGGGGAGAGAATGATGTCGCTAGCAGGCAGCACTTGCCGAGCGCCGTGAACTTTCGAGACATGGATCGCTGACCAGTGCGAGACTGTTCCTGTGCGTGTCTCGAGTGGAGCCTGTTGTAACCCCTTTCAATGACCGCAGTTGCAGAAGTCCAAGGTTGACCCGCTGCGGAACATCTTGGACATGATACCATGTCTTGGGGAGTGGAGTATTCGCCGTAATGCAAGCTACACTAGAAGGTCGTTTCCGTGTCGGGCGGTCCGAGACCGGTCTTGGCCTGTTTGCCACAGAGGTGATCGAAAAGGGCACATTCATTATTGAATACCTAGGGCCACGGATCTCGAGCGAGGAGGTGCACCGGCGTCGAAGCACTCGCTACCTGTTCGAGGTCAACAGCCGGTGGACCATAGACGGTTCGCCACGGTGGAACACAGCCCGCTACATTAACCATTCCTGTCGGCCGAATGCCCAGGCAGTCGTATCCCGGGGCCGAATCCGCATCGAAGCCATCAGGCGCATCAGGCCTGGGGATGAGATTACCTACAACTACGGCAGGAACTACTTCGATATATTTATCAGGCCGACTGGTTGCAAATGCCAGACCTGCAGGACAGCGCGATCGAAGCGTTTGAAGGTATCACATCGTCGATGATGGCTACCTTATGTTGCTCTATGCTGACGTTTAGCTCTGCGCCTTCACGCACCCCACGACATTAATGAGGCCGCGCTGCCCCAGGCATGGACTTTCGGGACGGCGAAACCGTTATCGAGATTGTCGAAGGTGACACGCTCGACCAAACCCGCGAGGGTTTCCAAGAAAGGTTGCTGACGAGCCTATGGCGTCGGAACGTCCGGTTTATATTGGCTTCCGGAGCATCTCCCGGTCCCTTCCACATTTTCGCTGGATGGAGCGGCTAGCGAGGACGATCGCCTCTGTCACTTTCGGTGAAATTATCCGGCATTCGGTAGCAACGACCACCAAGAAACAGGTAAGTGCCTAGAGGGACAAGTAAATTCCACGCTTGCGATCATGGAATGTTCGGAGCCCTCGGCAAGGGAGCGGTTTCAGCGATGCCAATCGTGGGAGCGGCCACTTCGGCAGTTTAGGTGCCTCAAAGGTCTCATTCCGACCTGAAAACGGCCCTTCCTTTGTTCGGCTCTACTTCTCAGTTTGACCCCAACCGGACCTTCCCTGATGAGCTCACCGTTGGGTCCTGCATTCCATANTCCGACCTGAAAACGGCCCTTCCTTTGTTCGGCTCTACTTCTCAGTTTGACCCCAACCGGACCTTCCCTGATGAGCTCACCGTTGGGTCCTGCATTCCATAAGGCCCGTTCCGCGAAATTGGCTGTGCGAACGGTCGGCTTCTCTCTTGCTATTACCTAAGCGTTCACACGAGAACAGCTCATGTTAGGAACAACGCTTATGCCACCGCCTCTCATTCGTGACTTAGATCGATTGCTCCGACTTACGCTTAAGGCACCCAATATGGCCTTATCATCATGAACCCCTCTGAACGCATCGACCAGATGATCGCGGACCTTTCCGATTGGCGAGGGCCCATGCTCGCTGAGCTGCGCCAGACCATCCTTGCGGCGGATCCAGATATCATCGAGGAATGGAAGTGGATGGGTAGCCCTACCTGGTCGCTCGATGGTCTTATCGCGGTCGGCAATCCCCACAAGAACAAGGTCAAGCTGACCTTCGCCTACGGCGCCGCACTGCCCGATCCGGACAACCTCTTCAACGGCGACGATAAGGGCAACACACGGCGCTCCATTGATGTCTTCGAGGGAAGTCCAGTAGCCAAGCATGCCCTTCAGGACCTTGTTCGGGCCGCCATAGCCCACAACCGGACAAATCTGAAAAAGAACGCCTCGGCCGCCAAGCGCGCCAAGGCCAGCAAGACCTGACTTGTGCGGCCGCTCGCCAGAAGTCTTTTTCCGCCACAAGTCTTCCTAAGTAATTCAAGCTCATTCAGGGTTCTCGCCAGAGCCTCTTAGACTGATCCTTTACTAGCCCACTTCCTGCGCCGCCGCACACATCTTCCGAACACTTCAAAAAGAAACAATATCCGGTTTCATAAAGCGTCTTCTCGGAAATCGATGATACGGCAGCCCTAGCCT
>NZ_JAJATX010000129.1 GCF_020866965.1 Microvirga roseola
GAAGCGAAAGCCTCGGGGGCTTTTTGCATGAAACAAAGGGGACCGAGAAGGGGGCTCTTCCAAATCCCATAAATTTTACCGGCCCAGCCTTTGCGCGCATGCAAATATTCTATTCGACAGCGCCATGGATCGTGTTCCATGGCGTGGTGTAAGAGCGCCAGATCACCGCCCGGTCATTGGGGAAGATGCCCACCACATCCGCCCGTCGTTTGATCTCGCCGTTGAGCCGCTCCAGCGGATTGGTCGAGGTCAATCTGACCCCAGTGCTCGCGCGGAAAGCTCATGTACATCAGCACCTCCTCCCGCGAGCGGTCCATCAGCGCGACCAGCTTGGGTCGGCCACCGAGGTCCATTGCTCCCGCGCCGCTGCGGCCGTGTCCTGGGCAAAGATCGTCTTGAGCATCGCCACCACGGCCGGACGCTGCTTCGGGGCCAGATGCGCCATGGCGTTGCGCATCCAGTGCACCCGGCAGCGCTGGTGCGAGGCATGGAAAACCCGGGTTGCTGCCGCCCGCAGTCCCTTGTGATCGTCGGCAATCACCAGCTTCACCCCGCGCAAGCCGCGGTCGGCAAGCTGGCGCAGGAAGGCGGTCCAGAAGGGCTCGGCCTCCGAGGCCCCGGTGGCGATCCCCAGCACCTCACGCCGGCCATCCGTGTTGACGCCCACGGCCAGTATCACGGCCGTGGAGACGATCCGGCCGGCCTCTCTGGTCTTCCGGTAGGTGGCATCGATCCACAAGTAGGGCCACTCGCCCTCGATCGGCCGGGCCAGGAAGGCATTGACCCGCTCGTCGATCTCCTCGCACAGGCGCGAGACCTGGCTCTTGGAGATGCCGGACGCCCCCATGGCTTTGACGAGATCGTCGACCGCGCGGGTGGAGATGCCGTGGACGTAAGCCTCCTGGATCACGGCCGTGAGCGCCTTCTCGGCAGTGCGGCGCGGCTCGAGGAAGGCTGGAAAGTAGGAGCCCTTACGCAGCTTGGGGATGGACAGATCAATCCGGCCGGCGCGGGTGTCCCAAGCGCGCTCGCGATAGCCGTTGCGCTGGGTGAGGCGCTCGGGGCTGCGCACGCCGGCCGGGCCTCCGGTCAGCGCCTCGACTTCCAGGCTCATCAGGCGCTCGGCCGCAAAAGCGAGCATGTCGCGGATGAGATCGGCATCAGCCCCCTTTTCGATCAGCTCGATCAGGGCCATTCTCTCGTCGGTCATCGTCGTCTCCAGGTCAGGGTCAGGTGTCGCAACCCGCACTCTCACCGAAGACTGGCGATGACCACCTCCCGGGCGGCATGCTGCGCTATGGGGAGCTTCGCACGCCACCCTCGCGGTCTGCTCCTACACCATGTCCTGGGACGCTACCTCGCGGAAACGAGTTTTTTCTGGTCGGATCGCTCGAAGTGGACAGCGAAATGCAGAAGCGCTTCGCTGGGGGAACGGGCGTCATCCATCCCTATGGGCATATCGTCGAACTGCAGTCGGAAGAGCGCCATGTTGCTAAGAAAATCGTCAAGAAGTAACGGCGGGCTCACGGCGCTTGCGCTCGGTGCGGCTGCCGCAGGCCTCGGCGGCTGCGTGGAACATGTGAAGCGCAGCGACACGGTGACTTTGGTGGCCAGCAATGCCCAGGCCTGGAACAAGGTTGTTCATACTACAGATCCGTGGCCGCCTTATGTGATGGATACCAATCTCTCAGGCGATGGCCAGAGAACAGCCCGGGCCATCCAGCGCTATACGACAGGCGCGGGCAGCGGGTCAGGGGAGCAGGGAGCCGCTACGGGCGCCGCCGAAACAGCCCCGTCAGGGGCGCAATAGAGTTTGACAAGTTCGAGGCTGCATCCGGGCCAAGATTCTGGATCCGATGGAAGCATCTTTCGTTGTTCTTTGAGAGCTCCCGCGTACGGGGATGTTCAGAGGCAGCCTGATGGAGATTGCATCCGCCTTCCGGGTCATCCCCTCCGACGGTGAGAGGTCCGGTGCTTTCGCCGTATTCCCCTATGACCGGGAACTGGTGCGGCGCTTTCGCGAGGCCTTTCCCCGGGCGCGCTGGCGCAATGAGGAGCAGCGCTGGTTCGTCCCGGGCACGACGGCCACGCGCCGGCTCGACACATGGGTGTCGCGGGAGCTTGAAAACTTTGACCGGTATGCGGACGCCAAAGGGCGAGACGCCTTCAGTTTCGAGCCCCTAAAGAGTCCTTATCTAACCGTGGCGGAGGATCTGGGGGTCCGCACGCCTTATTCGCAGACCATTGTGGAAGCGATGCGGGCGATCCCATGGGCGCGCTGGGATCCGGAGGAGAGGATCTGGCGTGTGCCTTTTCGCGCCTACGAGGAGCTACGCCAACGCTGGCCTGAGATCGAGGCGGCGGCGCGGCGTAACGAGCCTGCTGAGAGGAGGAGGCGGCGCGATGAGCACAAGGCGCAGTCCTCCAGGGAGACCAGCCACATTCAGGCAGAGCGCCGTCGCAGGCGCTACCCGGTGCCGGGCGACGATCTTCCACCTCTGGGAGCACCGGTCGCGACCAACAGCTGGGGCGTGGTGACTTTTGAGGACATCGAGAGCGATACGGTTGCCGAGCCTGGGATGGAAGAGCTCTATCCTCACGTAACGGATGATCCCGCCCGCTATGTCTGGGCGCGCTGGCGCATGCCGACCCTGCAGGAGATCTATCGCACCAGGCCCTCCCGTGAGGATGAGGACGCCGAAACCCGTGTGCGCCAGGGATGGTGGTGGCCCAGCCGTGACGAATTGCAGGAGAGGGCGCGGAAATTGCGCGAGATCGAGCGTGCCCAGCGTTCCCGCAGGCAGCTTCACAAAAGCTCAGTGGATGCTTGAAGAATGAAGACCCGGGCCTGTGACCCGGGTCTTCGAAGTCCAGCTTAGAACGGGATATCGTCGTCGAGATCGTTGAAGCGGGATCCGC
>NZ_JAJATX010000013.1 GCF_020866965.1 Microvirga roseola
TCACCCTCGGCTCACTGATGAAAGTGCCAAAGTAGTGCTAAGGCCTGTTCTCGATCATCTCGGCGGCCACTTCGGCGCCGGAGACCAGGACAAGGCTGCCGTCCCGAAGCTCGTAGACGACGGTTCCATCGACCGGGCTCCCGTCGCCGCGCGTGCCGGTGTAGTGGACGATCAGCCGGTCGCCATCCACGCGCCACCGCCCTTCGACCTCCCTGCAGGGCAACTCGTCATCGACGACCGCGCCACAATTGCTGTCTCCACCCGGGATGCCGCCATCGGGACCGACGGCCAGCATCTGCCCATCCTGGATCAGGAATGGGACCATGACGCTCGAGCTATAGCCCTGGAAAGTCCCGCCGCCCTCGACCATGAGGCCGTGCTGAGCGCCAAGGCGGAATGGCTCGATTGAGGCGAGATCGCCGAAGGTCCCGATTTGGACGAAGCTATCATGCCGGCTGACGGGCGTGAGCGTGCTTCCGTCCCGCTTGAGAAAGACCGCACTCACGTCGGCGGCACATCCATGGCAGGCCGTGCCGGGCACCTGCGCCAGCGTGATCAAGACAACGGCATCGTCATAGGGGATGGCGCGGTAAGGATAGATGCACGGCTGGTTGAGAGACCGCCGCGTACGCCCCCTGCGCTCTCGGGTCTCCGGATAGGCGGCCCTGACGGCGCTTCGAAGCAGGGGATCGGCCGCAAGGATCTCTGACGCGCCGGGACAGAGCGGCAGCGCCTCTTCTGCAGAAAGCGCAACTTGCGGGGCCGCCAGAGCGATGATTGCTGCGAGTATCAACCTCTTGTGCATCGGGCGCCCCTCCCCGCTGATCTTATCGGATGCCGACAGATGCCCGGTATAACATTATTCCGGCATTTCGGCGGCATCGGCCATGAGGGCGCAAGGCTGCTTACAGGGACGCCCCGCTCTTCAGAAGCTTGTAGATCATGGAATCCGTGAGCGCCTGGAACGAGGCGTCGATGATGTTGGAGGAGACGCCGATGGTGGTCCAGCGCTCGCCCGAACCGTCGGCGAACTCGATCAGAACGCGCGTCACCGCATCCGAGCCGCCCTGGTAGATGCGGACTTTGTAGTCCACCAGCTCCAGATCCTGGATCAAGTGCTGGTACTTGCCGAGGTCCTTGCGCAGCGCAACGTCGAGCGCGTTGACCGGGCCGTTTCCTTCGGCGGCGGAGATGTGCACGTCGTCGCCCACCCGCACCTTCACGATGGCTTCCGAGGCCGTCACGAGTTCGCCGACCGCATTGAAGCGGCGCTCCACGTTGACCGAAAAGCGCTCCACGTCGAAGAAGGCGGGAACCTCGCCGAGCATGCGCTTGATCAGCACATAGAAGGAGGCGTCGGCTCCTTCGAAGGCGAATCCCTCCGCCTCCTTGCGCTTCACCTCGTCGAGCACGCGGGCGATGCGCGGATCGCCCTTTTCCAGCTCGAAGCCGCAGCGCTTCAGCTCCGCCCAGATGTTCGATTGCCCGCCCTGGTCGGACACCAGAACCTTGCGCGCATTGCCGACGACTTCCGGCTCCACATGCTCATACGTGCGCGGATCCTTGAGCACGGCGGAGGCGTGAATGCCGGCCTTCGTGGCGAAGGCGCTCGAGCCCACGAAGGGCGCGTGGCGGTTCGGCTGGCGGTTGAGGATCTCGTCCACCTGCCGCGAGACGTGGGTGAGCTGGGAAAGCGTTTCGTCCGTCACGCCCAGATCGAAGCGGGAGGCATAGCCGTCCTTCAGCTTCAGTGCACCGATGAGGGTGACGAGATTGGCGTTGCCGCAGCGCTCACCGAGACCGTTCAGCGTACCCTGGATGTGGCGTGCGCCCGCCTCGACGGCGGCGAGCGAATTGGCGACCGCGCAGCCGCAATCGTCATGGGCGTGGATGCCGAGATGGGCTCCCGGCACCACCGTCGTGACGGTCGTCACGATTTCGGTCACCTCGTGGGGGAGCGTGCCGCCATTGGTGTCGCAGAGCACCACACAGCGCGCACCGGATTCGTAAGCCGCCTTCGCGCAGGCGAGCGCATACTCGGGATTGGCTTTGTAGCCGTCGAAGAAGTGCTCGCAATCGATGATGACCTCGCGGCCCTTTGCGCGCGCCGCCTCGACGCTGTCGCGGATCCCGGCGAGGTTTTCCTCCGGCGTCGTCTCCAGGGCCACACGGACATGGTAGTCCCAGGACTTGGCGACGAAACAGATGGCATCGGCCTGCGCCTCCAGCAGCGCCGCGACGCCGGGATCGTTCGAGACGGAGCGGCCTGCCCGTTTCGTCATGCCGAAGGCGGTGAACTTGGCGTTCTTCGTCCGCTTCTCGGCAAAGAAGGTCGTGTCGAGCGGGTTCGCGCCCGGATAGCCGCCCTCGACATAGTCGATGCCGAGCTTGTCGAGGAGCGCCGCGATGGCGCGCTTGTCCTCGAGCGAGAAATCCACACCCGTAGTCTGCGCGCCGTCGCGCAGGGTCGTATCGAAGAGATAGATGCGCTCGCGGGTCATGACGACATCGTCCTGTCTGCGGGCGGGGGCAGGCGCTTTTCCATCGTGGTGGTGCCGAGCCACTCATCGCCGAGCGGCATGGTGTTGCGGCGCTGCGGCTGGAAACCGTGCCTCTGGAAGAAGGGCTGGGCGTTATCGCTCACCTCGGCGACAAGGCGCTTGGCGCCGCGCGCGCGCGCAAGCTTCTCGATGGCGTCGTAGAGCATCGTGCCGATCCCCTGCCCTGCCGCTGCGGGATGAACGTAGAAGAGCTCGATCAGCTCGTTGTCCTTCAGCGCGATGAAGCCGACGGGGGAGCCCTCGACGGTTGCGATCAGCGTGAGGCCCTCCGTCAGCTTTCCGGCGAAGGACTCGTCCTCGGCCATGGCGATCCAGGCCTCCTGCTGGCTCTCGCTGTAGTCCTCGCCGGTCAGCTCCGCGATGCTCTCCTCGAAGATGTCGACGAGCAGCGGCAAGTCGGAGGGCAGGAAGGGCCGAAGCCCCGGTTTGGGCATTGCCTGTTCCATCAGCGTGCAACCTCCCAGGTGGTGGTGCCGTCCTTGTTGTCCTTCACCACAACGCTCATCGCCGCAAGCTCGTCGCGGATCCGGTCGGACTCGGCCCAGTTCTTGGCGGCACGGGCCTCCTTGCGACTCTTGTCTAGGCGCAACAGATCGGAGGGGAGTTTGCCCTGCTTCGCAAGCTTTTGAGCAACTTCCTTTAGGTCTCGAACGGTTGTACCGGCCGAGAATTTTTTGAGGAATACGACTGTATCCTTTGCGAGATCGGGCTCTCGTGTCTCGAGATGCTCAGCAATTTGATTGAGTTCAAAGTCGCCGCTCAACCCGAGTACGTTGGGAACCATGCTATCTGGTGACAGACCTTCAGGGCTGATCATGTATGAAAGCTGGATGCGCACCCCAAACGCATTCTGGAAGAATCCCATCATTCTTAATGAGGCGGTTAGAGCTCGCCCACTTTCTTGGTCTCCCTTTACAGCAGCGTCACGTAGTTCAAACAAACGTGCAAAAGCGGCAGGTGTATTGAGATCATCAGCAAGAGCAGCCAAGAAGGCATCATCCGGTGTCGTCGCATTCATGTGCTCACGAACGACATTGCCGAACGAAATCCAAGCTTTGAAGCTCTCCTGAAGGCCTTGGACCGTCCAGTCGATCGGTTGTCTGTAGTGAGTACGCAGCATTGCTATTCGCAGGACTTCGCCCGACCAAGAGCGGCCGCCAAACGTATCTGTTTCCAGCAGCTCATGAATCGTGAAGAAGTTGCCCAGCGACTTGGACATCTTCTCACCTTCCACCTGCAGGAAGCCGTTGTGCATCCAGACATTCGCCATGCGGGGCAAGCCGAAAGCGCAGCAGCTCTGGGCGATCTCGTTCTCGTGGTGCGGGAAGACGAGGTCGATGCCGCCGCCGTGGATGTCGAAGATCTCCCGGGCCGTCGGGTCGGTGCAGGTCAGCCTTGTCTCGAAGGCCTGGACCAGATGCTTCCAGGACATGGCGGAGCATTCGATGTGCCAGCCGGGACGGCCCGGAGTCTCGATGCCGGCAGGCGACGGCCAGGCCGGGTCCTGCGGACCGGACGGCTTCCAGAGCACGAAATCCATCGGGTCGCGTTTGTAGGGTGCGACATCCACCCGTGCCCCGGAGAGCAACTCGTCGAGGGAGCGCTTCGAGAAGGCGCCGTATTGCGGCACCCCGCTGAGCTTCTGCATGGCCGCGACGGAAAAGAGCACATGCTCTTCGGCCACATAGGCCGCACCGCGCTCGATCAGCCGCTCGATGATCATGCGCATCTCGTCGATATGCTCGGTCGCCCGGGGCTCGACGAAGCACGGGTGTTGGCCTTCCTTGTTCACGTCCTCCGGCATGAGGACGCCGAGAGCCCGGATATCGGCGTGGAACTGTTCTTCCGTCTTCTGCGTGACGAGGCGGATCGCCTCGTTGTGCGGCAGATCGGGGAAGTCCCGGACGGCGCGGGCATTAATCTTGTCGTCCACATCCGTGATATTGCGCACATACGTCACGGCTTCCTCACCATAAACATGCCTGAGCAGACGGAAGAGAAGGTCGAAGACGATGATCGGGCGGGCGTTGCCGATATGGGCGTAGTCGTAGACGGTGGGTCCGCAGACGTAGAGGCGCACGTTCTTAGGGTCGATCGGGACGAAAACGTCCTTCGACCGGGTCAACGTGTTGTGGAGCCGAATCTGGACCGCCATGAAACCAAATCCCTGTCAGGCCGCAGGCCGGAGGGTGGTTTCGATCTTGGAATGAGAACGAGACGGCTCCAGCCAGCGAAGTGCGCTAGCCGCAAATAATCCCGGAAACTAGGATTGCTGCCGTGTTCATGACAAAATCAATGCCTCTTCGGCCAGAGCGCGTCAAGTTCCTTCCTTAGGAACTACCTCCAATTTGCAATTGTGCATGAAACGCCAATTAAGCCACAGCGTTAGAGCTTTGTTCACGCCCCAGCGTGACAATGAGGCAAGAGTTCAAACTGTGAGGTCTTCCATGCACCGCGCATTCACCATGCTCGGGTTGGGCACTGCTATCTTCGTCGCGGCCGCATCCCTGGCGCTGCTACCCAACGGCACCCAGGCCTCACCCACCCAGGCGACCTTCCTCGTTCCTGCCGCGGACGGCTATGGCGTCGCGGAATGCCTTATCTCAAACCAGGCATGTGGCCAAGTTGTGGCGGATACCTGGTGCGGGGCTCAAGGCTATGCGCGGGCGATCTCCTTCCGGCAGACCACGCCCGACGAGGTGACCGGTTCGATCCAGAAGGCCTCCTTGGGCCCGAAAGAACCGCCCGTCGCGATCACCTGCGTCAACTGAGGCGGCAACGACTTCTCTGCCCGACAGGGAGGAGAGCCGAAGCGTCCTGAACCTATTCCTTCAGCCACTCCCCGCATTTCGGCGGCGCCTCCGTGCCCCAGGGCATGAGGGGGACCGTGGAGGTCGAGTTCTTGGGCGAGCCCTCGATCGGGCGGTCGGAATAGACCATATAGACCAGGGTATTGCGCTTGGCGTCACAGCCGCGGACGATCTGCATCTTCTTGAAGATGAGCGACCGGCGCTCACTGAACACCACGTCGCCCTGGCCGAACTTCTGCTTGAACCGCACCGGCCCGACCTGACGGCAGGCGAGCGAGATGTCCGAAACCTCCTCGGCCACTCCAAAGGTGCCGGAGAGGCCTCCCCGCTCCGGCGTCGTGTAGTGGCAGGCCACCCCCTCCACGAGCGGATCGTCGATCCCATAGATCGCGAGCTTGTCGTCCGGCGTCAGGGCGCGCCAGACTGTCGACTTCTTGAAGATCAGGTCCGGCTCCTGGGCCGCAACGCCGGAGGCGGCGGCCAGGGTAACTGTCAGGGCCAAGGCGATTCTTGAAAGCATCTTTGGGCTCGTCTCACACTGTTACGCTGTCATGTGGGGATGGTTTCTGCCTTTGACGAGGGTCTACTCAGGCTCGTGGCAGACGATGCAGATTTTGTTGCCGTCGAGATCCCGGAAATAAGCGCCGTAGAAGTTTGGATGATAATGCGGGCGGAGGCCCGGCCCGCCCTCATCCGCCCCGCCCTGCTCCAGCGCTGCCGCATGGCAGGCATCGACGATGCTCCGCCTCGAAGCGAGCAGCGCCACCATGGACCCGTTGCCGGCGCTTGGCGCCTCCCCGTTGACGGGTCGCACCACAAAAAACCGGGGTGGTTGACCGGGTGCTCCCCAGCCGAGATAGGTCTCGTCCGAGTACCTCACCTCGAGCCCGAGCGGCGCGAAAACCGCCTGATAGAAGCCTCGGGCCCGGGCGAGATCATTGGCTCCAAGGGTCGTATGAGAGTACATGCAGGACCTCTCCGCCGGACTTGCTGTGACAAAGAAGCTAGACAGCTTCCCCTGGAGCGGGCAAGGCGCTAATCACATTAGGGACAAATTCGGGCGTCACATGACGGGCCAGCTTGGCACACGGCGCCCAACGAACCGGTTCTGCGATCAGCTTTATGACAAAGACATTCTTCCTCCGCTCCCTCCTGGCCATGACGGCCTTTCTGGCCGCAGGCCAGGCGGCTCTGGCCCAGTCGCCCGAGTGCCAGCGCTTCCGCGCCGAGCTGGCCTCCCTCGACAGGAGCGGCGGCGGAGCGCCGACGGCGGCGATGCAGGCCCAGCGCGCCGAGATCAACCGCCTGATCGGCTATTACCGCTCCATCGGCTGCGAGCGCGGCCCTCTCGGCTTCCTGGCCGGCCCTCCTCCGGCCGAATGTCCCACCATCGCCCGGCAGATCCGTCAGCTTGAGGCGGGCTACGGGCGCCTGGCCGCACAGGGCATCGATCCCGCCCAGGTCGAGTTCCGCCGCCGGCAGCTCATTGCCGCCGTCCAGCAGACCTGCGCGGCCGAGCAGCCGCGCGGCTTCTTCGAATCGCTCTTCGGACCTCCGCGCGGCCAGCCGCAGGAGATCATGCCCGAGGGCCAGCCGATCATTGACGAGCAGCAGGCTCTCGGCGGCGGCCGCCTGATCTGCGTGAGGACCTGCGACGGGTCTTTCTTCCCGCTGAGCAACGCACCCGGCGGGCGTCAGGGCGCTGACGAGATGTGCCAGTCCCTCTGCCCGGGTACGGAGACCCGAGCCTTCGCCTATCCGGGCGGAGACGACGGCCTCAGCCGGGCGATTTCGGTCTCCAGCAACCAGCCCTACACGTCGCTCCAGAACGCCTTCAAGTTCCGCAAGACCTTCGACGAGAGCTGCGCCTGCAAGAAGCCGAACGAAAGCTGGGCCGTGGTGCTGCGCCGGGCCGAGAGCATGCTCGACCAGCGCAAGGGCGATATCCTCGTAACCGCCGAGAAGGCCGAGGAGCTGTCGCGCCCCAAGGCCCAGCAGGCGCGCAAGGCCGTCGACAAGAAGGCCGAGGAAGAGGCCAAGGAAGCCGCCGAGGCCGGAGCCTCCGCGCCCACGGCAAGCCAGGAATCGGCTGGCATCGGCCCGCAATCCATCGAGAACGGGGCGGTCGTGACCCTGGACGAAGGACCGAAGCAGGAGGTCGTGACCGGCGACGGCCAGAAACGAGCCGTCCGCGTGATCGCGCCCAACCTGATTCCGGTGCCGGTTCCACAGAACTGAGCGTTCGACACGCTACCGGTGTCGCGGGCCCTCAGGGGCCCGCAGCCACTTTGAAGGGGTGATTTCAGCCCGCGCCCCGTCGTGCTATCACCCCCGGCATGAAGCTGCTCGATTCTCTAGAGACGCCCCGCCGCTCAAGCGCTTCGGACCCGATCATTTCGGTCTCGGGCCTGTCCAAGACCTATGCCTCGGGCTTCCAGGCCCTTGGGAATGTGGACCTCGACATCCGCCGCGGCGAGATCTTCGCCCTCCTGGGTCCCAACGGGGCCGGTAAGACGAGCCTGATCAGCATCATCTGCGGGATCGTCAACCCCAGCACGGGGCGTGTCCTCGCCGACGGCCACGACATCGTCCGGGACTACCGCGCCGCCCGCACCATCATCGGCCTCGTCCCGCAGGAGCTGACGACGGACGCCTTCGAGACCGTATGGGCTACCGTGAACTTCAGCCGCGGTCTCTTCGGCAAGCCGCGCAATCCGGCCTATATCGAAAAAATCCTGAAGGACCTCTCCCTCTGGGAGAAGAAGGACAGCAAGATCATGACCCTGTCGGGGGGCATGAAGCGCCGGGTGATGATCGCCAAGGCCCTGTCTCACGAGCCCAAGATCCTGTTCCTCGACGAGCCCACAGCTGGCGTCGACGTGGAGCTCAGGCGGGACATGTGGGAGATGGTCCGCCGCTTGCGAGAAAGCGGTGTCACGATCATCCTGACGACCCATTACATCGAGGAGGCCGAGGAGATGGCCGACCGGATCGGGGTGATCAGCAAGGGTGAGATCATTCTGGTCGAAGACAAGGATGTGCTGATGCAGAAGCTCGGCAAGAAACAATTGACCCTGCATCTGCAAAGCCCGCTCCGGGCGCTGCCGCCGGACCTTCGATCCGACAACCTCCTCCTTTCGGAAGACGGCTCGGAGTTGGTCTACACCTTCGACACGCAGAGCGACGAGACCGGCATTGCTGGCCTCCTGCGCGCCTTGAGCAAGCACGGCATCGACTTCAAGGACCTCCAGACCAAGGAGAGTTCGCTCGAGGAGATCTTCGTCAGTCTCGTCCGGGGGCGGCCATGAACGTCTACGCCATCAAGGCCATCTACCTTTTCGAGATGGCGCGCACCTGGCGTACGCTGATGCAGAGCATCGCCTCGCCCGTGCTCTCGACCTCGCTCTATTTCATTGTCTTTGGCGCCGCTATCGGTTCGCGCATGGCGAGCATCGAAGGGGTGAGCTACGGCGCCTTCATCGTGCCGGGCCTGATCATGCTCTCGATCCTGACGGAGAGCATTTCCAATGCCTCCTTCGGCATCTACATGCCGAAATTCACCGGCACCATCTACGAACTCCTCTCCGCTCCGATCTCCGCGCTGGAGACCGTGATCGGCTATGTGGGGGCGGCCGCCACCAAGTCGATCATCATCGGCACGATCATCCTGATCACGGCGCGGCTCTTCGTCGATTTCTCCATCGAGCATCCGTTCTGGATGATCACCTTCCTGATCCTGACCTCGATCACCTTCAGCCTTTTCGGCTTCATCATCGGCATATGGGCGGACAGCTTCCAGAAGCTGCAGGTCGTACCGCTGATGATCGTGACCCCGCTGGCCTTCCTCGGCGGGAGCTTCTACTCGATCAGCATGCTCCCGCCCTTCTGGCAGAAGGTCGCCCTGTTCAACCCGGTGGTCTATCTCGTCAGCGGCTTCCGCTGGAGCTTCTATGGGGTCGCCGATGTGGATGTGGGCGTCAGCCTCGGCATGACCTTCCTGTTCCTGCTGGCGTGCCTCGCAGGCGTCTGGTGGATCTTCCGGACGGGCTACAGGATCAAGGCGTAAGCAACCTGCTCGCCTATCCTGAGGGGGCCGCGAAAGCGGCGTCTCGAAGGATGCTCCCGTGCGCTCTGGAAGCGCCCTCGTCCTTCGAGACGGACCTGATGGCTCTCCGCAGGATGAGGGCTTACGTTTTTCTACGCCGCCTGTCCCGACAGTCTCGCCCGCGCCCGCTCCGGCCCGATCAGCGGCAGGAGCGCGCCGAGTTCCGGCCCGTGGCCAAGACCGGTAAGCGCGAGGCGCAGCGGCATGAAGAGGGCCTTGCCCTTCACGCCCGTCGCGCCTTTCACGGCTTCGGTCCAGGCTTTCCAGGTGGTCGCGTCCCAGGGTGCCGGCGGCAGAAGACCCGCGGCCGTCTCGACGAAGTCCTTGTCCTCGATGACCGGCGTCACCGGCCCGCGCACGACCTTGGCCCATTCCGCCCCGTCGCGCACCTTGGTGAGGTTGCCCCGAATGGCGTTCCAGAAGGCCTCGCCCGCATCGGCATCGAGTTCGGCGAGCCGCTCGCGAACGGCCTCATAGGGCATCTCGTGGATGAGCCGGGCGTTGAGGTGCTCCAGTTCGCTCTCGTCGAACTTCGCGGGCGCGCGGGAGATATGCGAGAACTCGATGAGCTTCGCGAGTTCGTTCAGATCGGCGATGGGCCGCACGGCCTCCGCCGAGCCCACGAGAACGGCGAGCGAGGCTACCGCCTGCGGTTCGAGCCCCGCTTCCCGCAGGCCCCTGACCGAGAGATGCCCGAGGCGCTTGGAGAGGCCCTCGCCGCTCGCCGTGATCAGCAGGCTGTGATGGGCGAAGGTCGGGGCGTGAGCGCCGAGCGCCTCGAAGATCTGGATCTGCACCGCCGTGTTGGTGACATGGTCCTCGCCCCGGATCACATGGGTGATCCTGAGGTCGATGTCGTCCACCACTGACGGCAGTGTGTAGAGATAGGTCCCGTCCTCGCGCACCAGCACCGGATCGGACAGCGAGCCGCAATCCACATGGCACTCGCCACGCACGAGGTCGTTCCATGCGACGTTCGTGTGGTCGAGGCGGAAGCGCCAATGGGGCCTGCGCCCCTCGGATTCGAGCTTCTGCCTCTCCTCGTCGGAAAGCTTCAGCGCCGCCCGGTCATAGGTCGGCGGCAGGCCGCGAGCGAGCTGCCGCTTGCGGCGAAACTCCAGCTCCTCAGGCGTTTCGTAGCAGGGATAGAGCCTGCCCAGGGCCTTCAGCCGCTCGGCGGCTTCGTCGTACAGATCGAAACGCTCCGACTGGCGAACGATGACATCGGGCGGAATGCCGAGCCAGCGCAGGTCCGCCTCGATGGACTCCGCGTATTCCCGCTTGGACCGCGCCAGATCCGTATCGTCGAGGCGAAGGACGAAGGTGCCCCCCTCCCGCCGCGCAAAAAGCGCGTTCAGCAGGGCGACGCGGGTATTGCCGATGTGGATGTGCCCGGTCGGGGACGGGGCGAAGCGGACGATGGGCTTGGACATGGGCCAACCCTATGACGAAGGGAGCGAAGGCGCGCAAGGGGTGATGGGTCTTGCGGTGTCATTCCCGGCCGGAGCGAAGCAGAGGGGAAGGGAATCTGCGGTGCGTGTGAATGGATCCCCTTCCCGGTCCTACGGACCGCCGGGGATGACAGGTTGCTCAAACATCCATTGACCCGACCCGCGGCTTGCCGGTGGCGCGCTCCAGAGCCTCGTCCTTCTGGTGCGCCACAAGCCCCTGGTCGCGGAAGCGGTTGATGATGGGATAGCGGCGGTCGCGGCCGAAATTCTTGCGCGTGACCTTTACCCCCGGAGCCGACTGGCGGCGCTTGTATTCGGCAATATAGAGCAGGCGCTCCACCTTTTTGACCGTCTCGAGATCGTAGCCCTTGGCGACGATCTCGGAAACACGCAGCTCCTCCTCCACGAGACCCCGCAGGATCTCATCCAGATCCTCGTAAGGCGGCAGCGAATCCTGATCCCTCTGGTTTTCCCGCAACTCGGCGGTGGGGGCCTTGGTCAGGATGTTTTCCGGGATCACGACGCCGTCCGGGCCGCGTGCGCCTTTCGGCTTCCAGCGATTGCGCAACGCCGAGAGGCGGTAGACCTCCATTTTGTAGAGGTCCTTGATGGGGTTGAAGCCTCCGTTCATGTCGCCGTAGATCGTGGCATAGCCCACCGACATCTCCGACTTGTTGCCGGTCGTCACCACCATGGCCCCGAACTTGTTCGAGATCGCCATGAGGATGGTGCCGCGGGCGCGGCTCTGGAGGTTCTCCTCCGTAATGTCGCGTTTCGTGCCGGCGAAAATGTGCTCCAGAGCCGCCTCGAATCCCTCCACCGGCTCCGCGATGGGCAGGATATCGTAGCGCATGCCGAGCGCTCTGGCGCAATCCTCCGCATCCCTCAAGGACTCGCCCGAGGTGTAGCGGTAGGGCAGCATCACGCAATGCACCCTCTGCGCCCCCAGCGCATCCACCGCCATGGCGGCACAGATGGCGGAGTCGATGCCGCCCGAGAGGCCGAGCACCACGCCAGGGAAGCGGTTCTTCTCCACATAGTCGCGAAGGCCCAGAACGCAGGCGGCGTAGTCGGCCTCCTCCCCCTCCTCCACCGTCGCCATGGGAGCCCCGCGGCAGACCCAACCCTCCTCCCCCTTCTCCCAGGTGGTGAGGGCAACAGCCTCCTCGTAGGCGGGCAGCTGGCAGGCGAGCGAGCAATCGGCATTGAGCGCGAAGGAAGCGCCATCGAAGACCAGTTCGTCCTGGCCGCCGACCTGGTTGAGATAGACCAGCGGCAGACCCGTCTCGGTCACGCGGGCGGCGGCGATGTTGAAGCGCTCCTCCGTCTTGCCGCGCCAATAGGGCGAGCCGTTCGGGACGAGCAGCATCTCGGCCCCGGTCTCCGCGAGGCATTCGACCACGTCGCCGGTCCAGATATCCTCGCAGATCGGAATGCCGAGCCGGATGCCGCGGAAATTGACCGGGCCCGGCAGGGGGCCGGGCTCGAAATTCCGCTTCTCGTCGAAGACGCCGTAATTGGGCAGATCCACCTTGTAGCGCACGGAGATCGTGCCGCCATCGAGCAGCGCATAGGCGTTGTAGAGCTCGTTCTCCTCGCGCCAGGGCAGGCCGATCAGCACGCCCGGCCCGCCATCCGCCGTCTCGCGGGCGAGCCGCTCGAGCGCTGCGCGGCAGACATCCTGAAAGGCCGGCTTCAGCACGAGGTCCTCGGCAGGGTATCCTGCGAGGAACTGTTCGGGGAACATCACGAGATCAGCCCCGAGCCTCGCGGCCTCCGCGCGGGCGGTCCGCGCCTTCTCTTCGTTGCCGGCCACATCGCCGACGACGGGGTTGAGCTGCGCGAGGGCGATCTTGAGCGTGTTCTGAGCCATAGCAAGCCGGATTTAGCGCGCCCCCGAGGGCGCAGCAATGCAGAGTACCAGCTTTCCTCCGGCACTTAACGTCAAAAGAGCCAGGAGGATCAGCTCGCGGTTAACGGGTCCGAGCGAGGAACCCGAAACAGCTCAGCTCGTTGTTCCCGCACTTTGAAACGGGAGACGATCATGTTGAAGGGTGGCCTGCTCTGGCTCATTGGCATTCCCCTGCCGATCATCCTCATTCTGTTCTTCCTCGGCTAGCTGAGCTGAGGAAAGCCCGCCCGAGCGGGAGGCTTTGACGAGCCATCACCGTACAGGCTTTCTGGCGCGGCTCGCCGGAACCGACGGAGCGCTGCTTTCTTGATAAGGCAGGCAATGGCTCCGGAGGCTCCTTATGCAGGCTACCGCCACTCTTACATCGGACCTGGCGAAGGGCGCGCTGGCAGGCGCGGCCAGTACCTGGGTTCTGGACCGGGTCGACTGGATGATGGTCGATTATGAGGATCCGAAGGCCTGGCGCAGGACGAGGGACGTCCGCCCGAACCACAAGGATCCTGCGCACAACCTGGTCGATAAAGCGGCGGAGGCGGTCGGCAGCGAGCCCATCCCCCAGCCCAATCCTGCCGGCATCGCCGTCCACTATGCCTTGGGAATAGGCCCTGCCGCCTTCTACGCCACCGTGCGGGACCACATCCCCGGCGGGCCGCTCGGCCGCGGCATCCTGCTGGGACTCGGCATGACCCTGATCGAGGACGAGACCCTCAACCCCGCCATGGGCCTTGCCGCGAAGCCCCAGCGCTATCCCTGGCAGGCCCACGCCCGCAGCGTCGTCGCCCACCTCGTCTATGGGCTTGCGACGGAGGCCATCCTGAGCGTGCTGGATTATCCGCGCGGCCGGGGCAGGAGACGGAGTCACTCTGAGCAGGAAGCCGGCGGACGCGTATCACGGGACCCGAGACGCACGTAGTCTCCACCCGTGTGCGGCAGGCATTTACGCTATGGCTGGAGCTTCGCCGGAAAAGGAAGGGGCGCCCGAAGCGCCCCTTTTTCTCGAACCTTATTCTGCCGCCTCGGCCGTGGGCTGTTCCCGTGACTGGCGCTCGCGCTTGATGAGCTCCGAGGTCAGGAAGGCCATTTCCAGGGCCTGCTCTGCATTGAGGCGCGGGTCGCAATAGGTGTGATAGCGGTCGGAGAGGTCGGCATCCGTGAGCGCCCGGGCGCCGCCGGTGCATTCGGTCACGTTCTTGCCCGTCATCTCCAGGTGGATGCCGCCCGCATGGGTGCCTTCCGCCTGGTGGATGGCGAAGAAGTCCCGGACCTCGCCCATCACCCGCTCGAAGGGCCGGGTCTTGTAGCCCGAGCCCGCCTTGATGGTGTTGCCGTGCATGGGATCGCAGGACCACACCACCGTGCGCCCCTCCTTCTCCACCGCCCGGATCAGGCCCGGCAGATGGTCTCCCACCTTCTCAGCGCCGAAGCGGCAGATCAGGGTGAGGCGGCCCGGCTCGTTTTCCGGGTTGAGCGCATCGATGAGCCGGAGCAGGCCGTCGGGAGCCAGCGACGGGCCGCACTTGAGGCCGATCGGGTTCTTGATGCCGCGCATGTACTCGATATGGGCATGGTCGGGCTGGCGGGTGCGGTCGCCTATCCAGAGCATGTGGCCGGAGGTGGCGTACCAGTCGCCGGTCGTGGAATCGACGCGGGTCATGGCCTCCTCGAAGCCGAGAAGCAGGGCCTCGTGGCTGGTGTAGAAGTCCGTCGTGCGCATCTCGGGATGCGTCTCGGGATCGATCCCGATGGCCCGCAGGAAGTTCAGGCTTTCCGTGATGCGCTCGGCGAGCTCGCTGTAGCGGGAGGATTGCGGGGAATCCTTCACGAAGCCGAGCATCCAGCGGTGGGCGTTCTCGAGATTCGCATAGCCGCCGGTGGCGAAGGCGCGGATCAGGTTCAGCGTCGCGGCCGACTGGCGGTAGGCCATGAGCTGGCGGCGCGGATCGGGAATGCGCGACTCCGGCGTGAAGGCGATATCGTTGATGATGTCGCCGCGGTAGCTCGGCAACTCCACGCCGTCAATGATCTCCGTGCCCGACGAGCGGGGCTTGGCGAACTGCCCGGCCACGCGGCCGACCTTTACCACAGGCGAGCCGCCCGCATAGGTGAGCACCACGGCCATCTGCAGGAAGAGGCGGAAGAAATCGCGGATGTTGTCTGCCGAATGCTCGGCGAAGCTCTCAGCGCAGTCGCCACCCTGGAGCAGGAAAGCCTCGCCCTTGGCGACCTTGGCAAGCGCACGCTTCAGCTTGCGGGCCTCGCCTGCAAAAACCAGCGGGGGAAAGCCGGCGAGCTGCTGCTCGACGCCCTCAAGCGCCTCCAAGTCCGGATAGGCCGGCACCTGCTGGATCGGCTTATTCCGCCAGCTGTCCGGCGTCCACCGCTCGGTCATGACACTGTCCCCCGTGTCTCAAGAAACCTCATCGTGCACCGCAACAAGCGGCACGAAAAGGCACCTATACACGACATATTCAAAAAGGCGAGTGCGGAGAAGGTCGCGACCCGAAAGCGCCTGTCTTCAGAGAATTACGCGTTCTCACCCTCATCCCCATCGAACAACGGCTTTGCCACTTCAAAGACGTCTCGCGGAAGCATGCGCATATCGCTGCTGTCGAACGGCAGATATTGCAGGTAACGGGAAACAATCTTAGCCACAGCGCTCGCCTGAGCAGTATCGCGGCGCCTTTTCGTGGGATCCCGGTCGCTCTGCCGGGACATCCAAAGTTTATGCGCTGCGAACACTCGCGGGTCGCTGGTCACGATCCGAACAGGCGCTCCCTTTTCATCAATCGCAATTGCCTCGAAGGGCGGAGCGTTTTCAAGCCACACCAACCCGTTGATCGGCACGGCAGCAAGCTCGTCCTCTGCGTCTCCAATCTGCACCCGCTCGTTCTGCCAAGGGGGATTGCGCTGCGGCTTGATCAGGTCGACGAGATATCCTTCGCTATTGACCGCACGGAACGTTTGACTTGCTCGTTCAAAGGTTTTGTCGACTTTTCGCAACAGTTCGATCAAGGCCCGCTCAGGGACGTCTTCGCTTGCCACCATCCTAAGCGATACCCTCGCATCGAGCAGCAGATCGATGTCGAGCGTCGTCGTGATGTCCGGATCGACCATGACGCCGGCGACTGCTTCATAAGCATAGATCGCATTCGTGCCGACGATACGGATGCCATTTCCGAGCAGACCGGCCTCATCGAGGCTCCGGATTATCCTTGCTCCGACAAGCGGCACACGTCCCAGCTTGACGGCTCGATTGATAGCCGCTTGCCGAATCATGACCTCACGCATGGATTTGAAGCGATCCTTGGCTTCTACGCGGGCTCTCTCCCAATCGGCCTTTTTCCTTTCCATCTCAGGACTGCGTCGGCCTTCGGACTTTTGGCGGCGGTTTCCCGAGGCATCATAGTGGCTACGAACGAGATACTGCTCGCCCTTAACCTCCTGCCACACGAGCGAGCCTCGGTAGCTCTCAGCCCGCGCCTTGGCGTCACGCCAAGCGGCGAACCGTTGGTCCGAGTTTACCTTCTCCCGCCTTTGATCGTTGTTAAGCTCTTGAAACATGGGCGTTTCAACAATTTTATCGGAATTTAACTTTTCTGTTGAAACAACCGGTAAGCCATGAAAGGCCAAGTTTCAACAAATTTCACATAATACGCAAAAAGTGTTGAAACCGAATTTTCAAACTAGGCGTATTCAGGTCAGCCAACCGCCGCCGGCTTCTTGACGGACGGGCATTCGGGCAGCTCCTTACACCCGCCCTTCGTCCGTCTCGTCCCGGATAGACCTGCTCCTGACCAGATCGCGCAGGCTCAGCTTTCCAGGCAAGATCGATCAGAAAAGTCGAGACGACAAGCGGAATCCACCAGAGCGCGGTCAGAACTTCCCAGGTGAATATGACAACGTCAGCCACTTACCCCACCGCCTGCGGCTGCTTCACCACCACGGGCGTGCGCATGGTCACCAGCTCCTCGGCGGCGGTCGGGTGGACGGCGACAGTGCGGTCGAAATCGGCCTTGGTGGCGCCCATGGTGACGGCGACGCCGGCGAGCTGGATCATCTCTCCCGCATCGTGCCCGACGACGTGGACGCCCACCACCTTGTCGGTGGCCTTGTCGACGATGAGCTTCATGAGGACCCGGTCCTTGCCCCCAGAGAGCGTCGCCTTCATGGGGTGGAAGGCGGTCCGGTAGACGTCGATCTCCCCGAAACGGGCCTTCCCTGCCGTCTCGCTGCAGCCGATCACGCCGATTTCCGGAGTCGAGAAGACCGCCGTCGGGATCAGGTCGTGATCCACGATGGTGGGCTTGTCTCCGAAGACAGTATCCGCAAAGGCATGCCCCTCGCGGATGGCGATGGGGGTGAGATTGGCCCGGTTGGTCACGTCGCCCACGGCATAGATCGAGGGCATGATCGTCTGGGAATAGGCGTCCACCGGGATCGCGCCGACCTCGTCCAACACGATGCCCGCCTTTTCCAGGCCGAGCCCAGCCGTATTGGGCCGTCGCCCGGTGGCGACGAGAACCTGGTCGACCGTGATAACCGACCCGTCGGACAAGGTCGCCGCGATACCGTCATCGGTCCGGTCGAGGCGCGTGAGCGTCTTCTTCAGCGCGAGATTGATTCCGCGCTGGGCATAGGCCTCACCGAGCGCATCCCGCACATCCTCGTCGAAGCCGCGCAGGAGCTTGTCGCCCCGGTGGAGGAGCGTGACCTCGCTGCCGAGGCCGGCGAAGACGCCGGCGAACTCCACCGCGATATAGCCGCCGCCGACGATCATGATACGCTTAGGGAATCTTTCGAGGTGGAAGACCTCGTTAGAGGTGATGCCGAGCTCGCCGCCGGGAATGGCGGGCTCCATGGTCGGGTGGGCGCCGACCGCCACCAGGATATAGCGGGCGCGGATCCGGGCTCCGGTCTCGAGGATGTGGACCGTGTGGGTGTCCTCGATCACGGCGCGGCTGTCGACGATCTCGACGCCGGCCTTTTCGAGGTTGCTCCGGTAGATACCCTCCAGCCGGTCGATCTCCTTGTCCTTGTTGCGGATGAGGGTCGCCCAGTCGAAGCTAGGCTCTCCCACGTTCCAGCCGAAGCCTGCGGCATCGTGGAAATCGTCCGCGAAACGGCTGGCATAGACCATCAGCTTCTTGGGAACGCAGCCACGGATGACACAGGTCCCACCGACCCGGTACTCCTCCGCCACCATGACCCTCGCGCCGTGATTGGCGGCGATACGGGCGGCGCGGACGCCCCCCGATCCTCCACCGATGACGAAGAGGTCTACATCGAACTGGCTCATGATCGGGTCTCCGGTCGGTTTCCTGCGGCTATCATCCATATAGTGGCGCTTCCGAGCGCTGCCGCCCACCAGCCCTGCCAGGCTCCGTGCCCGACGAAGGCGACAGCCGCTGCCCCAGCGATCAGGGCAAGCGCCGCGCTTCTGACCGGCTCGGGCAGCCGGACGACATTGCGCAGCACCAGAAGCAGGACGGCCAGGGCGAGGACGACGCCCACCGCTCCGAGCTCGGCCCAGATCTGGAGCGCCGCATTGTGGGGATGGCCGATGGCCAGCATCGTCTGACGGTCGCTGGGCACCTGCCTGGCAATGGCCGTCCGGTGCATCCGAGGGCTGATCCCGAAGCCGCCTCCCAGAAGCGGCTGCTCCTGAACGACCGCGCCGAAGCTGTTCCAGAGCTCCACCCGCTCCCGCGAGTGCCCCTCCGCCATCCGCTCATGGAAGGAGGCCGGCAGGTAGCTGGTGAGCGGACCGACCAGCGGGGCTCCGGCGGCGGAGAGAACCAGCCCGGCCGCCACGAGAAGGGCGGCAAGCCGCGGCGCGGCCCAGGCGAGGCAGAAGACGAGCAGCGCGACCGCAAGGCCCAGAAGAGCGGCATTGCTGTCGGAAGAGAGCGCTACGCCAGTCAGGAGCAGCACCAGCCCGAGGCTGCAGATCCACCCATGCCGGACATGGCAGATCAGCCAGGCAACGAGCGGTGGCGTCAGCACCACCAAGGCCAGCACCGGGCGGTTGAAAATGAAGCTGTAGGCATTCACCCCCAGGGCCTGCCTCCAGGCCAACCCGGTCCTCAGCTCGAACGTGATCGACAGGCAGGCCGCGACCAAGGCCCCGGCCAGGAGCCAGAAGGCGGCGCGGGTGACGCGCCGCGCCAGGGTCAGGGCAAGAACGAAGGCAGCAGCAAGGGGGAGCACGAACTCGCCAAAGGCGTCGAGAGAGGTGGCCTTGAACTCGCTCCAGCCGATCGAGACGAGGCACCATGCCAGGAAGGCCAGCGCCGCAAGCCCTAAGGGACTCGCCAGGGCGGAGGCGGCCGTGCGCGCAAGCGGGCGCAGCTTGCCTTCCGCTGCAACGGCCCCGAGTGAGAACAGGGCGCCCGCGACGATGAAGACCGGGCTCGACCGGCTGGCGATGGCCATACCGACCGGCATCAGGGCCAGGGCGCCCATGGCCGCGCGCCGCAGGCCGTCGGCCAGACGCAGCCGTGAGGCGGGTAAGGAAGGGCCGGATGTCGCCGCATCGCAAGTACGCATGGCGAGGCTCTTACGCGAAGCTTCAACAACGATAAAGAAGCAAGCGCTTGCTCCCTCCCATTTCCGCCTTTACCGTTCGCCGCAGGATACGCTGACCCAGCGTCAACCACTAACCTGGAGGAAACAATATGAGCCGTAATCGCAAAGGCTTGTGGCGCAGCGCTCTCGCCGTGGCCGCCATCGCGGGGTTCGTCACCTCGGCCGCGGCCCAGATGGAGCTCAAGATCATGGCTCCGGCAGGTCCGGGCGGCGGCTGGGACCAGACGGCCCGCTCAATGCAGCAGGCCCTGACGCAGGCCGGCATCGCCAAGGGCGTGCAGGTCACCAACGTTCCGGGCGCCGGCGGCAGCATCGGCCTCGCCCAGCTCGTCAACAATTCAAAGGGCGACGCCAACCAGCTCATGGTCATGGGCTACGTGATGGTGGGCTCGCTCCTCACCAACAAGTCGCCCGTCTCCCTCGATCAGGTGACGCCTATCGCCCGTCTCACGGCGGAATACGAGGCCATCGTGGTTCCGGCGGATTCCCCGATCAAGAACGCGCAGGACCTCGCGGCGGCGATCAAGGCCGACCCGGCCAAGGTCACCTGGGCCGGCGGTTCGGCGGGCGGCGTCGACCATATCGCGGCCGCCCTGTTCACCCAGGCGGCGGGCGCCGACCCGACCAAGCTCAACTACATCCCCTTCTCCGGCGGCGGCGAGGCCCTCGCGGCCATCCTCGGCGGCAAGGTGACGGCAGGCATTTCCGGCTACGGCGAGTTCGAAAGCCAGATCAAGGCCGGCAAGCTGCGCCTCATCGGCCTGACCTCGCCGAGCCGGGTGCCGAACATCGATGCGCCGACCATCAAGGAGCAGGGCGTCGACCTCGACATCGCCAACTGGCGCGGCGTCGTGGCTCCTCCCGGCATCTCCGACGAGCAGCGCAAGCAGCTCGTGGACGCCATGGACAAGATGTCCAAGTCCAAGGAGTGGCAGGCAATCCTGAATCAGAAGGGCTGGATGGACTCCTACATGTCGGGTGACGCCTTCGCGAAGTTCCTGCAGAATGAGCAGGCGCGCACGAAGGAAGTGCTGGCTTCCGTCGGCCTCGTGAAGTCTTAAACTACGAACGGCATAGAGCCTTTCCGAAGCGCCGCGCCTGTCGCGGCGCTTCTTTTTAGGAAGATTGCCATGGATCGTTCATCCACCCACCGGCGCCCGGACGCGGCGGGCCTCCTGATCGCCCTGATCCTCTTCGTGATCACGGGCCTGATCTGGTGGGATATGACCACCCTGCAGATTTCATCCGTCTATGGACCCGGTCCGAAAGCCATGCCCATCGTGGTCGCGAGCGGTCTCCTGCTGCTCGCCATCGCCAATGCGATCATCGCCTTCCGCGGCGGCCTGCCGGAGCGCGAGTCCCTCGACTGGAAGCCGATTCTCCTGATCCTCGGCGGGCTTGCAGCCCTGGTCGCCCTCATCGCCCATGGCGGCGGCTTCATTCTCGGAACCACGATCCTCTTCGCCGCAACGGCGGCCGCCTTCGGCAGACGCGCATTCCTGACGGACCTCGTGATCGGCTTCGTCCTCGCCATTCTGATCTTCGTCGTTTTCGCGAAGCTTCTCGCCCTATCCCTGCCGATGGGACCCATCGAAAACCTGTTCTGAGGCCGCCATGGACGCCTTCATTGCCCTCGCCAACGGCCTGACCGTCGCGCTTCAGCCGATCAACCTCCTCTTCGCCCTTATCGGCGTTCTGCTCGGCACGGCGGTCGGCGTTTTGCCGGGAATCGGCCCGGCGCTCACCGTGGCGTTGCTCCTGCCAATCACCTTCAGGCTCGATCCGGGCGGCTCGCTCATCATGTTCGCCGGCATCTATTACGGCGGCATGTACGGCGGCTCGACCACCTCGATCCTCATCAACACGCCCGGCGAGAGCGCCTCGATGGTGACGGCGCTCGAAGGGAACAAGATGGCCAAGGCCGGCCGCGGCGGCCCGGCGCTTGCCACCTCCGCCATCGGCTCCTTCGTGGCCGGCACCATCGCCACCATCGGGCTGGCCTTCCTTGCCCCCTATCTCGTCGACATCGCCATCCAGTTCGGGCCGGAGGATTACTTCGCGCTCATGTGCGTGGCCTTCGTCACGGTCTCGGCGACCTTTGGCGACTCCCCCGTGCGCGGACTCACGAGCCTTTTCATCGGCCTGGTGCTTGGCCTCGTCGGCATCGACCTGCTCACCGGTCAGGCGCGCCTGACCTTCGGCGTTCCGGAACTCCTGGACGGCGTTGAGGTGACGACCCTCGCGGTCGGCCTCTTCGCCATCGGCGAGGCCCTCTACGTATCGTCCCGACGCCACCTCCACGAGGAGAAGCTCGAACCGGTGCGCGGCTCGCTCTGGATGACGAAGGCGGACTGGAAGCGCTCCTGGAAGCCCTGGCTCCGGGGCGCGGCCTTCGGCTTCCCCATCGGCGCGCTTCCGGCCGGCGGAGCCGAGATCCCGACCTTCCTGTCCTATTCGACAGAGAAGAAGC
This sequence comes from Microvirga roseola, assembly GCF_020866965.1. GTDB lineage: Bacteria > Pseudomonadota > Alphaproteobacteria > Rhizobiales > Beijerinckiaceae > Microvirga > Microvirga roseola. Next base: position 21,895 of record NZ_JAJATX010000013.1, read on the forward strand.
TGACGAAGCATCCGGAGGAATTCGGCCACGGCGCCATCGAGGGCGTCGCAGGCCCGGAATCCGCGAACAACGCGGCCGCCGCAGGCACCCTCGTCCCTCTCCTGACCCTGGGTCTGCCAACCTCCGCCACGGCGGCCATGCTGCTGGCGGGCTTTCAGCAATACGGCCTCAACCCCGGCCCCCTGCTCTTCGCCGAGCGCCCGGAACTGGTGTGGGGCCTGATCGCAAGCCTGTTCATCGCCAATGCGATGCTGCTGGTGCTGAACCTGCCCCTCGTGGGGCTCTGGGTCCGGCTCCTCGCCATTCCGCAGCCGTGGCTTTATGCGGGCATCCTGGTCTTCGCCACCATGGGAACCATCGCCGCCAACCCCTCCCCGGTCGAGATCGTCATGCTGAGCGTCTTCGGTGTCCTCGGCTTCCTGATGCGGCGGTTCGACTACCCCATCGCACCGGTGGTCGTCGGCCTGATCCTGGGCCCCATCGCCGAAAGCCAGCTGAGGCGCGCCCTATCGATCAGCCTGGGCGACCCGATGGTCCTGCTCGAGAGCCCGATTTCGGCGACCCTGCTCACCATCGCCCTCATCGCCCTGATCCTGCCCTTCGTGCTCAAGGGAATGGGACGCTTCAAGGCTGTCGAGGACTGAAACCGTCCTAGAAGCACAGAGGCACCTGCGCCCCAAAATAGAAAGGCCCGGAGAACCAGGCCTTTTCATGAGGTTGGAGCGCTTTGCTGCTGAATTACTGCAGCTGGTGGCCGCGCTTACCCATTTCCTCGCGGGCGCGAGTGATGATGAATTCCGACGTGCTCTGGGTCCAGACCGCCAGGTCGCGAACGATATCATCGAGAACGGCCGGCTGGATCTGCACGTATTTCACGCCCGCCGGAGATTTGTAGAAGGCGGCGACCGCCTTCAGCTCCGCCTCGTTCATACGGCTGGCGAAGGCGCGGGCGGCGTTGTCCACCATCTCCTGCTTCTTCTTCTCCACCTCGGGGCGAATGAGGGCCACGACCTCTGCAAGATCCTTCTGGATCTCGGGACGGGTCACGTTCATCTGCTGCAGCTGGGCCAGAAGCGGCTCGGTGATGGCATCGAAGGAGCGGGTCATGCCGGAGTTGAGGGCAACCTCGCGGGCCACCTCCATGTGGCCGGCGCTCGGCTGGCCCTGTGCAAGGACGGGGCTGGCGAGGAGAAGGAGCGCGACCGAGGTCGCAGCCAGACGTGAGGCGTTACGGATCATGAGAAGAAACTCCAGTCGTAGGGGCTTATGGTCAGATCTGACCGAGTTCGACAAGCCCCTCCCCGGTCGCGATGATCGCTCCGGTGGCGAGGCCGATAAAAAGACCATGCTCGACGACGCCGGGGACGTTGTTGAGCGTCGAGGCCAGGACGTTCGGCTTTTCGATGCGCCCGAGATGGGCATCGAGAATGAAATGTCCGCCATCCGTGACGTAGGGCGCTCCGTCGGCGGCGCGCCGGAGATGGAGCTCGCCCTGTGCCCCCAGGCTTTCCAGAAGCTTGGAAATGGCGTGCTCGATAGCCGTGAGGCCGAAAGGCACCACCTCGATGGGCAGGGGAAACTTTCCGAGCTTCGCCACGCGCTTGGAGCTGTCGGCTACGACGATCATCCGGCGGCTAGATGCGGCGACGATCTTCTCACGCAGGAGCGCGCCCCCGCCGCCCTTGATGAGGCGCAGGTCGTCGTCGATCTCGTCGGCCCCGTCCACTGTCAGGTCGAGTTCGGGCGTCTCGTCGAGGGTCGTGAGGGGAATGCCCTCGCGCTGCGCCTGCTCGCGGGTCGCCTCGGAGGTCGGAATGCCGACGACCTGGAGCCCGCCACGCACGCGCTCGCCGATGGCGGCGACGAAGTGCTTCGCCGTCGAGCCGGTGCCGAGCCCCAGCCTCATGCCGTCGGAGACGAGCTCCGCTGCCCGTTCGGCGGCCGCCCGCTTGAGATTGTCGCTCACGAAGAACCTCTCGTTAGTTCGCCCTGCCGGAAGGGGTGCGTTGCCCGCCTCTAGCATGTGAGGGCCTTGGGAAGAAAGAAGGTTTCACACCTGACCGAGACCGCAAAACCCGGCAAGTGGACTTAGGGACGCTGCGGCGAAGCTCCCGTTCCGGACCCGACGCTCGGGGTCGCCGCAGGCTGGGCCGCCCTCGAGGCCGCCGGCGACGGGCTCGCCTGCGGAGTGCACACCACACGCTCCTCGAAGACGTAGCAGATGCTCATCTCACCGGTCCGGAAATTCACCCGGAACACGCCCCCTTCCCGCTCGTGGCGGGAGGCAACGAGGCCGTACTCCCCCGGCTGCTGGGCTCCCGCCCCCTCGCCGGAACTGAAGCAGAGGGTCACGCCGACGGTCCCTTCCTGGAGGCCATATTGGCACGAGCTCACCTCGCCGGTGATCCGGTCGATCCTATAGATCCGGTTCAGGTCTGTCTGGGGCGCGGGCACGAAATCGTAGGACGCGCCCAGGGCCGGACCGGTCAGGATACCGAGCGCCAGGACGCTGGACAGGCCCGCCGCAGAACCAAAGAACCGCATTCATCACTCCATTCGGTAAGAACGAATCAACCATAAGCACCATATCATCCCTGTGATTGATTCCTTCGCCGTCAGCAGGTAACCGACCTTCATGGCCAATCAGAAACCGTCCATCGCCCCGCCCATCGCCGTCTTCGACCTCGATGGAACCCTGGCGGATACGGCCGGCGACCTCGTCGGAACTCTCAACGTGATCCTTGAGCGGGAGGGGCTTGCGCCCCTGCCGGTGCACCAGGCGCGCGACATGATCGGCGCGGGAGCGAGGGCATTGATCGAGCGCGGTTTCGAGGCCGCGGGACGGGAGTTGACCCCCGATCATCTTGATACGCTCTTCCAACAGTTCATGGTCCATTACGGAGAGAATATCTGCGTCCGGACGGAGCTGTATCCCGGCGTGACCGAGGCCCTCGACCGGCTCGAGCGGGCGGGATTCATCCTCGCGGTCTGCACCAACAAGGTGGAGGAGCATTCGCTCAGGCTCCTGGACGAGCTGAAGATCGGGCATCGCTTCGCCGCCAATTGCGGCCGCAATACCTTCCCCTACTTCAAGCCCGACCCCCGGCACCTGACGCTTACCATCGAGCGGGCGGGCGGCGATCCGGCCCGGGCGATCATGGTGGGAGATTCGCGGACGGATATCGTGACCGCCAAGATCGCCGGCATCCCGGTCATCGCCGTTCCCTTCGGCTATACCGACGTTCCGGTGCGGGAACTGGGGCCGGATCTGGTCATCGACCACTTCGACCAGCTTTTCGCCGCCGTTGAGAACATCATGAAGCCGATGGCGGCCTGACGCGCAAAAAAACCTCGCCGCCCGAAGATGCGACCATCGAACCTGATTGTCAGAGGAAAATGGTGGGCGCGACAGGGATTGAACCTGTGACCCTTCGCGTGTGAAGCGAATGCTCTCCCGCTGAGCTACGCGCCCTGACCAGCGCCTTCTAAGGTCGTCCGGCCCCCGGCGTCAAGCAAAGAAGCGGAGAGACGGCGAACATTTCGCCCGGCGGCCTTGGAATGCCCGCCTTTAACCGCTTGCTTACGACGTGCGGAAAAGCCGGGAGCAGGGCTGCAACGTTGCTCTAGGATTCAATGCCCGATCTCTGATAAGCATCGTTTCGAAGCGTGGCCGTTGTGTCGAGCAATCGTTAAGAGCCCGCATCTCACCTTCTTGATTTCGAGGCACATATGGGACGCTCCCGAGCCGCCCTGTCCGGATTAGTCTGCGCCTTCGTCGCCCTCGCGACGCCCGCCGCGGCACTGAATGCGATCGACCCCCTCACCCGCCAGCCGCTCTACAGCCCGCAAGAGGCGCTCGAGCAAGAGGCCAGGAAGGCTCAGGCCGCGCCCCCTCCGCGCGAGATCGTTCCCTTTGAGGGACGCTATGCGCCGGGAACGATCGTCGTCTCTACAAGCGAGCGCCGTCTCTGGTTCGTTCTGGGCAATGGCCAAGCCGTTCAGTACGGCGTGGGCGTCGGCCGCCCCGGCTTCACCTGGGCCGGCGCCCATTCCGTCACCATGAAGCGGGAATGGCCGGATTGGCGTCCCCCGGCGGAGATGCTCAAGCGCCGCCCCGACCTGCCGCGCTACATGGAGGGCGGCCCCGAGAACCCGCTCGGCGCGCGCGCCCTGTATATCGGCAGCACGATCTATCGCATCCATGGCTCCAACGAGCCGGAGACCATCGGCGAGGCGGTCTCCTCGGGCTGCATCCGCATGACCAACGAGGACGTGATCGACCTCTATAACCGCGCCAAGGTCGGCGCCCGGGTCGTGGTGCTGCGCTAAAGGATATGGAAGGGCCGGCCCATCGCTGGCCTTTTTTCATCGCCGGACCGGATCGCGCGACAGCCCCTTGGCCGCCAGTTCGTCGAGATAGGACTGCCACTTCTGCGGCTGCTCCGCTCCGAGGCGGTAGAGATAATCCCAGCCGTAGATGCCCGTGTCGTGCATGTCGTCGAAGACGAGCTTCACGGCGTAGTTGCCCACGGGCTCGACGCCGATGATCGCCACGTCGCGCTTGCCGGGCACCGTCTTGCGCTCGGCCGGGCTGTGCCCCTGGACCTCCGCCGAGGGGCTTGTGACGCGCAGATACTCGGCGGGCAGGTCGAAGGCACTTCCGTCGTCGAAAGCGACGCGCAGGCTGCGCCTGTCCTTGGCGAGCCGCAGCTCCGTCGGCCAGCGTTCGGGTGTCATCGGGCAAAACCTCTTCGTGGGTTCGTGATTTGACGCTAGCTGCGCTAACACTAAGTTTAGAGCAAGCTTTCGCACAAGAACGATAAGGATGGCCTCATCGATGTGGGGACCCCCGCCCCAGCGGCACGATAACGAATCCGCCCGGCCTCTTCTGGACCCCTTCGGCCGCGCCATCACCTATCTGCGGGTCTCGGTGACGGATCGCTGCGACTTCCGCTGCGTCTATTGCATGTCCGAGGACATGGCGTTCCTGCCCAAGCGCGACCTCCTGACCCTGGAGGAGCTCGACCGCATCTGCTCCGTGTTTGTGGCGCAAGGGGTGCGCAAGCTGCGCATCACCGGGGGCGAGCCCCTGGTGCGGCGGGATATCATGACCCTGTTCCGCTCCCTCTCCCGGCACTTGGCATCGGGCGCTCTCGACGAGCTGACCGTCACGACCAACGGTTCTCAGCTTGCCCGCCACGCGGCGGAGCTTGCCGCCTGCGGCGTCAAGCGGATCAATCTCTCCCTCGACACGCTGGACGAGGACAAGTTCCGGAAGATTACACGCTGGGGCGACCTGGCGAAGGTCATGCATGGCCTCGACGCCGCTCAGAAGGCGGGCCTCCAGATCAAGGTCAACACCGTTGCGCTCAAGGGCGTGAACGAGGACGAGATCGAGGCGCTCCTGGAATGGGCCCACGGCCGCGGCATGGAGCTCACCCTCATCGAGGTGATGCCTCTGGGGGAAATTGACGGGGACCGCATCGACCAGTTCCTGTCCCTCTCCGACGTGCAGACCCGCCTTGCCCAGCGCTATACCCTGGATGAGACCGACGAGCGCACCGGAGGTCCCGCCCGCTACGTTCGCGTCAGGGAAACGGGCGGAAAGCTCGGCTTCATCACGCCGCTGACCCACAATTTCTGCGAAAGCTGCAATCGGGTCCGCCTCACCTGCACGGGCCAGCTCTTCATGTGCCTGGGCCAGGAAGACGCCGCCGATCTGCGGACGCCGGCGCGCGCCTCCGGGGATGACGCAATGCTGCGACAGGCCATCGCCGACGCCATCGCCCGCAAGCCGAAAGGCCACGACTTCGTCATCGACCGGCGCCATGCCCGCCCTGCCTTGAGCCGCCACATGAGCGTGACGGGAGGCTGAGCGCCTCTCTGTGTCTGTAATCCCGTAGTCGTGAGACAGTCTGGCATTTGACTCGACAAGGGATTCAAGAAATATCGCCCGGACTATTCGGGCTGGGTGGCCGTGATTGCATTGTATTCGGGGCGAAGACTAGAATTGCTGGCGGGCCTGCTCATCGGGCTGTGCCTTGCGCTTCCATCTGCGGGAGCCGTCACGCCCGTCAGGAAGCCCGAGATCCGTATTGCGATCGAAGGAGCCTATCCGCCCTTCAACTTCATCGGCGATAACAACGAGCTCCAAGGGTTCGAGGTCGATCTTGCGAAGAACCTCTGCGAGGTCATGCAGACCGGATGCGTACTCGTGCCCAGGGAGTGGGACGGCATCGTGCGCGGTCTCCTGGACAAGGAATACGATGCGATCATGTCCTCGCTCGAGATCACCGAGCGGCGCCGAAAGAAGATTGCGTTTTCAGATTCCTACTACCGCATTCCGGCGATCTTCATCGGTCCGAAGGATGTGGCCCCGGGTGAAGTCTCCCCGTCTGCCATGGCTGGGAAGACGATCGGCACCACAGGCCGCAGTGACCATGAGGCCTATCTCAAGGAATTCTACAAGGATTCCGAAATCGCGCTCTATTCAAAGCCGGACGAGGCCAGTCTCGACTTGCTCGTAGGCCGGCTCGACTCCGTCTTTGGCGACAAGCGCCTGCTCACGCGGTTTCTGGAGAGCCGGGAGGGCACTTGCTGCCATATCCTCGGTGACGCTCCCAAGGAGCCGGCGTACCGGCATCAATCCTACGGCATCGGCCTGCGCAAGGAGGACGAAGAACTCCGGGTCCGGCTCAACCGCGCCCTCGCCCAGATCAAGGCCGACGGCACCTACGACCGCATCCGGGCGAAGTATTTTCCGTTCGATATCAAATAGAGCCGTTTGACCCTCGCGCCCCATCTCCATAGAACCATGGAGGACGAAACGGGAGCGAACGATGGCGAAGGTTGCTTTTCTGGGTCTGGGCGTAATGGGCTATCCCATGGCGCGGCATCTCAAGGCCAAGGGCCACGAGGTGACGGTTTACAACCGCACGTCCTCGAAGGCCGATAAATGGGCGTTCGAGAACGGCGGACGCGCCGCGAAGACCCCCCGTGAAGCGACCGAAGGACAGGAGATCGTCTTCGCCTGCGTCGGCAATGACGACGACCTGCGCCAGGTCACCATCGGCGAGGACGGCGCCTTCCATGCCCTGAAATCCGGCATGATCTTCGTGGATCACACCACGGCCTCCGCGGAAGTTGCGCGCGAGCTCTATGCGGCCGCGAAGGAAAAGGGTGCGGCCTTCATCGATGCGCCCGTCTCGGGCGGTCAGGCCGGGGCGGAGAATGGCGTGCTCACCGTCATGTGCGGCGGCGATGCCGAGCCCTATGCCAAGGCGGAGCCCGTCATCATGAGCTTCGCGCGGGCCTGCCGCCTCATGGGCGCCCCGGGCGCAGGCCAGCTCACCAAGATGGTCAACCAGATCTGCATCGCAGGCCTTCTCCAGGGCCTGTCCGAGGGCATCCATTTCGGCAAGCGCGCCGGCCTCGACATTGAGGCCGTGCTCGACGTGATCTCGAAGGGCGCCGCCGGCTCCTGGCAGATGGAGAACCGCGGCAAGACCATGAACCAGGGCAAGTTCGACTTCGGCTTTGCCGTGGACTGGATGCGCAAGGACCTGTCGATCGTGCTGGGCGAAGCCCGCAACAACGGCGCACTTCTCCCCGTCACCGCCCTTATCGACCAGTTCTACGCCGAGGTGCAGGGCATGGGCGGCAATCGCTGGGATACGTCGAGCCTGATCGCACGGCTCGAAAAGAAATAGGCCGGTCGGGGATCCCAAGTCGATCCGCCCTTCAGCGGCACGTTTTGCGCGCTCCCTCCCGAGGGAGGCGCTTTTGGGGCAGGATCGGTGAGCGACAAGACAGAACAGCTGTTCGTGCTGACGGGCGGGCCCGGATCGGGGAAAAGCACCCTGATCGAGGCCTTGGGGCGGGCCGGCCATGCAACCTCGCCGGAAGCCGGGCGGAGCATCATTCAGGACCAGGTGCGGATCGGAGGCTATGCGCTGCCATGGCGCGATCCGGCGGCCTATGCCGAGCTCATGCTCGGCTGGGAAATGCGTTGCCATCACTGGGCTCAGGATGCTTCAGGTCTCGTTTTCTTCGACCGCGGCATCCCTGACATCATCGGCTATCTGCGGCTGATCGGCCTGCCTGTTCCGATGCATTTGCAACGGGCAGCAGACCTCTACCGCTACAACCGCCTCGTCTTCATCGCACCGCCATGGCCGGAGATCTTCACCCAGGACGGCGAGCGCAAGCAGACATTCGGTGAGGCCGTGCGGACCTACGAGTCGATGGTCACGACCTATACCGATTGCGGCTATGAGCTGGTCGAGATCCCGCGCATGCCCGTCGAGGAGCGCGCCCGCTTCGTGATCGGGCGCGCTTCCATTACCGCCGCGTCATCGTCATATAGACGATGAACCCGCCAATGCCGAGGGCGAGGAACGTCAGGACCAGCTGGCGCGTCTCGCCGGTGAAAGCGACCTCTCGGTACATCTGCGACATGCGCGCGGCATGTTCCGGGTCGCGCGACATGAAGATGCCGAGCACGATGCTCAGGGTCAGGAGACCGAGGATCAGGTAGGTGGGGCGCATGATCCGGCCTCCCTACCGGCCTTCGAACCGGGGAGCCCGCTTTTCGCGGAACGCCGTGACCCCTTCCATGAAGTCGTTGCTGTAGCCGGCCTCCCGCTGCAGCTTCGCCTCCGTTTCCAGCTGTGTCTCGAGATCGCTGGAGAGGCTTTGCGCCACGGCCTGCTTGATCAGCCGGTAGGTGAGCGCGGGCCCCTGCGCGATTTTTCCCGCAAAACCCGCCACGTCCTGAGCGAAGGAGGCATCTTCGAAGACCTTGTAGACGAGGCCGAGGCGCTGCGCCTCTTCCGCCGGAACGGGATCGGCGGTGAGCATGAGGGCGAGCGCCTGTTTCGGGCCGACGAGGCGGGGCAGGATCCAGGTGCCACCCGCATCCGGGATCAGGGCGATCTTGGCGAAAGCCTCCTGCAGGTAAGCGGAGCGGACCGCCACCACGAGATCGCAGGCGAGTGCGATGTTCATGGAGGCTCCTACCGCCGGCCCGTTGAGCGCTGCGATGGTGACCTTGGGATAATTGGCGAGCTTGAGGATGAGGGGGTTGTAGTCGCGGGTGAGCGCCGGCCCCAGATTGATCCGGCCATTCTCGTCACGCGGCAGGTTCTCGGTCAGGTCCTGGCCGGAGGAGAAGGCACGCCCCTCCCCTGTCAGCACTACGACGCGAACCGTCTCGTCCTGCTCGCAGCGGTCAAGCGTCTCCCGCAGTTCCGCATGCATGGTGGCGTTGAGAGCGTTCAGCTTGTCGGGCCGGGCGAGCGCGATAGTCGCAACCGGGCCGTCGATGGTGCAGCGCAGGGTCGTCAGGCTCATGCTTCAAGCTCCTCCGTTTCGAGCTTGAACATAGAGCGGAGTTCCGCCCGAAGCACGGGTAAAAGCTCTTCCTCGAACCAGGGATTGGTCCTGATCCACCCGTTATTGCGCCAGGACGGATGGGGAAGCGGCAGAATCCGGGGCTTTCGGGGATCGGAGAGGATCCTCCGCCATTGTCTTACGGTTTCGGTGAGCCCGTCGCGGCATTCCTCGCCCAGATACCGGGCCTGGGCGTACTGGCCAATCAGGAGAACGAGTTCCAGGCTGGGGAGAGCGGCGAAGATGCGCTCGTGCCAGATCTCCGAGCACTCCCTGCGCGGGGCCAAGTCGCCGCCGCGGGCGTTCTGACCAGGAAAACACGCCCCCATCGGGACGAGGGCAATGCGGGATGCGTCGTAGAAGGTCGTCTCGTCCAGGCCGAGCCAGTTGCGCAGCCGTGAGCCGGAGCGGTCCGGGAAGGGAATGCCGATGGCATGGGACTTGGTGCCGGGCGCCTGGCTGACGATGCACAGCCGGGCTGTTGCGCTGCCCTGGATTACCGGATGCGGCTCATGGGGCAGCGCCTCGCCGTAAAGCGGCGCATCACGGCAGATCCGGCAGGCCTTCAGTTGACGGACGATGTCCTGGAAATCGGGGGTAGGATCCATTCCTCTTAGGTGGGAATCGGAGCAAGGATTCGGGAGGATCGGTCCGGCGCCTGCGCCCGGACACGTCGTCGCTCCCTTCCGTTCAGCTGCCTGCCGAACCCCGCCGACGCCAGTCCTGCGGACGCTCGAACTCGCCGGCCCAAAGGCCTACGGCGCGCTCCCGAGCCCTGGTCTCCTCCAGGTCGTAGTCGCGCCCGTAGGAAAGCGCCCAGCCCTGTTCCACCATCCGCGCTCCGACATCGCTGCCGTTCACGGTGCATCGCGCCAGGATCCGCCGGTAGCGGTCGCGGCCTGCGGCGCGGCACCGGACCGTCTCCCCGGACACCATCGCGATCAGCGCCTTGCGGGAGGTCTCGCCGCATTCATAAGCATGCCCGGAACGCGAGCAGATCTGCTCCATCTCCGGCGCGTCGATGCCCTTCAGTCGGATCTTCGCATCCCCGAGGCGGATCGTGTCGCCGTCGACCACATGCGCCCTGCCCTCCAGCGTGCGCCCTTTCGGCTTGAGGACGAGCGCCGCGCCGCCGGCGAGCGTCAGCGCGAAGACGAGCGAGGATATCACGCGGGGCCGGGGGCGGCGAAAGGGCTTTCGGCGTCCCATCGTCAGTTGAGACGCTCGGAGACTCCCGCCTGACCGAAGGTCGCCATGTCGCAATGGACGGCGGCAGCCGCCTTCACGAGACCAGCCGCCAGCGCTGCGCCCGATCCTTCGCCAAGCCGCATGCCAAGGGCGAGCAGCGGAATCTTGCCCAGGCGCGCGAGCACATCCTGGTGTGCGCCCTCGGCGCTGAGGTGCCCGGCGACGCAATGATCGATGGTCGAGGGATGGATGGCATGGAGGACAGCCGCAGCAGCGGTCGCCACATAGCCATCGAGGATGACCGGAATCTTCTGGAGCCGCGCCGCCAGGATCGCGCCGGCCATGGCGGCGATCTCCCGTCCGCCGAGGCGGCGCAGCACCTCCAGCGGGTCCTTCAGATGATCGCCATGATGGGCGATGGCGGCCTCGACAGCGGCGACCTTGCGCCTCAGGCCCTCGTCATCGACCCCCGTGCCGCGCCCCACCCAATGTTCGGCGGGCCCGCCATAGAGCGCCGTATAGATCGCCGCTGCGACGGTGGTGTTGCCGATGCCCATCTCGCCGATGGCCAGGAGGTCGGCGCCGCCGGCAATGGCTTCCATGCCGAAGGCCATGGTGGCGACGCAGGCCTTCTCGTCCATGGCCTCGGCCTCGGTGATGTCGCCGGTGGGCATATCGAGGGCGAGATCGAAGACCTTGAAGCCGAGGCCATAGGCCGCGCAGATCTGGTTGATCGCCGCCCCGCCTGCCGCGAAGTTCTCCAGCATCTGACGGTTCACCTCGGACGGGAAGGCCGACACGCCCTTCGCGGTCACCCCGTGGCTTCCGGCGAAGACGCAGACCAGCGGGCGATCCACCGTCGGATTGGGCTTGCCCTGCCAGGCCGCGAGCCACTCGGCGAGCCATTCCAGGCGGCCGAGGCTGCCGGCGGGCTTCGTCAATTGCCGGTCCCGGAGCCGCACCGCCTCGATGGCCGCCTCGTCGGGGCCCGGTATCGTGGTGATCAGGCGGCGGATATCGTCGAAAGGCGAGGATACGGGATCGGTCATTGGAGGGCTCCGGCCCATCGGGCATTGCAGAACGCGAGGAGGCGTGACCTATAACGGTGGTTCCTCGCGGGGTGAAGCATGTCCGAGCAAATCGAAAAGACGCAGACCGGCCCAAAGGCCATCTGGCAGGAATTGTCGGTCGATCTCGTCTCTTGCCTGCGCTTCTATTCCCGGCTTCCAGTGCCTGCCCTGCCCTGGGAGCAGAGCCCCCATGCGCTGCCGGATTTTCCCCGCCTCGCCCGTGTCCTTCCGCTGGCCGGCGTCGTTCTCGGGCTTCTGCCGGCCCTTGTGCTGGGAATCGCCCTCCTCCTCGACCTCGGCCCCTGGCTCGCCGCAATCCTCTCCGTCGCGACCATGACCTTCACTACCGGAGCCTTCCACGAGGACGGCCTTGCCGATACGGCCGACAGCTTCGGCGGCGCGACGAAGCAGCGTCGGCTCGAGATCATGCGGGACAGCCGCATCGGCTCCTTCGGAGCCGCCGCTCTCATGCTCACGCTGGCCCTGCGGATCGCGGCGCTTGCGACGCTGGCCTCCCGCATCGAGTGGTCGGGCGTCCTCGCCGCCCTCCTGATCGCCGCCTCGCTCTCCCGCACGGCGGGTCTCATGCTGCTGGTCTTCCTGCCGCCAGCCCGGACCGATGGCGCGTCCTATGCGGTGGGGCGGCCGACGCCGGAGACATTCTGGTTCGCCAGCGTCCTTGCAGGGGGCATCGCCGTCATTCTCGGCCTTCTCGGGCAGTTTCCTCCAACCGGGATCTTCCTGATGCTGGCGCTGTCCGGCCTGACGGGACTCGCCTTCATGCGACTCGCGCAGCGGCATATCGGGGGGCAGACGGGCGATATGGCGGGCGCGGCGCAGCAGGTCGCAGAGATTGCCGCGCTGGTCGGCCTCTTGACCATGCTCGAAGCGTGACGACATGAAGATGATATGAGTCGCGCATCCAGCCCCTGCATCCGAGTCTGCACCCTCGATCCTGAAACCGGCCTCTGCGAGGGCTGCGGCCGCACGCGGGAGGAGATCGGGAGCTGGTACCGGATGACGGAGGAGGAGCGCCTGCGGATCATGGACGAGCTGCCTGAGCGGATGCGTGAGGCCTTCGCCATCGAGCGCGGCAAGGCCGAGTGATGCCGGGCATCCGCGGGGCAGGCAGCCTTCTCATCGCAGCTGCGATCCTGGTCATCCTGTTCGCGCAGGACAGCATCGGAGGCCTTACGCCGTCGGAGACGGCCATGCTTCTGGGCCTCGGCGGCGTCGCCCTCATTCTGGCCGCGGGCATCGTCGAGGGTTTCCGCCGCCATTGGACTTTCGGAGTCCAGGCCATCGCCGTCAGCTGCGGTGTCCTCGCCTCTTTCCTCGTCCTCTACGTCTTCCGGGGCGAACTCCTGAACTCCCTCGATCGCGCCATCGGCGACATCTCCATGGGCCGCACGGTCGCCGTATCGGACACCGAAGCGGTGGCGGCGCGCAGGACCGATGGGAGCTTCGTGGTCAGGGGCCAGGTGAACGGACGCGGGACGCGCTTCATCTTCGACACGGGCGCGAGCACCGTTGTCCTGCGCGCAGAGAACGCCGCCTCCCTCGGCTTCCACCCGGAGGCGCTGGACTATTCCATTCCCGTCTCGACGGCCAACGGCGCTGCGCTGGCCGCTCCCGTCACCATCGAGACCATGTCCATCGGCCCGATCACGGAGCGCGACGTCCAGGCCCTCGTCGTCCGACCCGGCGTCCTGCACGCCAACCTTTTGGGCATGACGTTTCTGGAGCGCCTCGGCTCCTACGAGGTGCGGGGCAACAGGCTGATCCTGCGGGGCAAGGAAGAGGCTGCGGAGTAGGGCCTACTCGGCCGCCTTCAGGGATGCCTCGCCCCGGGACACATGCGCCACCGCATCCCGCAGGATCTGCAGGTTCGCGCCCGGCTTGACCGCCTCCGTCGCCAGGTGCCGGCGGTAGGCCCGCGCGCCGGGGCGTCCGGTGAAGAGGCCGAGCATATGGCGGGTCATGTTGTGCAGGCGCTCGCCTTCCGCCAGACGGGCCGCGACATAGGGCTCGTAAGCCTCGACGGCCTCGAAGGCATCCGCCACGGGCGGGGTCTCCCCGTAGAGCTCGGAATCGACGGCCAGAAGGATCTCCGGCTCCTGATAGGCGATGCGGCCCAGCATCACGCCGTCCACATGCTGCAGGTGCGCGTGGATCTCGGCCCAGGTCTTGATGCCGCCATTGATGGCGATGGGCAGGTCGGGACGCGCCGCCTTCAACCGGTAGACCCGGTCGTAGTCGAGGGGCGGAATGTCCCGGTTCTCCTTCGGCGACAGGCCCTTCAGCCAGGCCTTGCGGGCATGGACCGTCAGCTCGTCGCAGCCCGCCGCCACGACGCATTCGGTGAGCCGGTTCAGGGCTTCTTCCGTATCCTGCTCGTCCACGCCGATGCGGCACTTCAGCGTTACGGGAAGCGAGGCAACGGCCTTCATGGCGGCGACGCAATCGCCCACCAGCACCGGCTCCTGCATCAGGCAGGCCCCGAAACGGCCGTTCTGCACCCGGTCGGAGGGGCAGCCCACATTGAGGTTGATCTCGTCATAGCCGAAATCGGCGCAGATCCGGGCAGCCTCCGCCAGCTCCTTCGGGTCCGACCCGCCGAGCTGCACCGCCACCGGATGCTCGGCCTTGGAGAAGCCCAGAAGCCGCTCCCGCGGCCCATGGATCACCGCCCCGGTCGTGACCATCTCGGTATAAAGCCGCGCCCGGCGCGACATGACGCGGTGGAACGAACGGCAGTGCCGGTCGGTCCATTCCATCATGGGGGCAACGGTGAAGAATTTCTGGGTCATCTCTCGGAGTTGCTATGGGCTTGGGGCGCCTGGAGCAGGCCTTTTCCAATATGGGGACGAGGATCTCAAGGAAAATAAGTGTGAGCGGCGTCGCGGGAGAGCCTGGTGCGAACACTGGGCATTGGATGCACCGGACGTGGCAACGCGATGAACAGGATTTCGCCCTTGTATCTCACTGCGCGTTTTCGACCGGCAACACATGAGCTATAGTCCGATTCCGGCGCGGTCCACGCCTCCCCCCTCCACAGGGAAAGTACAAGTCATACAGGGCTATCCGATCATCGAACCGACTGTTCGAGCACCAAGCATAAGGAGGGATTGCAAGTATTGCTCGCAATAGGAGGTTTATCGATGAAGCTGTCCGCTCCAATCTATCGCTTGAAGCGCAAAGCGAAGCTCCTGTCCCGACAGGAAAGTATTCCGCTACACCAGGCGCTTGACCAAGTTGCCTTTCACGAAGGGTTTGGCAGTTGGAGCCTGCTCGCTGCCGGATACCCTTCGCTTACGCCCGCCAGCAAGCCGTTCGCGCAATTAGCGCCTGGAGATCTCGTGTTGGTGGGTGCGCGACCGGGACAAGGCAAAACCTTGATGAGCCTTGAGCTTGCGGTCGAAGCGATGAAGGCGGGAGAACGCAGCGCCTTTTATACTCTGGAATATACAGAGAAAGATGTCCTGGATCGTTTTCGCGTTATCGGGGTGGAACCGGCGCAATTCAATGACCTGTTCAAGCTCGATTGCTCTGATGTCATCAATGCCGACTACATCATGAGGACACTGGCGGCAGCGCCTCGCGGCACATTGGTGGTTATCGACTACCTGCAATTGCTCGATCAGGGGCGTGAGAACCCGGCATTGGGGGTTCAGGTTGAAGCGCTAAAATCATTTGCGCAGGATCGCGGTATGATCTTGGTCTTTATCGCTCAAATCCACCGCTCGTACGACCCTTCGAAGAAACCGTGCCCTGATGCTCGAGATGTCCGGCTGCCGAACCCGCTGGACCTGAAGCTCTTCAATGAGCTGTGCTTTTTGAACGGTGGTGAGGTCCAGTTTCAGGCGGTGAATTAGAGATTTCATCGGAATCTCGGACCGCGGACCGGATCAAACGTCCGCGGTTTGGCCTTCGGCAGTTATGGACTCCCAAGTTCGCCGCACGGCTTTGGAAGGACGACGGCCCTGCCCTTTCAAACCACCCCCGCCACCTTTGCGTCCAGCACCTTGGCCGCATCCTGCGGGCTCAGCTTCACCTGAAGCCCGCGCTGTCCTCCGTTGATGAAGACTTGCGCGTGCTCGAAGGCCGATTGCTCGATCAGGGTCGGCACGCGTTTCTTCTGGCCGAAGGGGCTGATGCCGCCGACATGGTAGCCGGTGATGCGCTCGGCATCGACGGGCTTCATCATCTGCGCCGCCTTGCCGCCGAGGCCTGAGGCCAGCTTCTTCAGGTTCACCTCCCGGTCGGAGGGCACGACCACGCAGGCGGGCTTGTTGTCGACCAGGACCATGAGGGTCTTGAGGACGCTGTTGGGGTCGGCCCCCATGGCCTCCGCCGCCTGCAGGCCGATGCGCTCCGCATTCGGGTCGTAGTCGTAAGAATGGACCGTGAAGGAAACGCCCGCCTGCTGGAGAGCGAGCGTGGCGCGGGTCGTCCTGGACATGGCTTTTCAGAAGGCAGGAAAGGCTTTCAGCCGATCAGTGATCGTGCTTGTGCCCGTGGTGGTGGTGATGACCGCACCCGCAGCCGGGGCCATGCTCGTGATGATGGTCATGGTGGTGCTCGTGCTTATGGTCGTGCGCGTGGCCATGGCCGTGAGCGTGCCCATGATCATGGCCATGGCCATGATGGTGGTGATGGTCGTGCCCGTGGTCATGATCGCAGACATGGGCGCTGCGCTCCGGCTTGAAGGGGCGCTCCACCGGGGTTGCGGTGCAGCCCTGCCCACGGGCGAGTTCGGCAAGAGCCGGGCTGTCCTCGATATAGATTGCGTCCGCGGTGATCTCGGCCTGGCCGTGCTGGCTCCCGAGATGCCAGGCGAGCCGCATGAGGCGCAGGGGATTCTCGGCCCGGATCTCAAGGAGCTTCTCGGAGGCCGCCTTCACCTGCACGAGGTTTCCGTCCTCCAGCCGCAGCGCGTCGCCGTCGTTGATGGTGGTCTCCATGTCGAGGTCGAGCACGATCTCGGTGCCGCCCTCTCCCTTCAGCGCCGCCTGACGGCGGTTTCTGGCTGCGTAGTCCAGGGTCACCGTATCGACGACACGGTCGGCCCTCACGGCGGGCTTGCGGACGATGGTGGCGACGCGGGGCATGGCTTGATCTCGGTGAATTCGGATGAGGACTTAAGTAAGCAGGCTGCCGGCTCAACCCAAGCCGGCTTGGAGGATTAATAGCGGATCTTGTCCGGCTTGTCCGCCCAGGCGTCGAAGACGGCCTTGGCCTCCAGGCTCGGCAAATGGTCCATGGGGATCAGGCGCTCGGAGGCGGGCTTGGGGATCTCGTTGTAGATCAGGCTGTCGTCGAAGCCGATCTCCGCCGCATCCTGGCGGGTATTGGCATAGACGATGCGCGAGACCCTGGCCCAGTAGGCGGAGGCGAGACACATGGGGCACGGCTCGCAGCTCGTATAGAGGGTGGCGCCTTCGAGCGCGAAGTCGCCCACGGCCTCGCAGGCCCGGCGGATCGCCGTGACCTCCGCGTGCGCGGTCGGGTCTTTGGTGGAGGTCACCTGATTCCAGCCCTCGGCCAGGACCTGGCCGTCGCGCACGATCACGGCGCCGAAGGGGCCGCCGGCGCCCTCGTCCATGTGCTCGCGCGAGAGGTCGATGGCGCGCTTGAGATAGCGCTGATCGTCGGTCTTCATGTCGCTCATGCAGGTTATGTATCGTTTGAGGCGGCGGGAGGCGAGAGGTTTTGCGCCAGGGGACCGTGCTCCCGGACCTGGAGAAGCTGAGCCGTCACCGAAGCCGCGATCACCGCCGGGTCCTTGTCCGCGATGCCGGGCAGCCCGATGGGGCAGACGAGGGAGCGGACTTTGTCCGCCGCCAAGCCCAGCTCCTGGAAACGCTTCTCGAACCGCGCCCGCTTCGTGGCGCTGCCGATCAGGCCGACATAGGGAAAATCACGCCTGAGCGCCGCCGCCGTGATCGCCATGTCGAGGGGGTGGTCGTGGGTCATGACCAGGATCAGCGCATTGGGCGGCGCCTGCTCGATCTCTGCCTCCGGGTCCTTCATGCGGACAGCCGTGGCGTTCGCCGGGATATGGGAGGGAAAGGCGTCCTCCCGGTCGTCGAGCCAGCAGACGGCGAACGGCAGGGGCGCAAGCGCCAGGACAAGGGCCCGCCCTACATGGCCCGCCCCGAAGACGAGGACGGGCGTGCGGGCCTCGCCATGGGTCTCGCGCCACCCGGTCCAGGCGTCATCGCCCACCGCCGAGGAGAGATCCCGGACCACACGACCATCCTCCAGGCGGCATTCGACCTCGAAGACGTCGCCTCCGCCCTCCGCCTCGACAAGAGGCGCAAGGTTGTCCAGGTCGCGCCTGTCGAAAGTCTCGACCAGGATCTTCACGCGCCCGCCGCAGCACTGGCCGAGATCCGGTCCCAGCGCCTGATCGACCATGCGGGCGGGCCCTCGCCCTTGCGCCAGCATTTCGCGGGCAATGTCGAGGATGCGGAATTCGAGCTGGCCGCCGCCGATCGTGCCATGGAAGGCTCCGTCCGGACGCACGACCATGCGCGCGCCGACCTCCCGGGGCGCGGAGCCCTTCACATCGTGCACGGTAATGAGGGCCGCCGCATCATGCCGGGCGACGAGATCGGCGAGCTGCCGCCACACTCTCACCCCATCGGCCTCCCCCGAAGGGCCTCGCAGGCGCTTAAGACAGCCTCAGGCGTTACAGGCGCATTCAGCGGCACGGGCTGCGAGGGGTCGAGCGCATGGATCGCATCGGCCATGGCGCAGAAGACGCTGTTCGCCAGCATGACCGGCGGCTCGCCCACGGCCTTGGAGCGGTAGATCGTCTCCTCCCGGTTGGCATTGGGATAGAGCGACACGCGGAAATCGGCGGGAACGTCGGAGGCGACGGGAATCTTGTAGGTGGAAGGCGCGTGGGTCAGGAGCCGCCCTTCCCTGCTGAAGACCAGCTCCTCCGTGGTGAGCCAGCCCATGCCCTGCACGAAACCGCCTTCGATCTGGCCGATATCGATGGCTGGGTTCAGGGACTGGCCGACATCGTGCAGGATGTCCGCGCGCAGCAGCCTGTTCTCGCCTGTAAGCGTGTCGACGACAACCTCGGAACAAGCCGCCCCATAGGCGAAATAGAAGAAGGGCCGGCCCGTGGCCTTCTCGCGATCCCAGGTGATCTTCGGCGTCTTGTAGTGACCCGCCTCCGAGAGGTTGATGCGGGCGATGACGCATTTCCTCACCAGTTCCTCGAAGGGCATGCTCTCGTTGCCGACGAAAACCCTGTCGTCGCGGAATTCGATCTGCTCTTCAGGCACGCCGTGGACCTCAGCCGCATGATCGATCATGCGCCGCTTGATGGCGCCTGCCGCGATGCGGGCCGCCATGCCGTTGAGGTCGGAACCCGAGGACGCCGCCGTCGGCGAGGTGTTGGGCACCTTCGCGGTCGTGGTCGCCGTGATGCGCACGCGCTCCATGGCGATGCCGAACTCCTCGGCTACCACCTGCGCCACCTTGATGTAGAGCCCCTGCCCCATCTCGGTGCCGCCGTGGTTCAGGTGCACGGAGCCGTCCTGATAGACATGCACCAGGGCACCCGCCTGGTTGAGCTGGGTCAGCGTGAAGCTGATGCCGAATTTCACAGGGGTGAGCGCAATGCCGCGCTTCATAATCGGCGAGGAAGCGTTGAAGGCCGCGATCTCCTCACGTCGCGCCCGGTAATCCGACGAACGCTCCAGCGTCTGCACGAGGCCGAGCAGCGTATCGGTCTCCTCCACCTCCATCCCGTAGGGCGTGAGGTTCTCGCCTGGCCGGTAGAAATTGGCGTAGCGCACGTCGAGCGGATCGCGGCCCGTCGCCCAGGCGATCTGGTCGATCACATGCTCGATGGCGAGCAGTCCCTGCGGCCCGCCGAAGCCACGAAACGCCGTGTTGGAGACCGTGTTCGTCCTCAGCCGCTTCGAGGCGATGCGCGCCGAAGGCAGCCAATAGGCATTGTCCGCATGGAACATGGCGCGGTCCACCACGCCGCCGGAGAGATCCGCCGAATAGCCGCAGCGTGCGAGAAGGTCGACCGCATAGCCCTGGATGCGGCCCTCATCGTCGAAGCCCGCCTTCCAGTCGCAGCGGAAATCGTGCCGCTTGCCGGTGAGGATGAAGTCGTCGTCCCGGTCGAGGCGCAGCTTGCAGGGCCGTCCGGTCACACGGGCCGCGAGCGCAGCGGTGACGGCCCATTGCGTCGCCTGGCTTTCCTTGCCGCCGAAGCCGCCGCCCATGCGGCGCGTCTCGCAGGTCACGTAGGCGTCGGGAAGATCGAGGACGCGGGCGACCACATGCTGCACCTCCGTGGGGTGCTGCGTCGAGGAATAGACGTGCATGTCGCCATCCTCGCCCGGCACCGCCAGCGCGACCTGGCCTTCGAGATAGAAATGCTCCTGTCCGCCGACTCGGAACTGCCCATTGAGCTGTCTGGGCGACGCGGCGATGGCGGCTTCCGCATCCCCGCGGCCGAAGGCATAGTCCGGCAGCACGGTTTCCCCGCGCTCCAGCGCATCCTCGACCGTGACGCTGGGCGTCTCAACCTCGATTTCCATCACCGCTTTCTTGACGGCATGGCGCGCGATCTCGCGGCTGGTTGCGACGACGGCAAACACGGCCTGACCGTGAAAGCCGATCTCGTTCTCCACGAACAGCGGATCGTCCCCGAAAACGGGCGAGACGTCGTTCTTGCCCGGAATATCGGCAGCCGTGAGGACCGCGACGACGCCGGGGATGCTGCGCACGGTGGACACGTCGAGGGAGATCAGCCTTCCCCGCGCCTTCGGCGCCTGGCCGATCGCCACATGCAGCGTGCCCTCGGGCTCGCGGATATCGTCGATATACTGCGCGGTGCCCTGCACATGCTTGGGAGCGGAATCGTGCGGCAGCGGCTTTCGGACGTGGCGAAGGGTTTCCATGTCGCCGGGTTTCATCGGTGCATTCATGACCCTACTCCGCCGCTTCGAGCGCCTCGCGCTGGCCGACGATGCGGGTTGCGCGGGTCTGGCCGGAGGCCGTTTCGCTCAAGGCCTTGAACAGGAGGTTGCGGGCGACGGTGCTGCGATAGGCGGCCGAGGCCCGGTGATCGTCAAGTGGCTGGTAATCGCGCCCCATGGCAGCTAGCGCCTCGCCCCAGGACGACGGCTCATCGAGCGAGATGCCCACGAGCGCCCGTTCCGCCTCCGCAGCCCGCTTCGGGATGCCCGCCATCCCGCCGAAGGCGATGCGGACCTGCCGGATCGTGCGGCCCTCGAGGGTAAACCTGAAGGCTCCCATGACGGCGGAAATGTCCTCGTCGAAGCGCTTCGAGACCTTGTAGGCGCGGAAAATCTCGTCCGCCTTCAGCTTCGGCACGGTCACGCGGCGTACGTATTCACCGAGCTGCCGGTCCTGCCTGCGATAGGCGAGGAAGAAGTCCTCGAGGGGAAGCGTACGGACCCGATCGCCCTGCCGCAGCTCCAGCTCCGCACCGAGCGCGATCAGCGCCGGGGGCAGATCGCCGATGGGCGAGCCGTTGGCGATATTGCCGCCGACCGTGCCCGAAGCGCGGACCTGGGCCGATCCGAAGCGGCGCACAAGCTCGCCGAGATCGGGATCGAGATGGGCGAGCGAGGAAGAGGCCTCTGCATGGGTCGCCGTCGCGCCGATGACAATCGCCTCCGCGCTGTCGTCGATGACATCGAGCCCGGCGACGCGCCCAAGCCAGATGATCTTTTCCAGCTCGGCCATGCCCTTGGTGATCCAGAGGCCCACATCGGTGCATCCGGCGACGAGCGTCGCGTCGGGATGCGCGGCATAAAGAGCAGCAAGCGAATCCTCGCTGGCGGGAGCGGCGAAGAAGCTCGCCTCATCGCCGATGAAAACGTCACGGCCGTCGGCGAGGCTCGCCAGCTCCCGCGCCGTCTGCTCATTGGCTTTCGAGAATGGGTCGCCAGGCTCTTGTCCGCAGGCGTCGAGAGCCGCATCCACGATGGGCCGGTAGCCCGTGCAGCGGCAGAGATTGCCGGCCAGCGCATCGTTGACGTGCTCGCGGCTCACGGGCCTCTCGCCATGCTGGTAGAGGGTGAACAGGCTCATCACGATGCCGGGCGTGCAGAACCCGCATTGAGAGCCATGATGGGCGACCATCGCTGCCTGGACTGGGTGTAGTTCGCCGGAGGCCGCAAGATCCTCGACCGTCACGAGCTCCGCGCCATCGACCTGACCGAGAAGCAGGATGCAGGCATTGACGGGCTCATAATGGACACGCCCGCCCCTCACGCGCCCGAGGGCCACGGTGCAGGCACCGCAATCGCCCTCCGCGCAGCCCTCCTTCGTGCCGACCCGGCGCTCCTGGAGCCTCAAGTAGTCCAGAAGCGTGGTGCGCGGATGGAAGCCTGAAACCTCGACGGCCTGCCCCTGCCGCCAGAACCGAATTCTGTCTCGTACCACGTTCGTCCTCCGCCGGTTGACCCGGCGCCGTTATGGTGGGCCGGGTCGAAGGGCGGAGCAAGGTTTTTTCGCCGGGGACCAGCTCGATCGGGCAGGCTCCTGGCGCTCGCAGCTTACCAGTTGCCCGTATTGGGCATGGAGGCCCAGGGCTCCTGCGGGGCCTTGGGCTCGCCGCGCTGGAGCAGCTCGATGGAGATGTTGTCGGGCGTCTTGATAAAGGCCATGTAGCCGTCCCGAGGCGGGCGGTTGATGGTGATGCCCGCATCCATCAGCTTCTGGCAGGTCTCGTAGATGTCATCGACCCGATAGGCGAGATGGCCGAAATTCCGGCCGCCGGCATATTCGTGCTCGTCCCAATTGTAGGTGAGCTCAAGCAGCGGCGCCTTCGTGTCCTTCGCCTTCTCGACATCATCGGGCGCAGCAAGAAACACGAGCGTAAAGCGCCCCTTTTCGTTCTCGATCCGACGGACCTCGACGAGCCCGAACTTGTTACAGAGGAAGTCGAGGGATTGTTCGAGATTCGAGACTCGAACCATCGTGTGAAGGTATTCCATGAACGCCTCTCCTTTGAACGCCTCTCCTTTGGTCGGGGTAGGTGATGGCGCATTTGGCCCAGAGATCAAGAGCAACCGATTTGCCAAGCGGAAAAACCCTTGGAAACGCTCAAGAGGAAGTGACTTTCAAAGGCCGCTGCTTCAGACAGACTCGCTCACTACTGCCAGAATCTCAGTCCACGCGGAAACTTAGTTTCAAGAAAGCCGCAGATGCGTACAGATACAGCCCAGATCGTCCGTCTTGAGGATTACCGGCCCAGCGACTTCCTGATCGACAAGGTCGAGCTCGATGTGAGGCTTGATGCGACCGCGACGCGGGTGACGGCGACGCTGAGCCTCAGGCCGAATCCCGAAGGGCGCTCCGACGCCCCGCTGAGCCTGGACGGCGACGAGCTGAACCTGAAGAGCGTGACACTGGATGGACGCAGCCTTCCCGCGGAGGAGTTCGAGGCCTCCCCCCAGTCCCTGGTCATCGCCCAACCGCCTCAGCACCCCTTCACGCTGACCGTCGAGACCGAGATCAACCCGACAGCCAATACCAAGCTCATGGGTGTCTACCGCTCCGGCGGGAATTACTGCACCCAGTGCGAGGCCGAGGGATTCAGGCGCATCACCTACTTCCTCGACCGGCCGGATGTGCTGGCGGTCTACACCACCCGCATCGAAGCCGATCTCGACGAGGCCCCCGTTCTCCTCGGCAACGGCAACCGGGTCGAGAGCGGATCGGTCGAGGGGACGAATCGGCATTACGCCGTCTGGCACGACCCGCACCCCAAGCCTTCCTATCTCTTCGCCCTTGTGGGCGGAAAGCTGGGCCGTGTGGGCAAGAGCTTCACCACCATGAGCGGGCGCAACGTGGAGATTGCGGTCTATGTGGAGCCCGGAAAGGAGAACCGCGCGGACTACGCCCTCGATGCCCTGGAGCGCTCCATGCGCTGGGACGAGCAAGTGTTCGGCCGCGAGTACGACCTCGACGTGTTCAACATCGTCGCCGTGTCCGACTTCAACATGGGCGCGATGGAGAACAAAGGGCTCAACATCTTCAACGACAAATACGTGCTGGCATCGCCCGAGACGGCCACCGATATGGATTACGCCCATATCGAGGCGATCATCGCCCACGAATATTTCCACAACTGGTCCGGGAACCGGGTCACCTGCCGCGACTGGTTCCAGCTCTGCCTGAAGGAGGGCCTGACGGTCTTCCGCGACCAGGAGTTCTCGTCCGACGAGCGTTCGCGCCCCGTGGACCGCATCGCCGAGGTGAAGACCCTCCGGGCCCGCCAGTTCCTGGAGGATTCAGGCCCCCTCGCCCATCCGGTACGGCCGAGCCAATACCGCGAGATCAACAATTTTTATACGGCGACCGTCTATGAGAAGGGCGCCGAGATCGTGCGCATGCTGAAGACGATCATCGGCGCCGAGGATTTCCGGCGCGGAATGGATCTCTATTTCGAGCGCTGCGACGGCACGGCCGCGACGGTGGAGGATTTCCTCAAGGCCTTCGCCGATGTCACGGGACGGGATCTCTCCCATTTCTCCCGCTGGTACGAACAGGCGGGCACGCCACGGGTGACGGTGAAGGGGCACTATGACCAGTCGGCCCGGATCTATCGCCTCGACTTCACCCAGAGCACGCAGCCCACGCCCGGACAGGCCACGAAGGAGCCGATGGTGATCCCGATTGCGCTTGGCCTCGTGGCCCGGGACGGCAGCACCATCGAGGCCACCTGCGAGCGCATCGATGCCCGAGGCGTCTTCATTCTCGACAAGGCTTCCGACAGCCTGATCTTTACCGGAGTCGCATCGCCCCCCGTTCCGTCCCTCCTCCGTGGCTTCTCGGCGCCCGTGAAGGCGTCCCTCGACCTGTCGAACGGGGATCTGCTCGCTCTTCTCCAATACGACAGCGATGCGTTCAATCGCTGGCAGGCCGCCCAGACGGTCGCCATGCGCCTGCTGGTCGGCGCCTCGACGGGTGCGGCACCCTCGGAGGAGGAGATCGACGCCCTCTCATCCGCCCTGCACGCCTTCATGGAGCAGAGCGCCCTGCAGGATCCCGCCTTCGCAGCCCTCGTGCTGTCTCTTCCCAGCGAAGCGGACGTGGCACAGGAGATCGGGGCGAACGTCGACCCCGATGCGATCCATCGCGCCCGCAAGGAGCTGCGCCGTCGCATCGGTGAGGTCTGCTCGGATCTGCTGCAGCACTTCCATCGCTCGCTTGCAGAAACCGGGAGCTACAGCCCCGATGCGGCCAGCGCCGGCCGCCGCGCCCTGCGCAACGCCTCTCTCGATCTTCTGGCTGCCGCCAACAGGGACCTCGGAGAGCGGCTCGCCCGCGAGCAGTTCGACAGCGCCAGCAACATGACGGATCGCTTGGCGTCCCTGAATGTTCTGATGACGCTGTCGGGCGAGGCGCGGGAAACCGCCATTGCGCGGTTCGAAGATCTTTACCGCCATGAGCCGCTCGTTCTCGACAAGTGGTTCACGCTGCAGGCCACGATCCCGGAGGACGGCGCCCTCGACCGGGTACGGCGCCTGATGGAGCATCCCGCCTTCTCCATGGGCAATCCCAACCGCGTCCGCTCGCTCGTCGGCAGCTTCGCGATGCTGAACCAGGTTCAGTTCAACCGGGCCGATGGAGCCGGATACGACTTCCTGGCATCCATCGTGCTCGCAGTGGACGCGATCAATCCGCAGCTTGCGGCGCGGCTCCTCACGGCGTTCAGCACATGGCGGATGATGAACGAGACGCGCCGCTCCCACGCGAAGAAGGCGCTGCTTTCCGTTGCCGAGAAACCGAATCTCTCGCGGGATGTGAGTGACATCGTGAGCCGCGCGCTCGAAGAAAACAAAGCATCGTAACAGCCTGAAGGAGTGGATTTTTCCTTGTTATTCAAGCGATCCACAAGGCTGAGAAACCAGGTAGAAATTTTTTGTTAACCTAAACGTTCACATAGCTAGACAAATCACCTGCCCGTGATTCTATTGTTAGTGATTCGGAGAGATGCGGCACGTCCTCCGAAACAGGACGACAACGGTTCCGAAGGAGCATCGCATGGCGGGGGCGGCGACCGCGTGCGCACCTATGCGCACGGGTACGATTCTAGGGGTGACGCGATCGGACGCGAACCCGACCTATCGTCGGCTCGAGCAATACGAGCCCCTTCTGAGACTGGCGGTTCCCGCTCTCCTCTTTCTCTTCCTTGTGACGCTGGCAGCGAGCGCCTGGATTCAGGTGCGTGAAGGCCGCCGGGACACGGTTCTCGATGCCATCAACGACATCGACATCATCGCCTCCCTGTCGGCTGCGAAACTCGGCCCGGAGGCAGCTCCTGCCGACCGCGCCCACGCCGCCGCACAGCTCAACGCCCTGGCGAGGGATATGCCTGGCAGCGCCCTAGCGCAGAACCGCACGCTTCTTCTCGTCGATTCCGCCGGCGCCGTTCTGGCCGCCTATCCGCCATCCGAAACCGCGCCGACTGCGCTCAGCGATGTCCTTGGCGACGCGCAGCCGTTGGCCCTGTTCGCGGATCGCGCCGGAGTGATGACGATCAAGCTTCCCGACGGCAACGACGGCCTTGCTACGGTGCGCGCACTCCCCGCCTCCGCGGGACAGATCGCCGTCGTGCAGCCCCTGCCGCGCGTTCTCTCCGGCTGGTGGGCGCGCACCATCGGGCACGTCTCCATGCTCGGCGCCACCATCATGGTGCTCCTCGGAATCGGCATCGCCTATGTCATGCAGGCGAACCGCGCCCGCGCCGCGGACGAGGTCTGCGAGAAGGTGCGAGACCGGATCGACTCCGCCCTCAATCGCGGGCGCTGCGGCCTGTGGGACTGGGACATCGGACGCGGACGCATCTACTGGTCCGATTCCATGTACGAGCTTCTCGGCTACGAGCGGCAGGACGAGTTCCTGTCCTTCGGCGAAGTGAACGCGATGATCCACCCCGAGGATCAGGATCTCTACACTCTCGCCGAACAGCTCGCCTCCGCATCGACCTCCCTCGTCGATTACGAGTTCCGCATCCGCGCCTCTAGCGGCGATTGGGTGTGGCTGCGCGCCCGCGCGGAGCTGATGAACGATCCCGACGACGCGGCAAGCCATCTCGTCGGCATCGCCGTGGACGTTACCGAGCAGCGCGGCCTTGAGGAGAAGACCGCCAAGGCCGACGCCCGCCTGCACGACGCCATCGAGGCGATCTCGGAGGCCTTCGTGCTGTGGGATGCGAGCAACCGCCTCGTGCTCTGCAATTCGAAGTTCCAGAAGCTGCACGAGCTGCCGCCGGACGCCCAGCTCCAGGGCATGGCCTATTCGGAAGTCATGGCGCTCGGCCGCCCGCCGGAAGTGCAGCACCAGTTCCTGCGGCACGAGCGCCAGGATGTGGGCGCACGCACCTTCGAGGCGCGCCTCCAGGACGGCCGCTGGCTGCAGATCAACGAGCGCCGCACCAAGGACGGCGGCTACGTCTCCGTCGGCACGGACATTACCGCGCTCAAGCGCCACGAACATCGCCTGGTGGAATCCGAGAAGGAGCTAATCGCGACCGTTCTCGACCTCAAGCAGTCGCGCCAGAAGCTTGAGGCCCAGGCGCAGCAGCTCGCGGACCTTGCCGAGCGCTATCTCGACCAGAAGGCCCAGGCCGAGAGCGCCAACCGCGCGAAATCCGAATTCCTGGCCAATATGAGCCATGAACTGCGCACGCCGCTCAACGCCATCATCGGCTTCGCGGAAGTGATGCAGAGCGGCATCTTCGGCGCGCTGGGTTCAGAAAAGTACGAGGAATACTGCACCGACATTCGCTCAAGCGGCGAGTATCTCCTCTCGGTCATCAACGACATTCTCGACATGTCGCGCATCGAGGCGGGCCGCACGACGCTCACCAAGCAGCAGGTCGAGGTCCACGCCTCGATCCAGCGGGCGCTGAAGCTCGTGGGCGAGCAGACCAAGGCCAAGAACCTCTCCGTCACCGTGGACGTCAGCCCCGAGGACATCGAGGTTCATGCGGACGAGCGCGCCCTGCACCAGATCCTCGTGAACCTCCTGCAGAACGCCACCAAATTCACGAGCGAGGGCGGCTGCATCACCGTGCGCACCCGTCAGGCCGGCAACGCCGTCAACATCTATGTCGAGGACAACGGCATCGGCATCCCCGCACATGCCCTGCAGAAGCTCGGCCAGCCCTTCGAGCAGGTCGAGACCGAGTTCTCGAAGAGCTACAAGGGTTCGGGGCTTGGCCTCGCCATCGCACGTTCACTCACCGAACTCCACGGCGGCAACCTGCGCATCAGGAGCCAGGAAGGCGTCGGCACCATCGTGCTGGTCCACCTGCCGCTCGCAGAAAACACCAGCGCCGAGATTGCACTGGCGGACAAGGCGGCGTAGTCAGAACGAGCATCAGCCACGAATGAGAAAGGCCGGCCACGGTACTGATCATGCAAAGATCGAGTCTCCGTCCGCCATCTCAGGATGCAGATCCTGAGACGTGACTTCTTCTCCGCTGAATTGCCTCAAGCAAGCACTACGGCAACTGCAGTCCTTACCCTTCCCCGCACCTCCCCCAGATGCTCCTGCAGCACCTTCGCGCTCGGCAGGCCTGCCACCGTCGCGAGGCGTTTGAGGATCACGGGCGGGACCTTCTCCGGGTCGAACTTGCCTTCGATGGTCAGGCGCTGCCACTGGAAGACGTCGTTGAAGAGACGGTGCGCTTCGGTGAGGGTCCTTGCGTCATCGGCTGACAGCAGGCCCGCGGACTGAGCCTCGGCGAAGGTGGCCTCGGTCGAGAGACCGGCGAGCGACGGGTGCATGTGCGCATGGCCGAGCACCAGCCCCTGCGCGATGAAGTCGAGATCGGTGAGACCGCCGCGGGCGAGCTTCATGTCCCAGGGGTCGTCGTCGCCCTTCTCCTGCGCGATCAGCTCGCGCATGGCGCGCACGTCCTTGAAGACGTGCTTTGGGTCGCGTTCCGTGACAAGGATGTTCCTGACGGCTTGCGAAACTTCCGCACCGAAAGCGTCGTCGCCCGCCAGCACACGGGCGCGGGTGAGGGCCATGTGCTCCCAGAGATCGGCCTCCGTTTTCTGATAGTTCACGAAGCCCTTGAACTGCGAGGCGACGGGGCCCTTGCCGCCCTGCGGGCGCAGGCGAAGATCGACTTCGTAGAGCAGACCGCGCCGCGTCGGCACGGTGAGCGCCGAGACGAGACGTTGCGTCAGGCGCGTATGATAGACGACGGCATCGAGGCTGCGCGGACCGGTGCTCTCCCGGTTCTCCTCATCGAAGTCGTAGATGACCACGAGGTCGAGATCCGAGCCTGCCGTCAATTCGCGACTGCCCAGGCGTCCGAGCCCAAGGATCGCGACGCGGGCGCCCGGCACCGTGCCGTGCTCGGCCTCGAAGGCGCGGCGCACCTCCTCGAAGGAGGCGCGGATGACGGCGCGCGCGATGGCGGCATAGGCCTCCCCTGCCTGCGTTGGCGAGAGGACGCCGGAGAGGAGCCGCGCGCCGGTGACGAAACGCATCTGCCGGGCTGCATCGCGGATGCGATCCAGGAAATCCTCGAAATCGCGCGGCGGACCGATGAATTGCCGCACCTGGCTTTCGATCGTCTCGTCGTCGGTCGTCGGCGTCCCGAAGGCAGGATCGATGAGGGCGTCGAGCACATGGGGCGATTGCGCCACCGTGTCGGCGAGGCGCGGCGCGGTGCCGAGGAGATCGGCGAAGAGGAGCCGCAGACGGTCGTGGGATTGCAGGATCGTGAGGAGCTCGACGGCCGCCGGCATCCGGCCGAAGGCGCGATCCAGCGCAGCGAGCGCCCCGTCGGGATCGGCCGTTCTGCCGAGCGCGGTGAGCAAGGCCGGCGTCAACTCGGTCAGCACCTCGCGGGCGCGGGCGCTCTGGATTGCGGGACGGCGGCCGAAATGCCAGCCGCGCACAGTCTCCGCCGTCCGCTCGGGCTCGCGGAAACCGATGCGCTGCAGGGTGGCGAGCGTCTCGGGATCGTCTTCCGTGCCGGTGAAGACGAGGCTTCCCACATCGGAAGCGAGTTCCGGCCCCTCCTCGAAGAGGAGCGCATAGTGCCCCTGCACGATCTTCGCCTGATCGGTGAGAGCCTTCGAGAAGGCTTTCAGGTTGGGATAGCCGCAGAACCTGGCGAAGCGCTTGAGCTGCTCCTCGTCTGCGGGCAGGCGTTGCGTCTGCTCGTCCGCCACCATCTGCAGCCGATGCTCGATGGTGCGCAGGAACCGGTAGGCTTCCGAGAGCTCGTCGCGCGCCTTGTCGGTGATCCAGCCCTCGCCGTGGAGAGTCTTCAGCATGTCCAACGTGCGCCGGCCTCTGAGGGCAGCGCGTCGCCCGCCGAAGACGAGCTGCTGCGTCTGAACGAAGAACTCGATCTCGCGGATGCCGCCGCGCCCGAGCTTGATGTCATGCCCGGCCACCGCGATCTCGTCGTGGCCCCGCACGGCATGGATCTGCCGCTTCATGGCGTGAACGTCGGCGATGGAGGCGAAGTCGAAATATTTGCGCCAGATGAACGGGCGAAGATCGGCGAGGAAGCTCTCGCCCAGAGCGATGTCGCCCGCCACGGGCCGCGCCTTGATGAGCGCCGCGCGCTCCCAGTTCTGCCCGACGGTCTCGTAATAGACGTAGGCCGAGGAGAGCGACACGGCGGTGGGCGTCGAGCCCGGATCGGGACGCAGGCGGTAGTCGACGCGATGCACGTAGCCGTCGGCCGTGCGCTCCTGCAGGAGCTTGGCGAGCTGCTGCGCAATGCGGGTATAGATCGTCGCAGCCTCCAGGCTGTCCCGCAGCGCCTTGGTCTCGGGATCGAAGAAGATCACGAGGTCGATGTCGCTCGAGTAATTGAGCTCCCCTGCCCCGTGCTTGCCCAGGGCCAGCACCGTGAAGCCGGAGCCCTCGCCCGGATCGTCGGGATTCGCGAGGATGATCCGACCGAGATCCGCCGTCTCCGTCAGAACGAGGTTCACCCCGCCACGAACGGAGGAATCGGCGAAGTCGGACAGGGCCTGCGTCACCTCCTCCACGCTCCAGATGCCGCCGATATCGGCTAGAGCCACCAGGAGAGCATGGGCACTGCGGTTGCGGCGGAAGGCGCGAGCCGCATCGTCACGGGTCATCGCGCTGGAGCGCAGCTCACGGAAGAGGTTGGACTGGCTTTCAACGATGGCGCGGTGGCTTTCCTCGGGCGATGTGAGGACGAGCCCCGCCATGCGGGCGGGATCATTGGCGACGAGCTGCCAGAGGAAGGGAGAGTGATCGGCGAGCGCAAGCAGGAGATCGCGGAAGAGGCCCTCGTCGAGATGAGGGGCAAGCGCGGCAGCTTCCGGCTCCTCGCCCACGCGCTCGACGAAATCCGCCAGCTGCGCCTTGGCGCGCTTGGCATCGGCGACGGGAGGAGCCTGGGTCAGGCGGCTGAGAAGAGAGCTGTTGTTGTCCGACACGGCCGATCCGCTGAATGCATGCGACGGGCCGAAGTGTCCATGTCGGCGGGCCGGAGGCAATCGAAAACTGCCCTAGGCCTCTCCTCTTTTAGGCTCACGCCGCCGTTTGGAGGGAGGGCTGCGGGGCAGCCTACGCCTTCAGGGGCAGAGCCAGCACGACGCGCAGTCCGGGCCTGTTGTCCTCCAGCCGGAGGGCTCCCCCGTGAAGCCGCGCCACCGCGGCTACGAGGCTGAGGCCCAAGCCGAAGCCGGGGCGGGAGCGCGCCGTCTCGAGCCGCACGAAACGCTCCAGCACGCGATTCCGCTCGGCCTCCGGAATGCCGGGGCCGCGATCGGCCACCACGACGAGCACCTCTCCGTCGCGCCGCCGGGCCTCGACCGAGATCGCCTGGGCCGGGCCGCCGGGAGCGGCGCCGTACTTCAATGCATTGTCGAGCAGGTTCGCCATGGCCTGGCCCAGAAGCTCGCGGCTGCCGTGAACCGGCAGGTCGCCTTCGACCGCGACCTCCAGCGCCACGCCCGCCTCCTCGGCCAGCGCCTCGTAGAGCTCTGCCACATCCCGCACGGCCTCGGCGGCGTCGAAATCAGCAAGCCCTTCGCGGGCGTTCCCGGCCTCCAGCCGCGCGATCATGAGAAGCGCGTTGAAGATGCGGATGAGGTTGTCGCTCTCCTCGATGGTGGCCTCCAGGGCGGCCTTCAGCTCGTCGGGGGATTTGGCCGTCCGCAGGGCCTCGTCCGCCTTGTTGCGCAGGCGCGTCAGGGGCGTCTTGAGATCGTGGGCGATGTTGTCGGAGACCTCGCGCATGCCGTGCATCAGCTCGCCGATGCGTTCGAGCATGTCGTTGAGGTTCTGCGCAAGACGGTCGAGTTCGTCACCAGTTCCGGCGATCTTCAGCCGCCCTCCGAGATCGCCCGCCATGATGTGGCGCGTGGTCTCGGTCATGTCCTCGACACGCTTGAGGACGCGCCGCGCGATGAACCAGGCGCCGACGCAGCCGAGAACGCCGATGAAGAGAAGCGAATAGCCGAAGGCGCGATGAATGATGTCGCGCAGGCGCTTGCGCTCCTCGATATCGCGCCCGACCATGAGGCGGAAACCGCCGGGAAGAAGATAGACGCGCACAATGGCGTGGCTGGGCTCGACATCGTTCTCGCCGCTTTCCTCTGTGCGGCTGTAGAAGGTTTCGAACTGGCCCGGCCGGTCGATGACGCCGGGGGGCAGCGCCACGACGTTGCCCGCGATCCGCTCGCCATTGCTGGTGGTCACGAGATAGAGCGAGGCTCCGGGCCTGCGGGAGCGCCGCTCGACGCTGTTGACGAGGCGGCGCAGCCCGCCGATCCGGTACTGCTCGGCCAGGCCCCCGATCTCCGCCTGGATGGTGGAGACGAACTGGTCCGTGAGAAGCTTCTGCGCGCTCCAGGCCACATAGCCGAGCGTGACGAAGGCGAAGACGGTGAAGATGATGAGATAGGCGAAGGACAGCTTGAACGCCGTCGTCCGGACGAGCTTGCCGAGGGCGTTCATAAAAGCACGCTCATTCCTCGGCGCCTTCCGCGCCGACGCGAACCATGTAGCCGGCCCCGCGGATGGTGTGGATGAGCGGCTTGTCAAAACCCTTGTCGATCTTGGCGCGCAGGCGCGAGACGTGAACGTCGATCACGTTCGTCTGCGGGTCGAAATGGTAATCCCACACATGCTCCAGGAGCATGGTGCGGGTGACGACTTGATTGGCGTTCCGCATCAGGTATTCGAGCAGCCTGAACTCACGCGGCTGCAGAAGGATCTCCTGGCCGGAGCGCGTGACCCGGTGGGACAGGCGGTCGAGCTCGAGATCCGCGATACGATAGACCGTCGACTCGGCCGCCGGCATCGCGGCGCGGCGGCGGGAGAGCACCTCGACCCGGGCGAGGAGTTCGGAGAAGGCATAGGGCTTGGGAAGGTAATCGTCGCCGCCGGCGCGCAGGCCCTTCACCCGGTCGTCCACCTGGCCGAGGGCCGAGAGGATCAGGACCGGTGTCTCGATCTTCTGCTCGCGCAGGGAACGGATGAGGGAGAGGCCATCGAGCTTCGGCAGCATGCGGTCGACCACGAGCACGTCGTAGTCCCCGGCCTCCGCCATGGCGTAGCCGTCCAGGCCGTCGGCGGCGTGATCCGCCACGTAGCCCGCTTCGCGAAAGGCCTTGACGAGGTAGGAGGCCGCCTCTCGGTCGTCCTCGATGATGAGTATCCGCATCGAAAGGTTCAACGTGGTTAAAAGCCCAGCGGCAGGCCGGTCTGGAGGGGAAGACCGGCCTGCCGCGGGCAGAAGACACCAGGTTCTAGGGTCGATCAACTGTTACCTGGCATCCCAGACGAATCCGAAGGGGATCAGACGCCCTTCGGCTGGGCCGCGACCTCGAGGGTCACGTTCCGCTCCTTGCCGTCACGGTAGAGGGTGAGCGACAGGGACTTGCCGGGGGCGATCTGGGCCACCTTGCGGGAAAGGTCCTTGGCCTCCTTCACCGTCTCGCCATCGACTGCGACGACGGCATCGCCCGTCTTGACGCCGGCCTTGGCGGCAGGACCATCCTTCACGGCTTCGGCCACGAGAACGCCCTTCGGCTCCTTGAGGCCGATGGCTTCGGCGATCTCCTTGGTCACCGGCTGCATCTGCACGCCGATGTAACCGCGGGTCACCGAGCCGTTCTCCTTCAGCGCCGTCACGATCTGGTCGACCGTGCTCGCCGGGATGGCAAACGCAATACCCACATTGCCACCCGACGGCGAGAAGATCGCCGTGTTGACGCCCACGACCTCGCCCGCGAGGTTGAAGGTCGGACCGCCCGAGTTGCCCCGGTTCACGGAGGCGTCGATCTGGATGAAGTCGTCATAGGGACCGGCGCCGATATCGCGGTGCTGGGCCGAAACGATGCCGGCCGTGACCGTGCCGCCGAGGCCGAACGGATTGCCGATGGCGACCACCCAGTCGCCGACGCGGGCCTTTTGGGGTGCCAGGCGCACATACGGGAAGTCGCTGCCCTCGACTTTAAGGAGCGCGAGGTCCGTCTTCGGGTCCGTGCCGATGACCTTGGCTTCGAGTTCCTTGCCGTCATCCATGCTCACCACAACCTCGGAGCCGTTATCGACCACGTGGTTGTTGGTCACCACATAGCCATCGGCGGAAATGAAGAAGCCGGAGCCGAGGGACTGGCCGAACTGACGCGGACGCTGGCGACGCTCGCCCCGCTGGGGGCGATCGCCGTTCTCGCCGTTGCGGAACTGGTCGCGGAACTGGCGGAAGAAGCGCTCCATCGGGTGGCCGGGAGGAAGATCGGGCATCGAAAACTGCTGGCCGCCGTCATCGAGGCGGGAAGCCACGTTCTTGCGCTCGACCTTGACCTTCACGGAGACGACGGCGGGCTTCGCCCGGTCGATCACGTCGGCGAAGGAGGGCACGCCCTGGACAGGCTGCGCCATGGAGCGCAGTTCGGCATGGGCGGTATTGGGGGCAACGAGACCGCTCTCGAGGGCGCCGCCCGCGATCAGCGCGGCGACGGCCGCGGCGCCGAGCCACTTTGCGGTGCGCTTGCGGGCGGAATTGGGAGCATTTTGCTGCATGTTCTTGTCTCTCCTGGTGAACTCCTGAGAGTTCGTCGTGAGAGCAAGATGGGGGCTCGCGCCTTACGGCGCACTCACCCGAAGATGAAACATTGGTAAGGTTCGGCAGAGCAGCCGTTACTTGTACCTGCGGGCGGACCGCCTGAGCTTTTTGCTCTTCGGCCTTGCGGCCTTGGTGGCCTTGGATGACCGGATCGACGCCACCTTCACCTTCCGACGCTCCGCGCGCTTGAGGATCCGGCGCGGCTTCCTTTCCGGCGGAGCGACAACAGGAGTCTCTGCGACTTCGGCCGCATCCTGCAGCACGCGCCTGGGCGGCAGCGGGGCCTCCTGGCGGGCGACGACGATGCGGGTCATGCACTGACTCACATGGGCGCTCCGCCGCTCCACGATGCGCCTGTATTCTTCCACATCGACCTTGCCCGCAGGCGCGATGCGCTTTCTCGCCTCCGCGCGGCAGGTCTCGCGCTTGGCGACGAGGTTTTCGTCCGCCTGCGCAGCAGATGGCAGAGCGAGCAGGATCAAGCCCAATCCGAAGACCGCTGGCTTCACGACCGTATCTTTCGCGTGAGGATGTCGGGAGATGTCAGCGCCCGATATCACCCGCTCGAAAGATTCGCACAGCGACAAATTGGCATGTCTGCGAAGCGAAAACGGTGCTGGGATTATGCTCCTGCCGGCACCGGCCAGACAGGAAATTCGTCCTCGAATTTCTGCTGCTGGCGAGTGCGCGTTCTACGCGTTGCCGTCGCGCCTGAGCAGCGCTTCGAGCGCCTTTCGCTCCTCGTCGTCGAGGGCGGCGGCGGCAGGCTGCGGACGGCGTCTCAGGGCAGCGTAGGCGCCGAGCCCGCCGAGGACGAGAACGAGGGCGGGGGTGAGCCAGAGCAGCAGGGTATGCGTGCCGAAGGTCGGCTTGAGCAGGACGAACTCGCCATAGCGCTGCACGAGGTAGCTCTCTACTTCCTCGTTCGTATCTCCTGCCACGAGCCGCTCGCGGACCAGGAGCCGCAGGTCCTTGGCGAGCTGCGCATCGGAATCGTCGATGGACTGGTTTTGGCAGACGAGGCAGCGCAATCCCGCCGAAATCTCGCGGGCGCGCTTCTCCATGGCCGGATCCTTCAGCACCTCGTCCGGCTGGACGGCGAAGGCCGAAAGGCTGAGGACGAGCGATGCGAGAAGAGCGAGAACGAAGCGCATGGCCTACTCCGCCGGAACGGCCGCGACCGGCGCGGCTTTGGCCCGCGCGGGCGCGCCGATACGCAGGCGCCGGTCGGTGAGCGAGATCCCGCCACCCAGGGCCATCACCACGGAACCGATCCAGATCAGCAGCACGAGAGGCTTGTGATAGAGCCGGATCCCCACCGAGCCGTCCGGCTGCATCTCGCCGACGCTGGCATAGACCTGGCCGAGGCCGATGGTCATGATGCCCGCCTCCGTGGTCGGCATGCCGCGCGTCACGTAGAGGCGCTTCATCGTCTCGAGCGTGCCCATCTCCCGGCCGTCGCGGAGCACGGTCAGAACGGCGACATCCTCGCGGTAATTGGCCTCGACCCGCGGCGTCACGCGTTCGAGCCGCGCCTCGTAGGCTCCGGCCCTGAGGCTCTCGCCCACTTTCAGGGAGCCAAGCCCCTCCACGCCCCAGGCGGTGGCGGCGATGCCGATCACGGTGAGGCCGACGCCGGCATGGGCTATGAACGTGCCCCAGGTGGAGCGCGGCAGGCCGGCGGCCTTGCGCCACGCCATGGAGAGCCCCTTCTCCTTCGACCAGGAGCGTGTGACGATCTCGTTGAGAGAGCCGAGCACCAGATAGACGCCGAGGCCGATGCCCAGGGGAGCCGCCACCGGCCCGCCGTGCCGGAAGGCCAGAAGGGCCATCGTCGCCAGAAGCACGATCCCGAACACCGCATAAAGGCGCTGCGCCGTGCCGAGGAGGTTGCCGCGCTTCCAGGCGAGCGTCTGTCCAAGAGGCAGGAGCAGCAGCAGCGGCACGATCAGAGGCAGGAAGGTGGCGTTGAAGAACGGCGCGCCAACCGAGATCTTCTCGCCCGTCATCACCTCGAGCGCCAGGGGATAGAGGGTTCCGACGAAGACCGTCGCGCAGGCCGTGGCGAGAAAGAGGTTGTTGAGGACGAGTGCGCCCTCGCGTGAGACCGGCGCGAACAGCCCGCCCTGACGCAGCATGGGCGCGCGCCAGGCGAAGAGCGCGAGCGATCCGCCGATGAAGATGATGAGAATGCCGAGAATGAAGCTGCCGCGCGCGGGATCGACCGCGAAGGAGTGGACCGAGGTCAGCACGCCGGAGCGGACGAGGAAGGTCCCGAGCAGCGAGAGCGAGAAGGTCAGGATCGCGAGCAGGATCGTCCACACCTTCAGGGCGTCGCGCTTCTCCATGACCACGGTGGAATGCATCAGCGCGGTGCCGGCAAGCCACGGCATCAGGGAGGCGTTCTCCACCGGGTCCCAGAACCACCAGCCGCCCCATCCGAGCTCGTAATAGGCCCAGTACGAGCCCATGGCGATGCCCAGCGTCAGAAAGGCCCAGGCCCCCAGGGTCCAGGGGCGCACGATCCGCGCCCAGACCGCGTCGATGCGCCCGTCAATGAGGGCGGCGCAGGCGAAGGCGAAGGAGATCGAGAAGCCGACATAGCCGATGTAGAGCAGCGGCGGATGGATCGCGAGGCCGGGATCCTGCAGCAGCGGATTGAGGTCCTGCCCCTCGGCCGGCGCGGGGATGACGCGGGTGAACGGGTTCGACGTCGTCAGGATGAAGAGCAGGAAGGCGATGGTGATCGCGGCCTGCACTGCGAGTGTGTTCGCCTGCAGCCGTGCGGGGACGCTGCTTTTGGCAAGCGCCACCACGCCGCCGAAGAGGGCGAGGATCAGCACCCAAAGGAGCATGGAGCCCTCGTGGTTCCCCCAGACGCCCGAGATCTTGTAGATCATCGGCTTTGTCGAATGGGAGTTCTCGACCACGTTCAGGACAGAGAAATCGGAGGTCACATAGGCGACCGTCAGCGCGAAGAATGCGAAGGCGATGCAGCCGAGAACCGCCAGGGCGGTTGTCGGCGCGACAGCCATCAGGACGGGATCGTTGGAGCGCGCGCCCCAGAGCGGCACGACGAACTGGATCAGGGACAGCCCGAGCGCCAGCGCAAGAGCGAAATGTCCGGCCTCAACCAACACGAGATGACTCCCTCGCCTGTTACTGGGTCGCAGGCGCAGCCTGCGCCTCGCCCTGCCAATGGCCCTGCTTCTTCAGGGTGTCCGCCACCTCGCGAGGCATATAATTCTCGTCGTGCTTGGCGAGAACCGTATCGGCCCGGAAGAACCCCGGCTGCTCGAGAACGCCCTCGGCGACGATTCCCTGCCCTTCGCGGAACAGGTCCGGGAGCAGCCCCTTGTAGTTCACCTTCACCGTCGCCTCGGCGTCCATGACCTCGAAGGAGATCTGCTGATCGGAACCGCGCACGACGGTGCCTTCCTTCACGAGGCCCCCGAGCCGGAAGCGGGTGCCTGGCTGCACGTTCTTCGCCTGGATGTCCGCGGGCGAGTTGAAGAACACGATGGTGTCGTTCATCGCATAAAGAACGAGGCCGATCGCGATTGCGAGAACGCATCCCGCGACACCGATCAGGGTCAGGCGGCGTTGTTTTCTGGTCATGGCTGGGCGTCGGTCAGTTTCAGTTCGCGCGCCATCGTGTCGATGGTCTCAAGGGCCTTTTCGTCCTGGGCGAGGGCCTGCCGGGCGCGTTTCGCGGCCTCGATAGCCTTGTCCCGCTGTCCCAGAACCGCATAGGAGCGCATCAGGCGAACCCATTCCTCCGCCGTGCCGCCCTGGGCTTCGAGACGGCTCGCCAGACCGGATACCATGCGGGCGATGTCCTCGGCCCCTATCTGGGGTGCGCCCCCCTGCCCCGCAAGCGCCGGCTGCGGCTCGGGCACAGGCGCGCCGAGGCGGGTCAGCTCCTGCCGGACAACCGCCGTCCACGGGGCATCGGCGGGCGACATCGCCAGGAGTTCGGAATAGCCTGCCTTCGCCTTCTCGACCTGCCCGTCCTGCTCGGCGGCGCGGGCGAGATAATAGCGGGCCTTGGGCGAGGTTCGGTCGAGCTTCACCGCCTGCTCGAAGGCGGCCTGCGCCTCCGCCGAGACGAGACCGTTCTTCGCAAGGACGAGAACCTCGCCGTAATTGGCGAGTCGGTCCGGCTCCGGACCGAGATGACGGATAGCCGCCTCGTAGGCCTTCGCTGCATCGTCCAGGCGGCCCATGCGGATATAGACCGGAGCGACGACCTCCCAGCCGCGTCCGTCCTGCGGGTTCTGCGCGAGATGCGACTCGATCTGGGCCACGGCCCGCATCAGGTCGAGCTGCTCCGTCTGCTGGCGCACCTGCGCCGTCGGCGGATGGGTGAGCAGATGAGGCGAGCCGTAGGCGCCGTAGACCGCAAGGGCGAGAATGGGAATCGCGGACAGGGCGAATGCGGAGACAGCCCGGCGGCGGCGCAGGGCCGGCTCGCCGACGGCGGCCGTTTCCCCACTGTGCGTGCCGGTGGCCCGCAGGAGGCGGCGTCCCGCTTCGGCCTTGGCGGCCTCGGCTTCGGCCGGCATCAGAGCGCCCCGCTTCAGGTCGCGTTCGATCTCGGCGATCTGCTCACGGTAGAATTGCGTGTCCGGATCGACCTGGACCGCGATGGCGCGATGACGCGACAGCGGCCATAGCACCGCCATCACGGCCAAGGCCGTCATCACGAGAAGGATTATCCAGATCACCATAAAGTCCTAATTACAGCGAGAGCACGTGAAGCACGACGGTGGCACGGTGTCACGCGTAAAACTACATAGGGTCAGCCTCTATCCCCTGGCAGCTCCAGCACGGCCCGCAGGCCTCCCATCGGAGAGGCGTCGAGGGTGAGCTGGCCGCGATAGAGAGACGCCAGATCGCTGACGATGGAAAGGCCCAAGCCCGAACCCGGTTTGGTCTCGTCGAGGCGGCGACCGCGCTTGAGCATCTCGGCCCGCGCCGTTTCAGGAAGGCCGGGACCGTCGTCGTCGATCAGCAGGCGGAAGCGCGGCCGGTCGGCGTCCTCGCGGATGATCTCGACCGCCACCACTACCTTAGCGGATGCCCATTTGGCGGCATTGTCGATGAGGTTGCCCGCCATCTCCTCCAGGTCCTGCTTCTCCCCGCGGAAGCGCAGGTCGCGGGGGATCGCAAGTTCGATCTCCAGGTCCTTCTCGCGATAGATCTTCGCAAAGGTGCGGGCGAGACCGGCGATGACGGGCTCCACCTCGGTGAGCGTTCCCAGGGTTCCGGCGAGCGCCGCCGCACGAGCCCTGTCGAGGTAGTAATTGACCTGATCCCGCATCAGGGCGGCCTGCTCGCGGATCCTGGCGGCGACCTCCTCGGGCGCGTTCTCCGCCTCGTTCGTGATGATGCTCAGCGGCGTCTTGAGCGCATGGGCCAGGTTGCCGACCTGCGTGCGCGCCCGCTCCAGGATTTCCCGGTTGGTGTCGAGCAGCAGGTTCAACTCGCTGGCGAGCGGGGAGATGTCCCGGGGATACTCGCCCGCGATCCGCTCCGCCTCGCCGCGCCGGATCGTGCCCAGGGCGCTGCGGAGGTTCGCCAGGGGCCGCAGGCCGAAGCGGATCTGCAGGAGCGTCGTCAGGCCGAGCGCGAGGCCGAGCAGCGCGAAGGTGATGGTGAGCGAGAGCAGGAAGCGGCGCACATCCGTCGCGATTTCATCCGCAGGGCCCGCGACCCGGATGATGTAGCGGCCGTCCTCGCCCAGGTCGATGTCGCGCTCGATGATGCGCAGGTTGCGCTCGTCGGGCGCCTTGCCGTAGCCGCGGCGGATCTGGCCGAACCGATCCTCGCTGGAGACCGCAAGGCTCGGCAGCAGACCGCCGAAGAGGGACTTGGAGGAGCGGATCTCGCCGGGCTGCGCATTGGGCCGGGCCACCTGCCAATACCAGCCGGACAGGGGTAGCTCGAACCGGGGATCGCCGACCGGGCCGAGATCGCGGTCCGGGTCCCCCGGCGCGACGAGGTTGGAGGCGAGCGTGTTGGCATAGACCAGAAGGCGCTGGTCGAAGGACCTCTCCGTGTTGTCCCGGTAGAGGGTCGAGAGGATCAGCCCCGCGATCAGCAGGATCGCGAAGCTCCAGAAGACGGAGGAGACCGCAAGCCGGACGGCGATGGGCCGGCCGGCGAACCGGCGTATGAGCGGGTGAAGTCCGATCACGTCTTCGGCTGGCTGGCGTCGAGGAGATAGCCCAGGCCGCGCACGGTCTGGATGATATCCACGCCGAGCTTCTTGCGCAGCCTTCCGATGAAGACCTCGATCGTGTTGGAGTCACGGTCGAAGTCCTGGTCGTAGAGGTGTTCCGTCAGCTCGCCCCGCGAGACGATGCGGCCCGTATGGTGCATGAGGTACGAGAGCAACCGGTATTCGTGCGAGGTGAGCTTCACCGGATTGCCGTCCACGGCGACGCGGCCCGAGCGCGTGTCGAGCTTCACCGGACCGCAGCTGATCTCGCTCGTGGCGTGGCCGGTGGCGCGGCGCAGGAGGGCGCGGACGCGGGCGAGAAGCTCCTCCATGTGGAAGGGCTTCGTCACGTAGTCGTCAGCGCCGGCATCGAAGCCCTGGACCTTGTCGCTCCAGCGGTCGCGGGCGGTCAGGATGATGACCGGGGTCTTCTTGCCCTCCCTCCGCCAGGAGGTCAGGACCGTGACGCCGTCGACCTTGGGCAGGCCGAGATCGAGGATGATGGCGTCGTAGGGTTCGGTATCCCCCAGGAACTGCCCCTCCTCGCCGTCCATGGCGGAATCGACCGCGTATCCCGCCTGTTCGAGGGCGGCCACGATCTGCTTGTTGAGGGTCTTGTCGTCCTCGACAACGAGAAGGCGCATGTCTCGATCTTTCCTTAGCGGACCGATTTCACACGTCCGGAGGAACCGTCGATCGTTACTTGCACGATGCGGCCGTCCCTTTGCAAGGCCGTGATGATATAAACCAGCGCATCGCTGCTGCGGCAGAGATTGGCCCGCACGACATCGGAATTGGGCACCTGGCGCCGGGCCGTCATCAGCGCCGAAGCCGGCGTGACGACGCTCTTGGAGGCCACGGCCTCCTGCATTTCCCGCGGCGGAAGACAGTTCTGGAGGGCCTTCTTCGCCGCGCTCTGCGCGTGCGCCGCCCCCATCATTGCCAACAGCCCTATGACCAGCCAAACCAGACGCATGAGAGGCCTATGCCCTTGCCGCAGTGAACGAAGCCTGAATGCAGGTTTTAGTTCAAGATCTGCTTTGTCGCCAGGATCCGGAACACGGTGGAGGCGATAAAGCTCCCGGCGGCGACCAGTTGGACCGCGGCTTCCGCAACGTCGCCCGTATTCAGAACGGAGGCGTCGAAGCCGAGAAGGCCGAGGATGAGGACGGCGAGCCCCACCAGATTGGACCAGACCGTGCGGCTGGCGAGAATCGTCTTGGTGTCGTCCATGTCAGGCATTCCTTGTGGAGGTTGATGAAGAGGCGAGCCGGAGGGCCTCCTGCTCGACGGCGAGGACCCGCCTGCGCCAGCCGCGCCCGAAGACGGGCCAGGGGATCAGGCGGGCAAGAAAGCCGAGCCGCGCGCAGGTCAGGCGGCGGATCGTCTCGGTCGTGTCGGCCGCCCATGCGGCCGCAAGGGTCACGGGACCGACGATGCCGTCGGTCCCGACCCCGAGAACCGCCTGGAGCATCCGCACGGCCCGGGACGGCCCCGAATGGACGGCGATGTCGAACAGCGCGAGGTCGAGGCCCGGCGGCAGTTCGTCGGCCTTCACCGCATTCCAGTAGAAGCGGCGGTAGATGGAGGCGGCCTCCTCGCGTCAGGTAGCGGACATCCTCGACGGAAGCCGGCCGCCCCCGCGCCCGCGAGAGGGTCGCCCGCGTGATGCCGAAATTGGTTGCGCCGCCGGGATCGAGGGGATGCTGGACGAAGCCGCCCTCGTGACGCAGCACCTCGGCGACGGCCTGCTCGAAGCGTGATGAAGACACCATTGCCGAACCTCAGAGTTCCGCCTGCAGGGCGATGTAGGCCGAAGAACCCAGATAGAGCTTTCCGACCGCTCCGGCCGTCCCGCCGAAGGAGGCGCCCGCCTGGAGACGCAGGGCGACGGCCGCGGAACCGGACGGGGCGGCATTCGTCACGCTCAGGCTGCCCGCGATCGTCGCCCAGGTGGAACCGCCGTTGTCGGAGAAGCCGATCTGGTTGCCCACGGGCGGGGCGTTCGCCCAGGTGAATCCGCTGGTCAGCAAGGCGGGAGCCGATCGCATCGGCATGGGCAACGGACAGACGAGGTCGATCATGTTGCCTGCAATGCGCTGGCCGAGCGCGCCGAAGACCACAGGCGCTCCGCCGCTGACCGCCAGTCTCTGGTAATAGCGGCGGCAGCGCATCTCCTCGATCTCGGCGGGCTCCCCGGTCCAGTCTGTAGCCCCCGGCCCGAACTCGAGCTTCGGGTTCCGGAAGGTGCATCCCTCCCAGCTGACGAGCCGCACCAGGATGTGCCCCGTTTCGCCCGCATCGAGCGTGACGGTTGCGGAGCGGCGTCCCGTTCCCGCCGGGATGGTCGCGCTCCTCGTGCCGATGAGAACGAGCAGCGCGCGGGAGGGGTTCTCGACGGAGAGCGTCAGGGTGCGGCCCGCAAAGCTCGCAGCGCCGGTCGCAGAGCCGGCCTGCGCGGCATCGACGATCTGCTCGAGGGTGCCGGAGATCGTCAACGAGCCGTCCGCATTGCGGCCCAGCGTGCAGCCGCCTGTCCCCGCCTTCCAGCGGTCGAAGCCGTAAGCGCTCCCCGAAAGGAGGCCGCCCGCGAAACCGCGCTGGTTCACCAGAAAGGCGGAATTGATGAGCAGGTTCTCTCCCGACAGGCCGGACACGCCGCTCGGGAAGGACACGACGCCCGTCTCGCTATCCACCAGCATGGCGTCGCGCCAGAGGCTCCCGTCGGAAGAAACGCGGATGCCGAAATTGTCGCTGCCGATGAGCCCCGTCTCCGCGCGCCCGCTGTAGCCCCGCTGATAGAGCTGGGACAGCACATTCGTGCTCGCAGCCTTGTTGAGCACGAAGCGCAGCTCGCCGGTTCCGCCCTCCTCCGTCGCGAGAGCCGCGAACGGGGCGGAGTTGAGTTTCGCAGCGAACCTGTTGAGGTCATCCGCCGAGGTGCCGATGCCCAAGCGGTCGAGATTGTCGATGTCGTGGCTGTAGTGGCCGAGATCGCGCCACTGCGCGCCGTCGAAGACGACGATCCGATCCTCCGCCTCCATATAGGCCCGCCAGCCGGGACGGGGT
This sequence comes from Microvirga roseola, assembly GCF_020866965.1. Lineage (GTDB taxonomy): Bacteria > Pseudomonadota > Alphaproteobacteria > Rhizobiales > Beijerinckiaceae > Microvirga > Microvirga roseola. The sequence continues at coordinate 65,942 of NZ_JAJATX010000013.1, forward strand.
GCGAGAAACCGCCAGAGCCCGAGATCGAAGAAGGTGATGTCGCCCTCGTGGTTAGCGAAGGCTCCGGTCGCGCCTGCGCCGAAGAGATAGCGTTCGCCCTCCTCCGGCGCAGCGGGCGGAGCGGTTCGCCCGCGCTCCCTGACGGCGAGATGGACGAGGGCGTCGAGGGCGGCGAGCGCTTCATTGTGGGTGACGTGCTTTTGCGCCTGCGCTGCAGCGAGCAGCGGCAGGGCGAGATGGGGCGTTGCTGTCATGGATGACCTGTTGGAAATGGGCGCTCAGTCGATGGGGACCGTGACGCTGCGCTCGAAGCCGCGCCCGGCGATGGTGCTCATCTGGGCGATGCGCAGGCTGAGTGCGCTCTGCGGCGCGCCGAAATCGGCGGCCTCCTGCGCAGTCGGGTAGAGAAGCGCGCTTTCCGCGCTCGCAAGCGTGCGCAGGACGACGCCGTCGCGCAGGATGTCCGTCTCGTAGCGCTCGGCATCCTCGGCGAGCGGAACCTCGGCGGCCTCCCAGCCGTCGCCATCGCGGCGCGTGCGGCGGATCCAGGCGATACGGATGCCGCCCTCCTCCCGGCGCGCGGTGACATGAACGGGGCTCATGGGCCTGTAGGCGTCGCGGCCCGCGGTTGCCGCAATCTCCACCACGGACGCATCGGCGTGGTCGCGGCCGGAGGGCCCGATCCTGTAGCGCCAGGTCTGCCCGAGATCCTGAAGGCTGGTCGTCAGCGGAACGACTGCCTCGTCGAGCCGGACGACAAGCGCGCCTGCGGGCACGGTCCGCGCCGCCTCCGGCTCGCTGCCGGCCAGCCCCCGGAGGAAGCGCGAGAGGCGGTAGCGCCGCTCGCCGATCATCTCGGCGCGGGCGGCCGACAGGATCTCCCAGCGCCCGTCCCCTCCCCGCACGGCGAAGAGATTGCCGCCCGCCAGCGCCGCCTCGTCCTCGATGGAGGAAACCGCGCCTGACGAAATCTCCACATCGAGAACCGTCGTCGGGTCCCAGCGCCGGAGCGGCCCCGGCGGCAGGATTGTCAGCGTCCGCCCGATCACGGCCGGCAGGTCGAGGATGCGCGACGGCGTGAAGCTCGCTCCACTCCCCGAGCGCCAGACAGTGACGGCGCCGGGCCAGGGATCGACCGCAACGGCAATGTATTGCAGCGGCGTCGGATCGCTCGGCGCGGCGGGCAGGTCGAGGACGACCGCCAGCGGCTTGCCGGGCACGGGCGGCGCACCGGCTTGGGCATGGACGCGCCCGGCCTTTCGAAAACGGCGGGCGCCACGGCGCGGGCCGTCACCTTGCGCGTCGGCCCGTCCGCGATGCGCAGGATCCGATGCAGCTTGGAACCCGCATCGGTGGGAAGCGTGATCACGTCGCCCGGCTCGAACTCGATCCGCCGCGGCGACAATTCGAGCTCGGCGCTCTCCCGCCCGGCCCAGAGGTCCTGCAGCCTGGTATCCGCCTGGCGCTGCGCCTCCGCGCGCCGGGTGACGACGGCGCTGTCCGCCCGCGCCTCGCGGCGGCTCGATCCCGACAGGCGGCGGGAGGCGACGGCCGCGCGGCGGTAATCTGTCTCGCCCTCCGTGAAGCCGATCTCCACCTGATGCGGCAGCTCGGTCTCCTGTGCGCGGGAGAGTTTTAAGGACGGCTCGCGCTCGTCGAGCACGAGATCATCCTTCGTCAACGCCATCACGGCCCGTCCGCCGCGCCCGCGCCACGCGATCCTGCCGCCGCTCGCCACCGCGTCGACGCCGAAGAGGCGCATCAGCGGCTCCAGTGCGCCGCGCGCCGACATGGGCCGGTCGATCACGTAGCCGTCCACGAAACCGTCGACGGGAAGCGCGCCCGGATCGTCGAGGCCGAAATCCTTGAGGATCGCCACGATCAGGCGATCGAGGGCAACGCCCTCGATGCGGCCGGTGATCCAGTGGCCGGTCTCCCAGTTCGCCCCGTCCGACCACACATTGTCGAAATCGGGAAAGGCGGGATAGGGCCGCGCGTCCCAGGCCCGGACATAGACGTTGTCCGGATCGACCATGCGCCCGCCATACTCCGAACCCGCCATACTCCGAAGATGTCGGGTTGTAGGCGGAGGAGAAGCCCCGCAAGGCGGGATCGAAGCGGGAGAGGATCGCCTCCAGGCACCGCGCCTGGATCAGGTCGTCGCGCACGCCGCGCGAGAACGGCGGATAGGCGGATCCGGACGACTTCGGGTCGGGAAAGACGTTCGGCCCGTTCGGCCCCTTGTCCACGGCGGGCACGCCGATCTCTGTGAGCCAGATCGGCTTGGATTTCGGCTGCCATTCCGTCGTGCGGATCTCGGCGCCGTTCCAGCGCTCCACATGCGGGTTCGACCACCAGGAGACCAGATCGTTCGCGCGGAAGACCCATGGCTTGTCATGGGCTCCGTCGGTGATCGGCCTTCGGGTCTGCGATGCGCGCTCGGAAGCGTTCGCATAGTACCAGTCGAAGGCCTCGCCGCTTCCGAGCCTTTTGCGCAGATAGTCCACATCGTAGATGCTGCGTGCATCCGTGAGATCCGCATGATCGGGACCGTCGCGCCAATCCGAGATCGGCGGGTAATAGTCGATGCCCACCGCGTCGATGTCGTCGCTGGCAAAGAGCGGATCGAGGGGAAAGCGCACCTCGTCGCCGCTGTCGAGCACATGCGCGCCGTATTCGGTCCAGTCCGCCGCATAGACGATGGCAGTCCCGGAGCCGAGGATCGCCCGCATGTCGCCTGCTAACTGAATCAATTCACCGACGGCAGGATAGACGCCGGAAGCCGAGCGCACGCGGGTGAGGCCGACGAGCTCGCTGCCCAGGATGAAGCTGTCGACGCCACCCGCCTCTTCCGCGAGGTTCGCATAATGCAGCACCAGACGGCGGAAGCCCCATGTGCGGTCGAACCATTGCGCCACCTGATCGCCCGCAACCGACGTCATGTCGGGAGAGCCCGAATGGCCCGGCGCGGGATGGCAGGTGATGCGCCCGCGCCAGGGATAGGGCGGCTGGCCCGTGCCGCCATAGGGGTTCGGCAGGTCGTTGCCGGCGGCCACGTCCATCATCACGAAGGGATAGATGACGACCTCGAGCCCCCTCGCCTTCAACTCCTTGATCAGGCGGATGACCGATTCGTCTGACGCGTGCCGCCATAGGCAGGCGAACCCTTGACGAGGGAGACGGGCTTCGCCTCCTCGCGCGTGACGCCCGCCACCGACCATGCGGCTCCGTCCGTCGTCTTCGCGGTCACGTCCACGCGCGGCTCGATGCGGCAGGAGCCGGCCCGGAGATCGTCCCCGAACCAGCTCACCACGAGGGAAACGCGCTTTAGGTTGGGACACAGGGCCTCCAGCGCATCGTGGGAGGCCGCCACGTCCGTGCGGCGCTGCCATTGATGACGGTTTTCGGGAACCGTCCTGCCGAGATCGAGCATCTGCGTGACGGGCAGCGTGTCGTAACCGAACTCGCTCGCGCCGGGGATCACGCGGCTGAGGCCGCCGACCGGGCGCAGCACCTCGAAGGCGAATTGCGGCACGCGGTTGCCGAAATCGGCGAGCGGCAGGCGCTCGAACACCACACAGGCCAGGCCGCGATAGGCGGGAGCATCGGCTGCGCCCTCCTTCGCGACGATCAGCGGATCGGGATCCTGCGTCTCGGATCCCTTGTGTACGCGCATGGTGACCGTCGAGAGATCGACCTCTCGCCCATCGGCCCAGACCCGGCGCACATGGGCGATGCGGCCTTCGCAGAGGCCGACTGCGAGGTTCGCGAAATAGGAATAGGTGGTCGTGACGGTCTTCGGCCCGCCCGTTCCCTTCCCGCCCTGGCTGCCGGAGCGCTCCGCGCTCGCCACCTCCTTGAGCCGCGTCGCCCAGATGAGCTGTCCGCCGATGCGCGCGCGTCCATAGACCCGCGGGATCGGCGCGCCCTCCGTCGAGGTCAGCCCGTCGATCTCCTTGAGCCGCGGACCCTCCACATGCTTGGTTTCCGACCCGCCGAGCAGGGCTTTGTCGATGGCAGCCCCCGCGAGTCCGCCGAGCGCCCGGCCCGCCATGGCCCCGAAGGGACCGGCGATCATGCCGCCGACGACGGAGCCGACGGTTTGAAGAACGAGAGTGGCCATCAGGGTCCATCCGGGAAGCGAAAGACGTGAGCGAGGTGCCGCCGCCACCAGGGGCGGAACGCCACCTCCGCGACCGACGCGCCGTCATGAGCGTGGATCATGGTGCGAGGCGAGGTCGCGATGGCGCAGTGCTTGGGCGGGCGATCCTCGCGCCAGCGGAAGAGCAGCACGTGGCCGGGCGACAGGTCCGCCATGCCGATCTCGACGAGATGCCGTCTTGCCGCGGCCAGAAGCGTATCGGCCCCGGCCTCCGCCCAATCGGGCGAATAGGGCGGCGGCAGTTCAGGCTCTTCGCCCATGACGCCGCGCCACACGCCGCGAAGGAGCCCGAGGCAGTCGCAGCCGACGCCCTTGAGCGAGGCCTGGTGGCGGTAGGGCGTGCCGATCCAGGAGCGTGCCTCGGCGAGGATGAGGTCGGGATCGGGCATGGGTCGTTCTCCTTCCCTCCCCTTGCGGGGAGGGAAAAGGGCCTCATTTGAAAAAGCTCCCGCCGTCGAGCCCCGGCTCGCCCTGCTGCGGGATGCGGATGATGAAGTCGTTGCCGGGCATGTGCGGGAAGCCGCGGAAGTTCACGACGTTATCGAACTTGGCGCGGCAGGTCGCATGGGTCTTGTCGCAGCCCGCCGTCACGCGGAAGGTGTCGCCGGGCTTGATGGGGTGAGGCGCGCGCTGCCACAGGTCGAACTCGTCCGTGCCGTCGATGGCGCGATGCACCTTGATCTCCACCGACAGCCCCTTGTTGTCGCCGCCCGTCCAGGTGAGCCGCCCAGCCGTGCACCAGCCGTCCCTGAAGCCGATGCCGGAGGCCGCAATGCCGAGAGCGCCGTCCGTGCGGACCACCGTGCCCGTGTCGGAATAGGTGGAGGATGCGAGGTTCACGCCGCATGTCCCGTCGCCCAGATCCGCCGAGCAGGTGGCGCGGAACAGCCGCCCCCGCTCCTCGTCGAAGCGGTGCATGAGGCCTCTCACCTCCGCGACGCAGCCGCCGTCCGCGCGGCGGATCGCGCCGATGGAGCCGATGTCGAGCAGCACGCGCTCGGCCACGTCGCTCCAGTTGACGAGCCAGGTCTCCACGCTCGCATCGTCGTAGAGGCCGGAGGCGATGTCGTCCTCGGTGAGGCCGGCGGAGACCAGCGCGCCCGCCACCTCCCCGCCGCCGACGGCGAAGCCGAGCTCGGCGGAAGCCTCGGCCGCCTCCAGCCCGGTCCGGGCCGCGAAGGCGGTTCCGCCGAAGGCGAGGTCCCGGTCGTAATCGGTGAAGCCGAAAGCCTTGCCGTCGCGGCGGAGGAGCTTCCAGCAATGGCAAAGCGTCGTCGCCCCCTCCGCCAGATGGGCGGCGAGGTCGGTGGGGATGGTGCGCATGGAAGCAACCTTGAAGAAGATATCGGGATCACCGGCACGAGACCGCTGATGGCGTGAAGGGTTCAGGAGGGTGTCATTCCCGGCCGGAGCGTCAGCGGAGGGAAAGGGAATCCACTCACACGCGCACCATCGTGGATCCCCTTCCCGGCTGCTCCGCAGCCGCCGGGGATGACACGGTTGTCAAGGAACGATCTCGATCAGCGGGATCTGCGGGATCGCGCCGGCGTCGAAGGCGGAGAGGTCGATGTCGAGCTCGTCGGTGTCGAAGCGAACAGGCACGTTGAAGGCGGAACCCGCCGTGATGATCGCGCCCGCGGGCGGCGCGACGGTGAAGGTGACGAGGCCCGTCGCGGGATCGCAGTTGAAGCCTGAGCCCACCGCCTGCTCGACGCCGTTGAGCGCCGCCCGCACGCTCCCGCCGACAGGCTTGGCGATGGGACGGCTGTAGGGCGCGTGGGCAGAATCGTAGGTCTTGACGAGCTGGAAGCTTCGCGTTGCGCCGTCGCCCGTGCCGATGCGCTGGTCGAGGGGCGTCGGCTCGCTCGAGGGCGGGCCGGAGCGCCAGTCGGTCCGGGCGCGGAAGCGGAAACCGTGGAGCCGGCCCCGCCGCTCCTCGAAGAAGGCGATGACCGTATGCAGCGCATCGACAGTGCGGATCCCCAGGCCCGCATCATAGCGCCGGCGGGAATGGGCCCAGCGGCTGTTGCGATGCTCGCGGCCCGAGGAGAGCGTGACGATATCGGTCCGCCGCACCGGCCTGCCCCGGCTGCCAAGGCTGACGTCGAGGGGAAAGCGGACCTCGTGGAAATCGGACGCCATGGTCCATCCTTCGCAAACAGTGAAACGGAAGAGAAGCGGGCTGCGTTGTCGATGCGAAATCGCGATCAAGACGGAGACAGCAGCCGATGAGCAACGCGCCCAACGACCTCGCCGACGACTTCCCGGACAAGGCCGACCGGATCCACCGGCTGAAGACGAGCAACAACCACTTCGCGCGGCTCTATGACGAGTACAACGAGCTCAACCGCACCATCCACCGGATCGAGACCCGGGTGGAGCCCAAGCCCGAGGAGGTCGAGGAGCAGCTCAAGCGCAGCCGCCTGAGGATCAAGGACGAGCTCATGGCGATGATCGACGGCATGGAGTCCTGATCTCTGCTGGAGCCCCCACAGCCCTCATCCTGAGGAGCGAAGCGTCTCGAAGAGCCTGCCCCGGACTTGATCCGGGGACGAGGGCGTCTCCAGAGAGGACTGGGGCCTCCTTCGAGACGCCGCTTGCAGCGGCTCCTCAGGATGAGGTTGCGCCATTCAGGCAGGCTACATCCCGCGCTGGCCCCGCGCGACGGCGCGCGCCAGGGCGGCGGAGACCTGCGCCTCGGAACGGCGGAAGCTCTCCGCATCCGGGGTCGAGATGTTGACGGTGATCGAGGCGGGCCGCCCTGCCCCGCCCGCGCGCACGCCGAGCTTCCCGTCGGGTCCTCGCGCCAGCGGCATCACCGCCTCCGCGCCGCGCTCGCCCATCACGCCCAACCCGCGCCCGAGCGGGAAATAGGTCGGCGCTCCGACGACGCCGCCCTGCGCGAACGGCATCACCATCCCGCGGGAGAACACGCCGCCCTTCGCGAAGGCTGATGGGGAGCCGGAGCCGAAGAGGGAGCCGAGTCCCTTGAACAGGCTGCCGAAGAGACCGTCGAGCAGATTGCCGCCATCCAGCGGCAAGGCCCCTCCGACAGCGCCCGTCGTCAGCCCCTTGACGCTCTGGCTGAGGGCCATCTGAAGAGGCGCGAGCGCCAGGCGCAGTCCTGTTCCACAAGAGACTGGCGCACCGACTTCAGGACGTCATCAAACTTCTTGCCCTCTGAAATATTCTTCGCGAAAGCATTGGACAGGGAGACGCCGAATTTTTCGGAGAGGCCGATGAGCGTATTGAGCTGGCGTGCGCGATCACTGGCAATATTGTCCTGGCCCAAATCCCCTGGCTTTCGCTCTTCATTCGGAGGCATTTTTCGCTCCATAGCTATAGTTTTCGCATCGATAATTCTGAACGCCTGCGTTGCCTCACCCCAAAAGCCCGATCTGATCTTCGACAGGGGCTCATTGACTCACAAACAGTGGAAGCAGGCTGACAAGGAATGTGAGCTCGGAGCAGCGAAAGCCGTTGCTCCCAGAAAATCCGTCGACATCACCGGAGACACATATCGGAAGATCTACATTCTGTGTGTCGAGACGAAAGGCATCAGGTTTCTCGGCACCGAGGATCAGCTCAACAGGCCGCAGGGCTGAAGCAGCTCATTGACCTCTTCCTAAACCGTCCGCGCCGACAGGCCCGAGCAGAGCCTGACCCACCGGATCACCCTGCGCTACCGCGAGGGCGCGCCCCAGAGCTGGGGCCCCGGCGCATAGGAGCGGATGACGCCGCCGAAGCCGTCGGGACGCTCCAGCGGCAATTCGAGCACGAACCGGCGCGAGCGCGCGCCGATGGGCAGGGATCTGGTTTTCATGGGAACGAACTTCGCGTGCAAGAGAACGCTCAGACCCGCGTCCTTTGAAAAGGCGCGACGAGGACGAGGGCTTGCGGCGGCATAATCTGGTCGCCGATCACGTCGCCCCGGTTCTCGAACCAGTGCGCGACGAGGATCTTGGTCGCGAGCTTCAAGGTCGCGGGCACCGCTGCCGCGCCGAAGCCGGCGCGCAGGTCGATCTGGATGCCGTTTCGCGCCCTCCCCGGCTCGGGAGCGGAGGCGACGGTCACGCGCGGCGGATCGCTCACCAGGTCCGCGTCGATGGCGTCTGTGGGGATCGCGATGGCCACCTCCGAGGCATCGGACACCCGGATTCCGTCGATCGCAATGAGCGGCGAGAGCGGAAGGACGACCATGCGGCACTGCGGCCAGCGGTCGAGCATGACGCGCCAGCGCTGCTCGATCAGGATGCGGCGGGAGGTCGCCTCCACCATCAGCCGCGCCGCCTTGACGAGCCCCGCAATCAGCTCGTCCTGGGCCGCATCGTCCTCGTCGATCCGCAGATAGGCCTTCATCTCGGGCAGGGGAACGGGCTCGACGGCGGGGCCCTCGATGAGTATCGGGTGCATAAGAATGGGAATCCTTTTGATGACGAAACGGCTTGTTGCCCTTGTCCTGGCGGCGTCGCTTTCCGCGACGCAGGCCCAGGCCATCATCGGCGGCGCGGAGGACCAGGGTCCCCTCGCCCGCCGAAACGTGATGGTGTTGAACTCAAATGGCGGCGTCTGCACCGCCGTGGTGCTGGCGCGCGACGTGGTGCTGACCGCAGCCCATTGCGTGACGGGCGCAGCGGAGTACCGGGTGCATTTCCGGTACGAGGCCGGCGAGCCGGTGCTGATCGACGTCACCGACAAGGCGGTTCATCCGGGCTACGACGCGAAGGCCATCGAGAAGCGCACGCGCTCCATCGACCTCGCCCTCGTGCGCATCCCCACGCCCCTGCCCGGGCGCTTCGAGGAGGCGGTGCTCTCCACTGCCCGGCCGGCGAAGGACGGGCGGGTGACGGTCGGCGGCTACGGCCTTGCCCGCGAGAAGGAGCCCAAGACGATGGGCACCTTCCGCAGCACTGCGCTCACCGTCATCGAGCCCTACGGCCCGAGCAGGATCCTGCTCTGGTCGAAAGGCTCAGGCGCGACGGGCGCGTGCCAGGGCGATTCCGGCGGCCCGATGGTCTCGGGCGATGCGGTTGCAGCGATCACGAGCTGGTCGTCTTCGCCCACCAAGGACGGCAAATGCGGAGGCCTCACCCAGGGCATCCTCGTCGGCGCGCAGCGGGAATGGATCGACCGGGTTCTGAAGGGCTGGAATCGCGGGGCCAAGTGGAGCGGCGACTAGCCCTTAAAAGTTGGTCGTCAGGGAACCAACTTTGCTTCACAATCCTTCCCATACCGTAACACTTTTCAGTTCGGCGATTCCCCCGATGCGCGCCCTTTCCGTTCTCGTTCTTGCCGTTCTCGCCTTCATGGCAGGCCCAGCCCAGGCCGTTGTCCTGGGCACGCCGTCCCGCGACCCGAACGGGTTGCGGCGCTCCGTGGTCTGGGTCGAGAACTCCGCCGGAGAACTCTGCTCCGGCGCGGTGGTCGGGCCGGATCTCGTGCTGACGGCCGCCCATTGCGTGACCGACAGGGCCACATACCGGGTGGTCGCGGCAAACCGGACCTTCAAGCCGCAGCGGTTCAGGGTCACCGTCATCGCCATGCACCCGTCCTTCGTGAGGGGCACGACGCCGCGCACCCAGCCCGGCGTGGATCTCGCGCTCCTCAAGGTCGACCGCCCCTTCGGCCCCGACTATCTCGCCCTCGACCCGCGCCAGGCCGGCTCGGTCGGGCTGGGCTCCTCCGTGGTCATCGCCGGGTTCGGCGTGCTGTCGGAGCGCCAGCGGCGCACGGCCCGCACCCTGCGCGAGGCCAGCTTGATCTCGCTGGGTCCCGTGCAGGTGGCCAACCGCGTCCTCATCATCGCCGACCGCGCCCGCCTGGCCGAGACGGCGGGAGCCGGAGCCTGCCGGGGCGATTCCGGCGGTCCGATCCTCACCGCCAATGGCGGCGTCTACCGGCTCTTCGGCATCGTAAGCTGGTCGAGCGGAGCCCTTCGTCCGCGCGACCTCAGCGCCTGCGGCGGCCTGACCGCCGTGACGCCGGTGGCGGAGCATATCGACTGGATCAACGCCAGCATCCGCATGCTCAGCGCCCCGAACGGCGCGTGGGCGAGGCGCTAGAGTATCCGTTTTGATCAAGCGGATTTTGGGGTCCAGTGTCGCTGGTCTCGCAGGAGCGCATTGGCGAGAATGATGAGCTTGCGCATGATCGCCGTCAGGGCAACTTTGGGCGGCTTTCCGGCTGCGAGCAGAGCCTGGTACTTGGCTTTCAGATCCGGATTGAAGCGGGCCGCCACCAGCGCCGGCATATAGAGCGCCTGACGCAGATGGGCGCGACCACCGCGGATCGTGCGGCGGCCGCGCGAGGCCCCGCTGTCGCGCGCCATCGGAGCCAGGCCGGCGAGGCTGGCCACCTGGCTCTGTTCAAGGCTGCCGAGTTCGGGCATCTCGACGAGCAGGCTCACGGCGGTGGCTTGGGCGATGGCGGGATGCTCATGAGGATCGCCAGGCGCGGCGCGAGATCCGCATCGCCCAGGCACAGGCCCTGAAGCTGCGCGTCGATGGCAGCCAGCTGGCGGGCGATCTGGCGCAGCCGCTGGGCGAGCTGACGCCGCAACAAGGCAGAGCGGACCACTTTCTGCCGGTTGAGAGCGGCGGTGCGGTCCTTGATCAGCGCCTGTCCCGCCACCACCAGCTCCTTCATGGCATCCAGAGTAGGGCTGAGCACGGGCCGGGTGGGCGGCTCGAGCAGGGCTCCAAAGCGTGCCCCCGCAAGGGTGAGGGAAAGGTTGCGCTTACACCGCGCCACCCGACTTGCGCCCATACCCCACCGCCTCCCGCTTCTCGTCGTCCGTCAGGAACGTCGCCGCGGCCACGCGCCGCCAGAGGCATTCGCGCTCGTCGGCGAGCGCCTCGACGGCGTCGAGATCGGGTTCGAGGGCGAGTGCCTCGCGGTAGGCGGGCGCGAGCCAGTGGGCGAGCGCCTCCGCCGTGCGCTTGACCAGCGGAATGACCGTCTGGCGGTAGAAGGCGCGGTTGGCTTCTGCGTAATTGGCGTGGGTGTTGTCGCCGGGCATGCCCAGCAGCAGCGGCGGCACGCCGAAGGCGAGCGCGATCTCGCGGGCGGCCGCCGCCTTCGCCTCGACGAAGTCCATGTCCTTGGGCGAGAGCGAGAGCGGCTTCCAGTCGAGGCCGCCCTCCCGCAGCAGCGGACGGCCCGCATTGCCCGCGCCCTGATAGTTCGTTTCCAGCCCTCCCTTCAGGCGGTCGAACTGCGCGTCGGTGAGCGTCGTCCCGCCCACCACCAGCGCGCCGGAGGGCCGCGCCGCGTTGTCGAGGAGCTCCTTGTTCCACGCGCCCGCCGCGTTGTGGATGTCCAGAGCCGCAGCCGCCGCCTCCATGGGCGAGAGGCCGTAATGGTCGTCCGCCGGATGGAAGAGCGTGAGATGCAGGATCGGCGGCACCGCCTCCCCGCCTTGCGCGAAGCGCATGGTCTGCGCGCCCACCGCATATTCGTCGGCCGAGGGCCAGCCATCCGCGCCCGGCACCACGCGCATCCGGTCGGGGCGCAGCGCATGAAGCTCCTGCGGCGCGCCCTCGACGGCGACCGCTTCCACATAGGCGTTGCCGGACACCATGAGATGTCCGTAGACGCTCTCGAAAAAGCGCTGCCCGCCCTCCCGTGCGTTGGGCCTGGCGAGAAGCGCGAGCAGCGGATGCGTCGTCAGCTCCCTCTCCTCGCTCGTGAGCACCAGCGGCAGCGACGCCGCCGCCTCGGCCACGAGCCGCACGGCGCGGTGCACGATGGCGTTCTTCTGAAATCCCTCGCGGGCGAGCGGCGCGTAGTCGCGCGGCGTCCACACGGCGCGTCCGGCCACATAGAACGCAACGGCGGCCTGGGCGCGCGAGGCCTTGGCCTCGGGCGGCGCCTGGAGCCAGCGGGTCAATCGGTTCAGCATGAAAAACTCCTGGCCACATCTGGGCAATCCATAGCCCTCATCCTTCGAGACGCCGCTTGCAGCGGCTCCTCAGGATGAGGGCAGCGTTTCAAAAAGACCGGGATCGCCGGCACAGGGGCTTTGATGTCGCGAAGAATGTCATTCCCGGCCGGAGATGACGCAGCCGTCGGAGGGGAAGGGAATCCACTGTCATGCGCTGCGTCGTGGATCCCCTTCCCGGCTGCTCCGCAGCCGCCGGGGGTGACAACGGTGTGCGCCCTCCTCACAACACCCGCACCCGCGGCTCGCGGCGCTCGCGCAGCATCAATTCGGTGAGCGCCCAGACCAGCGCGTCGAGCCGGTCGGGGGAGCGGCCGGACGTGAGGCCCGAAGGTCCGAAATCGCAGAGTTCGTCCTCCAATTCCGGTAGCGCGCCCACATGGCGCACGCGCGCTTGAGCGTAGAGAACGGAGACGGGCTCCGCGCGCAGATATTTTCCCCGCGTGGCGCGCACGCTCGTCACCCGCACGGACGCATCGACCTCGCGGATCACGTTCGCAGCCATTTCGCCGCCCTGGTTCGTCTCGACCACGAGGGCGTCGGCCTGGAGCCTGCGATAAAGTGCGACGGCCTTCGCCGCCCATTCGGGCGGCTTCAGGCCCGACGCGGTGGCGTCCTCCAGCACGTAGGATATGCCGGTCTCGTCCACGCCCGCCGCGACGATGCCGCAGGCATCCGCGCGCTTGGACGAGGAGGCGGGCGGATCGACCGCCACGACGATGCGAAGAAGCGGCGGCGCGGCGTCGGCGCTGTTCGCCCCGATCGCGTCGCGGGTCCAGAGCGCATCGGGGCGATCCTCGATGATGTCGCCATCGAGCTCCTGCCGCCCGAGCCGCGTGCCAGCATAGCGGCCGACGACCGTCTCGAGAAAGGCGGGCGCGAGGTTCTCCGCATTGTCCGCTGTCTTCGCCCGCGACACCGCCACCGCGGGATCGGCGAGGAAGCGCTTGAGCAGCGGAATCGGACGCGGCGTGGTCGTCACCATCTGGCGCGGATGCGCGCCCAGGCGAAGCCCGAACTGCAGCATGTCCCAGGTCTCGTCCACGTGCCTCCACTTTGCGAGCTCGTCCGCCCAGGCCGCCTCGAATTGAGGGCCGCGCAAGCTGTCCGGGTCCTCCGCCGAGAACACATGCGCCACCGCGCCGTTCGGCCATTCGAGCTTGCGCAAGGACGGCGACCAGGTGGGCCGCTCGTGGCGCGCGTGGATGGCGAGGATGCCCGCGGGCCCCTCCGCCATCACGTTGCGGGCATCCGCAAAGGTCTCGCCGACGAGCGCGATGCGGCGCAAGGGGGCCTGCCCGAAATCGGATCGCCCAGCGCGATGCCTCGGACCCATTCGGAGCCGGCGCGGGTCTTGCCCGCCCCGCGCCCGCCGAGCATGAGCCAGATGGCCCAGAAAGCGCGCGTGCGGGCCAGCCCCGGCAGGCGCTGATCGGGCCGGCAGCGCACCGGCCAGTGGCGCATGAGCGCCTTGAGGTCATGTTCAGACCAGGAGGCCGTCGCGTCCGAGAGCCTCCTCCTCCGCGATAACCCGGTCAAGGTAGCGAGCAAGCTCCTCATGGAGCTCGTGGATGCTGCGTCGGGGTGTGCCGTCATGGGGTTCGGGGGCATCGGGTGCGCCTTCCTGCTCCAGAAGGGCCTGCGCCGTCATCAGCGTCTTGGCGTAGGACGCGAGGATCTGAGCCGTCTTGGCGTGGCTCGTCACGCGTCCGGCGCGCTGCTCCTTCACCAGGGCCTTGATTTGAGATTTCGTCACGCGCGCCAGGGATCGCGCCGTGTCGTGCAGGGCGGCGGCGGCGGACGCGGAGGAGGTCTCGGCCGGATCGTCGGCCCGGCCTTCCACCGTCGCCTCGATCCCATCCTTGTCCTTCAGCGCGAGGGCCGCCGCCCGGTGCGGCCAACCCCAGCTGTCCCGGAGCCGCACGAAGGTCCTGCGGCTCACATCGATCCGGGCTGCGATCTCATGCAGGTTCATCGCAGGGCAGTTGAAATAATACTCGTAAGCCCGCCGCTTCTGTTCGGCGGACACTTCGATTGCAGCAGCCATGGGACAATCCAATAAAAAAACCGCCCAAGCGGGGCTTGGGCGGTGCAACATCGGACCCAAAAGGGAGGTCCGCTGACGGGTCCGATGCTCAGGGCAATGACGAAGCCGGTAGTTGGGGGGCATCCACACTTCGTCAGTGTTCACGTTTTGTACTCTAAGAGCGTCGCGCTGTCAAGCCTGATTTCGCTGCGGTTTGACCGGCCTCGGATTTTGTTATTAAGTTACATTATATGAGAGGCATCGTGCCATGCCCTCGGCCTGGCCAGTACGGAGTTCCGCGCCATGACCATCCTGTCCCCCACCGGCGAAACCCGGGTGAACAGCTATCTTGCTCGCAATCAGTGGGGTTCCGAGGTGATCGCCTTGCCGGATGGAGGTTGGCTGGTCGTCTGGCAGTCCGGGAATCAGGATGGTTCGAGTTACGGAATTTACCAGCAGCGTTTCGATTCCCGAGGATACGCGCTCGGACCTGAAACCCAGCTCAACACTTATACGACGAACGGGCAGCAGGTCCCCTCGATAGCGCTTCTGGCTGACGGTGGGTGGGTTGTCGCGTGGCAGTCCTGGGCGCAGGGCGGCTCCGGCGACGGCGTTTACATGCAGCGTTACGATGACGAAGGGCGCCCACAGCTCCTGGACGAGGCCGGCTTGCCGATGGAAGTCCAGATCAGCGCAACGTCCTTCAGAAGCCAGCATTCGGCTCAGATCACGGCAATGCCCGATGGCGGCTGGCTCGTGACCTGGACGTCCAGCAGCGCAGATCGTTACGACATCCACCAGCAGCGCTACAACTCCTTCGGGGAGGCGATCGGCCCCACGACGCCCACGGGCATCAACCTCTCCGCCCGCCGGGTTCCGGAGGGCGCGCCCAGGGACACCCCGGTGGGCGCTCTGTCCGCGGTGGTGCTCGACGATACGCAGCCCCTGACCTGACGATGCGGACAGGCGCTTCGACATCGACCGCAGCGGCGGCAAGGCGCGGATCGTCGTCGAGAACGGCGCCAAGATCGACTACGAGCAGGCGCGCTCGCACTGGGTGCAGGTGGAGACCGAGGACCGCTACGGGGGCAAGGCCACGGCGTGGTTCCGGATCTGGGTGGACGACGTGACGAGCGAGAACGTCAAGGGCGACAAGGCCGGCGACGTGCTGAAAGGCGGCAAGGACAAGGACCGCTTCGACGGCGGCTCCGGCAACGACCGGCTCTGGGGCGGCAAGGGGAAAGACGCGTTCGTATTCGACACGAAGCCGAACAAGAGCAAGAACCTGGACAAGCTCGCGGACTTCAAGGTCAAGGACGACACGATCTGGCTCGACAACAAATACTTCAAGAAGATCGGCTCGGGCTCGGAGCGCAATCCCAAGAAGCTGAAGAAGGACTTCTTCACCGTCGGCTCCGAGGCCGAGGACAAGAACGACCGCATCGTCTACGACAGGAAGAAGGGCGTCCTGTACTACGATGCGGACGGCTCGGGCTCGAAGGATGCGGTGGCGTTCGCCAAGCTCAAGAAGAACCTCAANGTACTACGATGCGGACGGCTCGGGCTCGAAGGATGCGGTGGCGTTCGCCAAGCTCAAGAAGAACCTCAATTTGACCTACAAGGACTTCTACGTCATCTGAGACTTCTACGTCATCTGACGGGCGAGGGCCTCCCCCCTCGCCTTCTCCACCCCTTAGTCCTCAGGGCGCAATATCCACGACCAGCATGTCGTGGTCGGAAACCGGCCCGCCCTCGCCGTCCGTGACCTCATGGACCTGCGGGTTCTCAGGCGTCACGCCACGGGTGACGATCCAGTCGAGCTTGCCGAAGGGCGGCGCGTGCTTGTTCGAGGGGCCGGGATTCTGGGTCGGTCTGGCGAGATTGGCGGCGGACCATGCGAAGCCCGCCGCGCGCAGGTCCGCGAAGAGCGGCTCGAACCGCTCAGGCTCCTGCAACAGCAGATGCCGCTCGTCCTCGCCCCGCGGCAGCGCCTTGGTGTTGAAGTCGCCGCCGATGATGCAGGGCTCGTCGGGGGCGAGAGAGTCGAGGGCGCGCAGCAGGTTCCGCATCTGCGCTTGCCGGTCCTGGGGATCGGTCTTGCTTTCGAGATGCACGCTCACGACCCAGAGCGGGCGCGGCGCATCGACGATGCGCGCGGCGAGCGCCATGCGTCCGCCGATGCGCCGCTGCGCCCCGTTGCGGCCCGGAAACCAAAGGCCGTTCTCCTCCAGCGGGATCAGGTGCGCATCCTCCAGGGACAGCCCACTCACGATGGCGTTGCCGTGAAAGCCGAGGGCGTTGCGCTCGCCCGCGTGGCGGCGCATCTCGCCCTTGTCGCCGAGGTCGAGCTCGACGAACTCGACGCCGTAGAGATAGCCCTCCCCCGCCGCCTCTGCGAGTTCGCGGACCGTGTGGACGTTGCCCGAGCGGACCATGCCGGCATCCGCCTCGCTGAGAAGGACCAGATGAGCGCCGGTCCGGTCCAGCATGCGCCGGACCGCCGCGCGGTCCTTCAGCCGCTCCGCGTTGAGGGCGGCGATTCGCAGCCGGCCCGGCCATGGCACGGGCGATGCGGGCGCTCGCTGCTCCACCTCATGCAGCGCCTCGATGCGCGCGATGAAGCCGTCATGCGTCCCGCGCTCCGGAGAGGCCGCCCGCGCTTCCTCGAGAACGGCATCGTCCGGCGCGGTCAGGGCGGGCACGACCCGGTCGATCAGGGGGCGCATCGCTTGTTCGCCGGCAGGGTTCTGGCTCATTGCCGGGATATGGAGCAGCCGGTCTGCGCTGCGAGAGCCGCAAGCTTTGCAATTTTTTCTGCACCCCTAGGAACCTTCCCATTCCCGCCCGGTTTAAGGGCACGGGACCAATCACAAAACGGGGAGCAGACCATGACCCTTTGGGCCACCATCGTCGCGCTCGCAGCCGGCGCGCTCGTCCATTTCGAGGCCTCGCCCTCCTTCCTCATCGAAATCGCGGAACTGGTCGGGGTCATCGCCCTGTTCACGCTGGTCTGCGCCGCCGAGGCCTTCAGCGAGCCCAGAGCCAAGCGCTAGGCATCCGCCTTCTCCAGTCAGCGCCTTGAATCCGGCGGGCGTCGAGAGCGCCGGATCGGATTGCGCTTCCGTTAAAACGTGATTACATTGCGTATTGATGGACGCCGCGACCCACAAACCTGCAAATTCCAATGAATTGCAGCGGAGCACGACCGACCTTGCCGCCCCCTTCCCTTACAGGAGCGCGCCAGGAACTTCGGACGATGCATTGCAGGCAGCTTTCAACCGTGCGGTTGACAGCAAGGTCAACACACAACTCTCCGTTATCGTCGAGGGAATCGGGGACGCCTTCTACGCGCTCGACGGGAATTGGCGCTTCACTTACATCAACCGCGCCGCGGAGGCCTATTTCGGCATCTCCCGCGAGATGATGCTCCACCACCAGATCTGGGACCTCTTCCCCGGAGCCGAAGGGACGGCGCTCAGACGCCGCTATGAGGAGGTCGTCGCCTCGGGCGAGCCGGCCTCCTTCGAATCGGAAGCCGTCGGCGTGCCGGGACGCTATCTCGAATTCCACGTCTTCCCCTATGAAGGCGGCCTGGGGGTGAGCTTCCGGGACTGGACGGAGCGCCGCCGCGCCGAGGAGGAGCTGCGCGAGAGCGAAGCGCGGCTGAGCTCGCTCGCCAACAATGCGCTCGCCTGCATGTTCTACCAAACGAGCCACTCCTCCGACTTCCGGGAGCGCAAGGTTCTCTACGTCTCCAAAACCTGCGAGAGGCTCACCGGCATCCCGGCGGAGGTGGTGCAGGCCGATCCGGGTCTTCTCTACAACCTCGTCCTTCCCGAATACCGGGAGGAGATGCTCGCGCGGGAGATCGAGGCCCAACACGCGCTCAGGGCCTTCCAGTCCGAGTTCGAGATGTGGCATGCGCAGACCGGGGAGGCCCGCTGGCACCGGATCATCGTGACCCCGCGCCGGCTCGAGAACGGCGCCCATGTCTGGGATGGCATCCAGATCGACGTTACCGACCACAAGCGCGCCGAGGTGCACCTGCGCCTGCTCGTGAACGAGCTGAACCATCGGGTGAAGAACACGCTCGCCACGGTACAGTCCCTCACCGCCCAGAGCTTCAACAGGCCCGGCTCGCGGCGGAGCGAAGAAGCCGCGAATGCCTATAGGACCTTCGAGGCGCGCCTCTTCGCCCTGGCCCGCGGGCACGACGTTCTGACCCGGGAGAACTGGGAGGGTGCGAGCCTCGCCGATATCGTCGCCCAGACCTTCGCGCCCTACCGCTGCGAGGACCCGGAGGAATGCCCCCGGATCCAGATCGACGGACCGGACCTGCGCGTCCCGCCCCCGGTCGCCCTGAGCCTGTCGATGGCGCTGCATGAGCTGTCCACCAACGCGCTGAAGTACGGCGCCTTGGGATCGTCGGGTGGGCAGGTCCGCGTCTCCTGGCCCGTCGCCAGGAAGGATCAGGCCACCCGCCTGTCCATGCGCTGGGAGGAGCACGGTGGACCGACCGTCCCTCCGCCCTCCCGCAAGGGCTTCGGCTCGCGCCTGATCCAGCAGGGACTGGCCGGGAGCTGAACGGAACCGTGGAGCTTTCCTACCATCCGGCGGGCGTGGTCTGCACCATCGACGTGCCTCTTTCCTGAGCAAATCCCTGAAGGAAACCAGGATTTTCCACCATTCGCATAAACCATTGGTCGACAAAAGCCCGAAAGCGTCTTGCGGGCTGCACCCGATTTGGTGTCAATAGGCGCCAAGTGACGGAGTCACGATCCTAAGGGAGGAGTATAAGTACAATGAAGCGTCGTCAGTTTTTGCAGGCTGCAACCGTTGGTGCCGCCTCGACGGCCGTTGCGGCTCCGGCCATCGCCCAGTCGATGCCGGAAATGAAGTGGCGTCTGCAGTCCGGCTTCCCGAAGTCGCTCGATACCATCTACGGCGGCGCCGAGGTGATCTCGAAGTTCGTGTCGGAAGCCACGGACGGCAAGTTCCAGATCCAGCCCTTCGCCGCCGGTGAAATCGTCGGCACGCCCCAGGTGGCGGACGCCGTGGGCAATGGCACCATCGAGATGGGCCATACCTGCTCCTACTACTATTTCGGCAAGGATCCGACCTTCGCCATCGGCACGGCGATCCCGTTCGGCCTCAATGCCCGCCAGACCAATGCCTGGATGTATCACGGCACCGGCAACGACCTGCTGAACGAGTTCTACGCCAAGCACAACCTGTACGGCATGCCCGCGGGCAACACCGGCGTGCAGATGGGCGGCTGGTTCCGTAAGGAGATCAAGTCGGTCCAGGACATCCAGGGCCTCAAGATGCGCATCGCCGGTCTCGCCGGCATGGTCATGCAGAAGCTCGGTGCCGTGCCGCAGCAGATCCCCGGCGGCGACATCTATCCGGCTCTCGAGCGCGGCACCATCGACGCCGCCGAGTGGGTCGGCCCCTACGATGACGAGAAGCTCGGCTTCGCGAAGGTTGCCCCATACTACTACTATCCGGGCTTCTGGGAGGGCGGCCCCGCCATCCATCTCTTCATCAACAACGCAAAGTGGAAGGAACTCCCGAAGGCGTATCAGGCGATCCTGACGGCTGCTGCTGGCTACGCCAATGCCGACATGCTGGCGAAGTACGACGCCCGCAACCCGGCCGCTCTGCGCCGCCTGCTCGGCGCCGGCACGCAGCTGCGCCCCTTCTCCCAGGAGATCCTGGACGCGGCCTACAAGGCGGCGGGCGAGGTCTACGACGAGGTTTCGGCCAAGAACGCCGACTTCAAGAAGATCTACGACAATTACCGCGCCTTCCGGAACGAGGAATACCTCTGGTTCCAGGTGGCCGAGTACGCCTACGACACCTTCATGATCCGCGCCCGCGCTCGCGGCTAAGCGGATCTCAAGGCCAGACTTCGAAAGGGCGACCGGAAGGTCGCCCTTTTTCGTTGTGCGTTAGCGCACAGCACTAAACTTTAAGGTGCGAGTTCTATGGACGCCCCATGGCCTGGACCTTCCGCATCTCCCTCCTCCTCTTTCTCGCCCTGATCGGCTTCATCGCGTCGCCTTTCGTGGCGCTTTTCGATCTTGCCAGGGCTGTGGAGGCGCGCGACCTGGCCCGGATCGAGGAGCGGGTGAATTTTCGCGCCCTGCGCATGTCGCTTTCCCGTCAGATTGCGGGGGCCTATCTCGGCGCGCGGGACCTCGGCGGCCTCGACCGTCAGGCCGCTGCCGGTGCAGGGTCGGTCGTGCTCAATCCCGTCGTGGAGGAACTCGTCACGCCCGAGGCGCTCATGGACCTCCTCTCGAAGGGCTGGCCTCAGCAGGGCTCCCAGGTCGGCAGCGGGTCGCTCCAACCCGTTTCCGCCCGTCTCGACTTCCGTTCGGCCGAAGAGTTGCTGCGGATCTTCGTGATGTCGGAATCGCAAGGGTTCCGCGCCGTGATCGTGCCCCTTCCAGCGGACCAGCCGAGGGACAAGCAATTCAGGGTCACCCTGCGGCTGAGCGGCGCTACCTGGCGTCTCACGGGCCTCGACCTTCCCCAGGACCTCCGAAAGTCCCTGATCGCCCGCGCATCGCGCGCCGAAAGGAAAGCGTTGAGAGAACCGAAGCTGCGCGAGGGGGATCTGTGATTTGCGTCCGGTCCGATCGGGTTGCTGACGGATGGGCCTAAGGCTTCGCCGGCAAGATCAGCGATATTGAAACAGAACAAGCAATAGCAAACGATACGCTCTTCTTGTCAGTGCAACAGAACCCAGCCCACTGTTATGAGCGGAAACATTGTTCCGAGAACAAAGCAGATCACATGAGAGGTCATTTCTATTTCCTCCTCTCATGCGACAACTTTCAGGGCCCTATTCCGTTCCTGCCAAGACATGTTTCAGGTCTCAACGCAACGCCCAAGCTTGCATCGACTATACAAGCCTAAGCTTACGGTCCCGGAGACGATCAGGCATCTGGATGTCCTCCAGAACGAAAAAGGGGTTCACACGCTCTAAGCGGGAACCCCTCGATGACAGCGATGTCATGCACTTTTGAAGCATCCGGCACGCGCCGGCAGAATTCATTGTCGATGTCTCGTCGGATCCCGCGACGCTCCCGATCGGTCGCGCGTCAGCAGGATCGCAGCTCAAGCTTAGGCGGCGTCATTGTCTTAGCCTCCTGCTCTCTGCAGGCGCCGAATCTGCGACTGGTGGCCGCAGACGTCAAGGATGAACATCTTCCCTGGGCCAGTCCGCAATGCGCTCCAGGAGCTCGGCAATGCTGAAGTCCTCCTCGGGCCCGGCTACGCGGTCGCGGACAGAGATCCCCGCCGCATGGACCGTATCGGGATCGCCGGAGACCAGCGGATGCCACCAGTAAAGGTCCTGTCCCTCGGCCAGGAGGCGATAGGCGCAGGTCTGCGGCAGCCAGGACAGGCTGCGGACCCCTTCCGGCGTCAGGCGCACACAATCGGCCACCTTGGACTGGCGGTTCGGGTAATCCCGGCAGCGGCAGCAATGGCCGTCGAGCAGGGTGCAACCGACGTCCGTGTAGTGGATCTCGCCCGTGTCCTCGTCCTCCAGCTTGACGAGGCAGCAGCGGCCGCAGCCGTCACAGAGGCTCTCCCACTCGTCGAGGGTCATGGCTTCGAGGGACTTCAAGCGCCAGAAGGGCGGCTCCTCCGGCGCGGGAGACGGGATTAACGCGTTGTGTTGCATCCGGGATCGGTAGCCTTCTTTTGAGGCGGTTTGAGGGAGAGGTGTGAAGTCGCACGGACCTTAAGAGGGTTTTCCTCTAAAGGGGTATGTCTATATGAACCGGAAAACATGTTTGTGAGTTGTTGATAGCAAGAATGGTCGCGTGAGAAGCGTTGCCGTTGCGTAAAACAACCGTCATAACATGACACGGCGGGCCCTTCCCCCGCCTCCGAAGGATCACCGTGCGCCAGCATCCCCCCACCCCCCTCTCGACACGGCTCAAGCGCGCTGCGCTGGGCTTCGATGCCTGGCTCAACTCGACCCTTTTCGAGAGCCGGCGGCTGCTTGCGCGCGGCTGGGAAGGCTATTCCGAGAAGCTCAAGTGCCTGCGCTTTCGCGGCGCTCCGCGCGTCGTTCTCGACCTGACCAGCGAAGCGGTGACGCTCGGCGCGGCCGGCAGCGTGGTCATGCTGGCGCTCGCGCTCCCCGCCTTCCGGGAGACGGAGAGCGACTGGCTCAAGACGCAGGACCTTGCGGTCACCTTCCTCGACCGCCACGGCAAGGAAGTCGGCCGGCGCGGCCTGCATCTCGACGATTCCTACAAGCTCGAAGACTTCCCCGACTACATGATCAAGGCGGCGCTGGCGACCGAGGACCGGCGCTTCTACGAGCATTGGGGCATCGATCCCATCGGCACCTTCCGCGCCCTGCTCGTCAATGCCCAGGGCGGCGGCGTGGTCCAGGGCGGCTCCTCGATCACGCAGCAGCTCGCCAAGAACCTCTTTCTCACCAATGAGCGCTCCCTCGAACGCAAGATCAAGGAAGCGTTCCTGGCCATCTGGCTCGAGTTCCACCTGACCAAGGACGAGATCCTGAAGCTGTACCTCGACCGCGCCTATATGGGCGGCGGCGCGCACGGCGTGGTGGCGGCGGCGGATTACTATTTCAGCAAGCCGGCCAAGGAACTCACCCTGGCGGAATCCGCCATGCTGGCGGGCCTGTTCAAGGCCCCGACGAAATATGCGCCGCACATCAACCTGCCCGCCGCGCGCGCGCGCGCCAACGACGTGCTGCGCAACATGGTCGAGGCTGGCTTCCTCACCGAGGGCCAGATCCAGACGGCGCGCCGCAATCCCGCCACTCCCGTCAATCGCAGCCGCGAGACGACGCCGGACTATTATCTCGACTGGGCTTTCGAGCAGGTGAAGGCGCTGGCCGGAGAGAAGAAGCTCGGCGACGACCGCGTGCTCATCGTGAAGACGCCGCTCGATTCCAACCTCCAGCGGCACTCGGAGCAGACGCTCGAGAACATGCTCCGCCAGCACGGACGCCAGTACAAGGTCGGCCAGGGCGCCATCGCCGTGATGGACGTGGACGGCGCGGTTCGCGCCATCGTCGGCGGACGGGATTACGGCCAGAGCCAGTTCAACCGCGCGACCGACGCGCTGCGGCAGCCAGGCTCGTCCTTCAAGCCCTTCGTCTATGCCGCCGCCATGACCACAAACGACAAGCTGCGGCCCAATTCCACCGTCGTCGACAGGCCGATCTGCCTCGGGAACTGGTGCCCGCAGAACTACGGCCGCTCGTTCTCGGGCTCCATGTCCCTGACTTCGGCGCTCGCGCGCTCGATCAATTCGATCCCGGTGCGCATGTCCCTGGAGATCGGCAAGGGTAATGCCAAGGCAGGCCGCGCAATCATCATCGATACCGCCCGGCGCATGGGCCTCACCCACCCGCTCACGGATTCGAGCTCTCTGCCCATCGGGGCGGCGGAGACCACGGTGATCGACATGGCGGCTTCCTATGCGGTCTTCGCCAATGGCGGTCGCCGGGCCGAGCCCTATGCCGCCTGGGAGATCCGCAACTCCGCCGGCGAGGTCATCTACCGTCGCGACAAGGCCGTCGAGCCCAAGCAGGTGCTCGAGAAGCACGTCGTGGAGGACATGAACTTCATGCTGAACAAGGTGGTCGAGGAAGGCACCGGCCGGCGCGCGGCTCTCGAAGGCATCAGGGCCGCCGGCAAGACCGGCACGACCAACGGCTACAAGGATGCCTGGTTCGTCGGCTATACCGGCAACCTCGTCGCCGGCGTCTGGTATGGCAACGATGACTTCAAGCCCATGAACAACATGACCGGCGGATCGGTGCCTGCCATGACCTGGCACGACGTGATGACCGTCGCCCATCAGAACCTGGAAATCCGCCCGATGCCCGGTCTCGAGCCGGACGGTGCGGCGAAGGTCGCCTCGTCGAACGGGAAGTCCGTCGACCAGACGTCGAGCATCGCGCAGTCCTACCTCGCCGGCACCCTGTCGCGCCGGTCCTATGAGGTGCTGGGCGATCTCGGAAACTTGTTCCAGTCGGCCGCGCGGTCTGCTCCGACGATCAGTGCCGCGGACACTTCGCGCGCGTCCGCCCCGGCGACGGAGTCGGTCGCTGCCGTCCGCCAGGTTGCGATGCCCTAAGAATGACCGGCGGCGCACTATTGACCAAAGCCTCCGAGGCCGTTTCCATGCGCGCCTCGTCGCTTTCAGAACGGCTCGTGTCCATCAGATCGCTTTCGAACGTCCTCCTGGTTCTTTACGCTGTCCTGCTCGCGCTGGGGCTCGGCCTCGGCTCGGCCTACTGGGTCATGAACGAGGAACCGCCCTTCGGCGTCGTGCGGCTCGGGCCTTGGAAGGCATGGCCGAAGCTCGGCTCGCCGGAGGCCGATCCCTACATGCGCGCGATCATGGCCCGCCGCGGCGAGGTCCCGCTTGCCGCCGGAGAAGGCCTGACCCTGATTGCGGCCGTCGACAGCGAGGAGCGCAGGCTCGACTCTGCCTGTGCCTACCGCATCGGGTTCACCGTTCCCGCCGCGCGGCTGTGGACGCTGACCGCCTATGACGAAGCGGGCCGGCTGGTGAATTCCGAACTGGGGCGCAGCGGCTTCACGTCGGCGGAAGTCATCCGCGACAGCCAGGACCGCTTCCAGATCGCCATGGCCCGCAGCCTGCAGCCCGGCAACTGGCTCCAGCTGCCGGCGTCCGGCCCCTTCACCATCGCCCTGCGCCTCTACGATCCACCCGGCGCCGCAGGCTCGATCCTGAGTGACGACACCGTCTTCCCCTCAATCGAGCGCCTGGAGTGCGGAGCATGAGCTTTTTCGGTCGCTTCCTCCTCGCAACGCTCTGCGGCCTCGTCCTGGCGGTCGGGGTCCACATTGCGGCGATCCTCGCAAGCCCGGTGCTTGCTGAGCAGGATGCCTTCGCGAAGGTGCAGTCGAGCGTCGTGTCGGACAGTGCGCAGCTCATCGGCGCGCCCGGCGGGCGGAACACTTGGCTCCCTCTTCCCGACCCGGCCATCGCAGTTGCCGCCTGCACCTTCGACCTCCGCGAAGGGCCGATGCGCGTGGCCGCGAAGGCGGGATCGTCCTTCCTGTCCTTCTCCTTCCACACGGAGACGGGCGGCGTGTTCTTCGCCATCACGGATCGCGCGTCCATTCGCGGCGAGCTCGAAATCGTCGCCATGATGGCGCGCCAGCTCGATGAGGCGCGTGCCGCCGAAGACGAGAACGATCCCTCGCGGGACGTGCGCATCGTCTCCCCCTCGCAGCAGGGCTTCGTGCTCGTGCGTGTCGCGGCTCCCACTCCGAGCCTGCGCCCGCAGGCAGAGGCGGCGGCGAAGGCGGTGTCCTGCACGACCGACCAGGGCCAGGCCTGAGATGCCCTGGCGCTCCATGACGGAGCAGGACCTCGAAGCCGCGAAGATCCTTGCGGATAAGATCCACGTGAACTTCCCGGAAGACATGGATGTTTTCGTGGAGCGCCTGCGCCTCTATCCGCAGGGCTGTCTCGTGCTTGCCGAAGAGGGACGCCTTGTCGGCTACGCGCTCACGCATCCCTGGCGGTTCGGCGAACCGCCGCCCCTCAACTCACGGCTCGGCGCGATCCCCCGGAATGCCACCACCTATTACCTTCACGACGTCGCCCTGCTGCCGGAAACGCGCGGACGGGGCCACGCGGCGCGCGGCGTCGAGCGGCTGGTGGATAAGGCGCGAAGCGAAGGCTTCGGCAATCTCTCGCTGGTCGCGGTGAACCGCTCGCAGGCATTCTGGGAGAGGATGGGCTTTCGCGCCGTTTCTCACGCAGGCCTCGAAACGAAGCTCGCGAGCTACGGCGTGGATGCGGTGCTGATGGTGCAGGATCTGGGCAGGACAGGCGACTGACGCCGCGGCCGGCGTCATGTCATCGTGCAGGCTGATGCGTCAGGAACGGCGGCGGCTGGGGCCGTTGGACGCGAAGGGCCGGGACGGGCCGGGTGTCGGCGCGGGGCGCTCGTAACGCACGCCCGTGAAGAGAAGGATCTCGCCGCGCCGCTCGTCGGCCGAAAGGCTCGGGCGCTGCGGGCGCTCGTCAGGATCGGGAAATGCGATCACCACTCCCGGCGACCTCGTCCAGACGTCATGCATCATGCCCTCCTCTTTCACACCATCACCTGCCGCGACGACTGCCTCACACAAAAGGACTTATGGTTAACAGACCGTTTCCGAGGGGCCTCGTCTCGCATCAGTGCGAATGAAAAAGGTCCCGTCTGACATGAAAACAACATCCGCCGCTGCGCTTCTGTTCCGCAGCGTTACGCTCAAATTCCTTGCGGCGTGCGGAAGGTCACAATGTGCCGCCGATGACTCGCATCGGCGTGGGTCATTCCGGCGCGAGGTCGAGGAAATGCCGGCCCGCGCGGTCGTCGACCTCCACGAGCCAGAGATCGGTATCGAAGCGCAGCTCGCGGGTCATGCGCTCCTCCACATCGAGAGGAGTCACCGATTGCAGGATGGGCGTGAAGAGACGCTCGCCGCTCTCGTCGAGAAACAATTGCGGCGCGGGCCCGTAGAGGCTCGCCGTTCCCTCGAGATGATCGACCTTCACGAAGATCGCTCCGGCTTCGGCCGCACCGCGCTTGCGCAGGACGGCGTCGACTCCCTCTACCGCACAGCGGCGCAGATAGGCGGAGACCCAGAAGTCGGAGCGGAGCCGGGCCACTACTGAACCGGAATGCCCGAGAGGGTGGAGAGTTCGCGCGCGGTGCGGCCGTTGAGCTGGCCCGTCACGGGCAGGTTGCGGTCCTGCTCGAATCGCTGGATCGCCTGGCGCGTTTCCGATCCCATGATGCCGTCGACGGTCACGCCATAGCCGAGCCGCGCGAGCGCGCGCTGACCGGCCAGCACCAGATCGCCGGGATCGGTCCGGCCGACATTGGCGGGCGGCATGGGCACCGGACCGCCCATGCGGATGATCTCGCCGATGGGATCGCGCACCGTCCGCGCCCTCGCGGGCGCGGCGGGGGCCGGCGGCGCATTTCGCGCAGGAGCGGCCTCGCCGCCGTTGCGGATCAGGTTCGTGATGCCGCTGCGTACGGGAGGACGCGGGGCCGCAACGGTCTGCGCGGGTGCCGGCGTCGCCGCCTGCGGCTCGGGGGAGAAGAAGGGATGAGCATCGGGTGTGGATGCGTTCGGCCGCGCCGGCGGCAGAGGCTGGTCGACATAGACCTCCGGCTCGGGCGCAGGCGCGATCTCATAGGGCGGCAATTCCCGCTGGCTGAACAACGGCGCCGGATGATGCGCCTGTTGCAGCACGAGTGCATTCCACGCGATCGCGCCGCCGCACCCCGTCAGAAAGAGTGCAGCGGCCATGCGGCCGGGGTAGCGGAAGACGAAGGACATGATCCGCTCGCCGACGCCGACTTTCCTTTGTCGTCTGATCGCCGGTTTCCGCCTCACGGGAGCGGACACTACGAAATCGTCGTCGGGTCGGGCGGCAAGAGCTTCACGCAAGGGGATCATCCCGTGTTAGAGCCATCAGGTTATGGTTGGAGCGCAACGCCCGCACGACAAGTCCCGCGGCTTCATCGCACGATGCCGCCTGACCGGATCCGTCTGCACGTTGCCTGCGGAGATGTCCCGCCGCTCCTGTTGTCTCCTTCTTCCAGCCTGACAGGCGCCGTTTAAACGAACCCTAAAAGCGCGCCCCTCTTCTCAGCAAACCCATGCCGCTCGCGTCCGCTCGCCCTGCGCGGGAGCCGGACAGCAGACTCATGGGCGGATTTTATGCTTCCGATTTCAATGTCTTAAAGCCTGCCGGCCGATGTTTACCCTTCATTCATCCTGTTGGCAGGTTCTCGCGCCGGGTCCCGGTCGGCACGTTATGATGCAGCAAGTCAGACCCTCCCTGGGCAACCAAAAGCCACCCATGTTCTCGATCCTGCGCTTCATCCTCATCGTCGGCGTGATCTTCTACTACTCGCCCGCTCGCCAGACCGGCGATGCGGACATGACCATCGACTCGCTTCTGACGCGCGAGGGCGACGGAGAGGCACCCGCCGCGCCCGCCCCGGTCGACGGCCCGGGTCGCCTGGAGGCCATGTGGCAGGCCCTCCCCGAAAGCGCCAAGCAGGCTGTGCTCGAGAGGATCCTCACCACCTCGGGCCTGACCCAGCCGGCGCACGCGCCGCGGGACACACTGGAGACCGATGACCTGCAGCCCGCCTGGCGCGGTGAAGGCCAGAAGCCGCGCGGCTGATCGGGTATTCGCCAAACGCTTCGCGAATGCCTATATGACCGGCAGAGAATGCAGGAATGCCATGCTGCCGAGTATCGACGAAATCGTCTCCAACTTCGAACTGCTCGATGAGTGGGAAGAGCGCTACCGCTACATCATCGAGCTGGGCCGGATGATGGAGCCCCTTCCTGAAGAGGCGCACACGGACGCCAACAAGGTGCAGGGCTGCGCGAGCCAGGTCTGGCTCCAGACAAGCCTCGACCGCAGCCGGGGCGAGCCCGTGCTCCATCTCGTCGGCGAAAGCGACGCCCATATCGTGCGCGGGCTCGTGGCGCTCCTGATCTCGCTCTACAACGGCAGGACCCCGCCGGAAGCCCTCTCCGTCGATGCTCTCGGCCTGTTCAAGGAACTGGGGCTATCGGAGCACCTGACGCCCCAGCGCTCGAACGGCGTAAGGTCCATGGTCGAGCGCATCCGCCGCGACGCACAGGTCGCGGCTACCGCGTCATAGCATAGGAATCCTCATGGCCGGGACGCGCCCGGCCATGCCTTGACGAAACCGGTCAGACCCGACCGCCCTCGATCACCACCGCCTTCCAGGACCGGATGCCGCGCGATGCTGCGGGGCCTCGCGCCGATGCCTCGATCCCGTAGTGCTCGGCCAGCCGCGCAAGAGCGAGGCGCACCACGACCTTGGCCGAGCGCGGCGGCCAGCGGCGCTCGCGCTCGATCAATTCCAGCCCCTTCATGAAGCCGCAGAGATCCATCAGGAGATCGCTGAAATCGGCTCCCACCGCATCGAAGGCGCTGCGCAGCCGCTGGCGCGCGGCGATCATGCGGTCGGTCGAGTCGGAAGGCGAAACGGGACCGGCGCTCCGCGGCATGGCATCCCAGCGGGAGGTGACGCCCGGCAGGAGGCCTGCAAGCACTATGTCCATGCGCAGCCGCTCGCCTGCCTGGTAGGAGGCCTCGTCGATCATCGGCTCTCCGTTACGTCCCTTGCGGCGGCGCAGCCAGTCGAGGGGGCTCTCCTCCGCATCCACCCGCACGCGCGCGGGACCGGCCTCTGTCTCGACAGTGGCGGTCTCCGTCTCGCGATGCTGGTGAAAGAAAGACGTCCCGGGCGCCGGCGCGTTTATGCGGCGCAAAATAGGCTCGCCCCGCCTCCGTCAGGCGCAGGATCCGCTGGCCCGAGGCGGCGCGATGCCAGCGTGCGAGGTCCCGGCGGGCAAGGCTGTCAGCGACGGCGAGGGCGAAGCGCCCCGCGCCCACGGAAATGCCTGCGCGCCTCCTGTGGAGAATCACGCTCCCCTCGTCCGTCGGGTCGGTCAGGGCCTGTGATTCCGGCCGGTCCAGCCCCGCGAGGAGCCGGTCCGCATCCCTGGCGAGGGAATCGGCCTTGGTCGTTTTCTCCGTCTTCGCCTTCTTCCGCGGGCTGCGGCGGCCAAGTGGAGGGTGCGAAGAATCTTGCCTGGCAATGTCCTGGTGATCCCAATCATTCTCGTCTTTGTCCATGTTTTGTTCCATAAAAAATAACCAGAGAGACGCAGCCTCTCTACCTCTGATAGTGGGGCCGGATTCCTAGGAGTCAACGAGAAACGGAATTGTTGACAATTGCGAGGATAAGTGCGGCGTAGGCTCCTCCGACCTTGCTTCCGCCGCGATCGGCCCCTCGCCTCTACGGCGAGGAGCCCTTTCACAATCGTCACGCGGCGGAAGTTTCAGTGACGGCTCCGGGCTCCCGGCCATGAGCGAAGACGAAGCCCTCGTCGGCCCAGCCCGTGAGGCCGCCGAGCATGATCTTCACCGGCCGCCCCAGCGAGGCGAGCCGCAGGGCGGCCCGATCCGCTCCGTTGCAATGGGGACCTGCGCAGTAGACCACGAACAGGGTCTCCATGGGCCAGGGGGCCATGCGCTCCGCCGTCATCTCCCGATGCGGCAGGTTGATGGCCCCCGGCACATGGGCGCGCGCATAGGAGTTCGGCCCGCGCACGTCGAGGAGCACGAAATCGACCGGCCCGTTCTCAAGCGCCTCATGCACGTCTGCGCAGTCGGTCTCGAAGGAAAGACGGGCCGCGAAGTGCTCTGCGGCACGGGCGGGCACGGCGGGGGCAATGGCGGAAACGGTGCTGGCCGGCATGGGAACCTCCTTGGGAAAGCCGTTGTCAGGCTCGCCCTTCCCGGCCATGCTGAAAAGTGGCGCTCCTGCCAACGTGCGTAAACATCATGCCAAACCGCCTCGTCGTCGCCCTCACCTATGACCGCCTCTGTACCTTCGAGTTCGGCATCGCCACGGAGGTCTTCGGTCTGCCCCGCCCCGAGATGGGTCCCGACTGGTACCGCTTCGCGGCCTGCGCCGTGGATCCGGGCCCCTTGAGGGCCACGGGCGGCTTCACGATCACGGCGGATGGCGGGCTCGAACTCCTGGAGGAAGCGGGCACGATCGTCGTCCCGGGCTGGCGCGGCGGGCCTTTGGAACCTGCGCCCGCGCCCCTGCTTGAAGGCCTCAGGCGCGCCCATGAGCGTGGCGCCCGGCTCCTGTCCATCTGCTCCGGCGTCTTCGTCCTGGCGGCGGCCGGGCTCCTGTCGGGCAAGCGGGCGACGACTCACTGGCATTATGCGGAACAGCTTGCGGCCGCCTATCCGGACATCAGGGTCGAGCCGGACGTGCTCTATGTGGACGAGGGCAGCGTGCTCACCTCCGCCGGCAGCGCGGCGGGCATCGATCTCTGCCTGCATGTAGTGCGCCACGATTTCGGGCCCGAGGCCGCCAACCGCCTGGCCCGCCGCCTCGTCGTGCCTCCGCACCGGGAGGGCGGACAGGCGCAGTTCGTGGAGCGGCCCGTCCCGCCTCGCCGGGAAGGGGTCCGGCTCGGTCCCCTGCTCGACCGGATGCGGGCACGGCTCTCGGACGAGCAGCCGGTGGCGGCGCTCGCCGCCGAAGCCGGTATGAGCGTGCGCACCTTCCTGCGCCGGTTCAAGGCGACGACCGGGATGCCGCCGGGCGAGTGGCTTCTGTCCGAGCGGATCGTGCGCGCCCGCGACCTTCTGGAGACCACGTCCCACTCCATCGAGGACATCGCCATGGCCTCCGGCTTCGGCACCTCGGCAACCTTGCGTCACCACTTCCGCACCCGGCTCGGGACCTCTCCCGCCGCCTACCGAACCCGCTTCGTGAGGGCACTGCCAGCGCCCAGCCTGCGCTCCAGTAAAGCGCAATAAAAAAGCCGCCCCGAAGGGCGGCTCGTGTCGTCGGACCCGTGAGGGCTCAGCTGCTGCTGCGCGAGGAACGGCGCTTGCGGCGCTGCTGGCCGAGGCCCATTTCCTTGGCGAGCTCGGAGCGTGCCTTGGCGTAGTTCGGGGCAACCATCGGGTAATCGACGGGCAGGCCCCACTTCTCGCGGTACTGCTCGGGCGTCATATTGTACTGCGTGCGCAGGTGGCGCTTCAGCGACTTGAACTTCTTTCCGTCTTCGAGGCAGACGATGTAGTCCGGGGTGACGGACTTCTTCAGCGGCACAGCCGGCTTCGGAGCCTCGACGGGAGCCTCGACAGCGCCGCCGCCAACACGCAGGAGAGCCGAATGGACGTCGTTGATGAGCGTCGGAAGATCGGCGGAGGGAACCGAATTGTTGCTGACATAGGCAGATACGATATCCGCAGCCAGTTCAATGTAGTTTGATGCAGCGATATTGTCGCTCATTTTGATTTTCTTCCTTTCCGGCCCCTTCAACAGCCCAGAAAAAGCTTCTCAACCTATTCCTCGAGCAGTCTCATCGGAAGCAATTCTTGCTTCTTCCTGGAACCACACTGTACTCGCACCGAAATCGTGCCTGTTCGTCCACGTATGTCAAATTCGCTCGAATGGCAAGATGTTCGGCAGGAAAACTTTGGAAAACTGACAGACAACTTTCACTGTGCAATAAAACGGCACCTCAACAGGGCGAGCCGTCCGGCAGGTCAAATTCTCGAATCGGTGAATTCACACATTCTTAACCAGAAGAAGTAGCTATAAAGCCCCTCCGCACGCGATTTGCCCGATTCTGCGGTTTTCGTTACGGACCTGCTCAGGGACAGCAGAGTTATGTACTCATAACCTCGTCCCACCCCGCCAATTCGTTCCGGATGGTTTCATGACGCTCCAGCGCCTTCCTTCCCACAGCTTGCCTCCGGCTCCGGCAACGCCGCGCAAAACACATGCTTTTGAAGTGCACGGCGTGCAAATCCATGACGATTACGCTTGGTTGAAGGCTGAAAACTGGAAGGACGTGCTGAAGAACCCGGATGCGCTCGATCCCGCGATCCGGAGGGCCCTCGAGGAGGAGAACGCCTATACGGCCGCCGCGTTCGCCGGAACGGAGGAATTCCAGAAGCAGCTAGTGGAGGAGATGCGCGGGCGCATCAAGGAGGACGATTCCTCCGTTCCCCAGTCCGACGGTCCTTTCGCCTACTTCATCCGCTACCGCGAAGGCGGGCAGCATCCCCTCGTCTGCCGCATGCCGCGCGAGGGCGGCGCGGAAACGGTCATGCTCGACGGGGACAAGGAGGCGGCCAGCCACGCCTTCTTCGATCTCGGCGGGGCCGATCACTCGCCCGATCACCGCCTGATGGCCTGGGGAGCGGACATCAAGGGCTCCGAATACTTCACCATCCGCGTCCGGGATCTCGAACGCGGCGCGGACCTGCCCGACGCGGTTCCCAATACCTCGGGCGGCGCGGTCTGGCTCAACGACTCATCCGGCTTCTACTATGTGGAGCTCGACGAGAACCACCGCCCCGTGCGCGTCAAGCGCCACCTCGTCGGGTCCTCCGCGGCCGAGGACAGGGTGATCTACGAGGAGAAGGACCCCGGCTTCTTCGTCAAGCTCGGCGTCACCCAGTCGGACGCCTTCGTGCTGATCGAGGCCAGCGACCACGAGACCTCGGAAGTCTGGCTCATCGACCGCTCCGACCGGACGGCGACGCCCCGCCTCGTGGAGCCCCGCACGCCCCAGCTCCAGTACGACGTGGAGCATCACGACGATCAGCTCATCATCCTCACCAATGCGGACGGGGCCGAGGACTTCAAGATCGTCGCTGCCCCGGTGAGCGCGCCCGGTCGCGCCCAATGGCGCGATCTGGTGCCCTACAGGCCCGGCACGATGATCCTCTTCGTGATGGCGCTCGCCCGCTACCTCGTGCGCCTGGAGCGGGAGGACGCGAAGCCCCGCATCGTCCTGCGCGAGATCGCGACGGGCAAGGAAGAGACCATCGCCTTCGGCGAGGAGACCTATTCGCTGGGCGTCGATCCGGGCTACGAATTCGACACGGACGTGATCCGCTACCGCTACTCCTCCCTGACCACGCCGAACGAGACCATGGATTACGACCTGGTCACGGGCGAGCGGACGCTGCGCAAGCGGCAGGAGGTCCCGAGCGGCCACAACCCGGCCGACTACGTGACGCGCCGCCTCTTCGCCACGGCTCCGGACGGGGAAAAGGTGCCGATCTCCATCGTCCACCGGCGCGAGACCGCCCTCGACGGCTCGGCCCCCTGCCTCCTCTACGGCTACGGCTCCTACGGGATCTCCATGTCGGCGAGCTTCCGGACGGGCATTCTCTCCCTCGTGGACCGGGGCTTCGTCTATGCCATCGCCCATATCCGCGGCGGCACGGAGAAAGGCTGGCGCTGGTATCTCGACGGCAAGCGCGAGAAGAAGACGCACACGTTCCGGGATTTCATCGCCTGCGGCGAGGCCCTGATCGAGGCGGGCTACACGTCGCGCGGACAGATTGTCGCCCATGGCGGAAGCGCGGGCGGCATGCTCATGGGCGCGGTGGCGAACCTTGCGCCGGACCTCTTCGCCGGCATCATCTCCGAGGTGCCCTTCGTCGACGTGCTCAACACCATGCTCGACGGCGAGCTTCCCCTCACCCCGCCCGAATGGCCGGAATGGGGCAATCCGGCCGCCGACGAGGCCGCCTTCCGCACGATCCTGTCCTACTCGCCCTACGATAACGTGAAGCCCCAGGCCTATCCGGCGATCCTCACCATGGCCGGGCTGACGGATCCGCGCGTGACCTACTGGGAGCCCGCGAAATGGGTGGCGAGGCTCCGGGCCACCATGACCGGCGGCGGCCCGATCCTCCTCAAGCTCAACATGGAGGCGGGTCATGCAGGCGCCGCAGGCCGCTTCGACCGCTTGGAAGAGGTGGCGCTCGCCTATACGTTCGCCCTGAAGTGCATCGGGGGGTTTCAGACCTGATGCGAGACCCTATGTCTTGATATAACAAGCCCTTGGAATGGGATATGCTGCCGGGCAGGCAATGAAACGATCGGAACGTACGCGTCCATGACCCAACGGGGCGACTGAACCAATGGCCAACAAGGTTGCTTCTCTGGAAAGAGACGACAAACGGCGCCTCGCGGAGCTGGAGCAGCGCGTTCGCGAGACGGAGCAGGCGCTCCATGAGACGCAGACTGCCCTTCGTGTCGCCAACGGCAAGCTGCAGATGGCGCTCGAGGTCGGCAAGCTGTGCGCCTGGGACCGCAACCTCGAAACCGACGAGATGACCGGCTCGGCCACGTTCAAGTTCAGCCTCGGCCTGCCACAGGACATGGTGCTCACGCACGATGCGCTCGAGCAGATGTTCCATCCCGGGGACCTCGAGCGCATCCGGCAGGCCATCGCCTTCGGGGTCAGGACAAGGACCCATTTCAACATCGACCACCGCTTCATCAAGCCCGACGGGCGCATCATCCGCGTGCAGGTGCAGGGCGGAGCCGTGTACGATGGCGACAAGCCCGCCCACCTCTTCGGCGTCTTTCAGGACATCACCGAAAGGGAGAAGATCAAGGAGGAGATCCACCTGGCCCAGCGCCGCCAGGAATTCCTGCTGAACCTGAACGATCAGCTGCGGGACCTGAACGACCCGGACGCGATCATGGAAACGACCGCCCAGAGCCTGGGTCAGTTCCTGAAGGTGGATTGCGCGGGCTACGGCGAGGTCGACGAGGAGCGCGGCATCATCCTGGTCGAGAGGGAGTGGTCCAAGGGCGTCATCAGCAACCAGGGCCGGGCCTATCGCCTCTACGACTTCCTGCCCACAATGATGGCGGAGCTCAACCAGGGCCGGCCCATTCATGTGGAGGACATCAGGACCGATCCTCGCGCGAGCAACCCCGAGGTTCAGACGGCCTACAGCACCCTCAACGCGAGGTCGGCCCTCGCGGTCCCGCTGCTCAAGAATCAGAAGCTCACGGCGATCCTGTACTTGCATTCGGCGGGGCCCCGCGCCTGGTCGCGCGACGAGCTGTCCCTGGCCGAGGATGTGGCCGAGCGGACCTGGACGGCGGTGGAGAAGGCGCGCGCCGAAATCG
Source organism: Microvirga roseola (assembly GCF_020866965.1). GTDB lineage: Bacteria > Pseudomonadota > Alphaproteobacteria > Rhizobiales > Beijerinckiaceae > Microvirga > Microvirga roseola. The sequence goes on from NZ_JAJATX010000013.1 coordinate 101,643, forward strand.
ACCTGCGCGAGACCGACGCCCGCTTCAAGGTCATCGCGGAATCCCTCCCCGCTCTCGTCTGGATCCTCAACCCCAAGGTCGAGCTGCTCTATACGAACCAGCGCTGGGTGACCTATTCCGGCCTCTCTCCGGAAGACGCGCTAGGTCACAGCTGGATGCATGCCATCCATCCCGACGACATGGCGCGGATGACGAAGGAGCTGGAAACGGTCATCAGCCAGCACACGCCCTATGAGACCGAGGCGCGCTACAGGTCCCATGAGGGCGTCTATCGCTGGCACCTGATCCAGGGTGCGCCGATCCATTCCCCGTCAGGAGAGTTCAAGGGCTGGGTCGGCACGAGCGTGGATATTCACAACCTCAAGGAAACCGAGGCGGCCCTGCGCGAGAGCGAGGAGCGTCTGGCCCTGGCCCAGCGCACGGCCCGGATCGGCGTCTTCGACTGGGATGTGTCGACCGGCCGGATCATCTGGACGTCGGAACAGGAGCGCATGTTCAACCTCGAGCCGGGAAGCTTCGAGGGAACCTACGAGGGCTGGAGCACCCGCGTTCACCCCGCCGATGTCGCCGCCTTCGAGAAGGACTTTGCGGAGGCCGCTGCTCGCGGCGAACGGGAATTGCCCTTCAGCTACCGCATCCTGATGCCTGAGGGAGGCTTCCGCCATATCGAGGGCAGCATGACGGTCCTATACGGCCCGGACCGCAAGCCGGCGCGTATCATCGGCGTCAATATCGACGTGTCGAAGCATAAGCAGGCCGAGGCGCGTCAGCAGCTCCTGATCCGGGAGCTGCACCACCGGGTCAAGAACACGCTCGCCACCGTCCAGGCCATCGTCGGCTCGACGGCCCGCACGGCGTCGAGCATCGACGAATTCTATCAGGGTTTCGTCGGGCGCATCGTTTCGCTCGCCCGCACCCATAACCTGCTCACGGAGGATCTCTGGCAGAAGGCCGCGCTGGAGGATCTGGTCCAGACCGAGCTCGGCCCCTATGAGGACGAGGCGCGCAACCAGGTTCTCGTCGAGGGGCCTCACGTGGAACTGCCCTCCGAGGCGGCGGTGCCCATCGGCATGGCGATCCACGAGCTCACCACCAACGCCGCCAAGCACGGGGCGCTCTCCACCTTCGGCGGGAAGGTCGAGGTCAGTTGGCGCATTGAGCCGGGCGGCGAGCGGGGCGTGCTGCATTTCTCGTGGACGGAGCGCGGGGGCCCGCGCGTTTCCCTTCCGACGCGCCAGGGCTTCGGCTCGCGCCTGCTGCAGCGGGTGCTGACCGCGCAGTTGCAGGCCGATGTGAAGATGGACTTCCAGGAGGAAGGCCTGCGCTTCACCATGGTGATGCCGATCCCCGGCGAACCTCCGATCTTCAACCCGGACAACAAATAGGCCGCCATGCTGCTGAACGCGAAGCGCTCGCATCTCCTCGTCGTCGATCTCCAGGCCCGGCTGATGCCCGCCATTCTGAACGGCGAGGCGGTGATCCGGCGCACGGGCGTTCTCCTTCAGGCCGCCGGGCGCCTGGGTGTTCCCGTGACCGTCACGGAGCAGTACCCGAAGGGCCTTGGACCGACCGTTCAGGCGGTGATCGATGCCCTTCCCGAAGAGATGATGAGCTTCCCGAAGACGAGCTTTTCCGCGGCGGGCGATCAGGCGATCGCCGAGCGGGTCTCGACCCTGAGAGGCAGCGGACGGGACCAGATCGTCATCTGTGGAGCGGAGGCCCATGTCTGCGTGCTGCAGACGGCCATGGAGCTGCGAACGGCAGGGTATGACGTGTTCGTCACGGCCGACGCCGTGTCGAGCCGCGCGGCCGAAAGCGTCAGCGCAGCCTGCGCGCGCCTGCTCCACGCGGGCTGCCATTGGGTGACGACGGAAATGGTTGTCTTCGAATGGCTGGAGCGGGCCACGACGGAGGACTTCCGCGCCCTCTCCCCGCTCCTGAAATAGACCCTCGGCCCGTCAGGCGGCCGAGGAGCCGCTCTCGCCGCCGGAGGCGATGAATTCCTTCAGCTCGTCGAGGGACCTGAAGCGGAAGTTGCCGCGCGGCGTCTCCGCCTCGATCGAGCCGTCGGAGAACATGACGTAGCGGTTGTCGCCGGAATTGTAGGTGCCTATGACGGTTGCGGAGCTGGCCTCCTCCAGATCGGCTTCCGCCTCCTCGGCCTCGTCCGCAGGCGCCTCGGGGGTGTCGGATGCCTCGGGCCAGGCCGCCGGCGTCACCTCCTCCGCGCGATCCTCTTCCCCGGCTTCGACCTGAGATTCGGATTCTCTGGCGGCAGGCTCGGTCTCGTAGAGGGAATCGTCCGCGTTTTCGACCCGGACCTCGACCTCCGTCTCGCGGGTCCGCTCCGCCAGCAGGAAGCCCGGCACCCTCGCCTCCAGAGATGCCTGCTCCTCGGATCGTTCGGTCTCGAAAGGCCTTCTGGTCGGGAACGCCCGGGGCTCGGTGGGAGCGGGACGCTCGGCAGGCTCCCGGTCGGCGATGCCGCCTTCGCTCCTATCCTCGTCCGCAAAAAGCGGCAGTGTCGCCTGATCCTCGTCGCGCCGCTCGGCTTCCTCCTCGTTCTCGAGGCCGCCCGCAAGCGCCGCCAGCGAGAGCCCGGCCGTTGCGGCAGTTGCAGCGGAGACGCCTTGTCCGGAAGGAAGGGTCTGAAGGCGGGCAAGGGCTTCGTGGATCTGGCCGAGTTTCCTGATGGCAGCCGCGATGCCCAGCAGAAGCGCACCGCTCGCCGCGCTGAAAGTGCCGGCGATCACCATCGTCCAGCCACGTTCGATCAGGACAATGTCCCAGCCGAAGAAAGCAGTGAGCAACCCGCCGACGATCATCGCAAGAGCGAGGGCGAAAAGGGCGATGATCATGCCGTCTCCATGTTACGCAAAACCACAGGATTTGAAGGCGAAGCTATGCTTCTATAGGCGAAAGGCAATCTCAAGAAAAGCTTGGGAGGAAAAATGCCCGAAGCTTGGCCGTTGCCCTCCGGCACAGGCCGCTTTAACTAACGCACAGGTCGCTCAACCTCAAAGGAGACGCCGATGTCGTTCACCCTGCCAGAACTGCCTTATGCCTACGATGCCCTGCAGCCCTATATGTCGCGGGAGACGCTGGAATTCCACCACGATAAGCATCATGCCGCCTATGTGAACACCGGCAACAACCTGCTCAAGGGCACGGAGTTCGAGGGCAAGAGTGTCGAGGAGGTCGTGAAGGGCTCCTACGGCAAGAACCAGGCGCTCTTCAACAATGCCGGACAGCACTACAACCACATCCATTTCTGGATGTGGATGAAGCCCAATGGCGGCGGCGCGCTTCCCGGCAAGCTCGAGAAGAAGATCGTCGAGGATCTGGGCTCCGTCGACAAGATGAGGGAGGACTTCATCCAGGCGGGCGTCAGCCAGTTCGGTTCGGGCTGGGCCTGGCTTGCGGTCAAGGACGGCAAGATCACCGTCATGAAGACGCCCAACGGCGAGAACCCCCTCGTCCACGGCGCCCAGCCGATCCTCGGCTGCGACGTGTGGGAGCATTCCTACTACATCGACTACCGCAACCGTCGCCCCGACTACCTCAAGGCCTTCCTCGACAGCCTCGTGAACTGGGAGCATGTGGAGGAACTGTTCGAGCAGGCGACGAAGTAAGCCGACCGGCAAGAGCATTCAGGACGGGCCTCTTCGGAGGCCCGTTTCGTTTGCGCAAGCACGCCGGCTCTTCGTCCGCAGCTGTCGGCTGCCGATGATTGCGGCACCTGTGTGGAGAATGCCTTGAATCAGAGGATCGCGCATATCGCCCTTGTCGTTCGTGACTACGACGAAGCGATCGACTTCTACGTCAACAAGCTCCGGTTCCAGCTGGTCGAGGACACGTATCAGCCGGAGCAGGACAAGCGCTGGGTCGTTGTTCGCCCCCCGGGAGAGGGAAGCACCTCGCTGCTCCTGGCCCGCGCCTCCTCCGCTCATCAGGAGACGTTCATCGGCAATCAGGCCGGAGGCCGCGTCTTCCTGTTTCTTCAGACCGATGATTTCCAGCGGGATCATGCAGCCATGGTTAAGGCAGGCATCAGCTTCGTTCGCGAACCGGAGCAGGCGCCCTATGGCATCGTGGCCGTGTTCGAGGATCTCTACGGCAACCTCTGGGATCTCATCCAGTTCACGGACGGACGTGGATGAGCGGCTGCGGTCTTACGTCTGCGAATGCGGAGCGCATGCTCGCCGCATGTTGCGGCCTGATCGGTGTACCGAAAGCGCCGACCTCATTGCCCTAAGCTAGTCTAGCACTACAGTTGCAGGTTTAGAGTTCTAATTACCTCCTGAT
>NZ_JAJATX010000130.1 GCF_020866965.1 Microvirga roseola
CGAACCTCCATGTGAAGCTACCCTTTACCGCGTGCTCCTGCGCCCGTGCCCCGATCTGCCCGGAATAGGACACGCCCAGCGCCATGTCCCTGTTGATCTGCCAGTCGAGACCAGCCTCCGCCACAAGGGCGTCCCGGTCGAGCGGAACACTGGAGACCGCGAAGGCGGATGCTCCGCCCGAGAAGGCGAGCAGCGCAGCAGGCTCAAAGTCGCCATAGGCCCGACGCCAGCCGACCATGCCCCTGAGTGTCAATGGGAGATCGTTGCTGATCCGCGCCTCGGCCCGGAGCCCCAGCGTGGTGGTCGCGAGCTCATGCGTGCGGCTGAACCCGGTGAGCGCAGCAATGCCTCCGTTCTCGACGAAGCTGTCCGTGTGCAGGCGCATGACGGACGCACCAAGGAACGGCTCAAGCGTCACCCGCCCGAGCTCGAAGGCATAGCCGACCTCCGCAAAAGCCGTCAGGCTCGAGCCGTTGTAGGACGCATTCGTCTGATCGGCAAAGCCCGGGAAGGTGATCGTGCGGGTGGTGTCGATGTCGTGCCAGGCATAGGATGCGCCGGCCCGCAGGTTGACGGCTCCCCACTGGGCCGTGCCGTAGATCGCGCCGAACGTGGTCTCGTTCGAGCCGGAGGACAGGCGCCCGTCCACGTCGAAGGTGGTGCGGGAAAACCCGCCGGCGATGCCAAGCGTGGAGGTCTCGTCGAGCCGCGCCTCGGCGCCGATGACGAAGCCGCCCGTGGAGGTATCCACGCCGGCGGCGTTGCCGTTAGCGCGGATCTGCCCCCACGAGCCGAAGCCTTCGCCCCAGAGGGCGAAGCGGTGCGGATCGAGGCTCGGAAGCACCAGAGCCTCCGGTGCCATCCCACGGGCCGGCCGATCGGCAGCGTATGCGGCCGCAACTGTACCGGTCTGGCCGACGGGGGCAGGCGCGGGAGTGCTGCGCATGCGGTTCAGCAGCAGGTCCTGCGTCCGCAAGGCTCCACTCAGGAGAGAGCTGGCTGCGCTGCCGTGAACCTCACCCGAGAGTGCATCGAATGACTGACGGGCGCCACCGGCGCTCTGACCGACAACCGCATCGAACAGGCGGTTGCCGTTGCCCAGGGCTTCCACGGCCTCGGCCGTGTTGAACTGATTCCTGGTCTGAGCAACCGACGAGAAGCGTAACGGCTTGGGCGGTGTCTCTTCCTCCGCGTTATCCGTCTTACGGGACAGGGTGAGGACGACAGAGTTGGGATCGTAGTCGAGGGCTGGCGTCAGGAAGGCAAGGTTGGAGGTCACGCGCGAGAACGCGCCCGAGACGCCCCCATCCGCCGTGAGGATTTTGTAGCTCGTTGACGGCTTGTAGCTGCCGTTCTCAGCCAGCACCCGCACAGTGCCGCCGGCAATCGTGGCCTGTCCCGTGGCCTCGATGCGGTCGGAGTTGCCTGCGGCATCGACCTCGACCTCATAGGTCGAGCCTGCCCCGAAGCTGACCGGACCGTTGACGCGCAGCGTACCGATGGAGTTGCCCGGCGCGATCATGCCGCCGGACTGAGCTTCCAGCCCGCCGATCTGACCCGAGCCGCCGAGGATACCTCCGGATGCGACGGTGACGGATGAAGCCAGTGAGCCGTTGGCCTTCAGGCGACCTTCCCGCACGAGGGTCCCCCCCGTATAGGTGCTCGCTCCCGTCAGGTTCAGGACCCCTGCCCCGGTCTTGTGAAACCCGCCGCTTCCGGAGATCCTGGCGGCGAGGGTTGCATCCGTGGCCTGCCGGAGCTCCAGGGTTCCGTCATTCTCAATGTCGCCCGTGCCAAAGCTCGAGGCCGATCCCGCGAGCGTCCCGGCCTCAATCCTCGTGCCGCCCGTGTACGTGTTGCCGTCGCCGAGGACCAGCGTTCCCGCACCGCTCTTGGCGAGTTTGCCTGATCCTGTGACGGGCAGGTTGAGTGTGGCCGTGGCGCCATTGCTCACGTTGATGCCGCTCTCGCCTCCAGCCATGGCGAGCTCCCCATTTGAGCCGGACTGGAGCACGTAGCCGTTGCTCTCGAAGCGCAGGTTGGAGAACGTCTGCGTCCCCTGCACGTCGATTTGGCCGGATGAGCCGCCGAAGATCGCCGTATTGCCGCTCCAGCCAACCTGGAGATTGCTGCCGGGGTTCAGCCAGGTTGATCCTGCGGACCAGGTGCCGGACCCGCCCTTCCAGTTCTGATCGCCCGCGACAGGGCCGACCACGAGACTGATCCTGCCGGCCTCGGTTTTGAGGGAGAAGCTCCCCGGCTGGTATCCGGCGGGGGCGCTGGCAAGGACCATTCCGTTGTTCGTGGTCCCGGTGCTGTCGAACAGGGCGAAGGTGCCATAGGACAGGATTGAGGCGGGGTTGATCCTCAGCGCGCCTCCTACGGTGAGGTTTCCATTGACGAAAAAGACCGGGATCCCTGCAGTCCTGAACGTTGCGTCGACGCTCGAGGCAGCATCGAGGTGAAGCGAGCTCATTCCCAAGGGCGAGGTGCCCAAGCCTGCGAGAGTGGCTCCGGCGTCAACAGCGACGTGTCCACGGATGGGCCCGGCGCCACTCAGGGTCGCTCCGGACCGAACCTGGACGTCGCTGGTCATGGAACCCAGAATGGAGAGCGTGCCAGCCTCCACGACTGTGCCACCCTGGATGGAATTGATGAGACCTGACAGGGTGAGGACGCCATCTCCTGCCTTTATGAGACGACCAAGGCTGTGGATGCTGCCTCCGAAGTTGCCTTCGCCAATGGTGAGGTCGTTCTGGTCAGTCTGGACCGTACCCGTTCCCCAGAGGCTCTTGATGGAGCGAGCACCGTCGGCCCAACCGATGGTAAAAGCCCCTAAACTCGAAACATGGATGGCGGAAGAGCTGAGGGAGCCAGCACCCATGAGATCAAG
>NZ_JAJATX010000131.1 GCF_020866965.1 Microvirga roseola
CCTGTGCGCGACCATCACTGGCAATGCAACGGAGACGAGGGAGCACAGGACATTCGCACCACTAGGCAACGAATAGCCGGTTTTCCTCTAGGATCGGAGCTTGCCGGGGCAGGCACTATGGCGTTCCACGCAGCAGCAATACCAGGCAGTATGATGGTTGTATGCCACTCTGTCCTGGTGCGGAGAGGGGGGCGCATCACAGGTATCGGCGGCACCCCTCACGGTTGAGTCGCGACCGCATGCACCTTCAAAACGGCAGGCGAGCATTTTCCTTGACCAACTTCATGACGAAGAAGGTCCGCGTCTGCCTCACACCCGGAAGGGCGATCAGCTTCTGCCCATGCAGCTTGTTGAAGTCCTCCATGTCACGGACGCGGATCTTCAGCAGGTAGTCAAAGTCGCCCGCCACCAGATTGCAGTCAAGAACATCCTTCATGCCAAGCACGGCTCCTTCGAACGCCGCGAAACTCTCGGGCGTAGACCGGTCGAGCACGACGCCGACCATCACAAGCGTGCCTAGTCCTACCATGGAAGGGGCGACTTCCGCCCGAACGCCCGTGATGAAGCCGTCATCGAACAGACGCTGCGTCCGCCTGTGACAGGTTGCGGCACTGACGCTCACCCGCGCCGCGAGCTCGGCGTTGGTCAGCCGCCCGTCGGCCTGAAGGGCGCGCAGGATCTTGATGTCAACGCGATCAAGAGCGGAATTGGAAGTTTCTTCCATGTTAGAACCACAACTAGCAAGCGGAATGTCAGTATAGCCGGTTCCATTACTCCTAGTCGATAGCGAAAGATGGAAATCAGATAGCACCTTTCATCCAGAACTCCTTACTCTCTCTCCATCAAGCGGTGATAGAGACAGACCTGGTCCTGACCCGCCAAACTGGTCCATTTGGAGGACAACTTTTTCGGGCAATTTGATCCTTGAGGAGGGTCAGTGCCATGAAGAAGACGCGCTACACGGAGGAGCAGATCGCCTTTGCTCTGCGCCAAGCGGAGAGCGGCACGCCGGTGGCCGAGGTGATCCGCAAGATGGGCATCACCGAACGGCGGGCATGCTCCGCGACGGATTTCCAGCGCTCCTCGCAGCGCTACCGCAAGCGGTCGGATCCGCAGGTTGAGCTGCGCATGCGGCTCAAGGAGTTGGCAGCAGCCCGAGGGCGTTACGGCTACCGCCGGCTGCACATTCTGCTGCGGCNGGATCCGCAGGTTGAGCTGCGCATGCGGCTCAAGGAGTTGGCAGCAGCCCGAGGGCGTTACGGCTACCGCCGGCTGCACATTCTGCTGCGGCGGGAGGGCTGGCCGGTGAACCACAAACGCACTTACCGCCTCTACCGCGAGGAGGGGCTGTCGATCCGGCCCAAGGCACCCAAGCGTAGGCGCGCCTGGCGCTACCGACAGGGTCGGCCGGAGGTGGGCGGCCCCAACGAGGTGTGGGTGATGGACTTCATGGCCGACCAGCTTTTCGACGGGCGGCCGTTCCGGATCCTGACGGTAGTGGACTGCCATACGCGCGAGTCACTGGCGATAGTCCCGCGAGTGAGTTTCCGTGCCTACCAGGTCGTCGAGGCCCTTGATGAGATCGCCAGAAGCCGCGGTCGGCCCAAGAGCCTGCGGGTGGACAATGGCCCGGAATTTGCCGGTCGAGCGCTCGACCAGTGGGCGTACCTGAACCGGGTCGAGATCGACTTCTCCCGGCCAGGAACGCCCACGGACAACGCGTACATTGAGGCGTTCAACAGCCGCCTAAGAGCGGAATGCCTGAATGCGTCATGGTTCCTGTCCATGGCCGATGCCAGGGAGCGGATTGAAGACTGGAGGAGAGATTACAATGAGACCAGACCGCATACAGCGCTCGGTGGCTTGACCCCGAGCGCCTTCGCCCAACAAACTTACCAAGCCCGGAAGGTTGCATCGCCCGTGGATCACATATGGGGGCAGGTTCAACGCATTACGCCGGCGGAGTAACAGCAGAAGAGACGCCAGTGGATTTATGCTGGCGTCTCCCATCAATACCCGGACCAAGACCTCTTACGCAGGAACTGTCGCAAACCCATCAGTAACTCAGTTCGGTCTATGCCTTCCGGCAATCTCCGGAGATTTATTATGTTCAAGGGCAGGCATTTTGATCGATCCGTGATCCTACTCTGCGTCCGCTGGTATTTGGCTTACAATCTCAGCCTCCGGAACTTGGAGGAGATGATGACCGAGCGCGGCATCTCAGTGGACCACGCTACTATCCATCGCTGGACCGTTCATTATGCGCCGCTTCTACTTGAGCAGCTCAATCGGCGCAAACGTCCCGTGAGCCGGAAATGGCATATAGACGAGACTTATATCAAGGTCCGCGGGCGGTGGATGTATCTCTACCGGCCCATCGACAACAACGGCGACATGGTCGAACTCTGGTTCAGTGAGCGGCGCAATCTGGCTGCCGCCAAATGGTTCCTGCGCAAAGCTCTTAAGCGGCATGGCCGACCCGAGCGGATCGTCGTCGACGGAAGTCAGACCAATCGGGAGGCGATCCTGTCCTGTGATACTGCAGACCGGCTTCAGGACAGATCGCGACCTGACCTGAAACCCATTCGCATCCGGCAGAGCGCCTATCTGAACAACCGGGTCGAGCATAGCCTGCCCCATGAGGGTGATCCGGGTGTGATGTTAATTCAGGG
>NZ_JAJATX010000132.1 GCF_020866965.1 Microvirga roseola
AGGACTTACACCTCCGAGCTGTCGAACATGCTCGGCACACAAGAATGAGCGCCCCACTGGGCGCTCAGTTCCCGGCCAAATCGACAGGGGCAGCTAAGGACCGGCGAGCTTCCTCAGCCGGCTGTGGCCAGGATTATTCCCGAAAAGCTCGTCAGGTTCGACCAGCGCCTCTCCGGGGCCGCAGGCTCATCCAGGGATACCGCGCGCCAAGGGCATGATCGCGTGCACGTCCCGCAGCACCGCCGCAGGCACCATTCTCGGGCTCCTCTCCTGCGCCGCCTGGGCCAGCGCCAACCGCTCGACCGCCCACCAGTAGACGTTCGGGATTTCGGACTCACCCCACTCGAGGGCCTGGTACTCCCGTACGGTCAGTTCGAGCTTGTAGGCCATCTCGGCTTGCGAGAAGCCGAGAGCCGTCCGGATCCGAACGAGTTCCTCGAGGCGCGTCGAGTCAGCCATCAGAAAAGCCTTCACATGAGTTGCTCCGGCGACGCTAGCTAGCTAGCTAGCCGGCTATGCTAACCTCAAGGATCTCCACGCGCATTCTTGCTGGCGTGGTTAAAGGCACCGCGTTTGCTCACCAACCAGCATTCATAGCCGATCAGAGATCTCCCTCCTTTTCTCACCAATATTCCTACTCGAAGGAGTTAATCCTCATTCTCGCCACCATTACACGGTCGAAATTGCACAACTCCGCTGACTTGCAACCTGCAGAGGTATCTGATGCGCTGTTACTTCCACCTCGTGAATGGCCGCGAGATAATTCCGGATGATTCAGGAGTTGAGGTCTCGGATCTTGCGAGCGCACACGGCCTCGCGTTGCAGGCTATCCGAGAGATCCGCGAAGAGGCCGATCAGGTCGATGAGGAGTGGCGGGGGTGGCAGCTCGATGTCGTCTGCCCACAAGGGAGTATCCTGCTCTCCATTCCTCTGGAGACGAGGATGCATTAGCCAGCTCTCAGTCGTCGTGCATTGGTGCGGACTCGACCACCTGCGGGGCCGCCATCTGCCGGATGATGCCAGTGACAGTCTCAGGCAGATACGGCTTTGCAAGAAACGCCACGTCATCGGGCAGATCGTCAGGGCCAGGGCGCTCGCGGCCCGAGGTGACGATCAAGCCCACGCCCGGCCATCGCTCCCGCACAACACCGGCCAGCTCAACACCGTTCATCGAGCCTGGCATCTCAACGTCCGTGACAATGGCCTGCACGTCAGGGCGTGCTTCGAGGATCTGCAGCGCCTCGTCGGCATTCACGGCCTCGAAAACCTTAAAGCCTGCCTCACCGAGGAAATCGGTGATGAACATGCGCACAAGGGTCTGATCCTCGACCACGAGAATTACCATGCGAGGCTCGGTGAACACTTGGCTCATCGGCAGGACCATTTTCTCGATCTCACGGGCACACAACAAAAGCGGAGCCATTCCGTTCCAGCACGGGCTTCAAAGGGATGGAAAGGAGTACGGTCCCGAGTGGGCAGGCCAAACTCAGCCGCTCATCCCAATCTTTGCTAGCGTGATCCGCCTCCTGCCGAGACTTATGGAAAGCGCAGAGTGAGAGGCTATGCGCCAGGAGTTCCTCGACATTCTGATAGCTGAGGGTGCGGCGCAGATAAAGCCCGGTTGCATGCCGAATGATCTCCGGCCGAAACTGGTGATAGCGGTAGGAGGGTTACATCCCCTGCCCAGCCGCGGGTCCAATTCGTCGCCGCTCCGTCACAAGACCTACTGCTCAACCTGACTCTCGCAATCGGCTTCGTGGCTGCCGTTTGGGTGCACCATCGTGAGGATGGGGCACGTCTGTCCGAGTCCAAATTAGGAGAAGTCCCATCGTCCGGTATTCGGAGCGCTTCGAGGAAACTTGCCCAATCGCCGCCTGACGGTCGACCAAGATCCTCAAGGAACATCACGCCGTGGCTCTTGGCGCTGGACCAGATCAACCGAACCGCCAGGGAGTGTCCGAGTCTCGGAATCTCTATAGCTCGAATTCGCGTGAAACCTCGATGTCTTCGGCAAGTCGCACCCGTGTCCCCGTTGCTGAAATACCACGGATGCGGCATGGAAGTGGAGCGGCCTGAGCCGCAAGCCTGATGCGTCCTTCTAGAAGAGCCGCAAATCGTTTGCTGCGGCGTCACGGCGTCGGGGTCTTATCCGCCTGGTGTCCTGCTCCGGCATCAAGGATCTCGGCGAATCCTCTCGTATCGAGATTGGCGACTTGGAGCACCCTGGCAAGGGTCTCGGTGGACGGCCATCGCTCTCGGCCTTTGGGACCGTACCGCTTTGAGGGATTGAATGATGTCGGGTCGAGACCTGCTTCCTTACTGAGCGCGGATAAAGACATGCCACACCGCCTCGCGATGGTGATGTCACATTAACGGGGAATACTGCTCTATACTCATCAACCAAAAATCGGATGTCGAGGAAAATCAGCGACTTGACCTGTGCAAAAGCCGGCCTTGTCGGCCCCCTCAACGGCTATACTCAGTTAATGTGACATCACCACAATACGACGGCGATCGGCAGTGTAGGAAAAGAATTACTGGGCATGCTGCACTCCACGGCGCAAGGCGGGAGCGCTCAATGTCTCTCAGCCGCTGGTGCCTAGGCTCAGGACTCGTTAATTGAGGTAGAAGGCCACTGAAGCAG
>NZ_JAJATX010000133.1 GCF_020866965.1 Microvirga roseola
ACGTCGGCAGGCCCCGCCCGGTTCCTCATACCTGCCAAAGTAGTGTTAGGGGCTATTCCGATAACCGTGACATTCCGAGCCTTGGTGCAACATCGCGCCTGTCTCCGCATCTGCGCTTCGGAGAGATCAGTCCGCGGCAGGTCTGGCATGCGGCGCAAACCTTGAGCGCCGACCGGCCCGACCTGGACCGGGATCTGGAAAAGTTTCTGAGCGAGGTGGTCTGGCGGGACTTCAGCCATCAGCTCCTCCACGACTACCCTCACCTTCCCATTGAGCCGCATAGCAGCCGCTTTAGGCACTTTCCCTGGAACGCGGATGCAAAGTCCCTCAAGGCTTGGCAGCAGGGACGAACGGGCTACCCGATTGTCGATGCCGGCATGCGCCAGCTCTGGCGCACCGGCTGGATGCACAACCGTGTGCGCATGATCGCCGCCTCCTTTCTGGTGAAGCACCTGCTCGCCGATTGGCGGCAGGGCGAGGCCTGGTTCTGGGATACGCTGGTCGACGCGGATCCGGCCAACAATGCTTTCAGCTGGCAATGGATTGCAGGATCGGGGCCGGATTCGGCTCCCTTCCACCGCATTTTCAATCCGGTCACCCAGGGAGAGAAGTTCGACCCGGAAGGCGACTACGTACCTCGCTACGTGCCTGAGCTCGCGGGGCTTGCTTCGGCCTTCATTCACCGGCCGTGGGAGGCCTCCGCCGAGATGCTCCAGGCCGCAGGCATCAGGTTGGGCGAGACCTACCCCGCCCCCATCGTGCCGCATGGCCCCGCCCGGGAGCGGGCGCTCGAGGCCTTCCGCAGTCTCCGGGCCATCGCCTCCTGAAGCAAGGAAATGAGGCCGGCGGCTTGACCGGCCCGCCCCCTTGCCGGCAGCATCGCGGCGGATACCCGTGCAGGTGAAATGCCTGCCCAGCTGCTTTTAGGAACACCATGACAGCCACGACCCTCCTGTTTCGCGACGATGCCTATGCTCCTTCCTGTCAGTCGACCGTTGTCGGCGTCACGCCTGAGGGCGGCGTTATCCTCGACCGCACGGTGTTCTATGCGCAGGGCGGCGGACAGCCAGGGGATGTGGGCGCGCTCCTGCGCGGCAATGGCGACCGGATCGAGGTGACGAACACGGTCTACGGCCCGGACCGCTCCCAGATCCTGCATCTGGTCGGCCCGGAGGCGGCCGCGCTCCTTTCCGCGGGCGAGCCCATCGAGCTGCAGCTCGACTGGGAGCGGCGTCTCAAGCGCATGCGCGTCCACACCGCGCTACACCTGCTTAGCGTGGTCCTGCCCTACCCCGTCACCGGCGGCGCCATCGGCGATGGCGACGGGCGGCTCGATTTCGATATTCCCGATGCCGGACTCGACAAGGATGAGATCACGGAGAAGCTCAACGCCCTGATCGCCCAGGATGCGCCGGTCACCGAGCGCTGGATCACGGACGAGGAGTTGGACGCCAATCCCGCCCTCGTGAAGACCATGTCGGTGAAGCCACCGCGCGGATCGGGGCGGGTGCGCCTGGTCTCAATCAAGGGCATCGATCTGCAGCCCTGCGGCGGCACCCATGTGCGCCGCACGGGCGAGATCGGGACAGTAGCGATCACCGCGATCGAGAAGAAGGGCAAGCAGAACCGCCGCGTCCGCCTTTCCCTCGTCGACTGAAGCAAGGAAGCCGTTCCATGACCCAGCCCTTCGTCTCGACCGCCTGGCTGCAGGACCACCTGAACAATCCCGATCTCGTGGTCGTTGACGGCTCCTGGTACCTCCCGACACAAAATCGCGATCCGCAAGCGGAATATCTGGAAGGCCACATCCCCGGAGCAGTGCGGTTCGATATCGACACGGTCAAGGACACCGCGTCCCCCCTGCCCCACATGCTGCCCTCACCTGAGGACTTCGCTCGGATCGTCGGAGATATGGGGATCAGCGAAGACATGCGGATTGTCGTCTATGACGGCGCGGGCCTTTTCGCTGCTCCTCGGGTGCGCTGGACCTTCCAGGTTTTCGGAGCTCGAAACGTATTAATCCTTGAAGGGGGCCTGCCTGCCTGGAAGGCTGAAGGAAGGCCCATTGAGACAGGGCCTCAGAGGCCGCGGACGCAGCGCCGTTTCGAGACGTCCTTCAATTTTGCCGTCATCGCAGATGCCTCCGACGTCCAGGACGCCTTGCGTTCAGGATCCGCACAGGTAGTCGATGCACGGCCTGCGGACAGGTTCCGGGGAGAGGCGCCCGAGCCCCGTCCCGGATTGCGGATGGGCCACGTGCCCGGAAGCCTCAACCTCCCCTTCGACGATATCATCGAGAACGGTCGGCTGAAGGATAAGGCGGGTATCGAGCATGCCCTCAAGGAGGCCGGGATCGATTCCGAGCGCCCTGTCATTACGAGTTGCGGCTCCGGAGTCTCGGCCGCCATCATCGGCGTTGCTCTGGAAGCCGCCGGCTACCCCATCAAAGCGATCTATGACGGCTCCTGGGCGGAATGGGGCGCACGGGAGGATCTGCCCGTCGAGACGGGCCCGGCGAAGAAAGCCTGAGCGTCCGCATCAGCGGAAGAACAAAAAAGCCCTGGAGGGATCCGGGGCTTTTTGCTTTCCACCGATCCGCTCAGTGGAGGATCT
>NZ_JAJATX010000134.1 GCF_020866965.1 Microvirga roseola
ATGGGGGTGGATCAAGGCAGCCCGCGCGCTGGTGGGGCGGCTAGCCCGCCGCTAAGCGGCAGCTCCTCCCTGGCAGATCAGTGGGTATCCGGCTCCAGACTGAAGGCCAAAGCATCAGACTGGACGATGGGTTCAGGAGCTTTTGCAATGAGCCAGGATATGGTCCCCTAGAGCGGAGGAGCTGCCCGCGCAGATCCGCAAATCTCGGGAGTTGGGGTTATGCCAGAGGCAGGAGGGTACCATGTTGTGCTCGGCGCGACCGGAGGCGCAGGGCGTGCCCTCGTTGGCGAATTGGCGCGTCAGGGCCGCCGTGTACGGGCGGTGAGCCGCAGAGCCGCTGGCCCATGGCCAAACGGCGTCGAGACGGTCCCGGCCGATCTCATGCGGTCCGAGGACGTTCGGAAGGCGTGCAAGGACGCGGCCGTTGTTTATCATGCTGCAAACGTCCCGTACTCCCAATGGCAGCGGGTCCTGCCAGCCATGGCTGACAACGTGATCGCGGGAGCCTCCGCCGCCGATGCGGTGCTGGTGGTCGTCGACAACCTCTATATGTACGGCCCACCGAGTGGATCCATGACGGAAGATACCCCTCGTCGGGCGACCGGCGCCAAAGGACAGTTGCGGGTCCGGCTGGAAGAAAAGTTCCTGGCAGCCCACGCCAGCAGGCGCGTGGGCGTCGTAATTGGCCGCGGGTCGGATTTTTACGGGCCGCAGGCAAATTCAGCCGCCAATCAACTGGTGATCAAGCCGGCCCTGCAGGGAAAAACTGCCTCCTGGCTTGGCTCACTGGATGTGCCGCATACGCTTACCTATCTTCCCGACTTCGCCCGTGGCCTGGTTACCCTTGGAACGAATGCCCGCGCCTGGGGCGAGGTCTGGCACATTCCAAGCGGCCCACCAGTGACGGGGCGGACCTTCATCACGGAAGTCTATGAGGAGCTGGGCCAACAACCGCGGATACGGCGACTTGGGCGGGGGATGATGACGCTTGCTGGCCTGTTCAACCGGCAGATCCGCGAGGCCCGCGAGGTCCTCTACCAGTTTGAGCAGCATTTCGTGATGAATACCTCCAAATTCGAGCAGACGTTTGGGGCCACTGTGACACCGCTGCGGGAAGGCATCCGCGAGACCCTCTCGGAATTGCGAGCCACCTCCTGAGCCTGCGCCGACTGTCTCAAGAAGGCACAGGACACAACCGAAGCTTAGGGGAGGCAGCACTGGAAATCAGGCCCGCTAGGGTGCTCGGCACAAAAAGCGCTCACGGATCCGTGAGCGTGTAACCAAACGGGGCGCCCGTCCGAACTAACAGACAGTAACGCGGTAACCGCTGCATCTCCCCGGCAGGGCCTGTGCCCTCCGCTTCTGTTTAGGAAGGACGCCATGAACACACGTGCTGAAGCCTCCGTGCCCTTGGTTCAGAGAAAGGGCGGAACGCTCAATCTTGCCCGCCCGTTTCCGTTCAGTGGGCGACAGGTCCTAATTGCTCTGGCGGCTGCTGCGCTTGTCGGGGGTGCTGCCCTCAACCGGGGCTGGCTCGTTGCCCTTGGGATTGCACCGCTTCTGCTCTCCCTGGCGCCCTGTATCGCCATGTGTGCCCTGGGGCTGTGCATGATGCGAGGCTCGAAGGGGTGCGGCAGCCAGAGATCACCTGGTGATCAGCAGCTGCAGCCCGTGCCGGTCAAGCTATCCCGGCCTGGCCAGCCCTAAGCGCCGGCCCATCTCGACACCCAGAAACCTCAATTTAGCCCAGGAGATAAACATGAGCATGATCAGAAAAACGTCTTTCGCTGCCGTGGCCGTAGCTGCCGGTCTAATCGCAGCACCGGCGCTCTACGCCCAGGGCGCCCCATCCGGCAACACGAACAGCATGCCGGGAACGATGGATCATGGCGCCATGATGGGCAGTGGCGGAATGATGGGCGGCGACATGGGCTCCATGATGCAGATGATGGAGAACTGCAACCGCATGATGCAAGCCATGAACGATCAGAACGCCCCCAATCCGTCGCGTGAGACCCCGCCCGTTCCCGGGCAGAGGGGCTAAGCGAGACGTGCAGCCGCCGCGTTATTCTAGCTGCTCCGCGCGGCGGCTGCTTTCAACCTCGGTCGCACTTCCGATGGCTGGATCCGAGGTTGGGCCCGTTTTCAGTCACAGCACGGACAATCCTGTGGAGGAGGTCTTGGATGCCTCGTAACTACGACCAGCTTGAACAGCAGGTGCTAAGGGCCTCCAAGCAGGCACTCGCAGACGGTCGGACCGACGTTGCGGATCATCTCCTCTATGCCCTTGAGGCCCTCGATCTGGACGCCGAAGGTCCGGCGCTGAAGTCGGCCTGCCAATCCATTCCGGGCGAGAGAAAAGCGCGCCCGCAACGGCACTGAGGTCCAACATCCTTCAGCACAGGTGAATTCCATGATGACGAAACCATCACGATCTATTCTGGCGCTGCTGGTGGCGACGGGCATCCTGCTACCCTCCGCGACCTGGCTGGCGAAGGGCGTGAATGCGGCCGAGACCATCGCAGTCAAGGAACTGCCGAGCCAGACGCATATCCGTGGCCTTGCGGTGGATCGGCAGGATCCATCCAAGCTGCTCATCGCCACCCATCAC
>NZ_JAJATX010000135.1 GCF_020866965.1 Microvirga roseola
CCCGATAGTCGAGATATCATGCACCAGGTGAATAATCGTGCGAAGGCGAAACGGCATGACCAAATTGATCGCCGTGCACAGTTCTTTCCGCTGGTGCTCGCTCAGGGTGGTGTCGTCGCGGGCCACGGTGAGTAGGTTGCGGTGCAGAGCCTTGAGATAGGTGTCATCGAGCCCGTACCGGTCCTTGAGGATCCGATAGTTTCTGATCCGGTCGGCGATCTCCGGCAGCAGGATGTTACGAGACTGCATGGACTTGCGGGACGAGGTGATCAGGTAGAAGGGATCTGTATCCTGGAAGAGAACCCGATCAAAGCCGGCCAGGAGGATTCGCATATTGAGGCGAACATCCTCACTCCGCCCCTTGATCTCATCCTGCAAATTGCCCAAGAGGGCATCGCGATTGTAGATCTTGCCACCAATTCCGGACAGGAGCCGCGTGATCGTGTTTGGCGAGACTGGGCGCTCGGGATCGATCTGCTCCGGGAAGTATCGTTGTCTTCCGTTTACGAACGGCGTGACGATGATATCGAAACCCGGCACTAACCGTCTTGCCGCAGCAGCCAGCGCTTTCGGATCAATCAGGTCATCGCCATCGACAAAGGTCACGTAGGGGCCTTTTGCGCGGTCAGCAATGAACTGGCGTCCGACCGAGGGAGAGCCGAAGTTGGCGTCTGCCAGATGAGCCTCAAAGTTGCGTTGCCGGGAGAGGGGATGCAGGGCGATCGACGAGGCGGTGCCGTCAGTGCTGGCGTCATCGTACAAGATGATCTGGACATGCTCCTCGTCCAGATGCGAGAGGCGATCAAGCAGGCCCTGGATATTATATTGTTCGTTGTGCGTGGTCACGCCGACAGTCACGATAGGATGCATGAGTTGGCTTTCGGGCTCTTGTCAAAAATGATGCACTGTCGCAAGACCTGCAGGGTTCTCGCCCGTCAAGGGTAAAGTGTCCATGCCCTCCCTCGGGGCAAGCCGTCAATGGTCCGTCCTGACGCTCCATTCGCTGGCGTTAGGTGCATTGAGGGACTGGCTACCTGAGCGAAAACAGTGACTAGCTTGTGCAGCAGAATCAAACCCCGGTTCGAGCCGCACGGTTTCGGGCGCTCCGAACCCCCAAGAAAGACAATTGAGAAATTCCCGCTGTTCACTTGCAGAGCGAAGCCGTGCCCTCCGATGTTTCGACCACGGGTACGCCCTATATCATTGAACCACCCTACGATTGGCGGCGGCCGCCTCGGCCCTATTCCTCTCGTTAGCGATGTTCAGCCCCCTTCTGCCCAAGCCATAATTGGCGGGACAGGGTCTTAGGAGGCAGTGTCCACGAGCGCATGGTCTGGCGGGCCAATCGATCCTCGGCATCATCCCTGGTGGCACATGGAACGATCAAGCCAGCAGTAAAGTTGATGAACGAGCTTTCATTCACATGTCCGGGTCCTCGGGATCCGGCTCTAGGAGCTGTTTGTGCCGACTGTTCTTGCCATTGGAGCCAAGCAGTCGAGTTCTAGGGGATCGAGAGCGGGCTCGATCACCTCTATCCCGTCAAGACTGTCACTGATGAGAAGGGCTAGGTCGTCTCGGAGAAGGTGATCCGGGGCACTGCCGGGGGAAGATGGTGATCTCGAGACGCTGGCCGATGCCGATCTGGCCTCGTCCCTCGGCCGGAGGGGCGCGGAAACCCCTGAGGAACGGCATCGCACCTTGCTTGACCTTGGCACAAGAGACGCCGATGTCGCTTGGCAGATCATTGTCCAGCATGCCGCCAACATCGACAGGGCCGACCTGCGTTACCGTGTCGACATCTTCCGCGAATTCCCGGGGGATGACCTGAATAGCAACTCCGGTGTGCCCTCGGTGCTGAGCTCAGTTGGCCTTGACTGGGCCCAGGGTCTCCCAGTCGGAAGCAGTCGGTCGGAAGCGCCCCTTTACGGTCAGCTTCGGGACATGGAGGTCAACGACGTCTTTCGTGGAACGGCAGACAGTGGCCGGATCGTGAGCGGCGTGGGCAACAATCGCGCCTTCGGGGATGAGCAGAACGACAGCCTGACCCGGCGGAGCGCCAATGACCGCCTGTACGGAAATCTCGGCGATAACTATTTCTACGGCGGGTGCGATGACATCGGCAGATTTTATGATCACGTAGTCCGCGGGCCCCCGTGCCAGGCGGGAACCGACTGGCCCTGGTTGGCACAGTCGAGAAGCAACGCGACGCACAGGTCTCGGGATCACGAAGGAACCGTCCGGGCACGTGGGCCCCGGGACTGGGGATCAGGGCGGACGGCGGATGGCTACATGTTTGACGACGTCTTGCGCTGTCCCGTAAACCCGATCAGCTGCTTGATAGGCCCAATATACGCCGAAGCTATCGTCTCTTGGCTGTGTCGTTCAAGCCTGGTCCTGCATCACGGTGGGTGACAGCTGGCTGGGCTGTTGGGTTGCCCTGGCGAGCTTACCCCTGATCCACCGAAGGGGTTTTGTCACACGCCAGGAAAGGGAGGCTTCCAGATCCCTGATACGCTTCCGCGCCAGATGGAGCTGGGCGCTAGCCCTGACGTTTGTCTCGGCGGCTTTGATTTTTGGGAAGACTCTGATCTGGTTTGTGCCTGGGA
>NZ_JAJATX010000136.1 GCF_020866965.1 Microvirga roseola
AACATAAACCCGCTCTGGCTCGACGCCGGTCAGGGCGATCACTTGGTCCAGTGTGGCATTGAGCGTGTGGCCGTCATACGGGTTGCCCTCCAGCGATTTCGACGCGAGTACAAAGCCCTCGCGATTGGTCACCGCTACTGCAACCGTCGAGCCGAATTCATACGGCCGATGTGCCTTGCCCTTGGCGATGCACACCACCTCGGGCGCATGCAGGCTGTAGATCTTGTTCTTGCTCGTGCGCTCCTGCAGCAGCAGGCGCTCTGTGAGGCCGAGCAGAGGAGCAAACCGGCCTGAGAGGACCTGATCATTGGCGACTTTGCGGGCGACATCGCGATAGACCCGGCCGAGATAGGTCCTCAGCCGCTTCAACTCGCGCCGCATGCGCCGCATCTGACGGGCATGGGCATAGCGGCCCACCTGCACTGCGGCGCGCTTGGCCAGGCGGGTATGGGCCTGACGGAGCTTGAGACCGCACTTCTTTGCTTGACGCACGAGGGCGAGTAGAGCCTTGAGATAGAGCTTCGCGTCGGTAGGATGAGTGATCGCCTTGGGCTGCACCGTGGTGTCGACGCTGATCCGCTCCAGACTGGAGGGCCGCACGGCGCCGCTCTCCAGCCCGACCTGAATGGTGGCGGCCAGCAGCTTCTCCACTCCCTCCGGTCCAATCCGCTTGCGCCAGCGTGTGAGCGAGCTTGGATCGCACGGCAGCTCGTGCTGGAAGTACTCGCAGCCGCAGAACCACTGCCAATAGGGATGCTCTGTCCAGCGCTCGACCACTGCCTCATCGGACAGGTTGAAGGTATGCTGGAGATACGACAGCCCGACCATCAGCCTCGTCGGCTTCGCGGGCCGCCCTAATGGGCGATAGAAGCGACCGAACTCCTCATCGAAGCCGTCCCAGTCGATCAGCCCTGCCAGGCGAAAGAGCTCATGGCGCTGATCGAGGATCTGATCGAGACGGCTGCGGTAGAGGTCGCCGGAGCTCGGCAGCGTCGGCTTGGGTCCCATGGCAAAACACCGGTTTTGAGCGGGTCAGCACCCAGATGCTGGCATTCTACAATGCTTCGCGAAGACAAAGAATCCTTCAACCTCAATCGGTTGGGGGTTGTTCAGGGCCGACTAATTCCACATGGCAGAGAATCTCAGTGGCAGGTCAGCCCACGTCAGTCTTATGTCAACCCGGATGATCTGTCCGATCCCTCGGGGGCAACAACAGGTTTGGTTGTGATAATCTCATGATCCAATATGTGTAAGGAGGCCACGATCGCTCGCAGAACCAACCCTCAACATTGTGGAAGTCTCCTCGAGCCAAAACTTCGTATTCTTCTGGAGACCTTACATTTCTGCCGCGATCTTTCGAAATGATAAACTTCGCAACCGGGTTTTGGTCCTTCGAGAAACAGGGATCAACTGTAATCACACGGCCATCCGGCCTCAAACAGGTCGCAAGGAGCGCGAGAAGACCGCGAACCTCATCATCGTCAAGGTGATGAAGAAAACCCGTTGCTAAGACAAGATCAAAGCGTCCGTGTGGCACCAGCGACCTGTCATCGAGATGCTGGGCAAAAAAACTACCCCGGTCGCCCCAACGCTCTCTTGCGTGACGAATGTATGGCTCACTGATATCGAACCCGACATATTCTACGTCGGGCAACACAGAGAGGATATCAGCCGTACCACAGCCAACATCAAGCACACGCTCACCGGGCTGCGCTTGAATGAAATCGCGCTGCAGCCAACGCCGGTTACGGTTTGCACCCATTAGCGCTTGCGACAGGTTGTACACCCATGGATGAGAGAGAACGGCGCGAAGGCCACTGACGTCTTGAGCCATATTCTATATTCGATTTACATTCCGCCGAGGGATACTGGTATTGAGGTGCAGACACTGGGCTCATTAGCTTAAAAGCAAATTTGCGCCTGTATAAAGCACATAGGGCTAGGTACGCTCCACGCTTATCTCGTGCAAGCATGTACCAGTTGCTTTTAGCGCGAAAGGGCGGAGAGAGCAGCTCCTAGAACAATCAATGCCAGTCCCGATGCCTGTATCAAGGGAATTCTTCCTCCAAAAATAAGGACGCTCGCAAGTGGCACGAACACAAAGGAAAGAGCCATAAGTGGAAATGCGTAAGACAAAGGAAGTTTCTGAAGGACAAACATATATGAAATACTTGCCAAGAAGGCACCGCCTAACCCACTAAGGACCCAGGGGTCCGTCAGCATCGCGAGAACAAAACCTATGCGCCCCTCGTCGAGGGACTTCGGCGCATGCACATCTGCCCGCCACTTCAACATTATCTGACCATAAAGGCCAAAACCAAGGGTTCCGGCAACCCAAACAGCACTATCCATGAGCCTTTACCAATCTATCAATACCGTTTCAGGCGCACTGGCGCATCAAGGGCATGAGCCCGTTCAGAATAGGGGGCCCGTAGCCGGACCGGTCTACACGGTTTTGTGCCTACGGTGAATTTTCAAATGGTGACCTGCCACTGAATTTTGAGGTGGCTCGGTTTGGCTGAACAGCGTTTTCGGTTTGCGATGT
>NZ_JAJATX010000137.1 GCF_020866965.1 Microvirga roseola
ATACACTGGTGTCATTTCTACTTTGCACGCTGAGTGCCATTTCTATCTTGCAGTGACACGAACCAAAATCCCGGAAGGTCTCGTTTTGGCACACGCCGAACGTTTTCTTTTGGCTGCTTGAGCCTCAGGTCCTTCTTCTCCCGCCAGCGACCCACAGCCTCGCGGGTCTGCTCTGTGATCTCGAACTGAACGGGGCGACCTGTCTTCCGCTGCATGACAGTAGCTCGGGATCGAACTCGCCCATTAGGGGCCACGTCATCGACGCGGAGCGCGACCAGATCACAGGCGCGCAGCTTGCTGTCGAGGGCTAGATTGAACAGAGCCAAATCCCGGATGCGATGAGCAACCTGGAGCCTGACCCGGATGGACCAGATCTCTTTGGCTTTCAGTGACGGCTTGGGTCCAATCAGCTTGCCCCAGTTCCAGGGGGTGGTGGTTCGGCAGAGATGGTCAGCGGTATTGTCTTGCATTGCAGTGCTCCTGAAACGAAGCCCCGCAATGGACCTTGGCCGTTTATGCCGACAGGAAACCCATGTTGAGCATTCCTTCCAAAGCCTTCGTCAGCTTACCGAGCTAAGCCAGACGTTCGCTACTTTGCGTCGATCTCCTCCTCGTGACCCCAAGGAGACATTCCGCCTTAAGACGCTTTAGCATCGGTGCTCCAGCGGTGATGCAAAAGCCGTCCCCAAGGAGAGGACCGGAGGCAGTCTACCCATAGTCCAATCAGCCCCATGACACGGATGACCTACTTCACGGTATTCAACTCATGCCTTTAATGGAGAAGGCGATAGTATTCGATCCGATAACGAGCGTCACACGGATTTCTGCGCCTAAGGCGCCTGCTCCTATCGTGACGTTACTTCGGTACCAAGTTCTCCAGCTGTCCTTCTGCTTAGATGCAGGCTACCTGAGTCCAGAAAACAACAATGTACCAGCCCCTTTCTGAGGCGGGCGGATGGCAATTGCTCATCTTTGCCCAGCCTGTACTAGGCTTTTTATAACACCGTTCTGCCGCCCTGCTGTTCAGCGACGGGCCACCGGCACCTCACCGCATCCTCCAGGAGGCCCGCTTGAATTCGTCCCCCCATGCCCGCCTGAGCGCCCTCCTGCGGCTCGCCCTCCTGGCCAGCACGGCCCTGGTCGGTGTGCCCGCTGCTCACGCGCAATGGGTTATCGAAGGCGATCTGTCTGTAAGATACCCTTCCGACTCTTCTAGCTCTTCGGGCTATAATGTTCCAGTAACTATCACTGGCAGACTTCTTGTTGGAACAGGGTCCCGCCCCTATTACTCGGTCCGCTTCCTTAACCACCCCAATCTGGTTATCTCGGCCGGCGGAGCCTCCATCGCGCATGATCCGTCGTCTTCGGATATTAACGCCTATGTCCGTATCCTGGGCACCTGGCTGAACACTGGTCCTTTGGTTGTCGGCGAGACTGGCAACGGTATCCTGGCGATCAGCGGCCAGGGTATTGTCCGCCAGGATGACGGCCTCGGGACCGTAACCATTGCGAACCAGCCGGGCTCGACTGGTACCCTCGCCGTCGGGATTGGCAACAGTTCCTACGTCTCCGATGAACAGGAGCCTATGGCGCCTGGAACCCTCGATGCAGTCGCCGTTGTGTTTGGCCAGGGAGCCGGACGGATACTCTTTTCCCACACCAGCGGCTCCTATACGTTTGCCCCGACGATCTCAGGCTTTGGCACGGTCGTGGTCCGAAACGGCACGACAACGCTGACCGGTGACAATTCCGGGCTCTCCGGCTCTGTTGAGCTGAGAGGCGGCAAGTTGAGCCTCGCAGCCAGCGGCAACATCGGCGCAGCCTCCGTGTCCGGCATGGGCGGAACGCTCGCCTATTCGGCCGGTGTTAATCTGGCCAACTCCGTTACCCTCGCGTCCGGCTCGACCACCTTCGAGGTCGCAGCCGGAAGCGCCACACAAGGTGGCGCGATCTCGGGCTCTGGAAACCTCATCAAGGACGGTGCTGGTACTCTGCAGCTGACCGGGTCCACCACCTATTCCGGCACGACGACGATCAGGGGCGGCACCCTAGTCACCACGGGAGGTCTGGGATCCGGGCCTGTCGCCAACAGCGGTACGCTGACATTCCGCGATGCGAATGGGTTCTATACTCAGAACATCTCTGGAACGGGAATGGTCCACAAGGAGGGAAGCGGAACAATCACCCTCAGAAGCAACAACACCTATACGGGTGGCACGTTCATCGGCGCGGGGGAGGAATCACGACATTTTCCGGCGGACTCGGCACAGGACCGGTGGTCAACAACGGCACACTGACGTTCGAGCAGAGCTTCCATGATGACCTCTCGGTTGCGAGCGTCCAGGGCACGGGCACGCTCGTCAAGCAAGGCGCCACTATACTCGGCATCTATGGGGCCAACACCTATACGGGTGACACGATTATCCAGGAAGGGTCGCTTGATCTCATGGGTGCTGGCTCCCTCAGCTCTTCCGCCATCCAT
>NZ_JAJATX010000138.1 GCF_020866965.1 Microvirga roseola
CGGTCCGCTTCCGCAAGGAGCAGCGGACGCTCCCGGAGGGCAGGGGATCGTCACTGCATGACCCTACGCAGACCTTCCGAACTTCCGGCTTTTTGGCAGGTCATTGTCGCAACGTCCAGCACGCGCCCTCAAAGAGGTACTGGACATTCCGGCAGCAATACCGAGCCTCAAAGCGGCGGACGCTGGACACCCTGACGGGCTACATCGGCCGCGGGCGCAAGCCGGTATAGATGCCCCTCTGGGTCATCTGTCAGGACGTACAGGGATCCATCGAGACCCTGCTTCACGTCCCGGATCCTGCCGAGATCTCCCTCGAGCAGGCGCTGCTCGCCCGTCACCTTGTTGTCGCCAAGGCCGAGGCAAACCACCATCTAGCCAGCAAGTGCCCCAAGCCACAGTGACATGCCATCCCCTCTGGCCGCAGCGTCAGCCCGGATGGCGCGATCGACGGCACCCACACATGCAGCGGCGCCTCCACGCCCGGGGCCGTGCTCTCTCCCGCACCTACCGGGGAGCCGTCGTAGTTTCGGCCGTGGCTGACCAGCGGCCAGCCGTAGTTGTGGCCCGCCTGGATCAGGTTGAGCTCGTCGCCACCCGGCGGACCGTGCTCCGTGGCCCAGAGCTGCCCGGTGCGCTCGTCGGCCACCAACCCCTGTGGATTGCGGTGTCCGTAGGACCAGATCTCAGGCTTGGCGCTAGGGACTCCGACGAACGGGTTGGTACAAGGAACCGAGCCGTCGGTGCGGATCCGAATGAAGGAGCCGGCATGGTCGGATAGGTCCTGGGCACGGCCGGGTTCCCAGCGATCGCCCAGCGACAAGAACAGGTAACCGTCGCGTGTCACGGCCAAACGTCCGCCAAGCTGCTCATTCGCGCTGGCGGACGGATCGCTCTCGAACAGAACCGCCTGGTCCGCTAAAATCCTGCGGTTCAGATCGAGCCTGCCCTTCAGAATTCGGACAGTCGACGCATCAACCGTGCCGTGGGTGTACGACAGATAGACAATGCTAGTCCGGGCGAATTCCGGGTCTACCGCCACGTCAAGCAGACCACCCTGGTCACCCGTTCGGATCGGGGGAAGTCCTCGGATCGATTGCACCTTCCCGTCGGGAAGGACGAGCCGGAGCCGCCCGGCTTCTCGGTCACGAGGAAGGCGCCGTCGGGCAGGAAACCTACTGACCACGGGAACTCGAACGGACCCGCGATCCGGACCGGGACGAGGTCGTTGGCCGCCTCCTCGACCCCCGGCGTCAGAGTCGGCTCCAGAGTATCGAGGGTAAGCGCCCCCGACACACTGCCGAGGAAGGCCAGAATGGCAGCCGAGGAAACCCAATTGACGAGCTGGCGCATGGCAGGATCTCCTTCGCCGGTTGACTGTCAGTCGCTGATCAGCGGCATCGTACAGGCTCGCGCCCGCTCATGTCAGGACAAGGTGCAGTCAAGAGCCAGACCATAACCTAGGCTTGAGGCGTGGGGGACAAGCCGCTTGGGGAGAGATCGTCCTGGGCCGCTGGGGTCTTCCCAGCGGCCGCATCCTCGGATGAGGTATTCGAGGCAAGCACCCTTTCTCAGATGATGTACTGATAGCTCATGTCGGACGCGAGGCCGGCGTTCTTGAGGACGATCCCTGTATCGAACTGGCCGTCGCTGTTGAGGTCCGAGATCAGGTAGCCGGTGTCAGTTTTGGTGTTGTACAGGAATACGTGCTTGATGCTTGTCTGCGGGAAGTAGTACTCGGCGTCATCCAGCGCAGTCGCAATAGACGTTGCCGTGGTGCTGCGCTCGCGGTAGTTGCTGGACGCACCTTTCACTGTCATGTCGATCCAATCATAGGACCTGTTCCAGTCGGTAATGACATCAGCCGTGCTGGTGGTGAGGCCAGAGTCTCCCTTCTTGAAGACGAAGATGTCCTCGCCTGCTCCGCCGGCCATCGTGTCGCGCCCGGTGCCGCCGGACAACAGGTCATTGCCGGTGCCGCCGGACAGATAGTCGAGGCTGGATCCACCATAGAGATCGTCATCGCCGGAGCCACCGTAGAGGTCGTCTGCGCCCGTCCCACCGTTGAGGTAGTCGCTGCCAGCTCCACCACTGAGATAGTCGTCGCCTGTTCCGCCATAGATGGAGTCATGGCCGTTGCTGCCATAGAGGTCGTCTTGACCCTCGTAGCCGTAGATCCGATCGTCCCCGTCGTAGCCGTAGACGATATCCGACCCCTCTCCGTAGTACCCGGGCGCGAGGTCATCGTAGAAAAAGGCGTCGATGTAGTCCTTGAAATTCGTGCCCTTGAAGGTTGCCATCATGGCCTCCGCTTTATCATTTTCTGTCAGTGCGCCTGGAAACGAGCTATAAAGGTGGTCTGCCTCCTGAGAAGTGATCCTCCCTGAAGTATGGCTTA
>NZ_JAJATX010000139.1 GCF_020866965.1 Microvirga roseola
GCAATTGCCGTGAGGTTGACGATGCCGCGCGCGGTCACGGACGGCGTGAGAATGTGTGCGGGCTTGGCCGGGCCGATGAGGATCGGGCCGACCGGAAGCGAATCCGCCAGGATCTTGGTGAACTGGAAGGCGATGTTGGCTGCGTCCAGGTTCGGCATGATGAGCACGTTCGCCTCGCCTTTCAGGCGCGAAGCCGGATAGACCCGCTCGCGGATCATCTCGGAGAGCGCCGAGTCCGCCTGCATTTCGCCCTCGACCTCGAGATCGGGCCCCCGCTCGTTGATGCGGGCAAGCGCCTCGCGCATCTTCACCGCCGAGCGGGTATCCGCAGCGCCGAAGTCGGAATGGGACAGAAGCGCGATCTTCGGCTCCATGCCGAAGCGGCGCACATGGCTCGCGCAGGCAATCGTCATGTCGGCGATCTGCTCCGCATTCGGGTCTGGCTGAACATGCGTGTCGGCCAGGAAGTACGCGCCCTTCGACGTGATCACCAGCGAAAGCGCAGCCATCTCATTGACGCCGGGAGCCAGGCCGATGATGTCCTTGATGTGCTTCAGTCGCGACTGGAAGCGCCCTTCCAGCCCGCAGATGAGGGCATCCGCATCCCCTCGCCTCACGGCCACCGCGCCGATGACGGTGGAATTCGTGCGCACCAGGGTCTTCGCCGCATCCGGCGTAATCCCCTTGCGGCCCGCCGCCTCCACGTAAGTGGCGACATAGTCGCGGTAGCGCGGATCGTCTTCCGGATTCACCAGCTCGAAGTGCTTGCCGATCTCCATGGAGAGGCCGAAGCGCTTGATGCGGGTCTCCACCACACTCGGGCGTCCGATCAGGATCGGCCTGGCAAGCCGTTCCTCGACGATGACCTGCACGGCGCGCAGGACCCGCTCATCCTCGCCCTCGGCATAGATGACCCGCTTCGGGTCCGCCTTCGCCTTGGAGAACAGCGGCTTCATGATGAAGCCGGAGCGGAAGACGAAGCGGCCGAGGGAATCGGCGTAGGCCTCCAGATCCTCCAGGGGCCGCGTCGCCACGCCGGAATCCATGGCAGCCTTCGCCACGGCAGGCGCGATCCGCAGGATCAGGCGCGGATCGAAGGGGCTCGGGATCAGGGACTTGCGCCCGAAGGGATGCGCCTCACCGCCATAGGCCCGCGCCACGACTTCGGAGGGGGCTTCGCGGGCGAGAGCCGCGATGGCCTTCACCGCCGCCGCCTTCATCTCCTCGTTGATCGTCGTCGCACTCACGTCCAGCGCGCCACGGAAGATGTAGGGGAAGCACAGGACGTTGTTGACCTGGTTCGGGTAGTCCGAGCGCCCGGTGCAGATCATGGCGTCGGGACGGGCAGCCTCGGCCTCCTCCGGCATGATCTCCGGATAAGGATTGGCGAGGGCCATGATGAGCGGGCGCGGGGCCATCTTCGCCAGCATCTCGGGCTTCAGCACGCCGCCCGCGGAGAGGCCCAGGAACACGTCCGCATCCTCGATGACATCGGCCAGAGTGCGGGCGCTGGTCTTCTGCGCATAGACCGACTTCCAGCGGTCCATGAGCTCGTTGCGACCGTCATGAACCACGCCTTCGATATCCGTGACCCAGATGTTCTCGCGCTTCGCGCCGAGCGACACCAGGAGGTTGAGGCAGGCGAGTGCGGCAGCGCCGGCGCCTGAGGTGACGATCTTCACGTCCTCGATGCGCTTGCCCGCAAGCTCCAGGGCATTCGTGACGGCCGCGCCCACGATGATGGCCGTGCCGTGCTGATCGTCGTGAAAAACCGGAATGCCCATGCGGGCCTTCAGGCGCTCCTCCAGCTCGAAGCACTCGGGAGCCTTGATGTCCTCGAGATTGATGCCGCCGAAGGTGGGCTCGAGAGCCGCGACGACCTCGACGAGCTTGTCCACGTTCTTCTCCGCCAGCTCGATGTCGAACACGTCGATGCCGGAGAATTTCTTGAACAGGACCGCCTTGCCCTCCATCACGGGCTTGGAGGCAAGCGGGCCGATGTCGCCGAGGCCCAGAACGGCCGTTCCGTTGGAGATCACGGCGACGAGGTTCTGGCGGGAGGTGAGGTTCGCGGCCTCGGCGGGATTCGCGGCAATGGCCTCGCAGGGAGCGGCGACGCCCGGCGTGTAAGCAAGCGCCAGGTCGCGCTGGTTGCCGAGGGGCTTGGTGGGCTGGATCTCGAGCTTTCCGGGACGCGGGTGCTGATGGTAGAACATCGCTCCCGATTTCAGATCCTGCGAGATGTTC
>NZ_JAJATX010000014.1 GCF_020866965.1 Microvirga roseola
ACATTACCCCAATCCGACCCTCTGCGACATTCTCAAACAGGCACTCAATACGGGTAGTATCCACCCAGCCCGTTGCATTTCCTGTGCTATTAAAAATTCCAACCCTTGTCG
Organism: Microvirga roseola; assembly: GCF_020866965.1. GTDB lineage: Bacteria > Pseudomonadota > Alphaproteobacteria > Rhizobiales > Beijerinckiaceae > Microvirga > Microvirga roseola. The sequence continues at coordinate 112 of NZ_JAJATX010000014.1, forward strand.
TCGTCGACGTATAGGTTGTAGATTTATCGGGAGTAACGTATGTATCAACTATCGTAACTACACCGTTATCGGCCAAGGAAGTGGATACTTGGCTCCTTCCGCCATTATGGTGGACTGTAGTCTTAGTCGTGGTTCCTGCGTGCGTGGTCGTCGCAGTTAAACCATTCCCCCTCTCTGACATTTTCGGCGGCACCCCAGCATTCGTGGCACTGCCACTGGTATGAGTAGTAGTTGTGCCGACATTCACCGGAGCGCCGCTCGTCAAAACGGCACGCAGCATTGATGGAACTGAGGATGAAGCGCCGCCGAATACGTATTCGAGGTAGGCGAGTTCGAGTGGAGAATACATTGAAGCCCCCTGATGGATAGAGATACCGCCCAATCAATACATCATCGGGCAAAGTGAAACACTATCCATTTAGATAGGCTCATAGTCATGGATTTGCATTAGATTGCACAGCAACTGCTTACCAATAGGAACTTTATTTACTCAAAAGTATATATATTCAGAAGAAATAGTATTTAGATTTGTAATTATTATTATATAAACAATTGCATAACGCAAAAACCAGTCATAATAGTACATACAGAAAATATTATATTTATACCGTTGAACAGACGTGACAGCCTATGGCAGTTGCACAACCATCCCGTCGCGGATCGTGACGCGCCTGTCCATGCGGGCGGCGAGATCCATGTTGTGCGTGGCGATCAGGGCCGCGAGCTTGGAGGCGCGGACGATGGCGACGAGGGTCTGGAAGACCCGGTCCGATGTGTTCGGATCGAGATTGCCGGTAGGCTCGTCGGCGAGAAGCAGCCGCGGCGCATTGGCGACCGCGCGCGCAATGGCGACGCGCTGCTGCTCGCCGCCGGAGAGTTCGGCGGGGCGGTGATCGAGACGCTTACCGAGGCCGAGGAAGGTCAGAATCTGCGTCGCCCGCTCCTGTGCTTCCGCCCGGGGCAATCCACGGATGAGCTGCGGGATCACCACGTTCTCAAGGGCGGAGAACTCAGGCAGGAGATGGTGGAACTGGTAGACGAAGCCGAGTTCCTCGCGGCGGACGCGGGTGCGCTCCTGATCGCTCATGGAGGCGGTCGGCTTGGAGCCGACGAAGACCTCGCCGCGATCGGGCTTCTCGAGAAGTCCCGCCACATGGAGCAGCGTCGACTTGCCGGTGCCGGAGGGCGCGACGAGCGCCACGATCTCGCCGGGCCAGATGGCGAGATCGGCCCCGCGCAGCACCTCGAGGGAGCTGTCCCCCTGCGAGTAGCGGCGCTCGACATTCGACAGGTACAGGGCGGGTTGAGGTTGGCTCGGCGACATTCTTAACCGTACCTCAGCGCCTCGACCGGATCGAGCTTCGCGGCCCGCCAGGAGGGATAGAGGGTCGCCAGGAGCGAGAGAACCATCGCCATGAGCAGGATGGTTCCGACCTCGGTCGGGTTCACTTCCGCCGGAAGGCGGCTGAGGAAATAGAGCTCGGCCGGGAAGAGGTTCGTGTTCGTGAGCGTCGAAATGAAATCGCGGATCGTCTCGACGTTCAGCGCCAGCAGCAGCCCGAGGCCGAAGCCTGCGATCGTGCCGACGATCCCGATGGAGGCTCCCGTGATCAGGAAGACGCGCATGATTGCTCCGCGCGTCGCGCCCATGGTGCGCAGGATCGCGATATCCTCCGACTTGTCCTTCACGAGCATGATCAGGCCGGAGATGATGTTAAGTGCTGCGACCAGCACGATGAGGGTGAGGATGAGGAACATGACGTTCCGCTCCACCTCCAGCGCCCCGAAGAAGGTTCGGTTACGCTGCCGCCAGTCCGTCATGAGGATCGGACGCCCCGCCGCCTCCTCGATGGCGGCGCGGGCCTCATCCACCCGGTCGGCATCCTCGAGATAAACTTCGATGAGCTGCACGTCGCCCTGGCGGTTGAAATAGCTCTGTGCCTCCGAGAGCGGCATGAAGACGAAGGTTGAGTCGAACTCGGACATGCCGATCTCGAAGATCGCCTTCACCGGATAGCCCTTGATGCGCGGCGCCGTGCCGAAGGGCGTGGCCGCGCCGCGGGGGGTGATGAGGGTCAGGGTGTCGCCCGCCTGGAGCGAGAGCGCATCGGCCAGGCGCCGCCCGATGGCGACCCCCTCGCCTTCCTCGAAATTCTCCAGCGTCCCCTGGCGCAGATTGCCCGCGATATGCTCGATGCCCCGCAGGTCCTCGGCCCGGATGCCGCGTACGAGCACGCCGCTGCCGTTATACTGCGAGGAGCCGAAGGCCTGCCCCTCCACCAGGGGCACCGCCCGCCTGACGCCGGGCAAAGCCGCGATCCGCCGGGCGACTTCCGGGTAGTCGGTGAGCGGCGACTCAATGGGCGCCACGAAGATGTGGCCGTTGATGCCGACGATCTTGTCGAGCAGTTCCTTGCGGAACCCGTTCATGACCGAGAGCACCACGATCAGCGTGGCGACGCCCAGCATGATGCCGAGGAACGAGAAGCCGGCGATGACCGACACGAATCCCTCCCGCCGCCGCGTGCGCAGGTAGCGCCCGGCGAGCATCCACTCGAAGCGGGAGAAAGGTTTGGTTCCGGTTGGCGCCGTCTGATCCATGGCAGCTTATTTAGGTGCACTCAGGCGCGCAGCCACCGCGTCGACAGGCAAAAACTCCCGCTCTCCGGTGGCGCGGCGCTTCAGCTCGACCTTGCCCTCGGCGAGGCCCTTCGGCCCGATGAGGACCTGCCATGGAACGCCGATCAGGTCGGCGGTCGCGAACTTTCCGCCCGGGCGCTCGTCCCGGTCATCGTAGAGGACATCCCGGCCGGCCGCCGACAACTCGCGGTAGAGCTTTTCGCAGGCCTCGTCGGTGGCGGCATCGCCCGCCTTGAGGTTGAGAATCGCCACGTCGAAGGGGGCGACGGATTCGGGCCAGATGATGCCGTTCTCGTCGTGGCTCGCCTCGATGATCGCGGCAATCAGGCGGCTCGGGCCGATGCCGTAAGAGCCCATGTGAACCGGCCGCTCCTGCCCGTCCGGCCCCATCACCTTCGCGCCCATGGGCTCGGAATACTTAGTGCCGAAATAGAAGATATGGCCGACCTCGATGCCACGTGCGGACATCTTCTTGTCGGCGGGAACGGCATCGAAGGCCGCCTCATCGTGCATTTCCGAGGTCGCCGCATAGAGCGAGGTCCACTTGTCGACGATGCCCTGCAGGCCGGGAATATCGTCGAAATTCGTGTCCTCGGACGGGATCTCGTAATTGAGATAGTCGGCGTGGCTGAACACCTCGCTCTCGCCGGTCGAGGCCAGGATGATGAATTCGTGGCTCAGGTTGCCGCCGATGGGACCCGTATCGGCGCGCATCGGGATCGCCTTCAGGCCCATGCGGGCGAAGGTGCGCAGATAGGCCACGAACATCTTGTTGTAGGAATGGACGGCCCCGGCCTGGTCGAGGTCGAAGGAGTAGGCGTCCTTCATCAGGAACTCGCGCGAGCGCATCACGCCGAAGCGGGGACGCACCTCGTCGCGGAACTTCCACTGGATGTGGTACAGGTTCAGCGGCAGGTCCTTGTAGGAGCGCACGTAGCCCCGGAAGATCTCCGTGACCATCTCCTCGTTCGTCGGACCGAAGAGCATCTCGCGCTCGTGCCGGTCCTGGATGCGCAGCATCTCCTTGCCATAGGCATCGTAACGCCCCGATTCCCGCCACAGGTCCGCCGACTGGATGGTCGGCATCAGGAGCTCGATGGCTCCAGAGCGGTTCTGCTCCTCGCGGACGATGGCATTGACCTTGTTCAGCACCTTGAGCCCCAGCGGTAGCCAGGCATAGATTCCTGCCGCCTCCTGGCGGATCATGCCGGCCCGCAGCATGAGACGGTGTGAGACGATCTCCGCCTCTTTCGGCGTCTCGCGGAGAATGGGCAGGAAATAGCGGCTTAAACGCATGGAACGCCTTCGATCTCGGTCAGAAGAGGGTGAGTGCAGCGACTCGCTTCAAGCACACAACACAGGCCCTGGGCAAAAGACAAGCTGTGATCGCCCCGAGAGGCCTGCGGCACGCAGTATTAGACGAAAGGTCAATACAGGAAGTGCCAAAAAATGCATCAGAGCATGCTTAAAAAAGATGACACCGTTGGGTAAGCTGATTATAACCAAATGACTAAAGTCTTCGACCTTCAAGGTCAGAGGCCGCGGTCCGAGTTTCGGGAGGAATACGATTCCCAATCGCCATATGAGGCGACGGCGGAAGAAGGCCAGGAATCAAAAAAATTGCCACAAGGCAGTTCAGGCAAGGCGAAAGCCTTGCTTTTTCTTTTGGGCTCAGAGACCCGCCAGCGGAAAGACCGCGACCACGATCACCAGAACGATTGACGCGACCAGCGTCGTCCAGATCGCCTTCTCACGCAGGGCCGGCGCAACCGGCGCCCCCGGCTCGCTGCCGGCGACGATCTCTCCGCTCTCGGACTGGCTGCGGACGCCAAAGGGCAGGACCGCAAAAAGCAGAATCCACCAGATCACGAAATAGAGAGCCAGACCGCCGCTGACCCGGAGGTCGAAGGCGCTGACCACGACCCAGACCGCCACGGCCGAGATGGCAGCGATCACGGCGAGCGTCGACCAGAGCGATCCCGCCACAGCTTTTATAACGCTTATCAACAGCTTGTCCTCAGGCCTGCTCGAGTTCGACGAGCGTGCCGCAAAAGTCCTTCGGGTGCAGGAAAAGCACCGGCTTCCCATGGGCTCCGATCTTCGGCTCGCCGGAGCCGAGGACCCTGGCCCCGGACTTCACAAGGCGGTCCCTGGCGGCCAGGATGTCGTCCACCTCGTAGCAGACATGGTGGATGCCGCCATCGGGGCTCTTTTCGAGAAACCTGGCGATGGGGGAGTCCGCACCGAGAGGCTCCAGAAGCTCGATCTTGGTGTTGGGCAGCGTGATGAAGACCACCGTGACCCCATGCTCCGGCAGCGCCTCGGGCCCTGAGATCTCGGCTCCCAGGGTGTCGCGATAGACCTTCGATGCGGCTGCAAGATCGCGCACGGCGATGGCGACGTGATTGAGACGACCTATCATGGCTGCTCCCGATAGTGAACCTTGGCCGCTCCTATACCTCAATGACGAGCACATGGCAGGCTGGCTTCTTGCCCCAGTGCTGGTTCACGGCGGCCCGAACGGCCCGATGCACGGCGTTCTCCACCGCATCGGGATCGCGGCGCTTGGCCTTCGAGAGCCCGTCCAGGAGATCCGCCACCGCATCGGCGACGATATCGGTCAGGTCGCGCCCTTCCCGGTTCTTCTCCGGCAAACCCATGGCATCGACAATGGGGTCTCCAGCAATCTCGCCCCTCTCGTCGATGGCGATGGCGACGCTGACGATTCCGGCAAAGGCCAGCTTGCGGCGCTCGGGCAGCGCCCGCTCATTGGCTCCGATCACGATATTGCCGTCCCGGTAGAGGCGGCCGGCCGGGATGTTGTCCACGATTTCGGCCGGGCCGGGGGCCAGGCGCACCAGAGTTCCGTTCTTCGCCCGCACGACCTCCGGAACACCCTGGGCCCGGGCGAACTTTGCGTGCTCGGCGAGGTGCAGCGCCTCGCCATGGGCGGGAATGGCGATGCGGGGGCGCGTCCACCGATACATCTGGGCGAGCTCCCCCCGGCGCGGGTGGCCGGAGACATGCACCAGTTCGGTCCGGTCGGTGATGATCTCGATTCCCTGCTCGATCAGGCTATTGATGATCGAGCCGACCGCCTTCTCGTTACCCGGAATGGCGCGGGAAGAGAAGATAACCCGGTCGCCGGGAGACAGGGCAATGTCCGGGTGCTCGTCCGAAGCGATGCGCGCCAGCGCCGCGCGGGGCTCGCCCTGGGAGCCGGTGAGCAGCGCCACGATCTTGTCGCGCGGCATGTAGCCGAAGTTCTCGGCCGAGCGGAACTCCGGCAGGCCGTCGAGATAGCCGCATTCCTTCGCGACCTCGACCACGCGATCCATTGCCCGCCCGACGACCACGACCTCGCGGCCGCATTCCTGCGCCGCCTCCGCGACCGAGCGCAGGCGCGCGACGTTCGAGGCGAAGGTGGTGATGGCGACGCGATGCGGCGCATCCTTGATGAGATTCGCGAGATTGCGGGCGACATCCGCCTCGCTGGGGCTTTCGCCTTCGCGAACGACGTTCGTGGAATCGCAGATAAGGGCGAGGATGCCCTCGTCGCCCAGAGCCCGGAACTTCTCCTCTGAGGTGAGGCTGCCGAGATAGGGCGTGTTGTCGAGTTTCCAGTCGCCCGTATGCACCACAAGTCCGTGCGGCGTGCGGATGGCGAGCGCATTCGATTCCGGAATCGAATGGGCGACCGGCACGTATTCGATATCGAAGGGGCCGAGCTTCAGGCGCTGTCCGGGAACGATCTCGTTGAGTTCGACCTTCGGGGCGTCGGGCTCGGACAGCTTGCGCGCTTCGAGGAGGCCGACGGCGAATTTCGTGGCGTAGACCGGCGCGCGCAGGCGCGGCCACATCTCGACCAGAGCGCCGATATGGTCCTCATGGGCGTGGGTGATGAAGATGCCGAGGAGATTGTGCCGCTCCTCCTCGATGAACCGCAGGTCCGGATAGACGACATCGATACCCGGCAGGTGCTCCTCACCGCCGAAACCCATGCCGCAATCGACGAGAATCCATTGGCGCTCCAGCTCCGGCCCGAAGCCGTAGAGCGCGGCATTCATGCCGATCTCGCCGAGCCCTCCCAAGGGCAAGAAAACCAGTTCGTCGTTAGGGGAAGCCATATCAGGACCTTGTCGTGCCAGCGCCAGGCTTGGCTATATCGTGCTGCAAATTGGGAAAATAAAGGTCGCCTGCATCGATGAGTTCCACGCCCGCGGAACTTTTGAGCTGAAGGCGTCCATATCGATCAAGACCATCGAAGATACCGCTTTTCTCGCCGGATGGAAGACGGAGCGTCACCTCCTGGCCGATTCCGGCGGCGCGCTCCAGCCAGAGGCGCCGGATCGGCCCGAACGGATCCGCGGCATTCATGCGGGTGGCCTTGCGCCATGCGGAATAGGCCGAGGCGAAGGCGGAGGACAGGGCCCGGAAGACGTCCTCTCTCACGAGGCCGGGCCTGATCGACTGCAGGGCCAGCGCCGGATAAGGCATGCCTGTCGGCGCGAAGGCGGCATTCACGCCGAACCCGATGACGACCGCGAGGGGCCCGCCAGGGGCGAGCCTGTGCCCTTCGAGGAGCAGGCCCGAGACTTTGGCGCCGTTGAGCAGAAGGTCGTTTGGCCATTTCAGGGCGAGGCGCGGGTGGCCTAGGCCCGTGACCGCCTCCACGGCCTCATGCAGCGCCAGCCCAGCGACGAAGCCGAGCTGGGGTGCCTGATGAGCCTCGCAGGGGTCGACGAGCAGCAGGCTCGCATAGAGGTTGCCGGGCGGCGATGTCCATTGCCGCCCATGCCGTCCCCTCCCCGCGCGCTGCTCGGCGGCGACGATCCAGAGCTGTCCCGGATCGCCGTTTCGCGCCGCGGCGAGGGCGTCGTCATTTGTCGAGCCCGTCGCCTCGAGTGAGAGAAGCCGGTAGCCTGCGGACTCAGTCTCGGGCGCCAGATGCACGATCAGAACAGGGACCGCGCGGCAGCGCCCGCTGCATTGACGATGGGCGCCGGCACCAGCCAGAAGAGCAGAACGACGACGCTGGACACGGCCAGCACGAAGCCCTGTCCGGGGGACATGCGCTCGAAGCGCTCGACCGGCGCATCGAAATACATGACCTTGACGATCCGCAGGTAGTAGTAGGCTCCGATCACGCTCGTCACCACGCCGATGACGGCGAGCGCCACGAGGCCGGCCTCAATGGCGGCCGCAAAGACGTAGAACTTGGCGAAGAAGCCGGCGAGCGGCGGGATGCCTGCGAGCGAGAACATCATCGCCGCCAGGCAGAAGGCGAGCGCAGGATGCGTGCGGGCAAGACCCGACAGGTCGTCGACGGTCTCGAACATCACATTCCCACGGCGCAACCCCAGGATCACGGCGAAGGCGCCGAGCGTCATGGCGAGGTAGATCGCCATATAGACGACGACGCCCTGGACGCCCTCCGGCGTGCCTGCGGCCAGACCGATCAGCGCATAGCCGATGTTGCCGATGGAGGAATAGGCCATCAGGCGCTTGATGTTGCGCTGTCCGATGGCGGCAAAGGAGCCCAGAGCCATCGAGGCAATGGAAATGAAGACGATGATCTGCTGCCACTGGACCAGGATGCCGGGGAAGGCATCGATGAAGACGCGGGTCGCCATGGCCATGCCCGCCATCTTGGGGGCCGCGGCGAAGAAGGCCGTCACCGGGGTCGGCGAGCCCTCGTAGACGTCAGGCGTCCACATGTGGAACGGCACGGCGGAGATCTTGAAGGCGATGCCTGCAGCCACGAAGACGAGGCCGAAGATCGCGCCAGCCCCCACTTCGCCCTGCAGGATCAGGGCCATGGCCGGGAAGGAGACGGTGCCGGTGAAGCCGTAGACCAGAGAGGCTCCGTAGAGCAGCATGCCCGAGGAGAGAGCGCCGAGAACGAAGTACTTCAGGCCGGCCTCCGTCGAGCGGACGTTGTCCCGGTCGAAGGCGGCGATCACGTAGGAGGAGAGGCTGAGCAGCTCGAGGCCGAGATAGAGGGCGATGAGGTCGTTCGCCGAGATCACCATCATCATGCCGATGGTCGCGAGCACGATGAGGATCGGGTACTCGAACCGCAGAATCCCTTCGCGGCGCATATAGTCCGTCGAGAGAATGATGCCGCCGGCGGAGCCCAGAAGGACGAGGGCCTTCATGAATTTGGCGAACGGGTCGATGACAAAGGATCCCATCATCGTCTCGACGCGCTCGGACGGGAGCATGAGGACCGCCACGAAGGCGACCACCAGGAGCGCGAGTGCAACGATGCCCATCCCCTCGTTCGCCCGATCGCCGCGGAACGCGCCGAACAGGACGAGCAGGAGAGCGCCGGCGGCGAGAATGATCTCCGGCATCATGGGCCAAAAGGCCGGGATGACCGGAGCCACGACGGGAATGACAGCGACGGGATTCATCGTGACCTCAGTGTGCGGCGAGAGCAGCCGACTTCACGGTTGCAAGCGTGGCCTGGACGCTCTGCATGAGCGCATCCGTCGGCACGGCGAAAACATCAAGGATCGGGCTGGGCTGCACGCCGTAATAGATGATGAGCAGGATCAGCGGCGCGAAGGTGACGATCTCACGACGGTTCAGGTCCGTAATGGTCTGCAGCTCCGGCTTCTCAAGCGGCCCGTAGACCACACGCCGGTAGAGCCACAGGGCATAGCCGGCGGAGAGGATCACGCCGGTGGCGGCGAAGAACGCCACCCAGGTATTGGCGCGGAACGCTCCCATCAGGGTCAGGAACTCGCCGATGAAGCCGGACGTGCCGGGCAGCGCCACATTGGCCATGGTGAGGATGAGGAACACCACCGCATACATCGGCATCCGGTTCACAAGGCCCCCATAGGCCTTGATCTCGCGGGTATGCATCCGGTCGTAGATCACGCCGACGCAGAGGAAGAGCGCGCCCGAGACCAGGCCGTGGGAGATCATGGTGAACATGGCTCCCTGGATTCCCTGCTCGTTCATGCTGAACAGTCCCATGGTCACAAAGCCCATATGCGCCACTGAGGAATAGGCGATGAGCTTCTTGATATCCTCCTGCATCAGCGCGACCAGGGAGGTATAGACAATCGCGATGACGGAGAGAGCGAAGACCAGGGGCGCGAAGTAGAGCGAGGCCTCCGGGAACATGGGCAGCGACACACGGATGAAGCCGTAGCCGCCCATCTTCAGGAGCACGCCCGCCAGGATCACGGAGCCCGCCGTCGGCGCCTCCACGTGCGCATCGGGAAGCCAGGTGTGGACCGGCCACATGGGCATCTTCACCGCGAAGGAGGCGAAGAAGGCGAGCCACAGCCAGGTCTGCAGGCCGGGCGCGAACTCATAGGCCAGCAGCGTCGGGATGTCGGTGGTGCCAGCCGCCCAGTACATGGCCATGATGGCCAGGAGCATCAGGACGGAGCCCAGGAGTGTGTAGAGGAAGAACTTGAAGCTCGCATAGATGCGCCGCTTGCCGCCCCAGATGCCGATGATGAGGAACATCGGAATGAGGCCCGCCTCGAAGAACAGGTAGAACAGCACGAGGTCGAGAGCGCTGAACACGCCGATCATCGTGGTCTCGAGGACGAGGAAGGCGACGAAGTACTCCTTCACCCGGTGCCCGATCGATTCCCACGAGGCCAGGATGCAGAAGGGCATCAGGAAGGTGGTAAGCAGGATGAGCGGCATGGAGAAGCCGTCGACGCCGAGCTTGAACCGGATGGTCTCGGTCAGCCACGCATGGGTCTCGACCAGCTGGAACGCGGCCGTTCCGGCATCGAACCGCGCCCACGCCACGAGGGAGAGAGCGAAGGTCGCAAGGGTCGTGAAGAGAGCGGTCCAGCGCGCATTGGAGCGGGAGGCCTCGCTGTCGCCGGGCAACATGAGGATGATCGCCGCGCCGACGAGCGGCAGGATGAGAAGGCCGGAGAGGATGCCGAACCCGAGCATTAGTGCGCTCCGCGGAAGAGGTAATAGGTCACGAGAGCGGCAACGCCGATCAGCATGGCGAAGGCGTAGTGGTAGAGATAGCCCGTCTGGACCCTCACCACGCCGCGGGTGACGTCGAGGACGCGAGCGGAGATGCCGTCAGGTCCGAGCCCATCGATGATCCGCTGGTCGCCCGTGCGCCAGAAGAAGCGCCCGATCGCCATGGCAGGCCGCACGAAGATCACGTCGTACAGTTCGTCGAAGTACCACTTGTTCAGCAGGAAGCGGTAGAGGATCGGGTGATCCGCCGCGAGCTTCGCCGGCTGCTTGGTGTCGAGGATGTACATGTACCAGGCGAGCGCCAGGCCGAGCGCCATCATGATCGAGGGCAGGAGCGGCACCCAAACCGGGAGATGGTGCATCTCCTCCAGGATGTGGTTCTCCGGACGGGTGAACAGCGCGCCCTTCCAGAATTCCGCATAGCCCTCGCCGATGAAGGCGTCATGGAACACGATGCCCGCCACGAGCGCGCCGATGGCCAGCAACACGAGCGGCACGAGCATCACGAGCGGGCTCTCATGGGGCATTTGATCCCCGTGGTGGCCGTGTTCATGGTCGGCATGGCGGGTCGGCTCGACGTCGCGGCTGCGCTCGTCGTGCTCCACGCCCTCATGATCGTGAGGAGCATGGGCGTGATGACCGTGATGCCCCCAGCGCGGCGTTCCCTCAAAGGTGAGGAAGAACAGGCGCCAGGAATAGAACGAGGTCATCAGAGCCGCGATCACCGTCGCCAGGAAGGCAAAGGAACCGGCCGGCGAGTGGGCCGCATAGGCCGCCTCAATGATGGCGTCCTTCGAGTAGTAGCCTGCCGTAAACGGGAACCCGGTGAGAGCCAGGTTTCCGATGAGCATCATGGCCATAGTGAAGGGAATGTAGCGGCGCAGCGCACCCATGTGCCGCATGTCCTGCTCATGGTGCATGGCGTGGATGACCGAACCTGCACCGAGGAACAGCAAAGCCTTGAAGAAGGCGTGCGTGAAGAGGTGGAACACGCCCGCGCTATAGGCCCCGACGCCCAGAGCCACGAACATGTAGCCTAGCTGCGAGCAGGTCGAATAGGCGATGACGCGCTTTATGTCGTTCTGGACCAGACCGACGGTCGCCGCGAAGAAGGCGGTGATGCCGCCGATGACGGTGACGACCGTGAGGGCGTCCGGGGCGTATTCGAAGACCGGCGACAGGCGCGCCACCATGAACACGCCCGCCGTCACCATGGTGGCGGCGTGGATGAGCGCGGAAACCGGGGTCGGGCCTTCCATCGCGTCCGGCAGCCAGGTGTGGAGCAGGAACTGCGCCGACTTGCCCATCGCGCCCATGAAGAGGAGCAGGCAGGCGATGGTGAGCGCGTGCCACTCGGTGCCGAGGAAGGTGAAGCGCGCATCAGCGAATTCCGCAACGCGCGGGAAGATCTGGTCGAAGGTGACGCCGTTGAAGAGCACGAAGATCGTGAAGATGCCGAGCAGGAAGCCGAAATCGCCGACCCGGTTGACGATGAAGGCCTTCATGGCCGCCGCATTGGCGGAGTCCTTCTGGTACCAGAAGCCGATGAGCAGATAGCTCGCGAGGCCGACGCCTTCCCAGCCGAAGAACATCTGGACGAGGTTGTCGGCCGTCACCAGCATCAGCATGGCGAAGGTGAAGAGCGAGAGATAAGCGAAGAAGCGCGAGCGGTGCGGATCCTCGTGCATATAGCCGATGGAATAGAGGTGCACGAGGGCGGAGACCGTATTGACCACCACCAGCATCATGGCAGTCAGGGTGTCGATCCGGAAGGCCCAGTCGACGACCAGATCCCCCACCGACATCCACTGGGCGACCTGGACCCGGGTTGCGCCGTCGCCGAAGCCAACATCGATGAAGGCGACCCAGGACAGGGCGGCCGAGACGAAGAGCAGCGCCGTGGTGATGATCTCGCTCGGCCGGGCGCCGAGCACCCGCCCGAAGAGGCCGGCGATGAGGAAGCCGACGAGCGGCAGAAAGACGATTGCGTGATACATAGCCGTTTACTTCGCCGTTCCTACTGAGCCTCAGCCCTTCATCGTATTGATGTCCTCAACCGCGATGGAGCCGCGGTTGCGGAAGAAGACCACCAGAATGGCCAGGCCGATGGCTGCCTCCGCCGCCGCCACCGTGAGGATCAGCAGGGCGAAGACCTGGCCGACGATGTCGTTCAGGTGGGTCGAGAAAGCGACCATGTTGATGTTCACGGCGAGCAGGATCAGTTCGATCGACATCAGGATGACGATGACGTTCTTCCGGTTGAGGAAGATGCCGAACACGCCGAGCGTGAAAAGCACGGCGGCGACGGTGAGATAGTGTCCGAGTCCGATAACCATCGCGAGCCTCCCTTAGACGCCCTGGCGGAAGGGAACCTTCCGCACTTCGATGGCGGTGTCCCGGGTCCGGAGGTTCTGTTTCACGATATCCTGGCGGCGCACGCCCATGCGCTCACGAAGCGTCAGCACGATGGCGCCGATCATGGCCACCAGCAGGATCAGGCCGGCTGCCTGGAAGAAGTAGAAGTAGTGGGTGTAGAGGACCATCCCGAGAGCCTCGGTATTGGTCATGACGTCGGGCGGCGGGATCGGCACGGCCGGCGTGCGGATAAGCCTCGGCTCGACCAGGTAGGTTCCGACCACCAGGAAAAGCTCGATCAGGAACACCACCCCGATCAGCGCTCCGACGGGCAGGTACTGCAGAAAGCCCTGACGGAAGGCGGCGAAATCCACGTCGAGCATCATGACGACGAAGAGGAAGAGCACCGCGACCGCGCCCACATAGACGATGACCAGGATCATTGCCAGGAACTCGGCGCCCATCATCAGGAACAGCCCCGCCGCATTGACGAAGGCCAGGATGAGGAAGAGCACCGACTGAACGGGATTGCGCGAGGCAATCACCATGAACCCGGAGGCGATCGTGATCGTCGCGAATAGATAGAAGAAGGCGGCGGTAACCGTCATGCTCAAGCTTCAGCCGCAGGGAGCGGCCCCTTCCGACGTGGCTCCGGGGAATCCGGCGGCCTGTCTATAAATTCCGAATCCGGCGGGGACAACCCGCCGGACATGCTTGCCCCCTGCCCTTGCCGGGCAGAGCTTTCTCAGACGTAAGGGGCGTTCTTCGCGATGTTCTTCGCGATTTCACGCTCCCAGCGCTCGCCGTTGGCGAGAAGCCGGGCCTTGTCGTAGTAGAGCTCCTCGCGGGTCTCCACCGAGAACTCGAAGTTCGGCCCCTCCACGATGGCATCGACCGGACAGGCCTCCTGGCACATGCCGCAATAGATGCACTTCACCATGTCGATGTCGTAGCGGGTCGTGCGGCGGGTGCCGTCGTTGCGGCGGGGGCCCGCCTCGATGGTGATGGCCTGGGCCGGGCAGATCGCCTCGCAGAGCTTGCAGGCGATGCAACGCTCCTCCCCGTTGGGGTAGCGCCGCAGGGCGTGCTCGCCCCGGAAACGGGGGCCGCGATGGCTCATCTCGAAGGGATAGTTGATGGTGGCCTTCGGCTTGAAGAAGTATTTCACGGTCAGGATGAAGCCCGCCACGAACTCCTGCAGGAGAAGGGATTTTGCGACCTGATCGAGTTTCATGGTCCGATCTCCTTTAGCGCATTCCCGGCGCGAGGCCGGTCAGCATCAGGACCCCCGCCACGATGATGACCATGGCGAGCGACAGCGGAAGGAAGACCTTCCAGCCGAGACGCATCAGCTGGTCGTAGCGGTAGCGCGGCACCAGGGCCTTCACCATGGCGATGAGAACGAAGAGGAAGCTCGCCTTCAGGACAAACCAGATCACACCAGGCACCCAGGTGAAGGGAGCGAACGGGATCGGGGAGAGCCAGCCTCCAAGGAACAGGATCGTGCCGAGCGCGCACATGGTCATGATCGCCACGTACTCACCGAGCATGAACAGCAGGTACGGAGTCGAGGAATACTCGACCATGTAGCCCGCCACGAGCTCCGATTCCGCCTCCGGAAGGTCGAAGGGCGGGCGGTTCGTCTCGGCGAGAGCCGAGATGAAGAACACCACGAACATCGGGAAGAGCGGTAGCCAATACCAGCCGAGAATGCCGAGGCTCGTGTTCTGGGCCTCGACGATCAGCGACAGGTTCAGGGTTCCGGCGCACATGAGCACCGTCACGATCACGAATCCGATGGAAACCTCGTAGGACACCATCTGGGCCGCGGAGCGGAGCGCGCCGAGGAAGGGATACTTCGAGTTCGAGGCCCAGCCCCCCATGATGACGCCGTACACGCCGAGCGAGCCGATCGCGAAGATGTAGAGAATGCCCACATTGATGTCGGCAATCGCCCAGCCCGCATTGAGCGGAATGACCGCCCAGGCCGCGAGGGAGAGCGTACACATCACCAGCGGCGCCAGCAGGAACATGCCCTTATTGGCCGGGGCCGGGATGATCGGCTCCTTGAGGACGAACTTCAGAAGGTCCGCAAAGGACTGCAGCAGGCCCCAGGGACCTACCACGTTCGGGCCGCGCCGCAGCTGGACCGCGGCCCAGACCTTCCGGTCGGCATAAAGCGCGTAGGCGATGAAGACGAGTAGCGCGACGAGCATCAGCAGGCTCTGGCCCACCATGATTGCAACCGCGAGGAGGATATCTCCGAGTTCCATGATCCGATCCCTTACTCGGCCGCCTCGAGCTTCAGCTCACGGGCAAGTGCGGAGCACTCGGCCATGACGCCGGACGCGCGGGCGATCGGGTTCGTCAGATAGAAGTCCTTGATCGGACTGGTAAAAGCCTCCCGGCCAGGAGTTCCACCGAGTCCCGCCAGAGCCTGAACTGCAGCAGCCGCGTCTGCCGGCTGAACCGACTCGACAGCCGCGAAATGCGGGTGGTCCGCATAGAGCTTCTGGCGAAGGGCGTTCAGCGAGTCGAACGGCAGGCGCTGGCCCAGCACGTCGGACAGGGCGCGAAGGATCGCCCAGTCTTCACGGGCATCGCCGGGTGCGAAGGCCGCGCGGTTGGCGATCTGCACCCGTCCTTCCGTGTTCACGAAGGTGCCGGACTTTTCCGTGTAGGTCGCTCCCGGCAGGATCACGTCGGCGCGGTGAGCGCCACGGTCGCCGTGGGTACCCTGATAGATCACGAAGGCGCCGGGCGCGATATCGATCTCGTCGGCACCGAGATTGAACAGGACATCCATTCCGCCCTGCGCCATCTCGCGCGCCGTTACACCGCCCTCGCCCGGCACAAAGCCGAGGTCGAGTGCGCCGACCCGGGAGGCCGCCGTGTGCAGGACCGAGAGGCCGCTCCAGCCCTCCTTGACCGCGCCGACGCTCTGGGCGAGCTGCGCGACGGCCGAGAGAATCGCCAGTCCGTCGGGACGGGAGAGAGCACCCTGCCCCACGATGATGAGCGGACGCTCAGCATTCTTGAGCTTCTCGACGAAGCTGTGCTTTCCGGCGGCAAGATCGGAGAGGGTCTCAGGCCCTGCTCCGAGGTACTCGTAGGAGTAGGTCAGGTCCACGTTCTCGCCGATCAGAGCGATCGGCGGCGGAGCCACGCGCCAGCGCTTGCGGATGCGCACGTTGACGAGCGAGCCCTCAATGCGCGGATTCGAGCCCACGATGAGGATGGCATCCGCGTCCTCGATACCGGAAATGGTGGAGTTGAAGAGATAGGAGCCGCGGCCATAGGCCGGCGAGAGCACTGTGCCGTCCTGGCGGGCATCGATATTGGCGACGCCGAGGCTCTGCATGAGAAGCTTCAGCGCATACATCTCCTCCACCGCGGGGAGATCGCCGACGATGGCGCCGATGCGCTTCGGGTCCGTGCCCTTCATGCGGGCTGCGATGGCGCCGAAGGCCTCCTGCCAGGTCGCGGGACGCAGGCGGCCGTTCTCGCGCAGGTAAGGACGGTCGAGGCGCTGGAGGCGCAGACCGTCGACGATGTGGCGGGCCTTGTCGGTGATCCACTCCTCGTTCACGTCCTCGTTCACGCGCGGAAGGATGCGCATGACCTCGCGACCCCGGTAGTCGACGCGGATCGAGGAGCCGACTGCGTCCATCACATCCACGGAGTCGGTCCGGGCAAGCTCCCAGGGACGATAGTGGAAGGATTCCGGCTTGTGGGTGAGCGCGCCGACCGGGCAGAGATCCGCCACGTTCGCCTGCAGCTCGGAGCCGAGGGCCTTCTCCAGGTAGCTGGTGATCTCCATGTCCTCGCCGCGCCAGATCGCGCCGAGATCCGGTACGCCGGCCACTTCTGCCGTAAAGCGTATGCAGCGGGTGCAGTGAATGCACCGGTTCATGGAGGTGCGCACGAGCGGGCCGAGATACTTGTCGGTAACCGCGCGCTTGTTCTCGTGGAAACGGCTTGTGTCGACGCCGTAGGCCATGGCCTGGTCCTGCAGGTCGCACTGGCCGCCCTGGTCGCAGATCGGACAGTCGAGCGGGTGGTTGATGAGGAGGAACTCCATCACCCCTTCCCGCGCCTTCTTCACGGTGGGCGACTTGGTGAAGACCTCCGGCGGCTCGCCGTTGGGACCCGGACGGCAGTCGCGGACGCCCCACGCGCACGAGGCCACGGGCTTTGGCGCGCCCTTCACCTCGACGAGGCACATGCGGCAGTTGCCGGCAATCGAGAGCCGCTCATGGAAGCAGAAGCGCGGAATTTCGGCCCCGGCCAGTTCGGCAGCCTGGAGCAGCGTGTATTCCGCAGGAACGTCGACCTCGACGCCATCAACGATGATTTTAGCCATCTTTACTCTCACTCCGCCGCGACCATGACGGATTCGGAATTCGGGTTCGCCGCGTAATCGTCGATCCGCTTCTCAATCTCATGCCGGAAATGCCGGATCAGACCCTGGACCGGCCAAGCCGCCGCGTCGCCGAGCGCGCAGATGGTGTGGCCTTCGATCTGGGTCGAGACTTCGAGCAGCATGTCGATTTCGCGCTTCTGGGCCCGGCCCTCCGCCATGCGGGTGAGCACGCGCCACATCCAGCCCGTGCCCTCGCGGCACGGCGTGCACTGGCCGCAGCTCTCATGCTTGTAGAAGTACGAGATGCGGGCAATCGCGCGGACAACGTCGGTGGACTTGTCCATGACGATCACGGCGGCCGTGCCGAGGCCGGACTTCAGATTGCGCAGGGTATCGAAATCCATTGGCGCGTCGATGATCTGCTCGGCGGGGACGAGCGGAACCGACGAGCCGCCGGGAATGACGGCCAGCAGGTTGTCCCAGCCGCCACGGATCCCGCCGCAATGGCGGTCGATCAGCTCGCGGAAGGTCAGGCCCATGGCCTCTTCCACATTGCAGGGCTTGTTCACGTGGCCCGAGACGCAGAAGAGCTTTGTGCCCACGTTGTTCGGACGGCCGATGCCGGCGAACCACGAGGCGCCACGGCGCAGGATGGTGCCGGCGACCGCGATCGACTCGACGTTGTTCACGGTGGTGGGGCAGCCGTAGAGGCCCATATTGGCCGGGAACGGCGGCTTCAGGCGCGGCATGCCCTTCTTGCCCTCCATGCTCTCGATGAGCGCCGTCTCCTCGCCGCAGATGTATGCGCCTGCGCCGTGGTGGACGTAGAGGTCGAAGGGGTAGCCGTGAATGTTATCCTTGCCGATCAGCTTGGCCGCATAGGCCTCGTCGACCGCGCGCTGCAGCGCATGCCGCTCGGCGATGTACTCGCCGCGGATGTAGATGTAGGCCGCATGCGCTCCCATGGCGAAGGATGCGATGAGGCAGCCCTCGACCAGGAGGTGCGGATCGTTCCGCATGATCTCCCGGTCCTTACAGGTGCCGGGTTCCGACTCGTCGGCATTGACGACGAGGTAGTGCGGACGGCCGTCCGACTGCTTGGGCATGAAGGACCATTTCAGGCCCGTCGGGAAGCCCGCGCCGCCGCGGCCGCGCAGCCCCGACGCCTTCATTTCGTCGATGATCCAGTCGCGGCCCTTCTCCAGCAGGAACTTCGTTCCGTCCCAGGCGCCGCGCAGTTTCGCGGCCTCAAGGTCCGGCGAATGGAAGCCGTAGAGGTTGGTGAAGATACGATCTCTGTCCTGAAGCATTCCCGATCACTCCATCAGGACGTCTTGTTGTCTTTGTCGACGACCACGTCCGGCTTGCTCTCGCTGCCGTCACGACGGGTCTCGGCTTCCGAAGGCGGCGTGCCGGCGACCGGGGTGGTCGGCATTGTCGAGGCCGGACGCCCTTCTTCCGGATTCGACGGGTTCGCAACATAGGATTTGCTGCTTTCCGGAGCCTTGATGCCGGCCTCTTCGGTGCGGGGCTCGACAGCCGTGGCCCGATCTTTGGAGGCCGCGTCGGCGCGGTCCTTCGCATCGATCGGCGGCTTGCCTTCGGCGGCCCGGTTCGCCGGGGTCTCGATCACCCGGCCGATGGCGCGTCCGGAGTCCGGCTTGGCGGCGCGGGGATTCTCCGCTGCGCGCTGCTCCAGACCCGGCTCCTCGGTCGGTCCCTCGGGAGTTGTCTCCTCGAAACGCTTGCGCCATGCGCCGACGACCGAACCGTCGTAGAGAGAAGGATCCTTCAGCGTGTTGACGGCCTGGAACGGCTCGGACCGGTTCCTGCCGATCTGCGAGCCTTTCCGAACGGGGCGTCCGGAGGCAAGATCGTCGAGCAGCTTCTCGAAATTATCGACCGTCAGGTCCTCGTAGTAGTCATCATTGATCTGCACCATCGGCGCGTTCGAGCACGCGCCGAGGCACTCGACCTCGAGCCAGGAGAAGGTGCCGTCCGGATTGATGTGACCGGACTCGCCGATGCGGCGCTCGAGCACCTTCTTGATGTCGCCTGCCCCGCGCAGCATGCAGGGCGTCGTGCCGCAAAACTGAATGAAGTACTTTCCGACCGGCTCGAGGTTGAACATCGTGTAGAAGGTCGCCACTTCCATCACGCGGATGACGGGCATGTCGAGCTTGGCCGCAACGGCCTCGATGGCCTTGCGCGGAACCCAGCCGCCGGCCTGCTCCTGAACCTTCCACAGGAGGGCGATCACCGCCGAGGCCTGACGGCCCGGCGGGTACTTGGCGATCTGCTGATCCGCAAAAGCTTCGGTCTCGGGCGAGAACGAAAAGCTCTCGGGCTGCAATTCTTCAGGCGCGAGCTTACGAACGGCCATTCACTCTTCTCCTCATCGCCATGGCCGGGCTTACCGCCCGCCCATTCACGACTTGAACTCTTCTTCCACGCCTCAAAGAGCGCGCATGCCGAGCCCGCGACCGGGCCCGATGTTGGTTCTCAGCGATCCACTTCGCCGAACACGATATCGAGCGACCCGAGGACCGCCGATACGTCGGCCAGCATGTGGCCGCGGCACAGGAAGTCCATGGCCTGCAGGTGGGCGAACCCCGGAGGGCGGATCTTGCAGCGGTACGGCTTGTTGGTTCCGTCCGACACGAGATAGACGCCGAATTCGCCCTTCGGCGCCTCGATCGCGGCGTAAACCTCGCCGGCCGGAACGTGGAAGCCCTCGGTGTAGAGCTTGAAGTGGTGGATCAGCGCTTCCATGGAGCGCTTCATGTCCCGGCGCGGAGGCGGCGAGATCTTGCCGTCCAGGGTGGCGACCGGCCCCTGCCCGTCCGGAGCCCGCAACTTGGCAAGGCACTGGCGCATGATGCGCACGCTCTGGCGCATCTCCTCCATACGGATGAGCTGGCGGTCGTAATTGTCGCCGTTCTTGCCCACGGGGATATCGAAATCCATCTCCTCGTAGCACTCATAGGGCTGCGCCTTGCGCAGGTCCCACTCCGCGCCCGAGCCACGGACCATGACGCCCGAGAAGCCCCAGGCCCAGGCATCCTCCAGCGAGACCACGCCGATATCGACGTTGCGCTGCTTGAAGATGCGGCTGCCCATGACGAGGGTGTCGAGATCGTCCAGGACCCGCAGGAACGGATCGCAGAAGCCCTCGATGTCGTCGATGAGTTCCGGCTGGATGTCCAGGCTAACGCCGCCGGGACGGAAGTAGTTGGCATGGAGGCGCGAGCCGGAGATGCGCTCGTAGAAGATCATCAGCTTCTCGCGCTCCTCGAAGCCCCAGAGGGGCGGCGTGAGCGCGCCGACGTCCATGGCCTGCGTCGTCACGTTGAGGAGGTGGGACAGAAGCCGGCCGATCTCGGAGAAGAGCACACGGATAAGCTGCGCGCGGCGCGGCACCTCGATCCCGAGAAGCTTCTCGACAGCCAAACAGTAGCCGTGTTCCTGGTTCATCGGCGCGACATAATCGAGCCGGTCGAAATAGGGATTGGCCTGAACGTAGGTCTTGAATTCGATCAGCTTCTCGGTGCCGCGGTGCAGCAGGCCGATATGCGGGTCGACGCGCTCGACGATCTCGCCGTCGAGCTCAAGCACGAGGCGCAGAACGCCGTGCGCCGCCGGGTGCTGCGGGCCGAAGTTGATCGTGAAGTTGCGGATATTGTGCTCGGTCATGGCCGCCCTCTCCGCTCCTTAAGCCTTGGCCTTCTCGTCGCCAGGCAGCACGTAGTCCGTGCCCTCCCAAGGCGAGAGGAAGTCGAAGTTGCGGAACTCCTGGCTGAGCTTCACCGGCTCGTAGACCACGCGGCCCTGGCTTTCGTCGTAGCGGACCTCGACGTAGCCGGTGAGCGGGAAGTCCTTGCGCAGGGGGAAGCCCTCGAAGCCGTAATCGGTGAGAATCCGGCGCAGGTCCGGATGGCCCGAGAACAGGATGCCGTACATGTCGTAGGCTTCGCGCTCGAACCAGTTTGCCGACGGGAACACATCGATCAGCGAGGGAACAGGGGTCACCTCATCGGTCTCGAGCTTCACACGGATGCGCCTGTTATGGTTCGGCGCAAGGAAGTGATAGACCACGTCAAAGCGCCTCTCGCGGCCCGGATAATCCGCACCGCAGAGGTCGATGAAGCAGACGAAGCGGCACTGGGGATCGTCGCGCAGAAAGGTCACCACGCGCACGATATCCTCGCGGCGCACGACGACCGTCAGCTCGTTGTAGGTGATCGCCTGCGCTTCAATCGCCTCGCCGAGGGACGAGGCGATGTGGTCGCTCAGGGCCTGGAGCTCAGCACTCATGAAATGACCTTTGCTCAGCGCTCGATGGTGCCGGTGCGGCGGATCTTCTTCTGAAGAAGCAGCACTCCGTAGAGGAGCGCCTCAGCCGTGGGCGGGCAGCCCGGCACGTAGATATCGACCGGCACGATGCGGTCGCATCCCCGAACCACCGAGTAGGAGAAGTGGTAATAGCCGCCGCCATTGGCGCAGGAGCCCATGGAGATGACGTAGCGGGGCTCCGGCATCTGGTCGTAGACCTTGCGGAGCGCAGGCGCCATCTTGTTGGTCAGGGTGCCGGCGACGATCATGACGTCGGACTGGCGCGGCGAGGCGCGCGGTGCGAAACCGAACCGCTCCGCATCGTAGCGGGGCATGGACATCTGCATCATCTCGACCGCGCAGCACGCAAGGCCGAAGGTCATCCACATGAGCGAGCCGGTGCGCGCCCAGGTGATCAGGTCCTCGGTCGAGGTGACGAGAAAGCCCTTATCCGCAAGCTCGTCCTTGATTCCGACGAAATACGGGTCGGTGGAGCCCACCGGCTGCCCGGTCGCGGGATCGATGATCCCCTGCGGCGCCGGGGCAACCAGGGTGGAGCGGTTTTCAGTGATCAATCCCATTCCAGGGCCCCTTTTCTCCACTCGTAGACGAAGCCGACCGTCAGCACGCCGAGGAAAATCATCATGGAGATGAAGCCGAACCAGCCCAGATACCCGAATGTAATGGCCCAGGGGAACAGGAATGCGACTTCGAGGTCGAAGATGATGAAGAGAATGGCGACCAGATAGAACCGCACGTCGAACTTCATGCGGGCATCGTCGAAGGCATTGAACCCGCTCTCGTAAGCCGACAGTTTCTCGGGGTCAGGGCGGCTGTAGGCGACCAGGAATGGAGCCACGAGCAGCGCCACCCCGATCAGGAGCGACACGCCGATGAAAATGACGAGAGGCAGGTAGTCGGCGAGGAGATTCGTCATACGACACCTAAAGGAACGGAGCGCGGCCAAAAGCCGGCAACATGCCACGCATTTAAGCCGCAGAAAGGCCTACGGAAAGGCCCTGCGACAATCCATGGAACGCGGGCGAGGCTTAACCGAGATCCCCTTCCGTGACAAGTGTTTGCGGTGCCACAAAAAGAACCATTCCAAACTAAGAGTGGCCTTGATCGGCGCCATGAAAGGGCCCCTATCCGGCCCGAATCTCACCCTGGTTGCGGCAATCCAGGAACAGATGCTGGCGAGGCACCCGCTTGGGCGCATTCAAGGGCCGGATCGCCGACCCGCGGGCGCCTTCGAACCCAGATTCGCCATCCGGCCAGCTGTTCGGGAGCACCACTCACCTGCGTAGGACGCACCGCTGCCATGTCGCAACGGACATGCTAGGCGGATCGCCTGGCGCGCGACATAACAGGTTGTGTGGGAGAAAGTGGCGCGGGCGACGGGGCTCGAACCCGCGACCTCCGGCGTGACAGGCCGGCACTCTAACCGACTGAGCTACGCCCGCGCATTGGACCGCCGAAGCGGTGTGGGTGGGGGTTTAAGGGTGCCCCCGAGACCTGTCAAGCGTTCCGTGCATCCATTTTGAAAAAGGACCGTCGAAGCGTCACTCGGAGGCGGCTGCTTCTCCAGNGGACCGCCGAAGCGGTGTGGGTGGGGGTTTAAGGGTGCCCCCGAGACCTGTCAAGCGTTCCGTGCATCCATTTTGAAAAAGGACCGTCGAAGCGTCACTCGGAGGCGGCTGCTTCTCCAGGAGACCTCAGGGAACTGAGAACCCGGTCGCATTCGAGCAGGTCGTCGAGCGCCACCCGCAGGCTCCGCAGCGAGGCTTCGGGCATTGCCGCTCGCAAGAATGGCGATGCCGGGGCGCGCTCCACAGGGGACGGGCGTTCGGGGACCTCCTCCTCGTCGCCCATGTCCGTCTCGGGCACAGCCCGCATGTCCGGGCGCGGAGCGACCACGCTCTGCTCCCCGCGCCCGACCGCCTGAACGAAGCGGACGCCCTCCTCCTTGAGGATTCGCTGGACGCCTTTGATCGTATAGCCCTCCCCATAAAGGAGATGGCGGATGCCTTTCAGCAGATCGACGTCGTCCGGCCGGTAATAGCGCCGTCCGCCACCGCGCTTCAGCGGCTTGATATGGGCGAAACGGGTCTCCCAGAACCGCAGCACGTGCTGGGGCAGGTCGAGATCCTCCGCCACCTCGCTGATCGTGCGGAAGGCGTCCGGGCTCTTGTCCATGGCGCCGCTCGCCATAACGGGATCAGTCCTCGCGCTCGATGATCTCGCCGTTGATGTAGGCCTTCAAGACATTCGAGGGCTTGAACACCATGACGCGCCGGGGATCGATCGGCACCTCGACACCCGTCTTCGGGTTCCGGCCGATGCGCTCACCCTTGCTGCGGACGATGAAGGAGCCGAAGGAGGACAGCTTGACGGTTTCGCCAGCGGCAAGGCTGTCGCAGATTTCCGCAAGGACCCTCTCGACCAGCTCGGCCGATTCCGTCCGCGAGAGGCCGACCTTCTGGTAGACGGCCTCGCTCAGATCCGCTCTCGTCACAGTTTTGCCAGCCATTGCAAATCCCTAGCCCCGGATGAGATTGAATTCTTTCAAGCGCCCTGACGCTATGCACATGGCTCCTTATGGTCAACTGCGGAGGTGACCTAAAGGAGCCGACATCAGTCGAACCTTGCGGCCGTCACCACCGGATCAGGGCGCTGCCCCAGGTGAAGCCGCCGCCGATGGCCTCGATCATGACAAGGTCCCCGTCCTTGATCCGCCCGTCCTTACGGGCGGCGTCCAGGGCCAGCGGGATCGAAGCGGCGGAGGTGTTGCCGTGGCGGTCGACCGTGATGACCACCTTCTCCGGCGCGATGCCGAGCTTCTCCGCACTTGCGGTGATGATCCGTTTGTTGGCCTGGTGCGGCACGAACCACTTCAGCTCCTCCGCAGAGGTGCCCGTCGCCGTGAAGGCGTCCTGGACTACGTCCGCCACCATGCCGACGGCGAACTTGAACACCTCTCGCCCCTCCATCTTGAGGACGCCGGTGGTCTTGGTGGAGCCGGGACCGCCATTCACGTAGAGCTTGTCCCGGTAGCGCCCGTCCGAGCGCAGGTGGGAGGTCAGCACGCCCCGGTCGGCGGAGGTGCCCTCCCCCTCCTGGGCCTCGAGCACGATCGCGCCCGCGCCGTCGCCGAAGAGGACGCAGGTGGTGCGGTCGTTCCAGTCGAGGATACGCGAGAAGGTCTCCGCGCCCACGACCAGGGCCCGCTTGTGCGAGCCGGACTGGAGGAACTTGTCCGCCGTTGCGACCGCATAGACGAAACCGGTGCAGACCGCCTGAAGATCGAAAGCCGCGCCGTGGGTCATCCCGAGACCCGTCTGGATCATGGTCGCCACGGAGGGGAAGGTATAGTCCGGGGTCGAGGTCGCGCAGACGATCAGGTCGATGTCGTCAGGTTTCAGGCCCGCATCGGCCAGGGCGGCCTCGGCCGCCTTGATGCCGAGGATCGACGTCGTCTCGTCGTCATCGGCGATGTGGCGCTGCTCGATGCCGGTACGCTGAACGATCCACTCGTGGGAGGTATCGACAAGCTTTTCGAGATCACGATTCGTGACCAGGCGTCTCGGCAGATAGGAGCCGACGCCGCGCACGATGGAACGGGTGCGTTTCAAGATATGCCGTCCTTAGGCCGGTTGCTCGACCGGATCGTGCTCGAGCATGCTCCGGATCGTGTTCATCAGTTCAAAATGTGCCATATCGTAGGCAACATCGATGGCGCTGGCAAAGCCAAGGTCGTCGGTTCCGCCGTGGCTCTTGACCACCACTCCCTCCAGGCCGAGGAAGACACCGCCATTGACCTTGCGCGGGTCCATCTTGTCCTTGAGGGCGTCGAAGGCCTGCTTTGCGAGGAGATAGCCGAGCTTCGCCATCAGTGTCCGGCTCATGGCCGAGCGGAGATACTGACCGATCTGCTTGGCCGTTCCCTCGGCGGTCTTGAGGGCGATGTTGCCAGCAAATCCCTCGGTCACGACCACGTCGACGGTGCCCTTGCCGATATCGTCCCCCTCGACGAAGCCGCGGTAGTCGATGTTCGGCATGTTCATCTCTCTGAGAATCCGACCGGCCTCCTTGACCGCCTCGATCCCCTTGATCTCCTCAGTGCCGACATTGAGGAGCCCGACGGTCGGGCGCTCCAGGTCGAACACGATGCGCGCCATGGCCGCTCCCATGATCGCCATGTCGACCAGGTGCCCCGCATCCGCGCCGATGGTCGCGCCCACGTCCAGGACGATGCTCTCGCCCCGCATCGTCGGCCACATCGCAGCAATGGCCGGGCGCTCGATATGCGCCATGGTCTTGAGGCAGATCTTGGCGGTTGCCATGAGGGCACCGGTATTGCCCGCCGAGACGCAGGCATCCGCCTCCCCGTCTCGCACCGCCTGGACCGCGCGCCACATGGAGGACTTCCCCCGCCCCATCCGGATCGCCTGGCTTGGCTTCTCGTCCATGGAGATGGCGATGTCCGTATGGCGCAGCTCGGTTGCTTCCTTGAGCTTCGGATGGTTGTTGAGGAGCGGACCGACGACGGCCTCGTCCCCGAACATCAGAAAGCGGATATCGGGGTGCCGCTCCAGGGCCAGAGCCGCGCCCGGGATGACGATCGATGGACCATGATCGCCCCCCATCGCATCAAGCGAAATACGCACAGGCTTCGGCATCGGCGGTTCGTTCTTTCTAGATGAGCTTCTCGGCAGCCGGCGGAAAATAGCGGTTTGCGTTGGCTCCGCAACCGAATTCTATATCCCGCCAACCAAGGACCGCACGGGTCCGAAAGCCTATTTCTGCTTAAGCCTGTTGAGCGCCGCAAAGGGGCTGTCCTTCTCATCCGCCGGGTCGCGGTAGGAGAAGTCGACTCCCGGCTTCCGGGGATAGGGATCGAGCCCGAGGGCCAGGAACTCGGACGTCAAAGCGCCGAGGTCGATCTGGCCGTTCACGATCTCATCCGGCGGCTCGTATTCGTGCATCTCCGTCGGAGGCTCGGGCGGCATGCCGGAGGACTCCGCAAAGTCCACCTCGACCTCCTCCTCAATATCGGAATCGAACTGCTCGAGTGTGACGACGCAGGTCTGGGTCACAGAAGCCTTCACCGTCCCTTTCACATGGATTCCCTTGGCCGAACTCGTCAGCTTGAAGTCCCCGGACAGCGCCTGGATGCCAGGCAGGCCAAAATCCCGCGCAAGGGCCGCCCGCTCCTCCTCCGTCGCCACCACGTGGGCTTCGGTTCCCTGGGGGGGGATGTTCATGACATCGACGGGCCGGGACAGCGGTCCCACGGTTTCAGGGGTCATGGGGTTCCCTCCTCTGCATAGGTTTCCGGCACGGGGAAGACAGGTCCTGTCTCCAGAAGCGCGTCCAGGTCCATGGTCTCCAGACCGCGGTTCGCGGCCAAGGCATAACGCGCGAGCGTCGTGGCGGGTGCCTCGCCTCCCAGGGCGTTGCGACCGAGAGCCTCGGCGAGGGCTCCTTCATCCGCCTCACCCAGCGGCTCATCATAGGCCTGAGCTCGGCCATAGAAGGCGGCGGCGATCTTCTTCATGCGCTTCGGCACGACCGTGTCGCCGACGCCCATCTCCCTCAGGGAAGCGTCCATGTCGCGGAAAAAGGCGTCGGTTAGGTCCTTGGCGACTTCGTCTGCAGGCGCCGGCAGGTCCCGAAGGGCGCGCAGGACAAGAATCATATGAAGGGAAAGGGCCTCGAAACGGCCCTCGAGGGTGTCCGGGACCCTGAGGCTTCCATACAGCCCAGGCGCACGGGCCGCGGTGGCGATCCTCTTGTAGAGAAGCGCGATGGCGGTGCGTCTTGGATCCTTTCGGAAGAGACTGAAGATCACAGCTTTGGCCCTTCCAAGCTTGTCAAAATCATAGCTCCGGGGTACGCCATCACCGTCCATAGGCGCAAGCTTATCCGCGCCGCATTCCTGGAAGAACCACACGATGCGTCGAAATCATACCCTTCTGGTGCGCTTGGCTGCCGCAACGCTTCTCGCCTCCTCCGTCGCCGCCTGCACGGTCGGCGAGGAATTCCACCGCGGCTACATCGTGGATGAAAACGCAATTTCGCAGGTCAAGAAGGGCATGAGCGGCGAGCAGGTCCTCGAGACCCTCGGCTCCCCCTCCACCGTTTCCACGGTCGGCAACAAGAGCTGGTACTACATAAGCCAGAAGTCCCGCCGCACGTTCCAGTTCATGCCCGAGCAGGTGGTGGACCAGCGGGTCACCGCCGTCTATTTCGACCCGAACCTGAGGGTCGAGCGCGTGGCGCTCTACGGCCTGCAGGACGGCCAGGTCTTCGATTTCATCACCCGCACGACGCCGGCGGGCGGCCAGGAGACGAGCTTCCTCGGACAGCTCCTGCGCGGCACGAACAACTTCAACCCGTTCGGCTCCTAAACCTCTCGGATCAGACCTGAACCTCGTCAGAGGAAACGACAAAGGCCGGGCTCACGCCCGGCCTTTTCTTTTGGATTCACGCCGACGGTCTGCCCTGGTCAGGCTCCGTCTCGGAGGATTTCCCAGCGGCAGTTCGCAGCTTGGGATGCCGCAGCATGGCTACAGCCTCGGCGGGCACGGGCCACTCCACGCGGCGATAGACGCGCCCATCGCGGGTTCGCTCCATCAGACCGAGATCGCAGAGCTCTCGCCGCAGCAACGCGTGATCCCCGAAGCCGTGCAGGGCCTTGAGCCGCTCATTGACCTGCGCTTCGGAGAGATTCTCCTTCGCCGGCAGGCGCGACCACAGCACCCACAAGGCGATCGACTGTTCGCTCCATTTGCCGGGCCAGCGCTGCAAGCGTCCCTCAGCGTCGAAGCAACGGGCGAGGCGTTCGATCCTTCTTGGGTCAACAGGCTCCGCCTCCGGAGCGGGCGGATTCATCGTGCGCTCGGCGGCGAGCTGGGCGCGGAGCTGCTGAAAGTTGCGGTGGCCAATGGAGCGGGCCAGCATGTTGAGCAGCTCGAGATGTCCCGGCATCGCATCGCGTTCGGCGAGTTGCTGGCGCAGGGAGCGCGCAACGGCGGAAATGTCGTTGGCGTGAAACGGCAAGATCGTCCTGGACATGACCTATCCCTCGTTCTCGTGCCTATCCGACGCGGGATGACCGGCGATCGCCTTTCCGACGCGGCACGGGGAATGGTGTCCGTCGATGTTGTGAAGCGGCAGGTTTAGCGTACCCCTCGGGGTGGCGATGCCTCGGTGAACTGCAGACCGTGCAATGTCGATAATACGTCCCGGCGACCCGATCAAGCTTTGCCGCGCATTCCGAGAGACCATAACGAAAAGACCCCGCAGGTCGCCCTGCGGGGTCCGGGATTCCGCTCTTGCTCGCCTTACGAATGCGCGAGGATCGCAAGGAGCAGCAGGGCGATGATGTTGGTGATCTTGATCGCCGGATTGACGGCAGGGCCCGCCGTATCCTTGTAGGGGTCGCCGACGGTGTCGCCGGTCACGGACGCCTTGTGGGCCTCCGAGCCCTTGTGGTGGGTGATGCCCGCCTCGTCCGTAAAGCCGTCCTCGAAGGACTTCTTGGCGTTGTCCCAGGCGCCGCCGCCGGAGGTCATGGAAATCGCCACGAAGAGACCGGTGACGATGACGCCCAGAAGCATCGCGCCCACGGCCGAGAAGGCCTGAGACTTGTCCGCGATCCAGTAGATCACGAAATAGGTCACGATCGGGGCCAGCACCGGCAGGAGCGAAGGCACAATCATTTCCTTGATCGCCGAGCGGGTCAGCATGTCCACCGCGCGTCCGTAGTCGGGACGGTCGGTGCCTGCCATGATGCCCGGCTTCTCCTTGAACTGGCGGCGCACCTCCTCGACCACTGAGCCGGCCGCCCGGCCCACCGCCGTCATGGCGATGCCGCCGAAGAGGAACGGAATGAGGCCGCCGAAGAGAAGCCCGACCACCACGTAGGGATTGGCGAGCGAGAAGTCCGGCACCACGCCCTGGAAGTACGGGTATTGGGCCGCATTCTGGGTGAAGTAGTTGAGGTCGGAGGTATAGGCCGCGAACAGCACAAGGGCGCCGAGACCCGCCGAGCCGATGGCGTAGCCTTTCGTCACGGCCTTGGTGGTGTTCCCGACCGCATCCAGAGCGTCCGTGGACTTGCGGACCTCCTTCGGCAGACCCGCCATTTCGGCGATACCGCCAGCATTGTCCGTCACCGGGCCGAAGGCGTCGAGGGCGACGATCATTCCCGCGACAGCCAGCATGGCCGTCACCGCGATCGCGATGCCGAACAGGCCTGCGAGCTTGAAGGCGACGATGATGCCCGCAACGATCACGAGCGCCGGGAGCGCCGTGGATTCGAGGGAGATGGCCAAGCCCTGGATGACATTGGTGCCGTGGCCAGTGACCGAGGCCTGGGCGATGGAGCGCACGGGGCGAAAGCCCACGCCCGTGTAGTACTCGGTGATGACCACAATGAGCGCCGTGACGGCAAAGCCGATGACGGCGCACCAGAACAGGTCGAGCCCGGAGAACGTGACGCCGGCGAGCGTCTCGAAGCCGATGGTCAGCCATGTCACGAGGGCGATGGCGACGACCGAGAGCAGGCCGGTTGCGATCAGGCCCTTGTAGAGAGCGCCCATGATCGACTCGTTCTGGCCCAGCCGCACGAAGAAGGTGCCGAGGATCGAGGTCACGATGCAGGCCGCCCCGATGGAGAGCGGGAAGAGCATCATCGTGTCGAGGCTCGGGTGGCCGGCGAAGAACAGGGCCGCCAAAACCATGGTGGCGACGATGGTCACCGCATAGGTCTCGAACAGGTCGGCCGCCATCCCGGCGCAGTCGCCAACATTGTCGCCCACGTTGTCGGCGATGGTCGCCGGGTTGCGCGGGTCGTCCTCCGGAATTCCGGCCTCGACCTTGCCGACCAGATCGCCCCCCACGTCGGCGCCCTTTGTGAAGATGCCGCCGCCAAGGCGGGCGAAGATCGAGATCAGCGAGGCGCCGAAACCGAGGGCCACGAGGCTGTCGATGACGACGCGGTCACCGGGAAGCAGGCCGCCGAGGCGGGTCAGGTAGCCGTAATAGAGAGCGACGCCGAGCAGGGCGAGGCCCGCGACGAGCATGCCCGTCACGGCTCCGGCCTTGAATGCGACGTCCAAGCCGCCGCCGAGGGACTGGGTGGCCGCCTGCGCCGTGCGGACATTGGCGCGGACGGACACGTTCATGCCGATGAAGCCGGCTGCGCCCGAGAGGATCGCGCCGATGGCGAAGCCGATGGCGACGCGAAGGCCTAGGAAATAGGCGATGATGGCGAAGAGCACCACGCCCACGATGGCAATGGTGATGTATTGCCGGCGGAGATAAGCCTTTGCGCCTTCAGCAATTGCGTTCGCAATTTCCTGCATACGCTGAGAACCGGCGTCGCGCTTCATCACATCGCTGATGGCCCAGAGGCCATAGGCGATGGAAAGAAGGCCGCCCAGAATGATCAGGGTCAGTGCCATTGTACTTTTGCCATCCTTGTTATGGGAAAGCAGAAAGCCGCGTCACAAGGCCTCTATTTTGGCCTTGATGGCCCCCACCCCCAGCGAAGTCTATACTTGGTGACAAAAAAACAGGCACCCCGCAACGATCCTTCCGGCGAAACCCACAGGAAGACTTTAAGCTGCTGCGGGAAACTTCGCCCGTCCCTGCCAGCTTAGCAGAACTAGGGCGACCAGGACCGGCGGGAAGACGAGCCAGTTCACGCTGTCCCACCCGCCCCCATTGAGAAGCTGACCGGCAGAGAAGGAGGCTGCGGCGACCGAGCCGAAGACCAGAAAGTCGTTGGCGGCCTGGACTTTCGTGCGCTCCTCCGGGCGGTAGCACTCGGTCACGAGGGCCGTTGCGCCGATGAAGCCGAAGTTCCAGCCGACCCCGAGGAGGATCAGTGTGATCCAGAAATGGGCAATGGTGATGCCCGACAGGCCGACCAGGGCGGAAACGGCGATGAGGACGAGCCCGGCCGCGGTCACCCGCCCCTTTCCGAAGCGCCCGATCAAGCGGCCGGTGAAGAAGCTCGGGCCGAACATGGCGAGGATATGCCACTGGATCCCGAGGGCCGCGGCTCCGACCGGGTGACCGCATCCGATCATGGCGAGGGGCGCCGCCGTCATGACGAAGCTCATGAGACTGTAGGAGACGAGACCCGTCACGGCGGCGACGATGAACCGGGGCTGCCGCATGATCTCGAGAAGCGGCCTTCCCCCGGAACTCCCGCTCGGTGCGACAATGACAGGCGCAGGTCTCAGGAAGGAAACGACGATCATGGACAGGAAGGCCAGGACCGCCTGCCCCAGGAACGCTCCGGAAAACGGAGCCGTTTCGACGGCATCGCGGGTCCAGATGCGGGTCCAGATGACGGTCTGGGGACCGATGATCCCCGCGGCCAGCCCGCCGGACATCACCCAGGAGATCGCCCTCGGCTTGAAGGCCTCGGAAGCAGAGTCCGTCGCCGCAAAGCGGTAGCTCTGGTTGAAGGATCCGTACATGCCGATGATCAGCGTGCCGATGCAAAAGAGCATGAAGCTGAACGAGGTGATGCCGAAGGCAGCCAGGCAGCCTCCGAACAGGCCGATGGCGGCGCCCACGATGTAGCCGATGCGCCGCCCGGCGCGCCGCATCAGCATGGCGGCCGGGATGGTGCCGAGCGCCAGACCGAGATTGAGCAGGCTCACGGGAAGGGTGGCGAATTCCTTGTTGCTGGCCAGGGACTGCCCGACGAGGCCGCCCAAGGACACCACGATGGCCGGGCTCGAGCCGCCGAGAGCCAGAGCGACGGCAAGGACAAGAGCGTTGCGCTTGGCGAGGGCATCGCCGTCCGGGATCGGGGCGGCACTGCTAGAAATGTGAGTATGAGCCGACATCGTAGCGTCTTTCGATACCTTCCATCCGAAAGACTGGGCGCTCATGCCCTTCGAGGACACGGCCAATCACGGACAGGGTGATACCGACGCTATCTGCCTCTTTGAGGAAGCTGTCGAGGTTCTTTTCGGGAACGGTGCAGAGAATCTCGTAGTCGTCTCCCCCGGTCAGAACCCGATCCACCAGAGTAGGATCGGCCTCGACGGCCCTGCGAGCAGCGGCGGACAGGGGGACTTGGCCGATCTCGACTATGGCGGTCACGCCGCTCGCCCGCATCATCTTTGCAAGGTCGCCCGCCAGACCGTCGGAGACGTCCATGGCGGCCCGGGCATGGGTCCTCACCGCCTTTGCGAGGCGGTGGCGGGGCTGCGGATTGAGATATCGGTCGGCGAGGAAGGCTCCGTCCCCCGGCAAGAGACTCGCTGTCCAGGCCGGAGACGAGCGCAGCGTGAGCCCAAGGGCGGAATCGCCGATGGTTCCGGTGACGCAGATCACGTCGCCCGCCTTCGCATCCATCCGGTGGACCATGTGTCCTTTGGGCAGTTCTCCGATGGCGGTCACCGAGAGCGTCAGCGCACCCTTCGCTTTCACGGTATCACCACCCAGGAGCGGACAGGAGAAGTCCCGGGCAGCTTCGCCCAAGCCGGCGGCAAAGCCGGCAAGCCACTCCTCGGTCCAGTTCTCGGGCAGGGCAAGGCTCAACAGGAAGCCAGCCGGATCGGCGCCCTTCGCTGCGAGATCGGAGACATTCACGCCCAATGCCTTTCGGGCAATGGAGCCCGGCGGATCACCGGGAAGGAAGTGCACTGTCTCGACCAGCGCGTCCGTGGTGAGGATAAGGTCGTGCCCGGGCTTGGGAGAAAAGCTAGCTGCATCGTCCAGCAGGCCCAGCCCGCCCTCGCCCGCGAGGGGCGCGAAGAAGCGGGCGATCAGGCTGTCTTCGCCGAGGCGTTCAGGAGATCCCATGGAACGATGCCACCCGCCGCCCGTAGTTCTACCGCTTGGCCTGTCCCGCCGCCTTCTTTTCCAGCTCGCCGGGACGGACCTCGCGGGCCAGATTGTCGAGCACCGCGTTCACGAGACCGGGCTCGTCCTCGCCATAGAAGCCATGGGTCACGTCCACATATTCGGAGATCACGACCCGGGCCGGCACGTCCTTACGGTAGATGAGCTCATAGCCGCCGGCGCGAAGGATGGCGCGCAGAACCGCCTCGACGCGCCGCAGGGGCCAGCCGGAGGCAAGCGCGTTGTCGATCTTCACGTCGATGGGGCGCTGGTTGTCGACCACGCCCCGAATGATGTCGCGGAAGAAATTGACGTCGGACGGCTTGAACTCGATCCCCTCGACCTCCCGGCCGATCCAAAAGGCCTCGAACTCCGCCAGCGCATCGAGGACGCTCTTGCCGGATACGTCCATCTGATAGAGGGCCTGGACAGCCGCAAGGCGGGCCGCCGAGCGCTCTGCGGGCTTCGTCATGATCAGGCCTCCTCGAGGTTACGCTTGATGCGCAGGACGGCCAGAGCCGCTTCCACCGCTCCCCCGCCCTTATTCAATTCATTCACACGGGCTCGGGTCCAAGCCTGCTCGTCGTTCTCGACGGTGAGAATGCCGTTGGCGAGGGGGATGCGGCGGGCGACCGACAGGTCCATGAGGGCGCGGGCGCTCTCGCCCGCGACAATGTCGTAGTGCCCCGTCTCGCCGCGGATCACGCAACCGAGAGCCACGACGGCGTCGTAAGGCCTGCCAGCCTTTGCGGCAGCATCCAGGGCAATGGCGGCGGTTGCAGGGATTTCGAGCGCCCCGTCCACCGTCAGCACGTCGACGATCGCCTGGGCCTCCTCTGCGACCCCGCGCGCCCCGCGCAGCAGTTCGTCGGCGATATCATCGTAGAAGCGCGCCTCGATGACCAGGATGCGGGCGCCGGGAACCGGCGGACGGGAGCTTTGCGGCTTTGCGGAATGCGAGACCATGGGTGACTTGTGAAACCTTTGTCTGTGTCCTCCCTCTTCCTGAGGAGCGGAGAGGATCCGCATCTCGAAGGAGGGTTTCGGGAACACTGGAGCGCTCTCGTCCTTCAAGACGGCCTGCGGCCTTCTCAGGATGGAGAGCTATGTACGGGTCCGGGAATGCTGAGCGTCCCTACCCTGCCCCGCGCGCCTCCGCAAGGCGTGCCGCGTAGCGGGCCATCAGATCGACCTCGAGATTGAGCTTGTCGCCGACCTTCCGCGCGCCCCAGGTGGTCACGTTCAGAGTGTGGGGGATGATAAGGACGGAGAAGATGTCGTCCGTTACCGAATTGACGGTCAGCGATGTGCCGTCCAGGCAGACGGAGCCCTTTTCCGCAATGAAGGAAGATAGGGCCTGCGGAGCCTTGATCACGAAGCGGGCAGTCGGCCCCCATGGGTCGTCGCCAGCGGTGATGGCCTCCCGCGCCACGATGGTGGCGACGCCGTCCACGTGCCCGGTGACAATATGGCCGCCGAGCTCGTCCCCGATCTTGAGGGCGCGCTCCAGGTTGACCCGTGTGCCCGCCTGCCACTCCCCGACCGTGGTGCGCTCCAGGGTCTCGGCGGCGGCATCCACATCGAACCAGCAGCCTCCCTCTTCCCGGGGACCGAAGCCGACCACCGTCAGGCATGGTCCCCCGCAGGCGATGGAGGCCCCCATCGTAATCGTTGCCGGATCATAGGCGGAATGGACGCGCAGGCGCTTGAGCGTGCCTTGCGTCCCATCGACCGTTGCAACCTCACCGATATCGGTGACGATCCCCGTAAACATCAGGGTTTCTCCCAAAACATGAAAAGGTCGCGGCCGATCTGCTCCTCGGCCACGAAATCGAGGTTGTCCATCCGGTCCTGAAGCGAAAGGCCGAGCGCCGGCACGTCGCCTTCGCCCCTGGCGGAGCGGCCGGTGACGAGGAGGAGTTCGTCGATCAGATCCGACGCAGCCAGGGCATCGGCCAGACCGGGGCCGCCCTCGCAGAAGATCCGGGTCAGTCCGCGGGTCCCCAGCAGTGCCAGCGCCTCGGGCAGCGAGACGCGCCCGTCTGCGTCCGGAGCCACGCGCATGATCTCGACGCCCTGCGCTTTCAACGCCTGCTCGGGTTCGACCGGGGCCTCGGCGGCGGCGACGATCCAGGTCGGGATCTCCCGCGCTCCGGCAGCGACACGCGATGCGGCGGGGGTCCGAAGGTGGGAATCGAGGATGACGCGGATGGGCGAGCGCCCTTCGAGGCCCGGCAGGCGGACATTGAGCAGCGGGTCATCCGCCAGCACTGTCCCGACGCCTACCATGATCGCATCCGCATGCGCCCGCATGAGGTGGACGCGCGCATTGGCGGTCTCGCCGGTGATCATCAGGCGGCCGCCGCTGCGCCTGCCAGCAAATCCTTCCGTGGTCCGCGCCAGCTTCAGCGTCACGGCCGGCCGCCCCTTCGCCACGCGGGTGATATGGCCGCGATGGGCGCGGAAGGCCTGTCCTGCGAGGCAGCCGACCGAGACCTCGATCCCGGCCTCGCGCAGCCGGTTATGGCCCAGCCCTGCGACGCGGGCGTCAGGGTCCTCCAGGGCGGAGACGACCCGTAAGACCCCGGATTCGACCACCGCATCGGCACAGGGAGGGGTCTTGCCGTGGTGGGAGCAGGGTTCAAGCGAGACATAGAGCGTCGCTCCCCTCGCCCGCTCTCCGGCGGCGGCGAGCGCCACCCGCTCCGCATGGGGACGGCCTCCGGGCTGGGTCGCGCCCTGGGCCAGGATGACAGGCCCACCGCCGCGCTCGTCCACCACCACGGCGCCGACCGACGGGTTAGGCCAAGTCAGGCCGAGATTCCGCTCGCCCAGGGTGACGGCGAGGCGCATGAAGCATTCATCCTGCAGGGTGGCCTCGGGCAGCGCACCCCTTGGCCCGGAGGCGCTCATCACTCGGACTGCACCGGCTTGCGCCTGCGGGAGGGTGCGGGCTCCACGCCCTCCACCTCGGCGAGCTTGCCCAGGATCTCTTCGAAGTCCTTGGCCTCGCGGAAGTTCTTGTAGACGGAGGCGAAGCGCACATAGGCCACGTCATCGAGGCCCTTCAGACCCTCCATCACGAGTTCGCCCACGGTCTCGCTCGGAACCTCGCCGTCGCCCATGCTCTCGAGCTGGCGCACGATGCCGTTGATCATGCGCTCGACGCGCTCGGGCTCCACCGGGCGCTTACGCAAAGCCACCTCGACCGATTGCTGGAGCTTGTCCCGGTCGAACGGCACGCGCCGGCCGGAGCGCTTCAGCACTGTCAGCTCGCGCAGCTGCACGCGCTCGAAGGTCGTGAACCGGCCACCGCAATCCGGGCAGATGCGGCGGCGACGGATGGCCGAGGAATCGTCCGTGGGGCGGGAGTCCTTCACCTGGGTGTCCAGGCTCCCGCAATAAGGGCACCGCATCGGTCAGTCTCGATATCAGGTGTAGATCGGGAACCGGCGGGTCAGCTCGTGGACACGATGCTTCACCGACTCCTCGGTCGCAGCATTGCCCTCGTCCCCATGCTTGGCGAGGCCATCGAGCGTCTCGACGATCAGCTCGCCCACCCGCTTGAACTCGGCCACGCCGAAGCCGCGGGAGGTGGCAGCGGGGGTGCCGAGGCGGACACCGGAGGTCACCATGGGCTTTTCGGGATCGAAGGGAACGCCATTCTTGTTGCAAGTGATGTGGGCGCGGCCGAGCGCGGCTTCCGCCGCCTTGCCGGTGAGCTTCTTCGGACGCAGGTCCACCAGCATCAGGTGATTGTCCGTGCCGCCGGCGACGATGGCGTAGCCGTTCGCGAGCATCGTGTCGGCCAGGACCTTGGCATTCTCGACCACGGATCGGGCATAGAGCTTGAACTCAGGCCGCAGCGCCTCGCCGAAGGCCACGGCCTTGGCGGCGATCACATGCATGAGCGGACCGCCCTGAAGGCCGGGGAAAATCGCGGAATTGACCTTCTTGGCGATGTCCTCGTCATTGGTGAGAATCATGCCGCCGCGCGGGCCGCGAAGGGTCTTGTGGGTGGTGGTGGTGACCACGTGGGCGTGGGGGAACGGAGACGGATGCGCGCCGCCCGCGACGAGGCCCGCGAAATGGGCGATGTCCACCATGAAGAAGGCCCCGACCTCGTCCGCGATCTCGCGGAAACGGTCGAAGTCCCAGAAGCGGGAATAGGCCGAGCCGCCGGCCACGATCACTTTTGGCTTATGCTCGCGGGCGAGGCGGGCGACCTCGTCCATGTCGATGATCTGGTCCTCTTCACGAACCTTGTAGCTCACCACATTGAACCACTTGCCGGACATGTTGACCGGGGAACCGTGGGTCAGGTGGCCACCGCAGGCGAGGTCCAGCCCCATGAAGGTGTCGCCGGGTTTCATGAGTGCCATGAAGACTGCCTGGTTGGCCTGGGAGCCGGAATTCGGCTGGACGTTGGCGAACTTGCAGTCGAAGAGCCGCTTGGCGCGGTCGATGGCGAGTTCCTCGGCGATGTCGACGAACTGGCAGCCGCCGTAGTAGCGGCGGCCCGGATAGCCCTCCGCATACTTGTTGGTCATCACCGAACCCTGGGCCTCCAAAACGGCCCGGGAGACGATGTTCTCGGAGGCGATCAGCTCGATCTCGTCGCGCTGGCGACCGAGCTCCAGCTCGATGGCGCGGGCGATCTCGGGATCGCTGTTGGCCAGGCTCGCCGAGAAAAAGCTGTTGGACAGATGGCTTCGTGCCGCTTCACCCGCGCTCATGGTCATCCTCGCCTTCCTGTGAGCCCGCCTGAAACGGCCGCTCGGTCTGAATCGTCTGGCCTTTACCATGGGCCGGCGAAGTGCGCCAACCCGTCGAAGACCTGCCTAACCGGCTTTTGAAAAACGACAGCCCGCCTGAAGGCGGGCTGTCGAATGGATATTTCCGTTAGGGCGGATCAGTTCTGCAGGAACATCTCCGCATCGGGCTCGGTCGGCTCCACGCTCGCGACCGGGATCGCGGCGCCGAGGCCGTCCTTGCCGTAAATGTCGTCGCGGAACTGCACGAGGCCGTCCGGGGTCGCCCAGGCGGTGATGTAGACCCAGCGGATCGGCACCGCCTGGGCGAGCCGGGCATCGATGCGCTCGCCGGACTTGAAGGTGGCGTCGATCTGCTCGCGGGTCCAGCCGGGCGTGTCCTTCAGGAGCCACTCGATGTAGTCGCGCACATTCTGCACGCGGATGCAGCCCGAGGAGACGAAGCGGAAATCATCGCCGAAGATGCCCTTGGAGGGCGTGTCGTGCATGTAGACGCCGTGCTGGTTCGGGATGTTGATGCGCACGAAGCCCATGGAGTTGAGTTCGCCGCCCGGATCCTGCCGGAAGCGATAGCGGGTCGCCTCGTCCGAGAACCAGTTGACCTGGGACGGCGAAAGCTCCTGATCTCCCTTGAAGATCCGGATCTTGTTGTCCGTCAGGTAGCTCGGCTCCTTCTGCATCTTCGGGATCAGATCCTTCTTGATGATCGAAGCCGGCACGGTCCAGAAGGGATTGAAATTGACCTCGACCACCTTGGAGTCGAGGAGCGGCGACTGGCGGTCGACCTTGCCGACGCCGGCGGCGTGGCGGGTGTGGACCACCCCGTTCTCCACCGTCTCGACGAGGGCGGCGGGAATGTTGGCGACCACGTACTTGTTACCGAGGCCGCGCATCTGGGCACGCAGGCGCTCGACATTGATCTCGAGCTGGCGGATGCGGATATCGACCGGCACGTTCATGGCCGCAATGGTCGCAGCCGTCATCGTGCCTGTGGAGCTGATGCCGTGGCGGGCCTGGAAGCGGCGAACGCCCGCCTCGACGTAGGAATCATAGATCGGCGACTGGCCCGCGGCCGGGTCGAGATCGCCGGTGACGATCAGGCGCTGGCGGAGAGCCATGACGGCCGGGCTCTTGGCGCCGACCCGCAGCCCCTGGACGCCCTGGACCGGCTGCCAGCCGCCGCGCGCGGCGATAGCGCGGTAATACTCGATCATCTGCTCCGTGGCCGCGAGGGCCTCGGGCGACAGCATGGGGGTCGAGATCCGCTGAACGCGCGTGCGGGACACGGCCTCGTAGTTCTGCGACCATTCGGCCTGTCCCTGAGCGAATTGCTGGGCCAGGGCCGAGATCGCAGGCGTGAAGACGAGGGCGAGCGATCCTGTCAGGAGGGTTCGGCGAGACAACATGAGCACAGGCTCTTCCCTGTTGGATATAGTCGACGGGCGGCGCATGAACGGGGTTCACGACCACCTTTCTCTTCCGGCGATCTCTGCCGGGAGAGAATTAAGGAACAGTGTCGAGAACGGAGAACTTCGGGGCCATTTTATGGCAGAATGGCTGGCCGGCAGGATCTTGGTTCTCGAAACCGCATCCGACACCATCTCTAGCCTGGAACTGTGTTTCTGAGGATACACTTCCCCGTGAAGCTGAGCCGTGGACCGGCAGCCCACGCCCCCCTCTCCCGTATCACATTCAGAATTGCTTGTAAGCTATTATTCCTAAGCTAGTTTTCCCAATTCGACTCCCGGGCTGCCAGCCAGGAGATCCCCAGATAGATCGCGACAAGGGTCAGGAAGAAGACCATGGTAGGCATCCCGCCGGAGACGATGCCCGGGAAGAACGCCGCCAGAATCAGGTGACTCATCACCGCCAGAAGCCACATGATTCCGCCCCAGGTGCTGGCCATCCACAGGCCCACCGCCGCGATGAGGTCGATCAGGGCGAAATAGATGACGGTCGCCTGATAGCCGGTGGAACGGTTCTCGAAATGGCCGATGGGCGTCCAGATCCCGAGGATGACGGCCCAGGCGCTCAGGCCCTTCATGATCCAGACGATCGCCAGGACGCGCATGAACCAGGTGAGAACGAAGCTCCAGCGCAAGGCAGAGGGAGCGACCGGATGCTCCTCGATCCGGTCCGAGATGTAGTCCCTGCCGGCCTCGGACGTGTTCCCGGGCCCCGTATTGCGCGCCATCAGGCGACCTCCAGTTCCTGATCGCCCAGGCTGGCGAAGTGCTTCTCGACGACGGCGGGATCCACATCGCCGATGGCGGCGGGCTGCCATCGGGGGCTGTTG
The DNA here is from genome assembly GCF_020866965.1 of Microvirga roseola. GTDB lineage: Bacteria > Pseudomonadota > Alphaproteobacteria > Rhizobiales > Beijerinckiaceae > Microvirga > Microvirga roseola. Next base: position 40,718 of record NZ_JAJATX010000014.1, read on the forward strand.
TCCTTGTCGACGATCACCGCCCGTACGCCCTCATAGAAGTCATGGCCGTCCGGAATCCGGGAGACGATGCGAAATTCGGTCCTCATCGCGTCCTCGAAATCCAGTGCACCTCCCCGGCGCACCTGCTCGAAGGCGATGCTCATGCTGGTCGGCGACTTCGTCCGCATTCCGGCAGCGGTCCGGGCTGCGAACTCGGAGCCCTTGGCTGCGGCCTCGTCGAGACGCTTCAGGATGGCGGCGACGCTATCGGCGGAGAAGCAGTCATCGATCACTGCCTGCTCGGAGGCCAGAGGTGCGGGACCGGGATCGATGGCGGCCGCCTTCAAGGCCTGCTCCACCGGCTCGCCGTCGGTCAGCGCTTGCCGCAGGCTATCGATGCTCTCGCTCGCGACTGCATGGGTGGCGAGCCCCAGCATGACGGCATCGGCCCGTTTGACCCGATCGCCCGTGAGCGCAAGATACATGCCCATCTGTCCCGGCAGGCGCGGCAGGGCGTAGGTCGCCCCGACATCGGGGAAGAAACCGATGCCGACTTCGGGCATCGCGAAGAGATAGCGCTCGCCTGCGACACGGTGCGAGCCGTGGAGCGACACGCCGACGCCGCCCCCCATGACGATGCCGTCGATCAGCGAAACATAGGGCTTCGGATAGCGCTTGATGACGATGTTGAGCTGGTATTCCTCCCGCCAGAAGGCAAGCGCCTCGTCTCGCCTGCCGGCTTTGAGGTCTTCGGTCAACTGGCGGATGTCGCCGCCGGCGCAGAAGGCCTTTCCGCCCGCACCCTGGACGACGATCCGCGTGACGGCGGGATCCTTGGCCCAGGAATCAAGCGCCCGGCGCATCTCGCGGACCATGCCAAGATTCAAGGCATTGAGCGCGCGCGGCCGGTTGAGCGTGATCAGGCCGGCCGAACCTTGCCTCTCGCAGACGACTTCGACGCTCTCGTCCATCCGACACTCCTTCTGATCCGCCGCGCTTAACCGGCAGAGACTGCAAAGGTCAATGCTTCGCGATGCGGTCCGCTATTTCACACGGTTTGCGGCGGAATGCGATGAGGAAACCTTTTTTGGAGCGATTTAAATGTGCTAACCCTCGCCCATCCGCCGGCGCGTCGAGTCCGGCCCGGGACAAGGACCCATGTCGAAACTGTCACCTCTTCCCCGCCGCTCCGCCGAGGCAACCGCCTCTTCGTCCCTGGCCTTGTCCCATCGCCTGCGACGGAACCGGAAGGCCGAGTGGTCGAGGCGGCTGGTTCGGGAGAACGTGCTGACCGCGGATGACCTGATCTGGCCCGTCTTCCTCATCGACGGTGCGAGCGGGCGGCAGGCTGTGGGCTCCATGCCGGGCGTCGACCGCCTGACCGTCGGGGAGGCCGTAAAGGAAGCCGAGCGCGCCGCCGCCTTGCGCATTCCGGCCATCGCCCTGTTTCCCTATACCGACCCTTCCCTGCGCGATCCGACCGGCTCCGAGGCGCTCAACGCCCGCAATCTCGTCTGCCGCACGGTGCGCGAGATCAAGCGCGCAGTGCCCCAGATCGGGATCATCACGGACGTCGCCCTCGATCCCTATACGAGCCACGGCCATGACGGGGTGATGGACGGCGAGCGCATTCTCAACGACGAGACCGTGGCGCTCCTGGCCCGGCAGGCGGTTCTCCAGGCCGAAGCAGGCTCCGACGTCATTGCTCCCTCGGACATGATGGACGGTCGCATCGGCGCCATCCGCAGCGCCCTCGACGAGGCGGGCTTCCAGGATGTGCAGATCATGGCCTATGCGGCGAAGTACGCCTCGGCCTTCTATGGTCCCTTCCGGGACGCCATCGGCACCAGTGCCACGCTCGTCGGCGACAAGCGCACCTATCAGATGGACCCCGCCAATTCGCACGAGGCCATCCGGGAGGTCGCCCTCGATCTCGAAGAGGGCGCGGATATGATCATGGTCAAGCCTGGCCTGCCCTATCTCGACATCGTCCATCGGGTGAAGGACACCTTCGCGGTGCCGACCTTCGCCTACCAGGTCTCCGGCGAGTACGCGATGATCGAAGCCGCCTCCGCCAATGGCTGGATCGACGGGGACCGTGCGATGATGGAAAGCCTGCTCGCCTTCAAGCGCGCCGGAGCCGACGGCATACTGACCTACTTCGCTCCCCGCGTGGCGGAGAAGCTGAAGGCCCAGGGCTGAGGATCCTTCGCAGCGAGGCCCGGCCCATGTCAGGCTCCGGTATCCTTCGGGCATGGCGGCTCGCCTGCAGCCTGCTGGGTTTTGGCCTCCTCGCGGCCTGCGGCCTCTCGACCGACGCGGAGCAGACCCGGGTCTGCCGCTCCGCCCTTCCCGCCCTCAATCCCGGCGCCAGGATCACCGTCGAGCAGGTGCGGGCCGGTCCCGTTCCCCGCAGCCTGCGGATCGACTATCTCGCCGAGTACCCGGATCGGCCGCTCCTGGAGCGGTTCGCCATCTGCCAGTTCGCGGCGGAGGGCCTTTCACCCAACAAGGCGGAACTGACGGGGCTCGCCACGGAGGAAGGCGAGGTCTCGGGCGCCAACCTCTATCTCCTGAAGCGCTACTACATCGAGACGCCGGAGGGCGTTGCCGGCGATCCCGGCAGCCGGCCGGATGCCGATGTGATCGAACTGCCGCAAAGCGCAGCCTACTGGCTTCAGCAACTGCTCGTGAGCCTGCCGCGAACTTCGATCTATGCCCTGCTCTCCGTCGCCTTCGCGCTGATCTTCGGCCTGAGCGGGCGGATCAATCTCGCCTTCGGCGAGCTGGCAGCCGTCGGGGCGGCCGCAAGCGTGACGGGAATCTCCATGGCCCTCGTGGCCGGAGCGACCTCTCCCGTCTTCGGCCTTGCCCTGGGCCTTGGCGCTGCGCTCTTTGCAGGCGCGATGCACAGCGCGGTCGGCGGGTACATCACCATCGGGAGAATCGTGAGCGCGAGTTCCCAGCCGAGCCTGATCGCAACGGTCGGCCTGTCGCTTTTCCTTATGGAGTATCTCAGGCTGGTCCAGAGCCCGGTCACGGTATGGGTTCCCCCGGTCTGGTCCGACGCCTGGCCGCTCGCCCGGGCGGGCGACTTCCTCGTCAACCTCACGCCGGTCAGCGCTGTCACGGCGGGGCTGGCCCTGCTGGCGGCCCTGATTCTGCTCCGGCTCATGAAGGCGACCTCCTTCGGCCGGGCTTGGCGGGCCTATGCGGACGATTCCCGCGCCGCTGCGCTTTTCGGGATCGACGGCGGCCGCCTCCTTGTCCAGACGCTGGCGCTTGCCGGCGCCATGGCCGCTCTCTCGGGGCTCCTGATCGTGGTGCAGTACGGCGGCCTGGGCTTTGCCGGCGGCTTCCAGTTCGGCCTCAAGGCGCTGATCGCCGCCATCATCGGCGGGATCGGCTCGATTCCGGGCGCGCTTTTGGGTGGCGTTGCGGTAGGATTGTTCGAAACCGTCTGGTCTGCATATTTGCCTATCGAAGCGCGCGACATGGCTCTCTACGCTGCGCTGATCGTCTTTCTGATCTTTCGGCCCGGCGGATTGCTGGGCTTCCAAGATCCAACACCACGACCCGTGTAAGGGCGGGAATCGTATCCGGAGGAAATCGTGGCCCAATACGCCATCACTATCGAGGATGTGGAGCGTGCAGCGGAGACTATCCGAGGACAGGTGCTGCGAACGCCGCTCGTCCCTGCGCCTCGCCTGTCCCAGCTGACGGGCGCCACCGTCTGCGTCAAGCACGAGAACATGCAGCCGACCGGCTCCTTCAAGGAGCGCGGCGCGGTGACGAAGCTGGAGAGCCTGAGCCTGGAGGAGAGCAGGCGCGGCGTCATCGCCATGTCGGCGGGCAATCACGCCCAGGCCGTGGCCTATCACGCCCGGCGGCTCGGAATCCCGGCGACCATCGTCATGCCGGAAGGCACGCCTCTGGTGAAGGCGGAGAACACCCGCTCCTATGGCGCGCGCGTGATTCTGTTTGGCGAGACGCTCTACGAAGCCGCCGTCCAGGCCCGCGAGATTGCCGAGCGGGAAGGCCTCGTCTTCGTCCATCCTTACGACGATCCGAAGGTCATGGCCGGCCAGGGCACCATCGCCCTCGAAATGCTGGCGGATGCGCCCGATCTCGACCAGATCGTGGTTCCCATCGGCGGCGGCGGCCTGATCTCCGGCATCACCATCGCCGCCAAGGCGCTCAAGCCCTTGATCGAAATCATCGGCGTGGAAGCGGCGCTCTACCCCTCCTTCCACAACGCCATCGGCGGCGAAGACCGTCCCATCGGCGGCGCGACCCTGGCCGAGGGCATCGCGGTGAAGACCGTCGGCCAGCTTCCCCTCCCGGTCGTGCGCGATCTCGTCTCCGACATCGTCCTGGTCGACGAGCCGCTCATCGAGCGCGCCGTCAACGCCTATGCCACCCTGCAGCGGACCATGGCGGAGGGAGCGGGCGCATCGGGTCTCGCGGCCATGATGGCGGAGCCGGAGCGCTTCAAGGGCAAGAGGGTCGGCCTCGTCCTCTGCGGCGGCAACATCGACGCCCGCATCCTCGCCTCCGTCATGGTGCGCGAACTCGAGCGCGACGACCGGATCGCCTCCTTCCGCATCACCTCGAACGACCGGCCGGGTCTGCTCGGCCGCGTGGCGAGCCTGCTCGGCAGTCTCGGGGCCAACATCCTGGAGGTTTCCCACGGCCGCCTCTTCCTGGATGTGCCCGCCAAGGGCGTTTCCATCGACATCACCATCGAAACGCGCGGAAGAGCGCATACATTGGAGGTGTTCGAGGCCCTGGCGGCGGAGGGTCTCGCCCCGCGGCGGATCGATTCCCGCTGCCTGTCGGAAACCGCCTATTGAGGACGAAACGATGGTCAACCGCCCCTATCCGCCCATGAGCTACGAAGCTCACGCCGTCGACGCCCGGATGACGGAGGGCGTCATCGCCCGGCGCTTCTGGGCCTATCTGATCGATGTCATCGTCGTCGCCCTGTGGGTGGTGCTGCTCTCCATCGCGATCTTTGTGCTCGGCCTCCTGACCTTCGGACTCGGTTGGGGGCTTTTCGCCCTGCTTCCGCTGACCGCCCTCTCCTTCGTGGTCTATAACGCAATCACCATCGGCGGCCCGTCGCAGGCGACAATCGGCATGCGCTTCATGGGGCTGCGGGTGGTCGATCCCGGCACCGGCCGCCCCGTCTCCATGATCGCGGCGGCCGTCCATGCGCTTCTGTTCTACGTGGCGGTCTCCACCTTCCTGCTCTGGGCCTGCGACGTGCTCGTCGGGTTCTTCCGGAACGATGGCCGCTTCGTGCGCGATCTTCTGACCAACATGCTGGTGATCCGGACATAAGAAGGGTTGCGGCATCGCTGCCCCTTTTCCTGGACGGATCAGGCACCAATGTTATCCTTGAGCGTTGAGTCTGCTCTTGGGGATTCTTGACGGGGCCACACAGCTTGACGAGCCAGCCGCGCGACGCACCGCAGTTCTACCTCACCTCGCCTTCGGCATGCCCCTATCTGCCGGGCAAGGAAGAGCGAAAGGTCTTCACTCACATCGTGGGACGGCGCGGGCGGGAGCTGAACGAGATCCTGACGCAAGGCGGCTTCCGCCGTTCCCAGACCATCGCCTACAGGCCCGCCTGCGATTCCTGCCGGGCCTGCGTGTCCGTGCGCGTCGTGGTGGACGAGTTCGAGCCCTCCGGCAATCTGCGGCGCACCCTCAAGCGCAATGCCGACCTGATCGGCAATGCCCTGCCGAACCGCCCCACCTCCGAGCAGTACTCCCTCTTCCGCCGCTATGTGGACCTGCGCCATGCGGACGGCGGCATGGCGGACATGACCGTCCTCGACTTCTCGATGATGGTCGAGGACAGCCATGTGGATACGCAGATCATCGAGTATCGCCGGCGCGGGATTGACAGCGGCATCACCGGGCGCGGCACAGGCGACCTGTTCGCTGTGTGCCTGACGGACGTGATGAGCGACGGCCTGTCGATGGTCTATTCCTTCTACGATCCCGACGAGCAGGACCGCTCGCTGGGCACCTTCATGATCCTCGACCATATCGAGCGCGCGAAGGCGATGGGCCTGCCCTATCTCTATCTCGGCTACTGGGTGGCGGGCTCCAAGAAGATGGACTACAAGGCCCGCTTCAAGCCGCAGGAGCGCCTGCTGGCGCAGGGCTGGGTCCGGACGGAGTAACCGGCCGGGCAAAGGGCGGCTTGCAAAAACCGCCGGAACAACGGAGCCGACGGCCCGTTGCGGTACATCCATGACAGAAAGGGTGTGCGATGGCGAAGGTCCTGGTCCTCTATTATTCCTCCTACGGCCATATCGAGCAGATGGCCCAGGCCATCGCCGCAGGCGCGCGCTCCGTCGCCGGAACGGAGGTGACGATCAAGCGCGTGCCGGAACTCGTGCCGGAGGACGTGGCGCGGAAATCCGGCATGAAGGTCGACCAGGACGCCCCCATCGCCAGCCCGAACGAACTCGCCGATTACGACGCGATCATTTTCGGAACGCCGACCCGCTACGGGAACATGGCGGCCCAGATGCGCAACTTCCTCGACCAGACCGGCGGGCTGTGGGTGAAGGGCGCGCTCGTCGGAAAAGTCGGCAGCGTGTTCGCTTCGACCGCCACGCAGCATGGCGGCCAGGAGACGACCATCACCTCGTTCCACACGACGCTTCTCCACCACGGCATGATCATCGTTGGCCTGCCCTATTCCTACCCGGGCCAGACCAAGATGGACGAGGTCTCGGGCGGCACGCCCTACGGCGCGACGACGCTTGCAGGCAGCGACGGCTCGCGCCAGCCGAGCGAGAACGAGCTGGGAGGCGCCCGCTTCCAGGGCCGCCACGTTGCCGAGATCGCCGCCCGCCTGGAGCGAGGCGCCGGGGAACGCGGACCGGCTCCTGCAGACATGAACAACCCGACCGAAACGACCGGGGGAACGGCGGATCAGGGCTGAGGCACGTCATGGCCGGCCTTATGCCGGTGATCTCAGGAAGCGCCGCGCCTTCGGATCGGGATGGCCGGGACAAGCTCGGCCATGACGTGGAGCATTCTTACTCCCCGAACCTGTTCGATTTCGGGAAGCCCTTCGGCGGCAGGCGGCCGGCTTCGGTGCGGTCGCCCATCCAGTCGCGCAGGTCCTCCTTGGCGACGGTCCAGGTGCGGCCCGAAGTATCCTTCCAGGTCAGGCCGTCCTTCAGCTTGAAGACCTTGGCGTCGGAGACGCCGCCGTCCTTGTAGCGCTGGAGGCGCACGCCCTTGCCGCGGGTCATCTCCGGCACCTGCTTCGCAGGGAAGATCAGGAGCTTGCGGTTCGCGCCGATGATGGCGATGTGGTCGCCCTCGGCCTCGGTGCAGACCACGGCCTTGGCCGGCGCGTCGAGGTTAAGGATCTGCTTGCCCTTGCGGGTGTTCGCGATGGTCTCGTCGGTCGGGACGATGAAGCCGCGCCCGTCGGAGCCGACCAGGAGCAGCTTGGAGCCCGCCTTGTAGGGGAAGGCGGCGATGAAATCGGCTCCCTCCTCCAGGTCGACCATGAGGCGGATTGGATCGCCGAAGCCGCGGCCGCCCGGAAGCTTGGAAGCCTCCAGCGTGAAGAAGCGCCCGTTCGTCGCGACGACGACGATCTTGGAGGTCGTCTCGGCGAAGAAGGCCGTCTTCAGCGCGTCGTCGCCCTTGAACTGCACGCCCGACAGATCGGCCTGGTGGCCCTTCATGGCGCGGATCCACCCCTTTTCGGAGACGATGACCGTGATCGGCTCGCGCTCGATCATGGCCTCAGCGAAGTCGATGTCGGAGGTGTCCGGCGCATCCGCGAAGGTGGTGCGGCGCTTGCCCAGCGCCGTCTCCGGCCCGAAGGTCTTGCGGACCTCCTTGATCTCGCCGGCGATGGTCTTCCACTGCACCTTCTCGGAGCCGAGGAGTTCCTCGATCTTGGCCTTCTCGTCCTGCAGGTTCTTCTGCTCGCGCTTGAGCTCCATCTCCTCGAGCTTGCGCAAGCTGCGCAGGCGCGTGTCGAGGATGGCGTTGGCCTGGACATCGGTAAGCTCGAAGACGCGCATCAGTTCCTGCTTGGGCTCTTCTTCCTCGCGGATGATTTTGATCACCCGGTCGAGGTCGAGATAGACGATGAGCAGGCCCCCTAGGATCTCCAAGCGCCTGTCGATGGCGGCGAGCCGGAAGCTCGAACGGCGGATCAGGACCTCGCGGCGGTGGTCGAGCCACTCGCGCAGGCATTCGGCCAGGCCCAGCACCTTCGGCACCTTGCCGCCGGCGAGCACGTTCACATTCATGGGGATGCGGCTCTCGAGCTCGGTGAGCTTGAAGAGCGATTCCATGAGGATGATGGGATCGACCGTCTTGGCGCGGGGCTCCAGCACCACGCGGATATCCTCAGCGGATTCGTCGCGCACATCCGCGAGAAGCGGCAGCTTTTTTTCCTGCAGAAGCTCGGCGATCTTTTCGATCAGGCGCGATTTGGGCACCGCATAGGGGATCTCGGTGACGACGATCTGCCAGTTGCCGCGGCCGAGATCCTCCTTGGTCCAGCGCGCACGCACACGGAACGAGCCTCGGCCGGTGCGGTAGGTCTCGGCCATGGAGGACGCGCTCTCCACGATGATGCCGCCGGTCGGAAGGTCCGGTCCCGGCACATACTGCATCAGCTGCTCGGAAGTCGCGTTCGGCTTCGAGATCAGGTGCAGGGCCGCATCGCAGAGCTCCGCCGCGTTGTGGGGCGGAATCGAGGTCGCCATGCCCACCGCAATGCCCTGCGAGCCGTTCGCCAGCAGGTTCGGGAAAGCGGCCGGGAGAACCACCGGCTCCTCATTCGCCTGGTCGTAGGTCTCGCGGAAATCGACCGCATCCTCGTCGATGCCGTCGAGCAGCAGGCGCGCAACCTCGGTCAGGCGCGCCTCGGTGTAGCGCATGGCGGCGGCGCTATCGCCGTCGACATTCCCGAAATTGCCCTGCCCGTCCGCCAGCGGATAGCGCTGCGCGAAATCCTGCGCCATGCGTACGAGAGCGTCGTAGATCGACTGGTCGCCGTGCGGGTGATACTGGCCCATCACGTCGCCCACGATGCGCGCGCATTTCTTGGGCGCGGATTTGGGGTCGAGGCGCAGGAGGCGCATGGCATGCAGGATGCGGCGGTGGACGGGCTTCAGCCCGTCGCGCGCATCCGGCAGCGCCCGGTGCATAATGGTGGAGAGCGCATAGGCGAGATAGCGCTCTTCCAGCGCGTCCTTGAGATTGATGTTCTCGATCTCGCCCCCTGACGGCGGATTGACCGGCTTACCCATAAATCGAAATCCTCGAATGCGAATCGCTTCTTAGCATCTAAAATGAGAACATAACAGAAACAAACCTATTCCTCCCCAGCTGTGGCGAGTGCGACGAAACGCGCGCGCTCCGCCGGCGCCCCTTTTCCCTGGGGATCGAAGACGTTCTGATGCAGGAAGAAGTCCGTGAGTGCAAATCCGGCGCGGATATCCTCCTCCCGCGGCCGATTGGCCTTGGTCTGACCGATCAGAAAACCCGGCAGCTTGAGGAGACGGTCCTTATAGGGCTCTCCCGCCTCGGCGCTGACGGCCCGCCCGCTTTTCGGAGAGACATAGGTCAGGTCCCTTTCGGTTCCGGTGGCGGCGCAGGAAGACAGGTCGAGTCCGAAGCCGAGTTCCGCCAGCATGGCCAGTTCGAACCGCACGAAGAGCGCCGGAGCCAGGTCCGGATCGTCCAGGTGATCCACGAGGACGGTGAGGGTCTCATAGAGGGCGAAATGGGGATCCCGCTCCGGGAAGTAGCGCAGCAGGTGTGCTAGCGTCGCCAGACCATAGAGCGCCATGGACGAGCCCATCAGGCGGGCCGCACGCAGGTTCAGAGCCTCAATCTGGTAGGCCCCCAGATGCTCGTCGAGCCGCGCACGCCAGGTCGCATGCACGGTGTTTCCGGGCTGAAGTACGGGTTGCATGGTCTTGGAGCGCCCGCCATGAACAAGGCCCAGATGCCGTCCGTGCTCACGGGTCATCAGCTCCACGATGACGCTTGTCTCGCCGTGCTTTCGGACGCCGAGAACGACGCCCTCATCGGTCCATTGCATGAGGTGTGACGACCTGAAGAAGGAAGATCTGCTGACCTGACACTTAAGCGCTCAGCAAGCTTTTTTCTACGGATTTCAAGGGCGAGCGCCTTTCTCCGACCGCTTTCGGCAGTTGAAACCCTGCCCTTTGGGAACCAAAGCTGCACAGATTGTTTTGTCGAGGTTCAGGTTTTCCATGTCGTAGTGCGAGTTATGAAAACATCATCTTTCCTTCTTTCGACCGCCGCGATTCCGTTGATGCTGCTGGTGTCGCCAGCAGCGGCCAAATCGCTCTCCACCTCCGAGCCTCTCGTCATCGCTCAGGCCGAGCCAGGCAGCCCGGAAGAGCTGAGGCGCCGCCGCGACCGCCCGGACGATGCCGGTCCGCGCGGCCCCCGTGGGGCCCGCCCCGACGAGCGCCCCGACAGGCCGAGAGCACAGGAACAGCGGGACAGGGGACCTGCCGCTGAGCGCGGCCCTCGCCGGGATGCGGAGCAGGGCGAGCGACCGGACCGACCGCGCCGTGAGCCGGGACCGCCCGCAGAGCGGCCCGCCCGTCCGGCCCAGGCCCCTGAACGTCGCGAGCGGCCGTCGGAAGCTCCGGAGCGGACGCGCCGTCCGGCTGCTCAGGAGCGAACCCCTGCCGCAGCGCCCGCTGAGCAGAGGCGTGGCGAGGAACGCCAGGACCGTCAGGAGAGGCGTCAGGAACGGCGCGACCAGCGCCAGGAGCGTCGCGAGGATCAGCGCCAGGAGCGCCGTGAGGAACGCCGGGATCGGCGTGAGGACCGCCAGGAGCAGCGACAGGAGCGCCAGCAGCGGGCTCCCGAGGCCGCACCCCAGCCGCGCGCGACGCCGCCGGCGCCGAGCGCGGCACCTTCCCCTGCCCCTGCGCAGCCCAGAACCGCTCCGGTGTCGCCGCGCCCTGTGGAAGCGCCGCGTCCCGAGCGCCAGCGGGATCAGGGCCAGGATCGCGAGCGGCCCACCGCCCGTCCGGTTCCGGTGGAGGCTCCCGAGGCCGGTCCCCGCGAGCGCCGGCAGAGCGAATTCGAGGGACGCCGGCTGGAGGATCTCCGCAGCCTTCGCCGCCACCGGGTCGAGGAAGGCGGACGGCGCGTCATCATCGAGGAGCCGGGCAGCCGTCGCATCATTCGCGAGGGCGACCGGGTCATCATCCGCCACGACGAGACGGAGCGTTTCCGCCGCCTCTACGGACGTGACGATATTCGCGTCGAGCGGCGTGGTCCCGACGAGGAAGTCACGATTATCCGCCGCCCGGACGGCACGGAGATCATCTCCGTCCGCGACGAGGACGGGAATCTCATCCGCCGCATCCGGCGCGGTCCGTCCGGGCGCGAGGTCGTGCTGATCGACAACCGGCGCAGGGATTTCGGCGGCCGTCGCGGCTACTTCGTCGAGGAGGAGGTCATCGCGCTCCCGCCGCCGGTGGTCAGCATCCCGCGCGAGGAATACATCGTCGAGGTGGAGCAGGCCTCGCAGGAGGACCTCTACCGGGCCTTCACGGCGCCTCCGGTCGAGCGCGTCCAGCGCAACTACACGCTCGACGAAATCCGCCAGAGCCAGTCGCTGCGTGAGCGTGTGCGCCGGGTCGATCTCGATACCATCACCTTCGATTTCGGCTCCTGGGAGCTAGACGAGAACCAGATCGGCGCCATGACCGGCATCGCGCAGGCGCTCAGGAGAGCCCTCGAGCAGAACCCGAACGAGGTGTTCCTGATCGAAGGTCACACGGACGCGGTCGGCTCCGACGAGGACAACCTCACCCTCTCCGACCGCCGTGCGGAAACGGTGGCCACGATCCTCACGGAGCGATTCGGGATCCCTGCCGAGAACCTGACGACTCAGGGCTACGGCGAACAATACCTGAAGGTGAACACGCAAGCTCCCGAGCGGGACAACCGCCGGGTGACGCTCCGGAGAATTACGCCCCTGCTCCAGCAGGGACAGGTTCAGCAGTAAAGGCTGCGGGAACCGATCTTCGGGCCAGTACAACAGAACGCCCGGCAGCGGGTATTTCCGCTGCCGGGCGTTTTCTTGTGGTCGCCTGGGCAAATTCTCCCTTTCTTAAAGTTTTGTCGTGACGCTACGTCAGCTAAAATCTAACATGAGAGCCAGACGATGCTCGGTATTCTACGTCGTGCACCGCAAGCGGCCGCTTTGGAGGAAATCGCTCGGCCGGAGGGTGAGAGTGCTGCCGATGTGCCCGTGGAGCAGGCCCGTCGCGATGACACCGACGCTGTCGATGCCCTCGAAGCGGATGTCCTGAAGGCCATACGCGGCGTCACCCAGGCCATCGCGGAGGCGGCATCGGAAGTCGCCGCCGTCGAAAAGGACCTCACGGAGATCAGGGCCCATGCCGGGGAACTATCGGCCCTGGGCAGCACAGCATCGGGAGAGACCCTGTCGCTTGCCTCCTCCACCGAGGAACTGACGACGACCTCCTCCGAGATCGGCCGGGCCATGGACCATGCGAGCCGCCGCATCGCCGATGCGGTCCAGGCGGCGCAGAAGGCGAGCAGCCTGATCCTCGAGCTCTCGAATGCCACGACGGAGATCGCCGGGATCGTGGATACGATCTCCGCAGTCGCCCGCCAGACGAATCTGCTGGCGCTCAATGCGACCATCGAGGCGGCGCGGGCGGGCGATGCCGGAAAGGGCTTTGCGGTCGTGGCCGGAGAGGTCAAGGCGCTGTCGGTCCAGACGAGCAGCGCCGCCGACGATATCCGTGCACGGATCGCCAACCTCCGCGAAACGGCCAATGCCTCCACGACGGCCGTGGCGGAGGTTGTGGAGGTCGTGCAGGACGTGCAGCCCGTCTTCGGGACCGTCCGCAAGGCGGTCGAGAACCAGAACGCCGCCATTGGCGAGGTGGCGCGCCTTGCGAGCGCGACGTCAGCCAGCGTCAGCCGCGTGAACGAGCAGGCGTGCGGTGTCGACGAGACCTCCCGAGACGCCAGCGAGCGGGCTCATCAGGCCGACACGGCCACCAAGGCCGCCGACGGGGTCGCAAAGGCGCTGGGGCAGCGCTTCGTGACAGCTATCCGGCAGAGCGAGATCGGCGACAGACGCCGTGCCGACCGCTTCCCCGTGGATCGTCCGGCCAGCCTTCTCATCAACGGAAAGCGCTTGCCGGCGCGCACCATCGACATCAGCAGCGGGGGCGTTCTTCTCGCCCCGATCCCCGACTGCCCCACCGCATCCGGCCGTTCGGGCGAGATCGAGATGCAGGAGATCGGGCGGGTCGCAATCCGCGTCGTCGCCACGAGCGCCATGGGCATCCACTGCACATTCTCCGATCCCGCGCAGGACGTACGGCAGCGGATCGATTGGCTCGTGGCCGATGTCGAAAGCAGTTACCGTCCGCGCATCCTGCTCGCGCAGGAGATGGCGCGGCAGGTCGAGCGGCTCATCGAGAACGCGGTGTCAGAGGGGGCTATCTCCAGCGAGGCGGTTTTCGACACGGATTACCGGCCGCTTCCGGGCACCGATCCCGTCCAGCATCAGACCGCTTACCTGCCGGTTTTCGAGAGGCTCCTGCCGGGGGTGCTGGAGCCGGCCCTGGGTGCGGATTCGAAAATGGCGTTCTGCCTCGCCATCGACCGGAACGGCTATATTCCGGTTCACAACAGGATCTATTCGCAACCCCAGCGTCCCGGAGACCCGGCCTGGAACGCGGCCAACGCCCGCAACAAGCGCATCTTCGACGACCGCGCCGGGATCACCGCCGCACGCTCGACGCGGCCCTTCGTCGTGCAGGCCTATGCCCGCGACATGGGCGGCGGCAAGGTCGTGATGATGCAGGAGGTGGACGCCCCCATCCGCGTGTTCGGACGGCACTGGGGCGGGCTGAGGACCGCCTACCGGCTTTGAGCTAACCTCCCCGCGGGAACTCCAGTCCCATTTCCCGATAGCGTTCGGGATCGTCGCCCCAGTTCTCGCGCACCTTCACGAACAGGAACAGGTGCACAGGAGCCTCGGCGATTTCGGAGATTTCCTTGCGGGCCGCCTGCCCGATGGCCTTGATGGTTTGGCCGCCCTTGCCCAGCACGATCTTGCGCTGGCTGTCCCGCTCCACGAATACGGTCTGCTCGATGCGGACCGAGCCGTCGGGCCGCTGCTGCCACTGATCGGTTTCGACCGTGGACTGGTACGGCAGCTCCTCGTGCAGGCGCTCGTAGATCTTCTCGCGGGTGATCTCGGCCGCGAGCATGCGCAGGGGCGCATCGGAGACCTGGTCTTCCGGGTAGAGCCACGGGCCTTCCGGCATCATCTCGGCGAGCTGGCGCCTGAGAGTGTCGATGCCGTCGCCCTTGAGCGCCGAGATCATGAAGGTATGCGCGAAGGGCACCTTCTCGTTCAGGGTCGCCGCGAGCTCCAGCAGCTTCGAGCGCTCGATCAGGTCGATCTTGTTGAGAATCAGGACCTTCGGCTGCCGCAGATCGGGAAGTTTCTGGAGGATCGCCTCCGCCTCCTCCTCGATGCCCTTGCGCACGTCGAGGAGGAGCGCGACCACATCGGCATCCCCTGCCCCGCCCCAGGCCGAGGTGACCATGGCGCGGTCCAGCCGGCGCTTCGGCTTGAAGATGCCGGGGGTGTCCACGAATACGATCTGCGCATTGCCGTCGATGGCGATGCCGCGCACGAGAGCCCGGGTCGTCTGAACCTTGCGCGAGACGATGGAGACCTTGGAGCCGACGAGCGCGTTGAGCAGCGTCGACTTGCCCGCATTGGGCGCGCCGATGAGAGCGACGAAGCCGGCCTTCGTGTTGGTTTCCTCAGGCGACGCCATTTTCTTCCTCCCTCCAGACGCTCTCCCTGAGGAGAAGGCTTCGCGCCGCCGCCTGTTCCGCAATACGCTTGGACGTCCCCAGTCCGAATTCGCTTTCCGTGCCCCTCACCTTCACCATCACCCGAAATTTCGGGGAGTGGTCAGGCCCGGTCTGCTCGACGACCGTGTAGGTCGGTGGCGGCAGGCCCCTGCCTTGAGCCCATTCCTGAAGGGCGCTCTTCGGGTCCCGAAGGGGACGGCGCGGCGCTTCGAGCAGATCCTTGAACGAGCGCTGGACGAGGTCCCGCGCCGCCTCGAAGCCGCCATCGAGGAAGACGGCTCCGATGATGGCCTCGCAGACATCCGCGAGGATGGTCAGGTTGCGGCGTTCCCCTGAATGGGCCTCGCCTGCGCCGAGCTTAATGTGAGGGCCGACATCCCAGTCCACGGCGATCTCGGCGCAGCTCTCACGGCGTACGAGTTCCGCCAGCCGCCGGGAGAGTTCGCCCTCGGGAGCGCCGGGGAAGGTTCTGTAGAGCAGGTCCGCGATGGCGAGGCCGAGCACCCGGTCGCCGAGGAATTCCAGTCTCTGATAGCTCTGCCCCGCGGCCTGGGGGGCGCTGACATGGGTGAGCGCCTCCTCCAGAAGCGCAGGCTTTTCGAAGCGATAGCCGAGCTTCTTGAGAAGCTCCTCCGGATTCGACTTGCTGCGGCGCGCCACGGCTTATCGAATCCCCTCGAAGAGACGGCCCCAGCGGATGCTCTGCGGCCATTCCCACGGACGCCACAGGGAGGCGCTCTCGTCGATGGAGAAGAAGATGATCTCCGCCCGCCCCACGAGGTTCTCGTAGGGCACCTGCCCGACGCTGGCCTCGTCCCGCGAGTCGGTCGAATTGTCCCGGTTGTCGCCCATCATGAAGTAATGATCGGGCTGCACCGTATAGACGTCGGTGTTGTCCCAGTAGCCGCGGTTGTTGTCCCGCTCGATCACATAATAGGAAACGCCGTTGGGCAGCGTTTCCCGGTACTGGGGAACGGCGACGGGGCGGCCGTAGAGATCGGTCGTAGTGTAGTCCTGCACCCGCTCGCGCTGAACGGGCGTGCCGTTGATGTGCAGGACGCCGCCGATCACCTGGATCCGGTCGCCGGGCAACCCGATGACGCGCTTGATGTAGTCGGTCGAATTGTCCTTCGGCAGCTTGAAGACCGCGATATCCCCGCGCTTGGGCTCGGACCCGAAGATGCGGCCGGAGAAGAGCGGCGGGCTGAATGGCATGGAATGTTTGGAATACCCATAGGTGTATTTGGACACGAACAGGTAGTCACCGATCAGCAGGGTCGGGATGAGGGATCCCGACGGGATGTTGAACGGCTGGAACAGCACCGTGCGGACAACCACCGCGATCAGCAGAGCCTGGATAATGACCTTGATGGTCTCCCAGAGGCCGCCTTCTTCTTTTTTCGCGCTGTCGCCCACGTACTTCTTGGCGTTTTCGGTCACTTGAATTCGATCCATGCTCGAGGAATGCGACGGCCTCATGCCATCGCATGTCGTTGCGGCGATCGAGAGAGGTTTGCACTCGGCTTGGAAGTGCAAGCCGCTCCCGATTGGCATTGGCCGCAGACCTTGTCCGGCGGCTGGAGACCCGTCCCGCCGGAGCCTTGCTCTAACCTATGGCGCGCCCTGCCGCAACGCGGCCTCTTCCTCAGGCCGGAAGCGCCTCGATGATCACAAAGGCTTGAGCCAGGGGCGGATCGTCCGTCAGCGAGACATGAACGACGGCCTTGTGACCCTCGGGCGTCATCGCCTGCAGACGCTCCAGCGCCCCTCCCGTCAGGCGCATCGTCGGGCGGCCGCTGGGAAGGTTGACCACCTCCATGTCCCGCCAGAAGACGCCATGGCTGAGGCCGGTGCCCAGGGCCTTGGCGCAGGCCTCCTTCGCGGCGAAGCGGCGAGCATAGGACGGAGCCCGGGCGGCGCGGCGGTCGCTCCTCGCCCTCTCGCCCTCGGTGAAGATGCGATGGGTGAAGCGGTCGCCGAATCGGGCGATGGAGCGCTCGATGCGGCGGATGTCACAGAGGTCCGATCCGATCCCCAGGATCATGCCGGCACCTGCGCCCGGCCCTGATCCATGGCGGCGCGCATGACCCGCACGGCCTCGTCCAGCCCCATGAAGATCGCCTCCCCGATGAGGAAATGGCCGATATTGAGCTCGACCACCTGCGGAAGGGCTGCGACCGGCCCGACATTGTCGAGGGTCAGGCCATGGCCAGCATGGATCTCGAGCCCGATCCCAGCACCATGCTCCGCCGCTCGGCGCAGCCGGCTCAGCTCATGGGCGATACGGGCCTCGTCGCCCTCGGCCCAGGCTTCGCTGTACGTGCCGGTATGAAGCTCGACTACGGGCGCGCCCAGTTCGCAGGCGGCGTCCATGACTTCGACTTCCGGCTCGACGAATAGAGACACCCTGATGCCTTCGCCCTTCAATTCCTGAATGATGGGACGCAGATGGGCATGGCCGCCGATAATGTCGAGGCCTCCCTCGGTCGTCCGCTCCTCCCGCTTCTCGGGGACGAGGCAGCAGGCATTCGGACGGATACGCTTGGCGATCTCGACCATTTCGGCAGTCGCCGCCATTTCGAAATTGAGCGGTACGAAGAGGTTGCGCCTGAGCCGCTCCATGTCCTGCTCGCGGATATGCCGCCGGTCCTCGCGCAGATGGGCCGTGATACCGTCGGCACCTGCCAGAACCGCCATGTTGGCGGCTCGAATGGGATCCGGGTGAAAGCCGCCCCGCGCATTCCGCACGGTTGCGACATGATCGATGTTGACGCCGAGGCGAACGGGAGGAGCGGTCATAGAATGTTTTTAGCCTAGAGCCGCAGATTGACCAGAGGCCTGGGAGTGCCCGTGCACGCTATCAACGGCAAAGGCCGTACTTTTATCCGGACTTGTCATTTCCGGCCGGATCTGGCGAAGCCAACGCAGGGGAGAAGCCAACGCAGGGGAAAGGAATTCCGCCACGCGCTCGGCACTCTGGATCCCCTTCCCTTGCTTCGCTCGCCGGGGATGACACCAGGAACCGGCGCTTGCCTTCCCGGCCCAAATCGCCTATAGGCCCCACTTCGCGTTCGCTCCGGCCGGGGGCTGAACGGACGGCGTGGCTTGCCGCGCAGGGTCTTCGGACCCGTCGTCCCGTGTCTCCGCCTTCGACAACCGCTCGGGCCTTGAGGCTCGAAGGGCTTGGCGCCGATCGGACGCGCGAAACGGCCGAAACACTCTTCAAAACAGTGCTTTAGGCTTGAACCTCAAACCTGAGAAAGGCCCACTATGCCTCTCTACGAGCATATTTTCATGGCTCGCCAGGACGTGACCCCCCAGCAGGTCGAGACGATGGTCGACCAGTACAAGGGCGTCATCGAGCAGAATGGCGGCAAGATCGAGAAGACCGAGATGTGGGGCGTGAAGTCCCTCGCCTACCGCATCAAGAAGAACCGCAAGGCGCATTTCACGATGTTCAACCTCGACGCCCCGGCTAACGCCGTGGCCGAGATGGAGCGTCAGATGCGCATCAACGAAGACATCCTTCGCTTCATGACCATCCGCGTCGAGGAGCTCGAGACCGAGCCGTCCGTGATGATGCAGAAGCGTGACCGCGACGAGCGCAAGGACCGCGAGCGCCGTGAGCGCGACGGCGGCTTTGAAGGCGGCGGCGGCGAAGGCGAGGAGGCTTAATCATGGCATTTGGTGCTGGTGGCGGCGGTGGCCGTCGTCCGTTCTTCCGTCGTCGGAAGACCTGCCCCTTCTCGGGGCCGAACGCTCCGAAGATCGATTACAAGGACACGAAGCTCCTGTCCCGCTACATCTCCGAGCGCGGCAAGATCGTTCCTTCGCGCATCACAGCCGTGTCGGCCAAGAAGCAGCGTGAGCTTGCCCAGGCGATCAAGCGCGCGCGCTTCCTGGGCCTGCTGCCCTACGTGATCCGCTAACAAGCTTCAGGCGGGCCGCCTCGCGCGGCCCGCTTTTCGACAGTCGTCGCCCAGCGGTGCAACCCCGCCGGGTCAGTTGGGGCAGGATAAGCCCCTAACCCTGCGAGAGAGCAGCGGGACAGCGGGACCATGAATTTCATCGTTACAGGCATCGGCGCGGGCCTCGTTTCGGCCCTTCTGACTGCGGTGGTCGTCAAGGCCACGCCGCTGGCCGCCGTCCTGTATCTCCTCGCCCCGATCCCCGTCCTCATCGTTTCGCTCGGCTGGAACCACCGCTCCGGCCTCGTCGCCGCCGTCGTCGGCGGACTTGCCATCGCGGCCTTCATTTCTCCCTTGAGCGGTGTCGGTTTCGCGCTCGTCACGGCCCTGCCCGCCTGGTGGCTGGCCTACCTGTTCCTTCTCGGCCGCCCGGCCCAGGACGGGACCATGGAGTGGTACCCGGTCGGACGCCTGCTCGCCTGGATCGCCGGCACGGCCGCACTCACCACGGTGGCGACCGCGGTCATTTCCAGCGGCGGCGACTACGAGACGCTTCTGCAGAACTCCCGCGAGTTCTCCGAGGCCTTCATTAACCTGCAGTCCCCGCCGGAGAGCCCCGACGCCCTCGATCCGGAAACGCGGCGGCAACTGATCGATGCCCTCGCCCGGGGAACGCCGTTCCTGTCCGCCTTCGGCTTCACCGTCTTCCTTGCCTTCTATCTCTGGGCGGCAGGGCGGATCGTTCACGCCTCAAAGCGGCTCCCGCGCCCCTGGCCCTCGCTTCCGGAACTCGCCATGCCGCGCTTTTCCGGGCTCGTGCTGGTGTTGGCTTTCCTGCTGGTCAATTTCATCGACGGCTTCGCCGGCGTGCTCGGCTACGCCCTGCTGGGCGCGTTCTTCGCGGCCTTCGTCATGCAGGGTCTGGCCTTCATCCACGACTGGACCCGTGGGAAGCCTGCCCGGCCCTTCATTCTGACCGGACTGTACCTGCTCGTCTTCCTGACGCAGGCCGTCCTGATGATTCCCCTGGCGCTGCTCGGCCTGACCGACGCGGTGATCGGCTTCCGCCGTCGCCGCTTGGCCGACGCCAACAGCCGGGGCCCCTTTCCACCCGATCACAACCCTTAAAGGAGAAAACCCATGGAAGTGATCCTCCTCGAACGCGTCGCCAAGCTCGGCCAGATGGGCGAGACCGTAAAGGTCCGCTCGGGCTATGCACGCAACTTCCTCCTGCCGCGCGGAAAGGCCCTGCGCGCCACCGATGCCAACAAGGCTCATTTCGAGCAGCAGCGCGCCCAGCTCGAGGCCCGCAACCTCGAGCGCCGCAAGGAGGCTGAGGTCGTCGGCGAGAAGCTGAACGGCCAGAGCTTCATCGTCATCCGTCAGGCTGGCGAGACCGGCGTTCTCTACGGATCGGTCTCCACCCGCGACCTCGCCGAGGTCATGACCCAGGGCGGCTTCACGGTCGACCGCAACCAGATCGCCATCAATATGCCGATCAAGACCCTCGGCCTGCACACCGTGCCGGTCACCCTCCATCCGGAGGTCGAGGTGCAGGTGACGATCAACATCGCCCGCAGCCCCGAAGAGGCCGAGCGTCAGGCCCGCGGCGAGATGGTCTCGACCCGCGAGGAGATGGACCTCGAGGATCTTGGCCTCGAAGTCGGCGCCGCTCTGGCCGAGGACGAGGGCGAAGAAGCCTAAGCTGGAGCGGTTGCTCCAGTTCTTGCTTTGTTCTAAAATCGCGCTCTCCGTCGATTCGATGGGGAGCGCTTTTTCGTGGGCTTCAGACAATGCCTGGAGTCAAGCCGAACCTGCACGAGAATGCGCGCCGTGTGAGAATCGAGGACAGCGAGGACAGATCGGGCGAAGGCTCGGTTCTGTGCCTGATCGGCAACCTTTCGCACACTAACTGCGGTCTAAGAGCTTCCTGAAGTCCCACCCTCGTATCCGGAGCGCCAGATGGCCACCGCCAATGCCCTGATCGCCCGCCTCGAAGCCGCCGAGCCGCAGTTCCGCACGCCCCCCTCGAACCTCGATGCCGAGCAGGCGCTCCTGGGCGCGATCCTGGTCAACAACGATGCCTACTACCGGGTCTCCGACTTCCTGGAAGCCGGACACTTCTTCGAGGATCTGCACCGGCGGATCTACGAGGTGGCGACGAGCCTCATCAAGGCCGGCAAGGTCGCCACGCCGATCACGATGAAGACCTTCCTCGGCGATCAGGATCTCGGCGGCATCACGGTCTCGCAGTACCTCGCACGCCTTGCGGCCGAGGCCACGACGGTCATCAATGCCGAGGATTACGGGCGCACCATCTACGACCTCGCGATCCGCCGCAGCCTCATCAATATCGGCGAGGACATCGTCAACACCGCCTTCGACGCCCCTGTCGACAGCTCGCCCAGCGACCAGATCGAAGAGGCAGAGCGGCGTCTTTACTCCATCGCCGAAACGGGCCGCAGCGACGGTGGCTTCCAGAAATTTTCGGACGCCCTCACGGCCGCTATCGACATGGCCGCCGCCGCCTACAAGCGCGAAGGCGCGCTCTCCGGTATCTCGACGGGCCTCATCGATCTCGACAAGTCCCTCGGCGGCCTTCAGCCCTCCGACCTCGTCATCCTCGCGGGACGCCCGGCGATGGGTAAGACCTCGCTGGTGACGAACATCGCCTTCAATATCGCAAAGGCCTACCGGGCCGAGAAACAGCAGGACGGCTCCCTCAAGACCGTGAACGGCGGCATCGTCGGCTTCTTCTCCCTCGAAATGTCGGCCGAGCAGCTCGCCACCCGTATCATCGCCGAGCAGTCGGGCGTGCCGTCCTACAAGATCCGCCGCGGCGACATGCGCGAGGACGATTTCTACAAGATCACCGAAGCCGCCCGCGAGATGCAGTCGATTCCCTTCTACATCGACCAGACCGGCGGCATCTCGATCGCACAGCTCACGGCCCGCGCCCGCCGCCTCAAGCGCCAACGCGGCCTCGACATCCTGATCGTCGACTACCTCCAGCTCCTCTCGGGCTCCGCCAAGAAGGGCGAGAACCGAGTGCAGGAGCTGACAGAAATCACCACCGGACTGAAAGCTCTCGCCAAGGAACTGTCGGTTCCGCTCATCGCCCTCTCCCAGCTCTCCCGTCAGGTCGAATCGCGCGACGACAAGCGTCCCCAGCTCGCCGACCTTCGTGAATCGGGCTCTATCGAGCAGGACGCCGACGTTGTCATGTTCGTTTACCGCGAGGAGTATTATCTTAAGAACAAGGAGCCGAAGCCCGGCACCGAGGACTACTTCAAGTGGCAGGCGGAGATGGACCAGGTCCACGGCAAGGCCGAAGTCATCATCGGCAAGCAGCGTCACGGACCGACAGGCACCGTACAGCTCGCCTTCCAGGCCGACATCACCCGCTTCACCGATCTTGCGGATGAAGACAAACTCCCTGAACGGATTGGCGATTGACCAAGCTTCCTTCGCAGAACGAAACTCCCGGCCGCATCTCCGAGGAAGCGGCCGGCGGCCTCCTCCACATCGATCTCGATGCGCTGGCCTCGAACTGGCGCAGTCTACGCGACAGTGCAGGCGGGGCTGAAGCGGCTGCAGTGGTCAAGGCGGATGCCTACGGCACCGGCATCGAGCAGGCGGTCCCCGCCCTCGCCCGCGCCGGCTGCCGCACCTTCTTCGTGGCCCACCTGAGCGAGGCGATCCGCGCACGCGACGTGGCGCCGAACGCCACGATCTACGTTCTGAACGGCCTTTTTTCCGGCACCGGCCCGACCTATGCGCAATTCGATCTGCGCCCCGTCCTCGGCTCCTTCGAGGAGATCGGAGAATGGGCCGGGTTCTCCCGTGCCCAAGGAAAGCGCCTCAAGGCCGCCATTCACGTGGATACCGGCATGAACAGGCTGGGCCTCACCGTGCCCGAGGGAATGACGCTCAGGAACCTGCCCGATCTTCAGGACTTCGAGACCGCTCTTCTCATGAGCCATTTCGTGAGCGCGGAAGAACACGACAATCCCTTGAACCAGCAGCAGATCGAAGCCTTCCAGGCCGTACGGGACACGCTCCCCGGCATTCCGGCCTCGCTCGCAAACTCGTCCGGCATCTTCCTGAAGGAAAAGCCGCATTGCGATATCGTGCGCCCCGGCTATGCGCTCTATGGCGGCAATCCGACACCGGACCGGGACAATCCGATGCGCCCGGTCGTAGGGCTCGAAGGCCGGATCGTACAGCTTCGGGTGGTCGAGCCCGATCAGACCGTCGGCTATAATGGCCGCTGGCTTGCCCTGACGCGGCGGCGCATCGCGACGATCTCCGTCGGCTATGCGGACGGATACCCGCGCTCCGCCAGTGCCCGGGGGAAGAGCGGCGAGGAGCTTCTGGCCGGTGTGGCCATGGTGGCCGGACGCCCCTGCCCCTTTGCAGGCAATGTGTCCATGGACCTGGTCACCGTCGACGTGACCGATGTCCCGGAACGCCAGGTGAAGCGGGGCGACACCGTCACGCTTATCGGCGACAACCTTACCGTCGACGAGGTCGGCCGCCGAGCAGGCACCATTGGCTATGAGATCCTCACCAATCTGGGACGGCGCTATGCCCGCATCTATCGGGGAGGAGAAGGCTGATGGCGAAGCGTCATCCCTCCTTCGTCTGTCAGGAATGCGGCGCGGTCTATAACCGCTGGAAGGGTAAATGCGAGGCCTGCGGCGGCTGGAACACCATCGCCGAGGAAACCGGCTCCGCCAGCCGGATGGCCGGGCCGGTCTCCACACGCCCCTCCCGGGCCAAGGGCCGCATCTTCCCATTGGAGGGCCTTTCCGGCGAGACCAAGGAGGCTCCACGTACGCCCTCCGGCATCGCCGAACTCGACCGGGTCACCGGCGGCGGGTTCGTGCATGGCTCCATCATCCTGCTCGGAGGCGATCCCGGTATCGGCAAGTCGACCCTCCTGATGCAGGCTTCCGCGGCGCTCGCCAACCGCGGCCACCGCGTGGCCTATATCTCGGGCGAAGAGGCCGTGGCGCAGGTCCGCCTCAGGGCCGAGCGCCTGGGGCTGGGCCAGGCTCCCGTCGAGCTCGCCTCTGAGACGAATGTCGAGGACATCATCGCGACCTTGAGCCAAGGCCGCCCGCCGGCGCTCGCCATCATCGACTCGATCCAGACCATGTGGACCGAGACAGTAGAGTCGGCTCCGGGCACGGTCACTCAGGTGCGTGGCAGCGCCCAGGCCCTCATCCGTTTCGCCAAGACGACAGGCACGGCCGTCATCCTCGTCGGCCACGTGACCAAGGACGGTCAGATCGCCGGGCCGCGGGTGGTCGAGCACATGGTCGACGCGGTGGTGTCCTTCGAGGGCGATACGGGCCATCACTTCCGGATCCTGCGCGCGGTGAAGAACCGCTTTGGTCCCACGGACGAGATCGGCGTCTTCGAGATGTCGGACCAAGGCCTGCGCGAGGTGCCGAACCCCTCCGAACTCTTCCTTGCCGGGCGCGATATGGCGACTCCTGGCACAGCGGTCTTCGCCGGGATGGAGGGCACCCGTCCGCTTCTGGTGGAAATCCAGGCGCTTGTTGCCCCCTCCTCCCTCGGCACTCCGCGCCGGGCGGTGGTGGGCTGGGACCAGAGCAGGCTCTCGATGGTGCTCGCCGTTCTCGAGGCCCATGGGGGCCTGAAGCTCGGGATGCACGACGTCTATCTCAACGTCGCCGGCGGCCTGCGCATCACGGAGCCTGCCGCGGATCTTGCGGCCGCCGCCGCCCTGGTGTCGTCACTCTCCGGCAATCCGTTGCCTCCGGACACGGTCTATTTCGGCGAAATGGGCCTGTCCGGCGCCATTCGGCCCGTAGCCCAGGAGCAGGCGCGGCTGAAAGAAGCGGCCAAGCTCGGCTTCTCCAGCGCCGTCGCTCCGGCCGCCCGTGTGGAGTCCAAGAGCAGCAAGGCCGAGCGCCTGCCGTTGGCGGCCTCCTCCATAGGCCATATTACGGATCTGGTGGCTGGAATTGCAGCGCGGCGACGGAAGGCCTCGTGACGGCACTCCGGCTAGGTCATTGGAACGAACGGCCCAATTAACGAGCGTGGCTAGTTTGGAACTGCTATAAACTGCGAATGCCACTTCGTACGTACTTCCTTGGAAGCTTAGTCAAAACGAGCTATGCATTAAGTCTTAGTGCCTAGAGGACAATAAAAAATGGCTACAATCCAGCTCTCTGCGACCACTGTAGAAGAAAATGCAGGTAGCGAAGTCGTCATCGGCACTCTCAGTGTCGACGATGCCGCCGGCGAAGAATTTACTTTCGAACTCGTGGACGATTTCGGCGGCCGTTTCAAGATTGTTGGAGATCAGCTTCTTGTAGCGGATGGCAGCTTGCTGAACTATGAGGATCTGAGCTCTTTTGAACTTGAGATTTCTGCAGAGAGCAAGGATGCCGAAACGCCTACGGACGTGCCTAATAAATTCTTCACAATCGATGTGACGGATGTCAATGAAGCACCGACGGATCTTGTATTCACAGGCGGCATGATTGCAGAAGATGCACAGCTCGGCACAGACGTTGCGACACTCACGGGCCTTGATCCGGATGCCGATACGACCCTGACCTATGCCATTGTCGACCAGAATGGTGAACGCATCGACAATTCCCTGTTCGAGATCGTCGGCAACAAGCTTCAACTAAAGGCCGGTCTCGATCAGATCCATGTTGGGACCCACACCCTCAGCATCATGGTCACGGACGGCGGCGAGACGACTGAGCCCTACATCGAGCAGATCACGATCACAGTCACGGATGCCGCGGAAGTCTTCGGCGGGACATCTGGCAAGGACAAAATCACAGGCACCGCCTATGCTGATGCGATCGACGGCGGAAACGGCAACGATACGCTCTACGGCCTGGACGGGAATGACGATATCGACGGCGGATCCGGCAAAGACAAGGTCTACGGCGGCAACGGCGACGACGTGATCAACGGCGGATCCGGCAAGGACAAGCTCTATGGCGGCGCGGGAAAGGACACTTTCGTGTTCGACAGCCCCGTCAAGAAGGGACATTTCGACCGTATCTACGACTTCAACGCGAAGGATGATGTCCTGCAGTTTGACCTTACAGACTTCCGGGCCTTCAAGTCCAAAGCCTCCAAGGCAGATGGCAAGAAGGAGGGTGACGACGACAAGGGTCCAAAGGGAGGCGACAACAAGGGCAGCTCCAAAAAGTCCGTCAGCTACGACAAGATCTTCAAGAAGGGCAAGCTGGACAGCAAGCACTTCAGCAGCGACACCAAGCTCGACTCGAACGACTATCTTTACTATAATAAAAAGAATGGCATCGTCTACTTCGACGTCGACGGCAGCGGCAAAGAAAAAAGCCTCGCCATCGTTCAGCTGAAGCCGGGAGATGACTTCTCCCGCAGCGACTTCTACTTCATCTAAACAAGAGCCTTGCTCCTACCGAGCCCCGGCAGATCAGTTTGCCGGGGCTTTTGCTTGTGCCCGCACCTGCGGGCTCAGCCTTGGCGGGCGTAGCGAGACAAAGCCGGACGGCGGATGCTATCCCGCTGCAAAGCTCTCCCGTAGCCAACTCCAAGGGGTGACGAAAGCTTGTCTTGAGGTTATACACCCGACGCCCTGAACCCCGCGAACGCGGCATTCATCCCTGTTTCTTGCGTTAGGCTCGGCCCATGCCCCTTTCGATCCTGGACCTCGTTGTCATCGGAGTCGTCCTGATTTCGGCCCTCCTGGCAGCCGTGCGCGGCTTCACCCGTGAGGTCCTCGCCATTGTGGCGTGGGTGGTCGCGGCCGCGGCCGCCTGGTACCTTCACGAGGCCGCCCTGCCTGTCGCCCAGGATTACATCAGCAACAACACCATCGCCCTTGTTGCGGCCATCGGCACGATCTTCGTGATCACCCTCATCATCGTATCGATCATCACGGTCCAGATCTCGGACCTGATCCTCGATTCCCGCATCGGAGCCCTCGACCGGACCCTGGGCCTTGTCTTCGGCGCGGCCCGCGGCTTCCTGATCTGCGTGATCGGCTGGGCGTTCTTGAGCTGGCTGCTCCAGGGCAAGGAGCCGGAATGGGCCACCGCCTCCCGCACCCGGCCCGCCATGGAAGACGCCCGCGACAGCATCATCGCGACGCTTCCCCAGGACACAGAGGTCCTCATACAGAGGCTGCGGAATAGGGGCGCTGCCCCCGAGACCGAGCCGGCCGAGCCGGTCGAACCCGATCCGCAGCGCGGAACCGTGCCCCTCGTCCCAGTACCGGCCGAGCCGGCAGCACCCCAGCGCCGCGGCTAAGCTGCTCCAATCACTCTTTGGACAGCGACAGGAAAAGACATTGGCGTTCGGCCTAAGGCCGACTACATAAGGTCTGCGCCGCCGGTGGGCGCGAGTCCCAAGGAAATCATGATGTCTGTTTGGTCTGAGACGTGGCAGGTCACCCCCAAACAGGTGGACCTCGACCTCGACGGCGATACCCTGCGTGAAGAATGCGGCGTTTTCGGCATTTACGGCCATCCGGATGCCGCGGCGATCACGGCGCTCGGCCTTCATGCCCTGCAGCACCGCGGCCAGGAGGCGGCGGGCATCGTCTCCTTCGACGGTCGGGTCTTCCATCTCGAGCGCAGGATGGGGCTCGTCGGCGACGGCTTCTCCGACCGTTCGGTGATCGAGCGCCTGGAGGGTCTCTCCGCCATCGGACACGTCCGCTACTCGACCACCGGCGAGACGGTCCTCCGCAACGTGCAGCCCCTCTTCGCTGAGCTTGACGGCGGCGGCTTCGCGGTGGCTCACAACGGCAATCTCACCAACGGCCTGACCCTGCGGCGCAACCTGATCCGGGACGGCGCAATCTGCCAGTCCACCACCGACACGGAAGTTATCGTCCACCTCGTTGCCCGCAGCCGCCATGAGAAGGTTGTCGACCGCTTCGTGGAGGCGATCCAGCAGATCGAGGGCGCCTATGCCCTCGTAGCGCTCACCAATAAGAAGCTCATCGGCGCCCGCGACCCGCTCGGCATTCGCCCCCTCGTCATCGGCGAACTCGACGGCCGCTATATCCTGACCTCCGAGACCTGCGCCCTGGACATCATCGGAGCGCGCTTCGTCCGCGATGTCGAGAACGGGGAATGCGTCGTAATCTCGGACAGCGGCATTGAATCCTTCCGCTTCGCTCCCGAGCAGACGGCGCGGCCCTGCATCTTCGAGTACATCTATTTCGCCCGCCCCGACTCCATCGTGAACGGGCGCAGCGTCTATGCGGTGCGCAAGGCCATGGGACGGGAAATGGCGCTTGAAGCACCGGCCCAGGCCGACGTGGTCATCCCGGTGCCGGATTCCGGCGTTCCGGCCGCTCTCGGCTACGCCCAGACCTGCGGCCTTCCTTACGAACTTGGCATCATCCGCAACCACTATGTGGGCCGGACCTTCATTCAGCCGACCCAATCGGTGCGCGAACTCGGCGTGCGCATGAAGCATTCCGCCAACCGTTCGGCCATCGAGGGCAAGCGGATCGTTCTGGTGGACGACAGCCTTGTGCGTGGCACCACCTCGGTGAAGATCGTCCGGATGATGCGGGAGGCCGGGGCAAAGGAGGTTCACTTCCGAATCGCCAGCCCCCCGATCACCCATCCCGATTTCTACGGCATCGATACCCCGGAGAAGGACAAGCTCCTCGCCGCCACCCATAACCTGGATCAGATGCGGGAATATATCGGCGCGGATTCGCTGGCCTTCCTTTCCATCGACGGCATCTACCGGGCGATGGGGGAGCAGGGCCGTAACTCGGAACAGCCGCAATTCACCGACCACTGCTTCACGGGCGACTACCCGACGGCGCTGACAGACCTGAAGGTCGCCACCCCACGCCGTCTCGCCCTCCTCGCCGAAGCCGACTGAGAAGACTCGATGAACAAGCCCCTTTCTAACCGCGTCGCGGTCGTCACCGGCGCTTCGCGCGGCATCGGCCGTGCGGCGGCGCTCGCCCTGGCAGACGCCGGTGCCCACATCATCGCGCTCGCCCGCACCCAGGGTGCGCTCGAGTCCCTCGATGACGAGATCCGCGCCAAAGGCTCCTCCGCCACTCTCGTGCCGGTGAACCTGAAGGATCTGGAAGCCCTCGACCGGCTCGGAGCGGCAATTTACGAGCGCTGGGGCAAGCTCGATATTCTTCTCGGCAACGCAGGACAGCTCGGCGAGCTTGCACCTATCACCCATATCGACCAGCCGGTCTGGGACGAGGTGATGGCGGTCAATGTGACTGCCAATTACCGCCTGATCCGCTCCCTCGATCCGCTCCTGCGGGCTTCGGATGCCGGACGTGCGATCTTCGTGACCTCAGGCGCGGCTCACAAGTGCAAGGCCTATTGGGGTGTTTATTCGGTGTCGAAGGCAGCTCTCGAGGCCTTGGTGCGCACCTACGCCGCGGAGACAGTGACGACGCCGGTCAGAGCGATGCTTCTCAATCCGGGCCCATTGCGCACCAATATGCGCCGCGCCGCGATGCCGGGCGAGGATCCGCTGACGCTCAAGACGCCCGAGGAACTCGCTCCTCACATCGTCAAGCTCGCCCTGCCCTCCTGGGATCAGACCGGCAAGATCTATGACTTCACCCAGGACGGCAAAGTCCTCGAACCGCAGATGCCGGCCTGAACGCCACCGCAGGCGGATGACGCTCATGACGGGCTATGTGTAGCTCCGCCCAAGGGGAGCATGATCCGGCACAGCAGGCCCTCAGGGCGGTAGTCGAGCTCGACTGTTCCGCCGACGGTCTGATTCAGGGATCGCTCGATCAGCGTAGTGCCGAAGCCGCGCCGCTTCGGCGGGGAGACCCGCGGACCTCCCCGCTCTTTCCACTCCAAAGCCAGATGGTGGCTTTCCGGACCGTCCTCGACCGTCCACCTCACCTCGACGCAGCCGCTCGGCACGCTGAGCGCTCCGTATTTGGCAGCATTCGTCGCCAGTTCGTGGAGGACGAGGCCGACGGACAGGCCAACCTGAGGCTCGAACGCAATCGCCGGTCCATCGAGAACGATGTTTGTGCCCTCCGGACTCCTATAGGCCTCAAGCTCGAACAGGAGCTGCTCGATCAGCGTGGTGCTGCTCCAACCGCTCTCCACCAGCAGCGAGTGGGTCTCGGAAATAGCGCCGAGCGGCCCTTGGAGGGACTGCTTGTAAGTCTCGACCGTATCGGCATTGCGCGCGCTCAGGGCGACGACCGAACTCACCAGCGCCATCATGTTCTTCATGCGGCGGCTCAGCTCGGATGAAATCAGGCGGCGCTGTTCCTCTATCTCCCGTCGTTCCGTGATGTCGAAGGTCACACCGCTCATGACCTCGGGTTCGCCTCTGGAATCGTAGAGAACAACCGCTTTGGAAGCGACCCACCGCACCGTGTCGTCGGGGCAAATGATCCGGAATTCGAGCCTGAATTCGGTGCTTTCCTCGATGGCGTCCTCCAGGGCCTCCTTCATCTGCGGCAGGTCGTCGTGGTGGACGCGCTCGAGGGCGTGCTCGCTCTGCAGCGTCCTGCGCTCGGGCAAACCCCAGAGCCGTCGCGCAGCGGCATCGGCAACCACCGCGTTCGTCTTCAGGTTCCACTCCCAGATGCCCATGCGACCACCCTTCAGAGCGAGGCGCAGACGTCCCTCGCTTGCCTCCAGGACCCGGTTGCGCGCTTCGAGCTCCTGCTCGATGCGCTTGCGCTCGGAGATATCCCGGATCACTACGGTCAGGGTCGTGCGCCCGAAAAGGCTCTGACGGGAAACGGTCGCCTCGACAGGAAACTCCTCGCCGTTCTTGCGACGGCCCGATACCTCTCTGCGGTGGCCCATGATGCGCCGAGTCCCCTCGGCGCCCTCGGCGAAAGCCCGCACATCAGCCTTGTGGTGCTGACGGAACCGTTGGGGCAAGAGATTTTCCACCGGCTCTCCAAGGACCTCTTCCGTCCTGTAGCCGAAGGTTTCCTCGGCCGCACGATTGAAGAGCAGGATGCGGCCACACTCGTCCGTGCTGACGATCGCATCGCCGACGAGCGCAAGGACGTCCGCGGCTGGGGCCTCGTAGGCCGGGTGACCAAACAAATCCATCCGAAGTCTTTCGATACCCGCGGGACCAGCTGCCGAGGCCAAGGTAGATCACGTTGCGGAAACTCACCGATCAACCAAACCTGCCCGGCCTGCGTCAGCCGAGCGCGCCCTCCTCTCAAAATGCGGGTCCGGAAGTGTACTCACCATCGGCTTGAAACTGACCGCCGGCCGACTTCAATAAGCTGGCTTTTACTGCCAAGCTTGCAGACGAACAGGACTGTTGCGGCGCTGCATCCTAGCTTTCAGCTAATATTCATATTCGAAACACTATCCGTGCATTCGGCCAAGTGATCGAACCGACGGCGATTTCTTGAGACATAATTTCTACGTCGGCGGAATTTTTTCAAAAACAGAAAGACCGAGCCGCCCCAAAGAGCGTCAGGGAGACGCCGGGCGGGACGGTGGCGGCGCAGACGCACGGGGCAGACAAGCACCGGTGTGGCAAGCCGTCCGGGGCACTTCCATGACCATCCAAGCAACCATCCTGCGCCCGGACGCGGCGCCGCGGCGGCGCTCGCCTGTCCGCTTCCAGAGGCTCTTCGGCCAGGAGGCCAGGAGTTTCTCTTTCCTCAGCGACGTCTGGTCGCTCGCCAGGCCCTACTGGCAATCGGACGAGCGAGGCTATGCCCGGCGCATGCTGGCGCTGCTGCTGGCCATCAAGTTCACGACCATCTGGATCTGCGTGCAGCAGAACCATTGGTATGCCAGCTTCTACGCGGCCATCGAAAGCCGTGATGTCTCAGCTTTCATGAAGCAGATCGGTCTCTTCGGCCTCATCGCAGGCAGCTTCATCGCATCCCTCGTCTACTCCCATTGGGTGGCGGAGAGCCTGAAGCTGCGCTGGCGCAATTGGCTGGTTCGCCGCTACACGCGGGACTGGCTCTCCAACCGGGCCTATTACCGCCTCCAGCTCCATGAAGAGCCCGGGACCAACCCGGACCAGCGCATCGTGGAGGATCTCGGCCTTTTCGCAGGCCAGACCATCAACCTCTCCGTCGGCTTTCTCGATGTGGCGGTCAGCCTGATTGCCTTCACCACGATCCTGTGGGGCCTGAGCGGCACGGTCACGGTCGCGGGCTTCTCGATTGCGGGCTACATGGTCTTCGCGATCTTCGGCTACACATTCCTCGCGAGTTGGTTCACTCACCTCATCGGCAATCCTCTCGCAAAGCTCCACACGGCGAACCAGAACCTGGAAAGCGACTTCCGCTACGGTCTCGTGCGGCTTCGGGAAAATGCCGAGACGATCGCCTTCTACCGGGGCGAGGAGCGGGAGGCAGGCCTCCTCGATGAGCGCTGGACCAAGGTGGTAGGCAATTTCTGGAGCATCATGCGCCGGGAGCGATCCATTGGGTTCTTTGCGCATACTCACGGCCAGTTCAGCATCATCCTGCCCTTCCTGCTTTCCGCTCCGCGCTTCTTTACGGGGCAGATCACCTTCGCCCAGGTGATGCAGATCGCCGCCGCCTGCGGCGCGGTTCGGGCCTGCCTGAATTTCTTCATCACGAGCTACGGCCAGATCGCCCAGTGGCGGGCGACGACGGAGCGCCTCAAAAGCTTCCGGAAGCGCCTGGACGAGGCGAAGGCCGATGCATCCTCCCCAGTCACGGCGGAGCGTGGGGGCGAGGCTTTCGTCGTCCGCGATCTGGAACTGGCGCTGCCAAGCCGGAAAACCCTCGTCACCGGCGTGAACCTGGAAGTCGCCCGCGGCGAGGCTGTGCTGATCAAGGGCGCGTCGGGCACCGGCAAGAGCACTATGCTGCGGGCTGTGGCGGGCATCTGGCCCTACGCCAGCGGCCGGATCTCCTTTGCAGAGAGCGAGGTCTTCTTCGTGCCGCAGAAACCTTATCTGCCCCTCGGCACCCTGAGGCAGGCCGCATTCTATCCTGCCGTCCCTTCCGGCGATGACGAAGAGGTCGCGCGGGTGCTCGAGGCCGTGCGCCTCGGCCATCTCATCGAGCGCCTCGACGAGGTCGACAACTGGGGCCAGCTGCTCTCCGGCGGCGAGCAGCAGCGCCTGGGCTTCGCCCGCATCCTGCTGGCGAAGCCGCAAACGGTTTTCCTCGATGAGGCGACCTCCGCCCTCGATGAGGACACCGAACGCTATCTGTACGAACTCCTGCGCAAGGCCGAGTGGAAGCCGACGATCCTCAGCATCGGGCACCGCTCGACCCTGGACCGCTTTCACGACGGGACATTCGAGCTGAAGGCGGCAGCTTGAGGCCTGCACCGGAAGGATTGCCTCCCGCGCTGCGGTACCGGCGCGGAATGGTAAAAGCCGCACGTCTCCGGCCGTAGTAGGATCACCCTGGCTGGGGCGGCAGGCCGGGCCGGTTTTTGCCGGCTCCGGATGGAGGCCCGCATGGATACCGAGCAGCAGGTCGCACGGCACTACACGCACGGCAATCTCGAAAGCGCGATCCTCGACGTACTCCGCACAAGCGGCAAGGATGTCGAGAACCTCGATCCTTCCGACCTTTCAGGCGCCGACGAGTTCCATCTCGGTTGGCATGCGGAGACAGTCGAGTTCGCCAAGGAACTCGGCCTCAATCCCGGCATGCATGTGTTCGACATCGGCGCAGGGATCGGCGGCCCGGCACGACATTTCGGGAAGGCGCATCATTGCCGCGTTACCGGCATCGACCTCACGCAGGAATTTGTGGAGGTCGCCAATGCCCTTACCCGGCGCTGCGGACTGGATGACCGGGTGTCGTTCCAGCAGGCGAGCGCGCTCGCCCTTCCCTTTTCGGACTCCACCTTCGATGCCGCGACCATGATCCATGTGGGCATGAACATCGCTGACAAGCCGCGGCTGTTCTCCGAAGCCCGCCGTGTCCTCAAGCCCGGAGCGCTTTTCGGCGTCTACGACATCACGCATGCGAGCGAGGCCGCTATTCCCTACCCGATGCCCTGGGCGGCCACGGAGGAGACCAGCTTTGTCGAGACGCTCAGCGACTATCGGACGAAGCTCGAAGCCGCCGGCTTCCGGATCGAGAAGGAGCGCGACCGCAGCGCCTTCGCGCTCGAACTCGGACGCCGGATGCGTGAGAAAGCTGCAACGGACGGCATGCCGCCTCTCGGTCTCCACACCCTGATGGGTCCGGCGACCCAGGAACGGCTTGCCAATGTGATGAGGGCGCTCGACCAGGGGACCATCGCCCCGGTCGAGATCATTGTGCGAGCTATCTGATCGCGGATTGCTTCAGATCGAAGGACCGCGATCAGGTCCAGCCCGTTTCGCGCCACCAGCTACTGCTTGGCCGGTTGTGCGGAATCCCCGGTCGCTGTGACCTCAAGAGCCTGCCGGAGTTCGCGAGCCGCGAAGTTCTAGGCGCTTTCGGCATCCTCCACCACGGGAGCAATACTGAAGAGCTCATGGGTCACACCCTCATAGTTCTGGTAGGTCACCTGGGAGTGACAATCCGATGACCCGTAAACCCGGCAAGGAAGCCTCCCATTCCAGCGCCGCAATAATCTCCTCCCAGCCACGGTTCGTCTGCTACCGTACCGAATTCCCGCACGGGGCATCGAACGCTTCGCCCAGGCCCCTGTTACTCCCACTGACCGTGTGCGACGGCCAGCACCCGATCTCGGCTGCATGCCGCACCGGATGAAACGCAGATCCCCTTTCCAGGATCGATCAGGAGGAGCGACATGATTTCCAAGCGACTCGTTCAACCGTCACTCGTGGCACTCGCCCTCGGTGCGGGTCTTGCCTTTTCCGCATCGGCCCAGACGGGCTTTCAGGCGCAGCCTCATCAGCAGAACCAGCTTATGATGCAGGAAGGGCAGGTCGGCCCCCGCACAGCAGGTGGCCTCCGGGACTGGAGCTACAACGATATCTACCGGAGCGGCTGGAGTGCTGAACGACTCCTAGACGACGCCGAGGTCATCGGGCCGCTTGGTGAGGAAATCGGCAATGTCGAGAACATCATCATCAGCGATCAGGGACAGATCCTCGGTATCGTGGCAGAAGTCGGCGGATTCTGGGATATCGGCGATACCCATGTCTTCGTACCCTGGAACCAGGTACGGGTGAGCCCCACCCTTGACCGGGTCGTCATTCCGGTCACGGAGGAAAACGTCGAGGAGTACACCTACGGCGCCAATGACATCCTGACCCGCGGCGCCGTCACGCAGACCCAGGTCGTCGACGACAATCTTGAGACAGGGCCAAGGCTCTGGAAGGCAACCGACCTCATGGACGACTATGCCTATCTGCGCGGCGATGTCGGCTATGGCTATGTCAACGACCTGATTTTCTCGACCGACGGTACCCTGCAAGCTCTCGTCGTGAACGCAGCCACAGCCTATGGCGGCGGCTATCGAGCCTTTCCGGCTTACGGATATGGCTACGGCGCAGGTTGGAATCCCGGCGCCGCCAACATCAACCTGGGCTATGACGAGACCGACGTCGTCAACCTTGCGCCATTCGAGTATAATCGGATGCCGGGCCGGGTGATGATCCGAAACCAGGCCGAAGCTGGCGGCGTGGCCCAGCGGATGGACACGGCAGCGAACGTGACAGGCGCCGTCCCGACGCAGTGGACGTTCCGTGATGTCGACGCCGACAGGAACCTGGAACTCACTGACCGCGAATTCTCAAGGGTCAGCGCCGGTATCTATGACCGTTGGGATGTAAACCGGGATTCCCGCCTCGATGCGGATGAGTTCTACACCGGCTATTATCGCGTGTTCGACACTGACCGCGACTGGAACATTTCGCAGAGCGAGTTCAACACCGGCTGGAACAACTGGGGCATTGGCGAACCACCGGTCGCCTATAACGACCTCGACACCGGCCGCGACGGTATCGTCGATCAGAGCGAGTTCCTGAGCGGAATGGAGCGAGTCGGCTATTATGATCGCTGGGATGCCAACCGGGACGCGGCCCTCGACCAGAATGAGTTCAACACCGGCATGTACGATGTGTGGGATGCGGATTCCGACGGTGTCCTCGCCCAGAACGAATTTAACGATCTGAGCGAGCGCGGCTGGTTCTGACCCCAGTCTGGTAGGCTCCTGAGGGCCTAACTGGAAGATCCGAATGGCCGGGCGAATGCTCGGCCATTCTTACGTCTGCGGCCGAAGCAAAGCCTTGGCAGAGGCATTGTCTCGGACAAAGCTTCCGAGGGAGGATTTCATGGGTCTGTACCATCGGCACGGAGTTCAGAGCACGGCGGCAATCGCCGGGCACCCACTCCACCACATGCTCGTCACCATCCCCATCGGCCTCCTGATCGGAGCTCTCGCGAGCGACGTCGCCTTCCGCGTTACCGCCGATCCGTTCTGGGCCCGTGGCTCCTACTGGCTCCTCGCCGGGGGAATCGTCACCGCCCTGATTGCTGCAGTTCCCGGCTTCATCGACTTCCTTACCATCGACCGAGTGCGCAATGTCTGGATCTCCTGGACCCACATGATCGGCAACCTCGTCGTGGTGGCGCTCGCAGGTGTGAACCTGTGGCTCCGCTGGGACGACCCGGTGGCCGGGCTCGAGAATGGAGGCCTGTGGCTGTCGGTGGCTATCGTGGCGCTGCTGCTGTTCACCGGCTGGCTTGGCGGCGAACTTGCCTATCGTTACGGGATTGGTGCAATCCGCGACTACAGCCCGAAAGCCGAGCAGTTCCACGTGGAGGTCGACCGAGAGGACGTTGCAGCTAGCTACGGACGTCGCCGCTCCGGGAGCATGTAGCGAAAACACGACGCGCGCTGGGCGGACCTGTGCTAGTGTCGGGCACAATCGCTACGATAAGACGGATACCTGATGAAGCGTCTCGCCCTCGTTCTCCTGGGCCTTGTTCTTGCAGGCGCAGCCTATGGAGCGCCGCGCGGAGAGGCCCAGTGCCAGCCGGGCTTTGCTTTGCTCGAGGATGGTGCGACCTGTGTGCGCATCAGCGGTCGGGTCAGAGCGGACAGCATTGTCGGAGAAGATCACGGGCTGTCCAGGAACTCGGTTGAGCTCGAAACGAGCGGGCGCATTCAACTCGACGTCAGACGCCGGACGGAATACGGCCCCCTGCGCGCCGTCATCCGGGTCGAGGGCCAGAAGCCCCGTTGATGTCCTTCCTGCATGAAAAAGGCCCTGTCCAGAGGATCCGGACAGGGCCTTGAGCCTTGGAGAGCCGACGCTTAGTAGCGCGGCGGAAGGCTGTTGCGGTACGTGCTGGGGTTTGTCACCTGCGAGCCGCTAGCGTTCGGAACCGGCGGCGGGGAGACCATGTTCGGCGGCAGCGGATTGTAGATCGAACCCGTCGTAGCCGGGGACGGCTGACCCGGGCTGGCGGTGTTGCCGTACGTGCAGGGGTTGGTCACCTGCGAACCACTAGCGTTCGGAACAGGGGCACAGGTGCCAGTGACAGCCTGCTGACCAGGACCAGGATTCACAACGGCCGGACCGTAAGCCTGCTGAGCCATAGCTCCGGTGGCGCCGAGAGCCAGCGCACCGATGGCGGTCGTCAGAAAAATGCGTTTCATTTACCTTCTCCATCGTTAGGCACCGCTTGGAGCGCCGTGCCCTTGATCTTGGGGCTAACGCAAGCATCAAGCCAAAGTTTCGACCTGAATGGGCAAGGCACGGTTTGCAAACAGGGAAAATCGAATATCGAGGAAATTCACACCGAAAGCCTTGTCCTGCAATGATTTCGGGGCTCTGCCGCATCACAACCGCCACGCTTGAGCAGGAGTTCCATTGTCTCTGCTCAAGCATCCGTGACATGCAGCTCGCACTGCTCGGACGCCGTAGGAACCATCAATAATGTGCGCGGTTGCTTGCTGGCAGATGGAAAGCCTGCTGCTAGTCGAAGAGGAGATCCCCATTCACGCTCACGAAATGATCAGCACGCATCCTCACGTGAAGGGGAGCACCAATGACGTGCTCATTCGTTGCATTGAGGAATGCTTCGACTGTGCACAAACCTGCACATCCTGCGCCGATGCATGTCTGGGCGAAGGAATGGTCGCGGAACTGACGCAGTGCATCCGCCGCAACATGGATTGTGCGGATATCTGCATGGCCACTGGGACCGTGGCGACCCGGCGGACCGGCTCCAACGAAGAGGTCATCCGCCGTATGCTCGCCGCCTGCATGGATGCTTGCCGCACCTGCGGTGAGGAATGCGAGCGCCATGCCGGCATGCACGAGCACTGCCGTATCTGCGCCGAAGCGTGCCGCCGCTGCGAGCAGGCCTGCAGGCAGGCCATGGACAGCATGTCGGCCTAGCGCCGAGGGACTGCTCAGTTTTCGAATGCAGGGGTCTGCCCAGTCTCCTGCATGGAACCGGCTGCTCCATACCGCATCCAGATTAGCGCAAAGCCGACCAGCGGGATAAGGATGTCCGTGTAGAAGATTACGCCTGCATTGCCCGGTGCATAGTTATGCGCCTCAACTATCTGCACCGCATGGCCTGCAGCCGCGCCCCAAAGGAAGCAGGCAGGACCGATGACGGCGGCAAGGCGGGCGCCTGCACTGCCTTTGAAGGCGAGGAAGCCGACAACCGAAAACCCGAAACTGGCAAAGCCGACCTCTTTCTGAAACGGGCTGGTCTGCCAACCGATGAATGAAGCAGCCATTTCCGAAAAGAAGACGTGCATCACGAAATTGTAGAGGAAGGTGACGCCGAGCGCGAAGAACAGGAACCAGGACAGCAGAGCCTCCGCAACCACCACGCGGCTTAGCAGGCGGGGACGGCGCAGGAGCGCGACAAACGCCGCAATAAGTCCCAGCAAAAAGAACGTCAGCGTAAAGTTGCTCAGCGCAAGCGTGATGATCTGCTCCATTCGCCCCTCCCGGTCGTAGATCCGGGCCGAACTTTGAGGCCTGGGAGCGGGTCTTGCAAGCGGGCAGCTATGCAACGAGACGATTTAAGGCGGATTGCTGTCGCTGCGCGCCGCCGCGGTTTCCAAGCTTGGCGGAACACTCATGGTGAGCCTGCGTTGCGCTCCCATGTGGGACATTACGACGACACTTTCCGATACTCTTGCGCAGTTGCATAGACTTTGGCCCAACTGGCTGGTCAATGCTGCGTTTCTGCTGATCGCGGCATTTCTCCTGCTGTTCCTCCATTCGCTTACTCTCGGGATTCTGAGACTGGTCCTTGGCGGACAACTTTCGGAATTCGGCCGCAAGCTGCTCCACAGGATCGGGCCGCCGACGCAGCTCGGACTCATCACAATCGGGCTGGGGCTCGTGATTCAGGTCCTGCCCAGGCGAGGTCCCGAGATCGACCTGATCCAATGGCTCCTGCTCTTCGGTTTCATCATCTTTCTCGGCTGGAGCGCCATTACCATCGTCAACACGGCGGCGGATCTCTATCTCCGGCGGCTGCCGCAGGAATCCGAGGACAGCATCCTCACGCGCAAGCTCCTCACCCAGGTCCGCCTGCTGAGAAGAGTCGCTGTCATTGTCATCGGCTTTCTGACACTTGCAGCCATTCTGATGACCATTCCCTCCGTGCGGCAGTACGGCGTCAGCCTCTTTGCTTCGGCGGGCGTTGCGGGCCTGGCAATCGGCCTGGCGGCGCGCCCGGTCCTATCGAACCTGATCGCAGGCATCCAGATCGCCATCACCCAGCCCATCCGGCTCGGGGACGCTGTTTTGGTCGAGGGGGAGTTCGGCCATGTGGATGAGATTCAGACCACCTACGTGGTGATCCGCCTGTGGGACTGGCGGCGATTGGTCGTCCCCCTCTCCTACTTCATGGAGAAGCCCTTCCAGAACTGGACCCGGCAATCGGCTTCGATCATCGGGGCGGTCTTCTGGTATGTCGATTACTCCACGCCGGTAGAAGCGGTGCGAGCCAGGTTCCTCGAAATCCTGAAGGATTCGAAGCTCTGGAATGGAGAAGTCGCCGCCCTGCAGGTGACGGACGCCAAGGACCGGACCATCGAGCTCCGCGGGCTCATGAGCGCCGCATCGGCGGCTTCCGCCTTCGACCTCCGCTGCGAGATCCGGGAGAAACTGATCGCATGGCTGCAGGAGGCCTATCCGCATTCCCTGCCCCGAGCCCGGATCGAGGTGGAATCCGTACCGACAGGACAGTCCCAAGCCATTCCCTCTCCGCAACCACGTTAAGAAGGCATTAGCCTGTTATGCTACTAAAGCATAACAGGCCTACATTATTACCGCTCCTCTTCGGCGTCGCACAGGCATATATGCTGCAGTGCACACGCAAGAACAAAGGCTGCCAGTCAAGTGGGCTGGCTAACTAACAGGAGCCCCCAATGTTCGTGTCCTTCATTCTGTCTAAAGTCCGCACCTATCTGCGGTATCGCGAAACCGTCCGCGAGCTGTCGCAGCTTTCCGATCGTGAGCTGGAGGATCTTGGCATCTCCCGCTTCCAGATCGACGGCATCGCCCGCGAGCACGCGACCGCGTAAGTTTGCGCTGCACTGCAACAAAGGCCCTCGCCCGCCCTTCCGGCGGGCGTTCGCCTGTCTGGAGGGCTATCCGCGGCCCCCGGATACGGGGAGGATCGCTCCCGTGATGTAGGACGCAGCATCCGACATCAGAAACAGGATCGCCTCTGCTATTTCCGCCGGTTCGCCGACCCGGTTCATGGGAATGAAGGGCCGCAGCCGCTC
Organism: Microvirga roseola; assembly: GCF_020866965.1. GTDB lineage: Bacteria > Pseudomonadota > Alphaproteobacteria > Rhizobiales > Beijerinckiaceae > Microvirga > Microvirga roseola. The sequence goes on from NZ_JAJATX010000014.1 coordinate 81,195, forward strand.
CATCCTCCCCACGTCGCCTGTGCTCCGTTCGTGGATATCTGTCCGCGTCATCCCCGGCGACACAGCGTTGACGCGGATGCCGTCGACGGCGAGTTCCCGGGCCATGCCGATTGTCAGCGCATCGATGGCCCCTTTCGAGGCCGCATACCAGACATACTCGTTCGGGCTGCCCAGGGTCGATGCCACCGACGAGATGTTGGTGATCGTACCGCCCTCACCCCCACTGTTCCGGGAAAGGCGCCGCGTCGCTTCGCGGGCGACCCACAGGGCTCCCAGGACATTAACATCGATGCAGGCGCGGATCGTGTCGGCGGGGGCCTGCTCCAGCCGGCTGGACTTGCCGGTGATCCCGGCATTGTTGACCACGTGCGAGAGGCGGCCCAGAGCGGCCTCGGTCTCATCGAACATGCGGATGACATCCGCCTCGCTCGCCACATCGCCCTGACAGGCCATAGCGGCAGCACCGGACGCACGGCAGGCCTCGACCACCTTCTCTGCGGATTCGCGCTCGGATCTGTAGGTGATCGCGACATCGTAACCGCGCGAGGCTGCGAGCTGCGCCACCGAGGCGCCTATGCCGCGGCTTCCGCCTGTAATAAGGACGACAGGTCGCCTGGACTGCATGGCGCGGGCCTCCTTCCCAAGGGACATGGCCAACCTTGACCAGGGCTCCCATGAGAGTCAACAAGACCGTTCAGGAGAATGAGCGTGAGCAAGATCGAACCCATCCACGTCGTCGGCGGCGGCCTCGCCGGCTCGGAAGCTGCCTGGCAGATCGCCCAGGCGGGCGTTCCCGTCGTCCTTCACGAGATGCGCCCCGTACGCGGCACCGATGCCCACAAGACGGACGGGCTGGCCGAACTCGTGTGCTCGAACTCCTTCCGCTCCGATGATGCCGAAACCAATGCGGTCGGCCTGCTTCATCAGGAGATGCGCAGCCTCGGCTCGCTCATCATGGCCAAGGGCGACGCGAACCAGGTGCCGGCTGGTGGCGCCCTGGCAGTTGACCGGGATGGCTTTTCAGATGCCGTGACAGCCGCTCTCCACGCACATCCGCTCGTCACCATCGAGCGGGGCGAAGTGGCAGGCCTGCCACCGGAGGACTGGTCGTCGGCCATCGTTTCCACCGGGCCGCTCACCTCGCCCGCGCTCGCCGAGGCGATCCTGGCGCTCACGGGCGAGACGTCGCTCGCCTTCTTCGACGCCATCGCGCCCATCGTCTATCGCGAGTCCATCAACATGGACATCGCCTGGTTCCAGTCGCGCTACGACAAGGTCGGGCCGGGCGGCACCGGCAAGGACTACATCAACTGCCCGATGACCAAGGAGCAGTACGACGCCTTCGTGGATGCCCTGATCGCCGGCGACAAGACAGAGTTCAAGGAATGGGAGGCCAACACCCCCTATTTCGACGGCTGTCTGCCCATCGAGGTCATGGCCGAGCGCGGTCGCGAAACCCTGCGCCATGGGCCGATGAAGCCGGTCGGCCTCACCGACCCGCGCAATCCCGACAAGAAGCCCTACGCCATCGTGCAGCTGCGCCAGGACAATGCGCTCGGCACCCTGTTCAACATGGTCGGCTTCCAGACAAAGCTCAAATACGGCGCGCAGACGGGAATCTTCCGCATGATCCCGGGCCTGGAGAATGCCGAATTCGCCCGGCTCGGCGGAATCCATCGCAACACCTATCTCAACTCGCCGAAGCTCCTCGATCCGACCCTTCGCCTGAAGGCGATGCCGCGCCTGCGCTTTGCGGGCCAGATCACCGGCTGCGAGGGCTATGTGGAGAGCGCGGCCGTTGGCCTCATGACGGGCCGCTTCGCCGCCGCAGAGCGGCTGGGCCGGCCGATCCAGCCCCTGCCCCATACGACCGCGCTCGGCGCGCTCATCAACCACATCACGGGCGGGCACATCGAGACCATCGACGAGGGTCCGCGCTCCTTCCAGCCCATGAACGTCAATTTCGGCCTCTTCCCACCCCTGGATCGCGCGCCGAAGGCCGAGGACGGCAAGCGCCTGCGCGGCTCGGCCAAAGCCATTGCGAGAAAGAAGATGCTGACGGATCGGGCCCGGGCGGATCTGGCTGAGTGGCTCAAAGGCACGCCCCAGCCGCAGGCGGCGGAGTAAGGCCGAGGACAGAACTCTAGAACGGCCCCCGCCAGAGCGCCCAGATCCGCCGCCATTGCGGCAGTTCGACGGGCGTCTGGAACGGGTCATAGTCCCGCCGCTCCATCGCCCTGAGGTAGGGCTCCACCAGCGCGAGGGGCCGGAAGGCCGGTTCGGCCGCGGCAGGAATGGTCGCGCGCAAGGTCCTTGCCTGCTCCAGATGCCTGCGGGCAACCGCCCGCAGGTCGGCAAGGGCCGCTGCAAGCCCCGGCCCGCCGCGCCCCGCCACCACATCGTCCCGTACCACGCCGTGGCGGGCAAGGATGTCGGCAGGGACATAAACCCGTCCCTGGCGGGCATGCCAGGGGAAGGCCCTCAGGAGCCCGGTAATCCCATAGGCCACGCCCGCATGGCCGGAGGCATCCGCCGTGCCGGTATCGGAGCCACCGGCCAGAATGATGCTCGAGAGCTGGATCAGGCTGGACGAGGTTTCACCGCAATAACCCTCGAGGTCATTGAGGCTCGGCATCGGATCCTCGTAGAGGTCGAAGATCCTGGCATCGATCAGGTCGACGAGGGACTGGTGCGGCAGACGGAACTTGACGATGGTGTCGTCGAGGGCCGCCGCGACCGGGTTGGCCCGGACGTCGCCGCGCATCTCGCCCTGAAGGGCATCCCGCCACCATTGCAGGCGGATTTCCCCCATCAGCGCCTCGCGCACGGCCTCCCGGACGCGGGCGATCTCAAAGTTGAAGGCATAGAGCGCATGAAGATGCGGACGCTTGTCGGCTGGCGCGAAGAGGGTTGACCAGAATCGATCGGGATCCCCCTCGCGGACGAGCGCCTCGCAATGGGCGAAGTCGGATCCGGGCTCGGCCATGTCAGGGCACGGCGATCAGCGCCGCGCCGACCCTGCGGTTCTCAGCCACAAGAATATTGTAGGTCCGCGCTGCGGCCCCGGTCTGCATGACGTCGAGACGGATCTGCGCCTCACGGAACGGGGCCCTGAGACGCTCAGGGAAAGCCGCGATATCCGCGCCGGTACCGATGAGCAGCAGCTCGATCTGCTCGGCCTCCGCGAAGACAGGGTCGAAGGACGCTCCCGTCAGTTCCGACACCGACGTCACCGGCCAGGCGCGGATCCCGGAGGGGAGAACCAGGATCGACCCGCGGTGGGACATGTCCGCAAAGCGGAAGCCGCCATTGCCGTAGGCGTCGATCTCATGACGCCCTGGCACGAAGCCGTCATGGAGGCGTCCGACCCCCATCGCCCTACTCCGCTGCGGCCGCCGTCGCGTCCGCCGGGGCAGCCGTCTCCGCGCCCTGCTTCAGGCCGAGATAGACCAGGATCGGCGCGGCGATGAACACCGACGAATAGGTGCCGACCACCAGACCGAACAGCATGGTGTAGGAGAAGCTCCGCAGGACTTCGCCGCCGAAGATAGCGAGCGCGATGATGGCAAAGCCCGTGGAGAGGCCCGTCATAATGGTTCGCGTGAGCGTGTCGTTGATCGCCTGATCGAGCAGCTCGCCGATGGGTCTCTTCTTGTACTTGCGCAGCGTCTCGCGAATGCGGTCGTAGACCACCACGGTATCGTTGAGCGAGTAACCCATGATCGTCAGCAGCGCCGCGATCGAGGTCATGTCGAACTGGATTTGCGTAATGGCGAAGAAGCCGATGGTGAGGACGATGTCGTGCAGCGTCGCCACGACCGCGCCGATGGCGTACTGCCACTCGAAGCGGAACCAGAGATAGGCCAGGATCGCCACGAGGGCGAGGATGACGCCGAGCGTTCCGGACTGCACGAGCTCGCTGGAGACGCGAGGGCCCACGACCTCGATGCGGCGGAACTCGTAAGCATCCTCGAAGGCCTCGCGCATACGCGCCACGACCTCCTGCTGGCCCCGCTCGCCGCCAGGCTGCAGTTCGACACGGACCGAGACCTCGCGGCCGTCGCCGAAGGCCTGCACCTCCACGGAGCCGAAGCCGAGCGCATTGGCGCGGTCGCGGATGGCGCCGGCATCGGCCGTCGGGCCGAGAGCCCGCATCTCGATGAGCGTGCCACCCTTGAAGTCGATGCCGAAATTCATTCCGACGGTAAAGAACAGGACCACCGTGAGGACCGAAAGGAGGGCCGAGAACGGGAAGCTCATGCGCCGGTAGCGCATAAACTCGAATTTCGTGTTGGTCGGGAAGTAGCGGATCAGCATGGGACAAGCCCGTCCTTTAGATCTGGATCGCCTTGGGCCGGGTGTAATTGTACCAGCCAGCGATCATGAGGCGGGTCACCGTATAGGCCGTGAAGACGGTGGTGATCACGCCGATGGACAGGGTGACCGCGAAGCCGCGTACGGGGCCGGTGCCGAGGAAGAACAGAATTCCTGCCGCAAGCAGGGTCGTGAAGTTCGCGTCCAGGATTGTGCCAAGCGCCCGTCCGAAGCCCTGGTCGAGGGAGGATACGGCCGAACGCCCGAGCCGCGCCTCTTCACGAATGCGCTCGTAGATCAGCACGTTGGAATCGACCGCCATGCCGACCGTGAGCAGGATGCCTGCGATGCCCGGCAGAGTGAGCGTTGCCCCGAGAGCCGACATGACGCCCAGGATGAGCGCGACGTTCACCGCGACGGCGACGACAGCCACGATGCCGAGGAAGCCGTAGGCCGCAATCATGAAGGCCGCGACAAGGGCGGAGCCGATGGATACGGCCAGTGTCCCGGCCTCGATGGAGTCCTGGCCGAGACCGGGACCTACCGTGCGCTCCTCGATGATCGTGAGCTTGGCAGGCAGCGCACCGGCGCGGAGGAGGACGGCGAGGTTGTTGACCTGCTCCACGGTGAAGTTGCCCGAGATCTGGCCGGAGCCGCCGGTGATGGCCGACTGGATCGTCGGTGCGGAAACCACCTCGTTGTCGAGGACGATTGCCAGCGGCCGGCCGATATTGCGGGCTGTCGCGTCGCCGAAGCGCTGGGCGCCGCGGATATTGAAGCGGAAATTGACGATGGGCTCGTTGGTGCGGCTGTCGAAGGCCGGCTGCGCATCGATCAGATCCGCGCCCTCGGCGATCACGGTGCGCTCGACGGGAACCCGCCGACCGCCCTCTTCGCGCATCGGCAGCATGTCGGTGTCGGCTGCGCCCGTCTGACCGAGAAGACGGAACTCGAGCTTCGCGGTCCGGCCGAGAAGCTCCTTGAGCTGCTGCGGATCCTGGAGGCCCGGCACCTGCACCAGGATGCGGTCGGCGCCCTGCTGCTGGATATTCGGCTCGGTGGTACCCATGGCATCGACGCGGCGGCGGAGCACCTCGATGGCCTGCTGGATCGCGCGGCGAACCCGCTCCGTGACGCCGGCCTCCGTATAGGCCAGGGTGATCAGGCCCTCGGGCGTAGTCGTAATCTCGATGTCGTTATTGCCGGTCGGGCCGAGGATCGCATTACCGACCGGCTGCGCCAACTCGCGCAGGCGGGGCAGCAGCGTGTCCCGGTCGGCCTGCTGCGGCACGCGGATCTGAACGCCGCGCTGCACCATCTGGATGCCGCCCTGCAGGGAGATGCGGTTCTCGCGCAGGATGCGGCGGACGTCGTCGCGCAGCTGGGTGGTCTGCGTCCGCAGGAGATCCGGCACGTCCACTTCGAGCAGGACGTGAGAGCCGCCCTGAAGGTCGAGTCCGAGGGTGATGGCGCTGGTCGGGACGAGCCAGGACGGCACCCACGACGGAATAGAGTTCTGGAATGCCACGCGCTGTTCGCGGGTCATCATGCTCGGGACCGCCAAAAGGATACCGAGGATGACGGCCGCCAGAATGGCGATGACCTTCGACTTCGTGAAGCGCAGCATTACAGCTCAACCTTTCCAAACACTTCGCCGCAAAACCTGCGGCGAACCGGTCCTCCTGGCCTGAGCAGGGCCTTGAAGAACCGGCACTCTCTCGTCAGGCCTTGACCGGCTCGCTCTTGGCGCGAACTTCGGAGAGCATGGCCCGAGCCACCTTCACCCTCACGCCGTCGGCGATCTCGACCTCGATGTCGTTCGAATCCTCGACGACTTTGGTCACCTTGCCGATGATGCCGCCGGAGGTCACCACCGTGTCGCCACGGCGAACGTTCTTGATCATCTCCTGGTGAGCCCTCACCCGGCGCTGCTGCGGCCGGATGATGAGGAACCACATGATCACGAAGATAAGGATGAACGGAACGAATTGAAGGATCATCTCCATTCCGCCCCCGGCGGGGGCCCCTTGCGCGTAGGCAGGTGAAATGAACAAGCGGCTCTCCATGGATAAAGGCGCGAGGCAGGCATTTTCCGGCCCACCCGCGCCACAAACGGGACTAGAAGCGGGGCGGACTATACCCATCGACTCCACGAAATCAATGAAGTTGCGGGGATTTCCAAAGGCATGGTCCGTGGACCCATTGCCGCTTCCGCGCTAATCAATCCCTTCCCTTCCGCTCAACCGCCATATCCCGATGCCAGCAGATCCGACCTCCCCCGAGACCCTTGCCCTCCTGCGGCGTATCGCCGACTCCCTCGAGCGGCTGGCCCCTCCGGCCTTGCCAGAGGCCAATTTCATGGCCGCGGACGCCTTCGTCTGGCAGGCCGCCGCCCGGCGGTTGGCGGCCGTCCCGAAGGTCAACCGGGTTGAGATGGGCCTGCTCCGGGGCATCGATCGGGTGCGGGACACGCTAAAGGAGAACACACGCCGCTTCGCCAGCGGACTGCCCGCGAACAACGCCCTCCTCTGGGGAGCCCGCGGCATGGGAAAGTCCTCCCTGGTCAAGGCCGTCCATGCGGAGATCAACCGGACCCGGCCGTCCGATTCGCGCGCCCTGAAGCTCATCGAGATCCATCGGGAGGACATCGAGACCCTGCCGGACCTCATGGCGCTGATGAGATCCGATCCGCACCGTTTCATCGTCTTCTGCGATGACCTCTCATTCGATGCGGACGACACCTCCTACAAGTCCCTCAAGGCGGTGCTGGAGGGCGGGATCGAGGGCCGTCCCGACAACGTGATCTTCTACGCCACATCCAACCGCCGCCACCTCCTGCCTCGGGACATGATGGAGAACGAGCGCTCGACCGCCATCAATCCGGGCGAAGCGGTGGAGGAGAAGGTTTCACTCTCGGACCGCTTCGGCCTCTGGCTCGGCTTTCACAAATGCAGCCAGGACGAGTACCTCGACATGATCTTCGCCTATGTGGACCATCTCGGCCTCAGTGGCGACCGGGACACGATCCGCGCCGAGGCTCTGGAATGGGCGACGACCCGCGGCGCACGCTCCGGCCGTACGGCCTGGCAGTTCATCCAGGATCTTACGGGACGTATTGGCAAGGCGATCTGAAACGCAGAAAGGGACGATGGCTGAGCCCCATCGTCCCCTCTTGGGGCCGTCCTCGTCTCCGAATACGGCCTGAACCGGTGCTTGTTGAGAGCGGCGTGCGGGACCGGCGATCCGCGCCTGCGAAAAGTGGATCCGGTTAGCCGCCGAGATGCCTGAGCGGGTCGACCGGGGTCGCGCCCTTGCGGATCTCGAAATGGAGCTGCGGCGAGGTCACGTTGCCGGTCTGGCCGGACGTGGCGATCACCTGGCCGCGCTTCACCTGGTCGCCGCGCTTCACATTGAGCGAGGCGTTGTGGGCGTAGGCCGAAACGTAGCCGTTCTCGTGGCGAATGAGAATGAGATTGCCGTAGCCCTTCACCTCGCTGCCCGCATAGGTGACCGTGCCGGCCTCCGCAGCCTTCACCGGCGTTCCCTCGGGAACGGCGATATTGATGCCCTCATTGCCGCCATTGGCGCCGAATCCCGCAATGACGCGACCGCGGGCCGGCCAGCGGAAGTCGCCAGCCGGAACGCTGGCGGTCTGCTCGGGCTCCTGCACAGGCTGCTTCGCCACCGCGGGCTGCGGAGCCGGAGCGAGCGGAACGGGCTGCGCGGCGACGGCAGGCTTCGGAGGCTCCGGCTGCGGCAGAGCGGCGACCTTGGGCTGCTCGACGACGGGCCGGGGAGCGGACACCAGCGGCTCTGCGGGAGCGGCCGAGACGATCTGAACCGGCGTCTGGCGAGCGGGCGCCGGAGCGGCGGCCTGCGTCGGCTGGTTCATGCCGGGACGGGTTCTGACAGTCGCCACAGTGGGAGCAGGAGCCTGCGTCTTAGACGTATCGACGAGGCGGAATTTCGGCTGGCTCGCCGGCTGCACCGGAGCAACCTGCGCCACGGGCATCGGACGCAGGGGAGCGGGAGCAGAGACAGGAGCAGCAGTGCGATAGGGCTGTGCGATCGGCTGCGCCTGAACCGGCGGCAGCGCCTGAGCCTGGACCGGCGCGGTCGGCATCGCCTGGGCCGGCGCATAGTAGGGCTGGGAATACTGGGGCGTGGACGGCGCGCTCTGCGCGTACCGGTCACTCGACTTGAACGGATTGGAGAACGGGCTCTCCGCAAACCGCAGGGTGTCGGAACTGCACGCCGCCGCAGCACTGCCGATCAAACTCGCCAGAGCGATCCGCGACACCGCAATCCAATGCTCAGAACACACACGCAACTGCATGATTTACCCCAACCGAACGCAACTCGATGGAGGCATTAAAGCCCTGTTCAGGTTAAGCAACAGTTGACGAGGTGTATTTTCCCGTAACCCTGCCGAGAAAAATTTCTGCGCCCGTCAAAGGGTCGCCGCAATGCCGGTGACCAGCGGCGAAATCCGCAGCGGCGCACCGATCTCCTGCCGCAATTCGCCATCGGCCATACGCTCGATCTGAACGAGGTGCGGCCGTCCGTCCACGGTGAGCGCGCCGACAAGACGTCCGCCCGGACCGAGATGCGACGTCACCGTCTGCGGGATCTCGCTGCGCGCGCCGTTGAGAAGGATGCGGTCGAAGCGCTCGCGCACCCGCGTGGCAAGGCCGTCGCCCACCTCCATGCGGACCCTGCCCGCCTCCACGATCTTCAGATGCTGGGCCGCGCTCTCCGCCAGGGTGTTGAAGCGCTCGACGGTCGTGACCTCGGCTCCGAGATGGGCCAGGAGCGCGGTCATGTAGCCGGTCCCGGTACCCACCTCCAGCACGTGGTGGCCCGACCTGACGTCGAGCGCGAGCAGCATGGAAGCGACGGTTCCGGGAGCCGTCATGGTCTGTCCGCAGGGCAGCGGCAGCGCCACGTCCGTGCGCGAGAGATCCGCGAACCGGCGAGGCGCGAACACGTCGCGCGGGACCAACTCCATCGCCCGCAGCAGCTCGATGTTGCGAATGCCCCGCGCCCTCAAGGACAGGATGAAGGACGCAACGCCGATCGCCTCCCTCTCGCCGCGGTTCTCCGCATCGGGAAGGAATGGCATGTCCCGGCTCATCGCGCCCGGCCTCCTAGTCGAAGATCTGCGCGTAGCGCGTCAGCGTCGGCTCGTCCGTCATGTCGAGCCTGAGAGGCGTAATCGCGATGCGCCGGTTGGCGATGGCCCAGAGATCCGTGCCGTTGGCGGGGATGAAGGGGTGACGCTCGAAGGCGATCCAGAAGTAAGGATTCCCGCGTCCGTCCCGACGCTCGTCGAGGCGCAGGAGTTCCTGCGTGCGCTGGCCCTGGTTGACAACGGCTGCGCCCTCGACCTCCTCGGGCTCGCAATCGGGGAAGTTCACATTGACGAGGATGCCCTTGTCGATGCCGGCGTCGAGTATCCTGCGCACGATCCTGGGACCGTGCTGCTCAGCGCAGTGCCACCGCAGCGCCGTGCGGCTCGCCGCCCCATAGGCCTGGGAGAGCGCGATGGAGGGAACGCCGAGCAGCGTGCCCTCGATGGCTCCCGCCACGGTGCCGGAATAGCTGACATCCTCCGCCACGTTCTGCCCCCGGTTGACGCCGGAGAGCACGAGGTCGGGCTTGTGCTCGTGCATTAGGTGGCGGATGCCCATGATCACGCAATCGGTCGGCGTGCCCTTCACGGCGAAGTGCCGGTCGGAAATCTCGCGCAGGCGCAGGGGGTCGTTCAGCGAGAGCGAGTGAGCGACGCCGCTCTGGTCGGTCTCCGGCGCGACGATCCACACATCGTCGGAGAGGGATCGGGCGATGGCCTCCAGGGTCTTAAGCCCCGGAGCGTGAATACCGTCGTCGTTGGTACAGAGAATGCGCATGTCAGGCCTGCCGTTCAATGCGGTCGAGACCGCCCATGTAGGGCCGGAGCGCTAACGGGATCGTGACGCTGCCGTCCTCGTTCTGATAGTTCTCCAGAACGGCGACGAGGGTGCGGCCGACCGCCAGCCCCGAGCCGTTCAGGGTGTGGACGAAACGCGGCCCCTTGCCGTCCGCCGGACGGTAGCGCGCATTCATGCGCCTTGCCTGGAAATCGGAGCAGACCGAGCAGCTCGAAATCTCGCGATACGTCCCCTGCCCCGGCAGCCAGACCTCGATATCGTAGGTCTTGGTCGAGGAGAAGCCCATATCGCCCGTGCAGAGCGTCATGGTGCGGAACGGGAGCTCCAGCTTCTTCAGCACGTTCTCGGCGGAGGTGAGCATGCGCTCGTGCTCGTCCGCCGAGGTCTCGGGCGTCGAGATCGAGACGAGCTCGCATTTCACGAACTGGTGCTGGCGGATCATGCCGCGGGTATCGCGCCCGGCCGACCCGGCCTCTGCGCGGAAGCTGGGGGTGAGTGCAGTAAAGCGCAGCGGCAGTTCCTCTTCGGAGAGGATCTGCTCGCGCACGAGATTGGTCAGCGACACCTCGGCGGTCGGGATGAGGCCGTAGCGGGCCTCCCTGATCGGCTTGCGGAGCGCATCGCTCCCCTCGCCTGCTTCAGCCGAGGCAACGATCTGCTCGAGGGCCGAGCCCGGGAAGGCCCAGAACTGGTCGTCCTCGAATTTCGGCAGCTGCGCCGTGCCGAACATGGTGTCATCGCGAACCAAGAGGGGCGGGTTCACCTCGGTATAGCCGTGATCGATCGTGTGCAGATCGATCATGAACTGGCCGAGCGCCCGCTCCAAGCGGGCGAGCTGACCTTTCAGGACGACGAAGCGCGAGCCGGAGAGTTTTGCCGCGGTCTCGAAGTCCATGAGGCCGAGGTCTTCGCCGATCTCAAAATGCTGCTTGCTGCTGTTCAGGGTCTTCGGCGCGCCGACCCGGTGCCGCTCCACGTTGCCGTGCTCGTCCACGCCTACCGGCACGCTCTCCTGCGGGATGTTCGGAATTGCGGCGAGGGCCTCGAACAGCGCCTTGTCGGCGCGGCGCTCGGCCTCTTCGAGCTCCGGCACCGCTTCCTTGAGGCGCGCCACCTCGGCCATCAGCTCCTGCGCCCGCGCCTCGTCCTTCTTCGCCTTGGCCTGTCCGATCTCCTTGGACATGGCATTGCGGCGCTCCATGGCGGCCTGAAGGGCGGAAACGGCGCTCTTGCGCTGGTCGTCGAGGGCGATCAGGTGGGCGGACAAGGGCTCCATGCCCCGGTTCCTGAGGCCTTGGTCGAAAGCCGCGGGGTTTTCGCGGATGGAACGGATGTCGTGCATGGGATAGGACCTGCTTCGTGATGCGGTCCCGCCTTAGCGCATCGTGCGCAAAAGTGAAATTCGGTTTTCCGCGTCAGACGATGCGCTTTGCCCAAAAATGCACCGGATGCGTCCCGAAAGCGGTGTCCGCTTCGGGGTCCGATGCTGTCATGAGACCGCCCCGTTTCAGAATGCCCAGGTAGCGCCAATGGTGGAAATCTGACGCCTATTCCTCCGCCTCGCGCGAGGTTTCGGCTTCGGCACGTTTCTTCTCGACCATGCGGACGGAGAAGATGGACGCCTCGTATAGAAGCAGAGTGGGGATCGCGAGGGCGAACTGGCTGATCACGTCGGGCGGGGTCAGGACGGCCGCGATGACGAAGACGATGACGATGGCGTAGCGCCGCTTATCCTTCAGGAACTCCGAAGTGATGATTCCAGCCCGCGCGAGCAAGGTCAGGGCGACGGGAAGCTGGAAGCAGATGCCGAAGGCGAAGATCAGGGTCATGATCAGCGACAGGTACTCGCTGACCTTCGGCAGGAATTCGATGGTCGGGGCGCCCTCGGTCGCAAGCTGCTGCATGCCCACGGAAAAGCGCATGAGCAGCGGCATGGCGATGAAGTAGACGCAGGCCGCACCGACGGTGAACAGAACCGGGGTGGCGACGAGATAAGGCAGGAAGGCGTGCCGCTCGTTCTTGTACAGGCCCGGCGCCACGAACTTGTAGATCTGCGCGGCAATGACCGGGAAAGCCAGGAAGCCTGCACCGAAAGCTGCCACCTGGATCTGCGTAAAGAGGTATTCGAGGCCGTGGGTATAGACGAGGCGGGCCGCCTCTGGCGAGCCGACGGCCGCGACATAGGGCCAGACCAGGATGTTGTAGATGTACTTCGCACCGGCGAAGCATATGAAGAACATCACCACGAAAGCGGCGAGCGCCTTGATCAGGCGCGAGCGCAGCTCGGTCAGATGCTCGATCAGAGGGGCGCGCGAAGCCTCGATCTCATCCTGTTCGACGGCGGTGGTCATTTAAGCTTTCACGTCCGTTTTCTCGTATGTCGCCTGGGCGTTCTCTTGTCTCACCTGGGCGTTCTCTTGGGCCGCCCTGGCAGCAGCCGCCTTTTGGGCCTCGAACTCGGCCTCGCGCCTCAAGGAAGCGGCGATCTCCTCGGCCGGATCGTCCATCGGCAGGGCCGGTAGGGGAATGTCCGGCCCGACCGGCGCGGGCACGGGAGCCTCTTCCCGCACCTGGAGCGCCGTGCCGGTCGCCTCCGGAGACGGCTTCTGCTCCTGGCCCGAGACCGGAGCCTCGACAGCCGTCTTCAGTTCGTCCCGGACGCTCTGGATGGGATTGAAGCCCTTGTTCAGGGAAGAAACGGAATCGTTCATGCCCTTGAGCTGCTGCTTGACCTCGTCAAGCTCGGCCTCGCGCATGGCTTCCTGGAACTGCCCCTGGAACTCCGCCGCCATCCGGCGGAGCTTGCCCGTCATCTGTCCCACTGTCCGCAGGGCGCGCGGCAGGTCCTTAGGGCCGATGACGATCAGCGCGACGGCGCCGATCATCATTATCTCACCCCAGCTCATGTCCAACATGGCGTGGCCTCGACCCTGCCTTCATGTACTCTGAAAAGGACCGGCGCGTTCAGGAACGGTCGCCGGCCTCGACCATTAGCCGACCTTGTGATCGCTCGTGGCGTTGCTCGCCTGCACGCCGTTCTGGTGATCGATGGACCGGACCGGCTCCGACGGCTGGACGGGCTTTGCCGTATCATCCTCGGACATGCCCTTCTTGAAGGCTTTGATACCCTTCGCGACGTCACCCATCAGGTCGGAGATCTTACCGCGCCCGAAAAGCAGAACAACGATCAGACCGACGACGATCCAGTGCCAAATACTCGCGCCACCCATGGCATTCCTCCTGCGCCCGGAAAGGCGCGGTTTCTGAACTCTTTGCTCGCCGCCAACCTAGGCATCCGAGGCGGCGAAAACAAGGACATCCTTTGGTCTCACTTCAATACCCACATCCTGACCGTCTTTGACAGCAACAGGATCGTGAACACGGGCCTGGAGCGGCCGGTCGAGCCCCGGAACGTCAATATGAAGCAGGTCCACCTCGCCGAGGAAGCGGCGCCCAGCGACGCGTCCCGGCAGGCAGAAGCCCGGCGGCTTCAGCTTGAGCCCCTGCGGACGCACGCAGACGATGGCCGGTCCATCCTCCAGGTGCGGAGCGGGAAAAACCCCAACCGGACATGTCGCCTGGCCGCCGCGAACCGTGCCGGCGATCTCATTGAAATCGCAGAAGAAGCGTGCGGCGAACAGGTTGACGGGCCTTCGGTAGATCTCCTCCGACTCGCCCTGCTGGATGATGGCGCCTGCGCGCATCAGGACGATCCGGTCGGCGATCCGCATGGCCTCTTCCGGATCGTGCGTCACGACGATGGTCGTAGCGCCCGTTTCTCTCAGAATTGCGACGGTCTCGTCCCGGATTGCGTCGCGCATCCGACGATCGAGGTTGGAGAAGGGCTCGTCCATCAGCAGCACGCCCGGGCGCGGGGCGATGGAGCGCGCCAGCGCCACGCGCTGCTGCTCGCCGCCGGAGAGCGTGTGCGGATACTCGCCCGCATAATGCTCCAGCCCCACGCGGGAAAGGGCCCTGCGGGCGGCGATGTCCGCCTCCTTGGCCGAGAGGTCCTGCAGGCCGAACATGACGTTCTGGAGCACGGTCATGTGGGGGAAAAGCGCGTAGTCCTGGAACATCAGCCCGATGCCCCGCCTCTCCGGCTCGACGAGGGTCTTGGGTCCGCTGACCTCGAGTCCGTCCATCAGCACACGGCCGGAGGTGGGAGCCTCGATACCGGCAGCGATGCGCAGCAGCGTGGTTTTGCCACAGCCGGAATGGCCGAGCAGGCAGATGATTTCACCCGGCTCGACCTGGAGCGACACCCCGTCGAGGGCCCGCTGGCTGCCGTAGACCTGGACGATGTTCTCGAAGGTGAGCTGCGCCGGGATCGAGGCGCCCGCCGTTCCGCGCTGGCCCCAGCGGGGCAATCGGAACAGGTCGCGCGCAGAGGCGGGCTTTTGGATCATTCCTCGCCGGTCCCGCTCTGATCCATCTCGAGGGGCTGGAAAAGGTCGTCGTGATCGAGCGGATCCTCGTCGGGCCGCAGAGCATCGTCGTCGGAGGGCACCGGCACCGAAAGGTCGGAAGGCACCCGCCCTTCCAGGAACCCTGCCCCCTTCAACTCCTCGAGCCCCGGCAGGTCCTCGATGGCATCCAGGCCGAAATGCTCCAGGAACTGCGGGGTGGTGCCATAGGTGACAGGCCGTCCCGGCACCTTCCTCCGGCCCCTTAGGCGAATCCAGCTCGTTTCAAGCAGAAGGTCCAGGGTGCCTTTCGAGGTGGCGACGCCGCGGATTTCTTCGATCTCGGCCCGGGTGACCGGCTGGTGATAGGCGATGATCGCCAATGTCTCCATGGCGGCGCGGGAGAGCTTGCGCTGCTCGACGACATCGCGCGCCAGCACGAAGGACAGGTCGCTGGCAGTCCGGAACGCCCATTTTCCCGCGACCCGGACGAGATTGACGCCCCGTGGGGCATAGAGCCCGGTCAGATCCTCGAGGATCTTCTCCACATCCGCGCCTTCCGGCAGGCGTCCGGCCAGTTCCTCGGCTCCCAGAGGCTCGGCGGAGGCGAACAGGAGCGCCTCGGCGATCCGCATCGCCTCGCCGTGATCGGGTATGCGGCTGTTCTCGGCGGTTTCCGTCATGTCGACTGCTTCTTCCATGTCAGGCTCCTGCCTCGGCTGCGTCCGCGACGGGCTTGACCCAGACCGGCGCGAAAGCCTCGTCCTGCCGAACGGTCAGTTTTCCCTCGCGGACCATTTCGAGGGTGGCGGATAGAGCGGAGGCCAGCACGGTCGGCCGCATGGCGGGCTCGACCATGTATTCGACGAGATAGGTATCGAGGGTCACCCAATCGCTGAGATGCCCGACGAGGCGCTCCAGGGCTTCCCGTGCATCGACGAGAGACCACACGGTCCTCTTGTGAAGGGAAACCTTGGAGTTGAGCTTAATCTGCCTCTGGTGGGCATAGGCCTTGAGGAGATCGTAGAGGCTCGCCTCGTAGCGGGCATCCTTGCGGATGACGACCGGCTCCGGCGCGCCTCTCGCGAAGATGTCCCGGCCGAGCCAGGTGCGCTCGCCCAGCTTCTTGGCCGCCTCGCGGATCGCCTCTAGGCGGCGCAGGCGCAGGGCGAGCGCCGTCGCCAGCTCCTCGGCGCTCGGCTCCTCGCCCTTGGGCGGCTCCGGCAGCAGCAGGCGCGACTTGAGGTAGGCAAGCCAAGCCGCCATCACGAGGTAGTCGGCCGCCAGCTCCAGGCGCATGCGGCGCGCCTCCTCGATGAAGACGAGGTACTGCTCGGCAAGGGCCAGGATCGAAATGCGGTGGAGGTCCACCTTCTGGCGTCGCGCCAGCTCGAGCAGGAGATCGAGCGGCCCTTCGAAGCCGTCCACGTCGACGAAGAGAGCGGGTTCGCTCTCGGCCCGCTCGGCGGGTGCGGCTTCCTCGAATGGTAGGGGCTTGGCCATGGGGATACTCAACGCGAAGGGGCCTGAACCTTCACCTGCTTAGGCGATCGCCGCAAGCGCGGCATCGAGCCTCGCGCGGGCATCCACAGGATCGAGGGGCTCCGGCTCGTGACGGATGCGCGCCAGCGCAGCTTCGGCCCGGCGCAGGCAATCCCCTGCCAGAACTGGCGCGGCCCCGGCCACGGCAGTCATTTCGCCCATCTCGCCGTTGCAATGAAGGGCCATGTCGCACCCTGCCGCAAAGACAGCCTCCGTCCGCTCCCGGAATGAGCCCGAGAGGGCATGCATGGACAGGTCGTCCGTCATCACGAGCCCGTCATAGCCGATATGGCCCCGGATGATCTCATCCATGACGATGCGGGAGGTCGTTGCGGGCCGCTCGGGATCGAGGGCCGTGTAGACAACATGCGCCGTCATCGCGAGCGGCATGTCCGTCAGCATCCGGAAGGGTGCGAAATCGTGCTTTTCCAGCTCCTCGCGGGAGGCATCGACCACGGGAAGTGCCAAGTGGCTGTCGGCCCCTGCCCGGCCATGGCCCGGCATGTGCTTGATGACCGGGAGTACCCCGCCGGCGAGCAGCCCCTCGGCCGCCGCACGCCCGAGAACCGCAACCTTTTCCGGCGTCTGCCCATAAGCCCTGTCGCCGATGACGTCGTGCGCGCCGGGAGACGGCACATCGAGCACCGGCAGGCAGTCCACCGTGACGCCCACGGAGCGGAGATCGTGGGCGATCAGCCTCGCGCCGAGACGGGCGAGCTCCCGCTGGAGAAGCGGCTCATCGGCATGGAGGCCGCCATAAGCTCTGCCGGAGGGATATTTCGGCCAGTGGGGCGGACCCATGCGCTGAACCCGGCCGCCCTCCTGGTCGATGAGAATGGGGGCATCCGCCCGCCCGACCGTCTCGCGCAGGGCTTCGCAGAGCGCCCTCACCTGTTGAGGGGTATCCACGTTGCGGCGGAACAGGATGAAGCCCCACGGAGACGCCTCCCGGAAGAAGGCGATCTCGTCGGGCGTGAGCTCGAGGCCGGAGCAGCCAGCAATAAAGGCGCGGGTGGTCATCCCCGCGCCTTACGTCCCCTGCCCGGCAGGGTCAAGGAGTCTCGGCGGAAACGGCCGAGGTGTCTGCTATCAGTTCTTGGCGACGAAGCACTGGGCTCCCTGCCCCTGAAGGGTGGAGCACAGGGAGGAGGCCTCTTCCCGCGACATGGGGCCGACCCGGATGCGGTAGAGCGTGTTGCCGTTGACCTCGGCCTTCATCACCAGCGGAGGCTGGCTTTCCAGCTCCGAGTACTTCTGGCGGAGCTGGGCCAGGGTCGCTTCGGCCCTGCTCTCGCTGTTGGCGATGCCGAGCTGCACGGCGTAGTCACCCGTCGCCACCGTTGCCGGCGTCGCAGCCGACGCGGCGGGCGGCGAAAGCGGGACAGGCTGGGCCGAGGCCACCTGCTGCGGCGATGAGCCGCTGGCCGGCGTGGCCGGAGACGGCGCGGGAACCGGAGCCGGGGTGGCAGGCACCGCCGCGGGTGTGCTCGCCACGGGCTTGGGCGCAGCGGGAGCCGGCTGAACGGGCGCAGCGCTGGGCGTCGCCGATGCGGCCTGGGCGGGCTGCGCCGCCTCGGGCAGGGTCATGGTGGGCAGGGGCGCAGCGGCAGGAGCCGGGCCGGGATTGGCAGGCTCGGCCCCGACCACCGTGCCATCGGGGCGGATCGTGACCGTACGGACCTTCCGGGGCTCCCCGAGATTGAGGCCATTCGCCGGCTGCTGGGGGGCAGCTCCGCCCATGGCATCGCCAACGGCCCCGCCGTTCAGACGCACCGCCTGCTTCACATCGACAGGCTGCTCCTCACGGTTGACGACCTTGGTCTCCGTGTTGCCGGCGCGCTCATAGATCTGCTTGTTCTGGTTCGGGATCTCGACCCCGCCCGGATTCTGCGGCTGCACCTTCACGGGCTCGTTGGATGCCTTGACCAGCGGCGGCTCGCCGCTTGCGGCGGTCGAAGGCCCATCCGTGAGGGCGTAATAACCGCCGGCTCCTATGGCAGCGAACCCGAGCACCGCCCCGATGGCGACCAGGCCCCTGCGGGACCGGCGCCTCTGCACGGGCGGGTAGTCCAGCGCTTCAGGCTCGGCGTAGCGCGGATCCGGATATCCGGCGTTCTCGTCGTAGTAGTTGTCGTAGGCCCCGCCGGCATAGGCGCCCTCCCCTTGCGACGGGCTTGGGGCGCGATAGCCGTAGGCCTGCTCGGAGCCGCGAACCTCCACTTCCTGGTAGGGATCGGCCTCAAAGGAGGGCTCGACGTAACCGCCGCGTCGCCCATGATGCACCTCGCCTCCACGGCTGGCATACAGATCATGGACGGCAGCCTGCGCCTGCTGCCTGGGACGGCTGCCGCCGTCGCTCGCCAGGATCGATTGGAAAGGATCGTCCTGCCCCACGATGCGGGCCAGCTCGGCCAGCGGGTCGTTCCGCGTGGCCGGCGCCGGCTGGTGGGACGAGGCGCCCTGCGCCTGGGCGAGCTGACGCTCGATCTCATTGAGATCGACCGCAAAACGGGGCTTCACTGATTCGCTCATGCGCCGGACCTCCAATTACGCGACAGGAGCCAAAACGGCTCCGCCGGCATGACGACACGCCACCCGCAAGAACGGCCTGAAACGGTTGCTCCGCCTCGAAAACCGTTACCGCATTTCATCGGGTGCCGTAACGCCCAGAATCGCAAGGCCGGATGCCAACACCCCTTTCAGGGCATGCACGAGAGCCAGCCTCGCCAGGGTTGAATCTTGATCAGTTTGATTAACAAAGCGTAATTGCGGCAAGTCTTTGCCCTTGTTCCACAGACTGTGGAAGGCGCTCGCCAGATCGTAGAGGTAGAACGCCACCCGGTGAGGCTCATGGGCCTCGGCAGCCGCCTCGACCGTCCGCGGGAACTGGGCGATGCGGCGGACAAGATCCAGCTCCGCCTCGTCCTCAAGCACCGAAAGGTCCGCCTTCTCGAGCCGGGAGGCTGAGAAATCCGCCCCCGGGAATGCCTCGGCCGCCTGCCGGAACACCGAGGCCGAGCGGGCGTGGGCATACTGGACGTAGAAGACCGGGTTGTCCTTGGACTGCTCGACGACCTTGGCCAGGTCGAAATCGAGCGGCGCATCGTTCTTGCGGAAGATCATCATGAAGCGCACCGCATCCCGGCCCACCTCGTCGACCACGTCGCGCAGCGTCACGAAGTCGCCTGAGCGCTTGGACATCTTCACCGGCTCGCCGCCGCGCAGGAGCTTCACGAGCTGGCAGAGCTTCACGTCCAGCTCGGCCTTGCCGTTCGACACGGCCTTCACCGCCGCCTGCATCCGCTTCACGTAACCGCCGTGATCCGCCCCCAGCACGTCGATCATGACGTTGAAGCCGCGCTCGAACTTGGAGTGGTGATAGGCGATATCGGAGGCGAAGTAGGTGTAGCTGCCGTCGGACTTCAGGAGCGGGCGGTCCACCTCGTCGCCATAGGCGGTCGCGCGGAACAGGAGTTGCTCGCGGTCCTCCCAGTCCTCGTCCTTTTGGCCCTTGGGCGGCGGCAGGCGGCCCACATAGACGAGATCGCGCGCCCGCAGGTCGGCGATCATCCGGGACACCTGGTTATCCTCGCCCTGCTGCAGGGACTTCTCCGAGAAGAAGACATCGTGGCGGATGTTGAGCGCCGCGAGGTCCTCCCGGATCATGTCCATCATGCCCTCGATGGAGACCCGGCGGACGAGGGGCAGCCACTCGGCCTCGGGCTTGTCGAGGAGACTTGAGCCGAACTCCTCGGCGAGGCGCGCGCCGACGGGCTTGAGGTAATCGCCCGGGTACAGTCCTTCCGGAATGCCCCCGATCTCCTGCCCCAGGGCCTCCCGGTAACGCAGATAGGCGGAGCGGGCGAGAACATCGACCTGCGCGCCGGCATCGTTGATATAGTACTCGCGGGTCACCTTGTAGCCGGCGAAGGCCAGCAGGGAGGCGAGCGCATCGCCGAAGACGGCTCCGCGGCCGTGGCCCACATGGAGCGGCCCGGTCGGGTTGGCGGAGACGTATTCCACGTTGACCGGGGTTCCCGCCCCCTGCCCGCTCCGGCCGAAACCGTCGCTGTCCAGGACGGCTGCCCGCAGAACCTCATGCAGGAATTCGGGTGCAAGCCTGATATTAATGAAGCCCGGACCGGCGACCTCCACCGAGGACACGCGAGGATCGTCCTTCAGGTCGCCGACGAGCAGGTCTGCCAAGGCGCGCGGGTTCATGCGCGCCTCCTTGGCCAGAACCATGGCGGCATTGGTGGCCAGATCGCCGTGGGACGGATCGCGCGGGGGCTCCACGACCACGCGGCTGACGTCCAGCCCCGATGGAATCTGGCCCGCACCGGCCAGACGGCCGAGGGCATCCGCAACCCGCTTCTCAAACAACCCGAAAATGTTCATGTACTTCGATCTCAACAGGGGCGACGGCCCCGAAAGCTTTGGCGCGCCTAACGCAAGTCAGGGGTTACGTCAAACAGGCGACGGTGTTCAAGGATCGCATAGCGGTCCGTCATGCCGGCGATGTAGTCCGACACCCTTCGGGCAAGGCGAGTCTCGTCCTCCGGCAGGTCGGTCCGCCACTCGTCCGGCATCAGATCGGGCTCGCCCGTGAAGCGGCGGAAGAGGTCCCGCAGCACGTCGTCGGCCCTGGCCCTCACCGCCATCACCTTGGGATGACGGTACATATGGGCATAGAGGAAGCGCTTCACACCGGCATCCGCCTCCCGCATCTCCTTCGAGAAGCCGACGGTTGTCTCGCCCGCCTGCCGGATATCCTCGGCCTTGGCCGGCTTGAGCGCCTCGATCCGGCTCTCGCTCTGGGCCACCACGTCCTCCACGAAACGGGTGATGACGCGCCGGGTCAGTTCGTGGATGCGGCGGGACAGGTCCAGGCCGGGCCAGCGCCCGTCGATTTCGCGCAATAGCTCGTCCAGGAACGGAACCTCACGCAGGTCGTCGATCTCGAAAAGCCCGGCCCTCAGGCCGTCGTCGATGTCGTGGGCGTCGTAGGCGATGTCGTCCGCAATCGCTGCCGCCTGCGCCTCCCCGCTCGCATGGCTTGAAAGCTCCAGGTCCTGCTGGCTGTTGTATTCGAGGATCGCGAGCGGAACGCCGCGGGCCTCATAGCGCAGGGTCGGCCTGCCTTCGGGATCGAGAAGGGGGCCGTTGTGCTTGACCAGCCCCTCCAGGGTCTCCCAGGTCAGGTTGAGGCCGTCATAAGCCGCATAGCGGCGCTCCAGGCGGGTCACGATCCTGAGCGCCTGGGCGTTGTGGTCGAATCCGCCATAGGCCGCCATGCACTCGTCCAGCGTGTCCTCGCCCGTATGACCGAAGGGCGTATGGCCGAGATCATGGGAGAGCGCGAGCGCCTCGGCGAGATCCTCGTCCAGCCCCAGGGACCGGGCGAGCGCCCGGGCGATCTGGCTGACCTCGATGGTGTGGGTCAGCCTGGTCCGGAAATGGTCGCCCTCGTGGTAGACGAAGACCTGCGTCTTGTGCTTGAGGCGACGAAAGGCCGAGGAATGAATGATCCGGTCCCGGTCGCGCTGGAAGTCGCTGCGGGTCGGGGAGACCGCCTCGGGGTAGAGGCGCCCCCGGCTGTCCCAGGGATCGCAGGCGTAAGGGGCTCGCCATCGTTCTCCATAGGGCCGCACGGATCATCCTCGGGTTGAAGCCTTGCCAAGGCGCACTTACCTTGCTCTTAACAGCTTGTCCAAGAATTACGTCCTCATGAGGACCGGAACCGCCATGCCCGGGATTACCCTGACCGAACGCGCCGCCCGCCGCATCAACGAAATCATGGCCACGGAACCTACCGGCTCCATGCTGAGAATCAGCGTGAACGGGGGCGGCTGCTCAGGATTCCAATATGCCTTCGACGTGGACCGGACCCGCCAGGACGACGACCTTGTCATCGAACGCGACGGGGCGACGGTGATCGTGGACGAGGTGTCGGTCCAGTACATGGACGGCTCGGTGATCGACTTCGTGGACGACCTAATCGGCCAGTCCTTCAAGATCGAGAACCCCCACGCTACAGCCTCCTGCGGCTGCGGCACTTCGTTCTCGTTGTGAAACCCTGTTCCTAGCCCTATGGTCCCTGCCTGACCGCTCCTGGCCGAATACGGCCTGAGGGCCTTCGTGTCTTGGGGACCATCATGGGCTTTCTTCGCCGCTCCGGCATCTGCACGCTCGCCTTCCTTGCAGGCTCCGCAGCCCTGCAATTCGAACCTGCAATCATAAGGGATGTTGCGTTCGGCCACGGGAGCGAGCAGGTCACGGTCGGCGCCGTCCGGGTCCCGCTGTGGAGCGCGGCCTTTGCGCAGTCCACCGACAGCTTCACGCTGGAGGACGTGCGCTTCACATGGGGACCGTTCACCTATGAAGCGAAGCGGATCGACTTCACAGACACGAAGGCCTCCCGGCGGAACTTCGAGACGCTTTTCTCCTCAACTACCGAGCCGATGGCGGAGCGCGTTGCCCGTATCAGCGCCAGGGAGGTCACCGCTCCCGAAGTGAAGGTCACGCAGAAGCTCGGCAACCGAACCCAGACGGTCCTCTACAGAAACGTGTCGTTGAACGACATCGTCCAGGGTCAGATCGGTTCAGTCACGATCGACACGATGGCCATCGAGGACACAAGCGCCAAGGGCAATATCCTGACGAGCTATGGCCGGACGAAGATCAGCGACCTGGACATGCCGGCCTTCATGAGGCTCTACGATACGAAGGACGGCAAGGCCGCCCTCCCCCTGACCAGAATTTATGGTTCGCTCTCCATGGAGGACATCGACGTCCTCGACACCGGAGAGGACTACAGCCTTGAGATCGAAAGGGTGAACGGACGGAATATCATGGCCCGTCCGACGAGAGACTCATGGAGCGGCACGATAGCGCTCATTTCCGAGCTGACCGACAAAAGCACCACCACATCCGAGGAAAAGGACCGCCTCGTCATGGCCGTGGCCGATCTTCTCGAGGCGTTCGACACCGGTTTCGTCGAGACGACGGGGATCAAGTTCAAGTCGGGCCCGAAGTAGAACGGAAAGCCCGAGGTCACCGGGACCATCGACCGGATAGCCTATCAGGGGAGCACCGGCTCACAACCGGCCGATCTACGAATGGACGGGATCGAGATCGATGCCCCGGACAATCGGGTCAAGATCGAGTCCGCCAGCCTCAATGGCTTCTCCATCGCTCCGACCCTGAAAGGACTGAAGGCGCTTCAGGGCAAGCCCCTGAAGGATCTCGATCACTCCGCCCTGCGCAGCCTCATCCCGACATTGGGCACCCTGCGCCTGTCGGGCATGGGTATCGATACGCTGGACAGATCCGGACCTGCACCGGAGCGCACGAACCTGACCGTCAAGTCCTTTGAGATCACGGCCGACAAGCCTGTGAACGGGATTCCTACGAACATCAGGATCGACCAGCAGAACTCCGCATTCGAACTGCCGGCGAACAGCACGGACGAGTTTCTCAGACAGCTCATCGCGCTCGGCTACAAGACTCTCGACACCTCCTTCGTCGCGGCTGCCACCTGGAACGAGGAGAGCGGCGAGATCGCCATCAAGGAATTGTCCCTGGAGGGGCAGGAGATAGGTAGCGTCTCCCTCTCCGGCACCATCGGCAGTGTCGGCAGGGATCTGTTCAGCACCGATAAAGCCACTGCCGCCGCGGCGCTGATCGGCGCGAAGGCGAAGGCTCTCGACATTGTTGTCGACGACAAGGGCCTGCTCGAGCGCTACCTCGCCAAGGCGGCCGAGGAGCAGAAGACGAGCCTTGAGTCGCTACGCAGGACCTATGCGGGCGCAGCGCCTCTCGCCCTGTCGTCACTGCTCGGCAATTCGGAGCAAGCCAAGACTCTCGGCCAGGCGGTTTCCCGTTTCATCGCCCAGCCCGGTCGGCTCACGATCTCCGCCGAGCCCAAGAACCCCTCGGGCTTCGGCGTGATGGACTTCATGCTGGCATCCGATCCCAAGGAAGCCCTCAAGAAGCTCGACGTGACCGCAAAGGCCGAATGAGCGCCCCTCAGATCAGGCTTGGCTGATCCTGCTCCATCGCCTGGGCCTCGACGACGGCAATTGCCGTGAGGTTGACGATGCCGCGCGCGGTCACGGACGGC
>NZ_JAJATX010000140.1 GCF_020866965.1 Microvirga roseola
GAATCACACCTCAGCCCAAATTAATAGGTCCTGAGCCTAGTGAAGGGTTAGTCTAAGGGGTTCTGGCAAGAACCCTGAACGAGCTCGAATTACTTGGAAAGACTTGCGGGGGAAAAGGGCTTCTGGAGAGCCGCCGAGCCATCAAAAAGCGCGTCGAGAAGGTTAGTTATTTCCGCTCGGGATCGAAGGTGGAGCTTTCTGCCCTCGAAAAGTTCGAAGAGCCGCGAATGTCCTGTGAAGGAGTTCGCATTGTCTCGGATCCGGTACTCTCCAGCCCAAGCGATCAGTGCCTCAAAGGAGGCCTCGTCGCCGCCCCGGCGAAGCCCACGCGCTCGAATGTTCTCAATGCACTCCGCCTCGGGCAGATCGAGCCAAATGAAGGCCGTGGCAGAGGGTAGAGCCTCATATGCCAGCCAGCCATAGACCCCCTCAATGATCCAACAATCTTTGGAGGCTTGGTCGCGGACCATGCTCTTCGCAACATCAGGGTCCCGCCGGGCACTATAACCGCCCGGCACCCAATGAATGGAGTCCAGATCGATTGCAACTGTGCCCAGGCCTTCAGCCAGCCTCTCGGCCAACCAGCTCTTGCCTGAGCCACTGTTGCCGACGATGACAGTTTTGGAGAATTCGGAACGATCCGGAGCCATGCCCCACCTCGTATGCAGCCTGTCGCCGAGACGCATATAGCCTGATTTCGCGGAACGGGCCTTATGGAATGCCGGAATACACGTAAATGGCGGGATCTTGCCAAGGGTAACCGCGTCACTGGGTTTGTCTCAACTCCTCTGACATGTCTCATTTGCTGAGCGGTTGCTCAGCGGGCTCCGCTGGCACCGGCCATATGCGGCCTCATTGGACGAGCGCTAGAACAGATTGCCGTGCAGACGCACCACAGCGTAGAGGCGGGCCAGTGATGCCGTCGCCTCCGACCCGACGAACCTGCCATAGCCCACCAGCCTGCGATGGCGCCGTTCTTCTGCTCCACCCAGGCTTGGTCGTTCTTGCAATAGGCGCGCGACCGCGTCACTTCCAGCCCCTCGCTCCGGCACCAGCAGACCACCAATTCGTTCATGAAGGCGCTGTCATTGTCGAAGTCCACGCCCAGCAGAGGAAAGGGAAACAGCGACCGCGCCTGCTGGATCGCCGCAACCACCAGACCGCCATCGCGCGTGCGCACCGGCACGCACTCGGTCCAGCTCGTAGCGATATTAGTTAGAACCATCGTCTGCACGAAGCTGCCGGAGGACGATGTGCCGGAATGGGCCACGAAATCGACCCCGACGTAACCGGGCACGGGATCATCCCAGTCGCCGAAGGTGCGCACTGGAACCGAGCGGCGGATGAACCTCTGCCATGGAACTGGAGGCCCGGGGGCATCCTGCAGGATCAGGCGGCCTGCCGGCTCCCGCACTGATCCGGGTCCGATCATAGTGCCGGCTACCGGGCACGTGGTAAATCCGATCACCCTTGGCGCTAATGTTGCCCTTGATCTTGCAGTCGGCTGACCTGGAGGCTGGCTTCGAGGATACGGTCGGCGCTGCGGCCCTGGATGAGATGCCTTCCCGTCCGCCCTTGCGCCAGTCCCACGGCGGCGTGAACGGGCCGGCCCAAATACCCCGCTTGGCTTTCCGGGCATCATTCTCTTGGTCCACGTAATCAGTGCCATACTGACGGTATGCAAGGGCGTATCCCTGGCTCACTACCCAAGCGTTCAGATCCTCGCCCTTTGCCGAGCAGACCGCCACAATGCGCTTGTAGCGGTCGATGTCCTTTTGCTCGCAGGTGATGTTAGCGGTCCCGATTTTACTAGGGCCTGTTAGCATAACGTTGTGGTGCCTACGCAGCCCATTCCTGAGCGAGAAGTCCGCCGATGATCCAAGCCGTCCTTGCCCTCGCCGCTATCTTCGTGTCTGCCGTGCCCCTCAGTGCCGAACCGATCGTCGGCCGGGCAAGCGTGGTCGACGGAGATATCCTTGAGATCAGAGGGACGCGGATACGCTTCCATGGTGTCGATGCGCCGGAGAGCGCTCAGACCTGCCAGAGCGCGGATGGAAAAACCTACCGGTGCGGCCAGCAAGCCGCTCTTGCGCTGTCTAGCACTACTTTGGCAGGTATGAGGAACCGGGCGGGGCCTGCC
>NZ_JAJATX010000141.1 GCF_020866965.1 Microvirga roseola
AGGACTTACACCTCCGAGCTGTCGAACATGCTCGGCACACAAGAAAAAGGGCCGCTCTGAGCAGCGGCCCTGAAGGTGGCAAAGCGCCAGAAGGGGGCCGCTGCGGTTGGCGGGCAGCGGTCTGATGCTTCGATGAAGGCTCATTAGGAGATTAATCTTAACTGAAGCTTACCAGCATCCGGAGCGAAGTTCGTTTCCGTCCATCAACTTCAGCCTGCATTCGCGACAGAGCCCATAAGCTGTGCGGCAATCTCAATATGGCTCTCGATCCCCGTGAGCGCTCGCGTTGCCGCAGTAGCTTATCGAGGATGGGAGGTAAACCTGTGCGGCGCACAATTGCCGCAGTCAGCTGGAGATCCTAATCGTGGAGCGTCCGCCCAAGGGATACCATGGCGGACCGCGACTGCTCACTGCATATCGGATCGACCGAGCGTCTAATTTTTGCTCAGCAGTTGAATGCAGGTAGTGCATGTGGAGCCCGCGGCCTTATTGACGCTCCAGACGAGCCCGATATCCTCGAGAGGCTGGCGTGGCTTTCAGGTGCAGCCTACGCCTGGTTGACGAGCATAGCTTTCAGCAAGGGAACCCTATCAGGATTTTCATCGCCCTGCTTTGAAGAGCATTCTGTGCAACCTGCGAGGCCAGCAGATATATTGGCGGCCCAGAACACTGCTTTTTCACGAACGCACGGTCGCGCGGCAGAAGGAGAGCGGCACGAAATGGAACTCGAAGATCAGGCTTCCTGCCCACAATGGTTTCCGTTCTTCCGGCTGACTACTGGTCTTATTAGCCTCACAGCTTGTCAGGTCATAGCGTAGTGGCACGGGTATCGGGCATCGTCGGTTCGGCGGGACAGATCCACTGGCTCAAGGCTATCATGTTGAACTGCCTCCACCAGTGGCTGAGTTCCTTAAACGAAACCGAGCGCAATCTCCGAAGCCAGGGCTATCTTGTCGTATACGGTGGAATGTCATCATTCATCGTTCCGGTCGGCTCAGATGACATGGCGCCCCACCGGCCTGGCAAGCCCTTGTTGTTCTGGGGGGCAGCCCCGGCGGCCTTCGGCCTTTGATCGGACCAATGCTACCATAAACTCTGCATGGAGAGTGAAGCAGCACAGGGCAGATTGTTTTCCCTCGTCTCAGGCTCGCCCAAGGACGCAGTTATTTTCTCAGGCGCATTGCAACAGGGGCGCCGTCCGGACATGACAACATCGGATCTCTTCCTAACGCAGGCGTTTGACTTGGTAAGGTAAGGTAGCCCTGTAGAGCGTTGCAGTTAAAGCATCATTGTCAGGGGTCGGGCACGATGCGGAGCCATCGGGAATATTTAGATCGGCCTCAACGGAATCTAGTACTTCTTCATCTCGATTTCGACGAAGGCAATCGGATGATCTGAGGCATTCATGACATCGTGCCGAATTCCGGCCGGGCGTGAATAGGCCTGCCCATGCTGAAGCTCCACCTCGCTCGTCGTCCTACCGTCATGAATACGAAGGCGTCCAGCCGTGATCATGACGACGACATAGGGATAGCCATGCTCATGCCAGCCGGTGACGGCACCGGGTGCGAAGTCCCAGCGAGTGATGCGGTACTCAGTACTATCGTGCTGGATGGTCGGGCGGGCTGGGATGTCGCACTGAAAGGCCATTGGAAAACCTGAACAAAGAGGATGCTGGTTAACGATAGCGGATACGGACGCAGCGAGGGCCTGCTTCAAGACGGCTGCCGTCTCGCAGTGACGGCGAGCTGCTAGGTTGAAGACACAGCGTGCCTTGCCCATAGCTCACAGGCCTGCGAGGCAGATGTATTTCAGCTCGAGGAAGCCCTC
>NZ_JAJATX010000142.1 GCF_020866965.1 Microvirga roseola
GAAGCGAAAGCCTCGGGGGCTTTTTGCATGAAACAAAGGGGACCGCTCTCTTCAGACGAATGCGATGAATAGACCCGATCCCACTGCGAACAGCATTGTCAGTGCGAGCAGAAACCAAGTGGGGACGGGTGGATTTCGATTCATGCGCAGCTCTATCGATCTCGTGTTGCACCATTCATGCCGTTGAGGTTCGTTCAGGAGAGTAAAGAGGTCGTTAACCACGCACGGCTGATCATTCCGTTTCGCCACTGAATGATGTCCGGCTTCCGCCGGATGAGACGGATTGCAGCAGCAAGCAGGGGAATGCCCATGACAGCCGAACTGGAGAAACGGATTGCAGCGCTCGAAAATGACCGCGCCGGGCTCGAGTGGATGGTCGTCTATCTTGCCAAGAAACTCCTCGTGCGCGAGGACGACACCTTTGCTGCCGCACGCGCTATGCAGGAGGAGATCACGGCATTCGGCCGGGCCTTTGTCGACTATTCGCTGCGACCTGAGATAGCCGCAGAGGACAAGAGGCGCGCCATGGAGTTTTCGTCCAACATCTCTTTCATGGCAAAGCAGATCATCGATGAGGTCAGGAACTCGGACGGGCGGACCAGACGGATGTGACAACCTCCCTCGGATGGGCCTATGCTTCCGGCGTGGCCCATACATTCGAGCCGGGATCAATCTTCCGCAAGAATGAAATGCAGCGAGGGAAAACCTGAATGTCCGAGCACCTCAACACTCGCATCGTCCTTGCGGCGCGCCCGGCCGGGCGCCCTACCCCGAGCGATTTCCGCATCGAGGAGCAGCCCGTGCCGAGTCCGGCCGATGGCGAGGTGCTGCTGAAGGTGCTTTTTCTCTCCCTCGATCCCTACATGCGCGGACGCATGGATGCAGCGAAGTCCTATGCCGCTCCCGTCGAGATTGGCGCCGTGATAGAGGGAGGAACGGTTGCGGAGGTGATCGAGAGCCGCCATCCCGACTACAAGGCCGGCGACATCGTGCTGTCCCATTCGGGGTGGCAGAGTTATGCGCTCGCGAAGGGAGCGCATCTACGCAAGCTAGATCCGGAGGCCGCGCCCATCTCGACCGCATTGGGCGTCCTCGGCATGCCCGGCTTTACCGCCTATTCCGGCCTTCTGACCATCGGCCAGCCCAAGCCGGGCGAGACGGTGGTAGTGGCTGCAGCCAGCGGCCCCGTGGGCTCAGCCGTTGGACAGATTGCAAGGATCAATGGCGCGCGCGCCATTGGTATCGCCGGCGGACTGGATAAGTGCGCCTATCTACGTGACGAACTAGGTTTCGATGAGGCGATTGATCATCGTGATCCAGACTTTCCCGAGCGCCTGCAGGCTGCCTGCCCGCAAGGGATCGACGTCTATTTCGAGAATGTTGGCGGCGCAGTCTGGGATGCCGTCTTCCCGCTTCTCAACCCATTCGCCCGCATTCCGGTGTGTGGGCTGATCGCACAGTACAATAGCAAGGGCCCCTTCCCCGGCCCGGACAGACTCCCGCGGCTCATGCGGGACATCCTGTCGAAGAGCCTCACCATCCGCGGCTTCATCCAGCGTGACTTCGCCGACCAAAGACCCGCCTTCTATTCCGAGATGACGGAATGGGTGCGGACCGGCAAGGTGAAGTATCGGGAGGACATCATCGACGGACTTCGGAATGCTCCCGAAGGGATCATCGGGCTGTTGGAAGGGCGCAACTTCGGCAAGCTGCTCGTCCGCGTATCGGACCAATTTGCCTAGCACTACAGTTGCAGGTTTAGAGTTCTAATTACCTCC
>NZ_JAJATX010000143.1 GCF_020866965.1 Microvirga roseola
GTAAGCGGGGCAGATTAGGGGGCGATGGGTCTCAGGCTGCCTGGATGACGAGGTCAGCGAGCGGCGGGATCTTCGGCTGACCTGTGTTCAGTCCGAGCCGGTCCCCGAGATAGGTGAAGAACGACAGCCCGAGCTTGCGGCAGGTCTTCAGCAATCCGAGCATCACGTCGCGTGCCAGGCGGCCATCCACACTCATCGTGCCGCCGGAGATCTTGCGCTTGAACACGCAGGCTCGCAGGTCGTTCTCGGATGCATTGGTGTGCAGCGGGATTTCGGGCCGCTCGAGCACCCGCAGCAGCTCAGCTTTGCGCCGCGCCAAGCGGGCCAGCAGCTCATCAAGGTCCTTGTAGCCCGTGCGCTGGCCAAAGATTCGGTCGAACTGGCGCCGGAATGATGCCTCAGCGCCTGGTGTCGGGCTCTGCTTCCACAGCTTCAGGCTACGATAGAAGCACCAGATCGCCTGGCGAACCAGCTCAACGGCTTTCGCCTGCTTGGGCGAGGCGGGCATCAGCTTCTCGAGGTGGCGCTCGGCATGAACCCAGCACAGGGCGTGCGTGGCAACCCGGAACTGGCCGGCATCGTCAGACACAACGACCGTGTTCTGCAGCAGCCCGTGCTGCCGGAGCGCACCCCAGGTGGCGGCTTCGTCCAGCGACTGCAGCAGAGGCCGGTCGAAGATGTTGATCGAGCACCGCAACAGATGCTGCCACCACTCCATCTGCGAGCCGAACACGTGGCCCTGGAGCTTGCTCACCCGGGCGATCACGGTTCCATCGACAGGCTGCCGGCGCAGATAGTCCAGAGCGGCTTCGTTGACGACATACTCCTCACAGCCGGCCCGCAGCAGCGACAGGAAGTTCAGGCGCGATTTCGACCGGCTGGTGCGAAAGACACAAAAGCGCTCGCCGCCGATCTGGGTGGTGACCCCAGGACGGCGGGCATGGCGCGCACCGGTGTCATCGACGGTGAGGTAAGGCGACGAGGCCAGGCCGGCCTGCAGGACTGCGCGGTCTTCCTGCTCGAACGCCTCCAGGTCCGAGGTGAGCAGGCGCACCACCTGACGTTTGGAGATCGCCAGGCCGATGCCGTTCAGCAGATCGGCGAGCCGCTCGGTGGTCACCTGGCCTTGCGTGTGCAGGGCGAGGCAGAACCGCCGCACGCCGGGCCCGAACCCGCCCGGGATCCCTTCCGGCAGCGGCGCGATGATGGTCTGGCCCTCTGGGGTGAGCCAGCGTTCCCGCTTGTAGCGCACGACCTCGGCGACCAGCACCAGATCCCGGCGCACCACCGTCTTGTAGCCTTTGAAGCGCGATCCGGCTGCACTTCGGCTCGGATCGTGACCTCGCGCGTGACCCGATCCCGTTTGGCGCCGCGGCCTGGACGCCGTCCCGGACCGGCAGGGCGCGGCTGAGTGGCCTTGTCCATGCCGGAGGGCTTGAAGGGCGGGCGCGGCGGCAGGTTCTTGAGCCGGGCGATCTCGTCCTTCAGGACCTGATTGTCGAGGCGTAGGTTGCTGTTATCGAGGCGCAGCCGCTCGACCTCCTCCTCCAGTCTCTCGATCTTGCCGGCCAGATCCGAGACCAGCAGGCGCAGCGCCTTCTGAGACAGGGGCTTGGCGACATCAGAGGGTGGTCCCGTCATCCATGGATTGAATCATGAATGCCGCCCCGGAGGAATCCCTTGCCCCCTAATCTGCCCCGCTTACC
>NZ_JAJATX010000144.1 GCF_020866965.1 Microvirga roseola
TTATTCTGCAGAGCCGGTGCTGCATAAGGCGGCGCCGGCTTTCTAGTATGTCACTGCCTCGGCAGTGGCCGACCAGTTGCGTCTACCCTCTCCTGCAGGTGCCTCCAACGCAGGATCTCTAGGGCTGCGTCTTGCTTAAGGCCTCGGTCAAGCCGAGCTATCGGGTTGGCAACAGTTCCAGAAGGTGTCCACGGGCCATGACACCCTCATCACCTTGCAGATGCCCGTCCTTAGTCTCCTTTATCAGAAAACCTTCTGAGGCATACAATTGCAGGGCGGGAACATTGCCATCAAGTGCTGAGATCAGGACCCGCCCGTTAATCCTTGAAACGGCATGACGGAGCAGAAGTCGACCGATTCCGGCGCGCTGCCTTTCAGGGTGAACATAAAGCCATGTGATCTCGGGCGTATCTATTGCTACGAAACCCGCCACTCCTCCCTTGATCTCCGCAACCCAGAGCTCCCCAGCGAATAGCCCTTCAGAATCTGCCGTCTCTGCAAGCGAGCGAAATGCATGCACCCCGACACTCAGACGTAGCTCTTGCTCTCTCGCCTGATCGTGAGCCTCGGCAATTGCACTCCAGTCAGCCTCGCGATAGGGACGAATGATCAGATGCTCTCTCATAGCAGTACGCCCACGGACAGTATTCCCCAGGATCAAGTGGTTATCGGCCCCGCCTTTTGCTTTGCGGCTTTGCCATCATCTGGCGCATCGCTTCCTCGGCCCGGGCCCTTGCTTCCGTATCATCGGTGAGATTGCGGACCTCTGAGGGCTCCTCTTGCTCCTGCATCCCGTTCTTGCGGGCCTGCCACCGCTTTGCCTGGGCAGCCGTCGCCGCAACGTTGGCGAGCTTCTCCAACTGATCGAGACGGGGCGTGCTCACAGCGCTCCGGCTTTCCGACTGATGATCCTCTTGCTCGCTCCGCTCGGCCATCTGCCCGCACCCTTTCCATTTCCTGATCTACAAACTTATCGGCAAGCCCTGCGGCACCTGCTCGAACTTTTCTCAACCTTTATGGGCTGGCGAATTGGTCATGCAAGGGTAAACCCCATGAAGAGGAAGGTCAGCCAGTCGCAGCTCATCCTTCCGCTGCTGGATGCAATCGAGGAAAGGGGAGGCGCCGCGAAAGCGCGGGACATTAACGACCTGCTGGCTGAAAAGGTCGATTTTCCTGCTGAGGAGCGGACCGCACGAATTACAGTTTCCGGGCACTCATACGGTGCCTTCGGGAACGACAATGGGGGAGCGATCCCGGGCAATCTCATCGTTGCGGCCAACACCGAAAGCAACTCCGACTACATCCGCAGCGTCAAAGCTGCCGGGCTTCCGGTCCACCCGGCCCGCTTCCCCGCCGCTCTGCCCGAGATGTTCATCAAGTTCCTCACGCGCCCGAAAGATCTCGTCTTCGAGCCCTTTGGCGGGTCACTGACCACGGCGGCTGTCGCCGAAGCCCTCGACCGCCGCTGGATCGCGTCCGAGTGCATGCTCGAGTACCTCAAGGGCGGCCAGATGAGGTTTCCCTCCGCCCTTGCGGCGTAAGCCGGGCCCAAGGTGGGCTCCTATCCTCGCTCTTCGCTTTAGGCCTCCCAGGACCCAGCTGTCGCTCTTCGACACCGCCATGCGCTGGAACAGCCGCCGCGCGTTCTACCGCCCTGCTGCGGCCTACGCCTACAACTTCCTCCGGACCCATGGGGCTCCGGC
>NZ_JAJATX010000146.1 GCF_020866965.1 Microvirga roseola
TGGTGTGGGAGGGGTGGAACCGCGAGGCTCCCCCCTATCCCGATTATGTCTGATGCGCCGGGCCGAAGTCGGCCGCAATAGAAGAGCCTTCCCACCCGGTACGAGGCCCAGTCCTGAAGTGCGCCAACGCAACCAGGAACGAAACAGCCCGCATAGGACTCTACTCTTCCAGTGGCGACAGCTGCTTCATCCGTCAGCCTCATAGTCCATGAGTAAGGAGAACACATATGCGTAAGGCTATTGGAAGGCCGTTCGGACCCCAGAAATGGCACGCTGCGGAGTTGAGCCGAATGGTTGCTCAGGCCGGGACTACCGGACCTTTCCGAAGGGCAGGGATTTCCCTTGTCTGATCCGGAAGCCGCCCCCGCGACGCAGCCTGAGCTCATCTCCAGGAGGGTCTGGTCACCGAGTAGGGATAGCACTGGTTGCGGTCGAGGTTTAAGCCAAAGTGTTCACCAAGTTTGCCAATAGCCTCCGTATGGTCGGGATAGGGGTCCTTATTCTCAGGCCCGACAATGATGATCTTGAAGGATGGGTCAGGGTGCCCGCCAGGCGGAAGCATGGCTGTTGCCAGGCCATTTCCCTCCGCATCTCGCAAGGTCAAGAACATCGGCATGGTCCGCTGCACGTGGGCCTTTAGGCCAATGTTCTGCTCAATGAGGCTGCTGGCTGTCGGTCGATAGCTGGCTGTTGCAGCATCCCAAGCCTGGCGAAAATGCTTCTCAACCGCGTGGCTCATGATCTGCGACTCCAGGATGGCTTCACCCTCGGTCTCTATTCGGAACCAGCTTTTTTGCCCTGGGGCATCACAGATGAATTGCATACCTGATCAACGCGCAAGTCTGGCAAGAGGTTGACGTTCCCGCTTCACTCGGCCTTGAGAGGATTTCTCGCCGTGGCTTGGCGTTGTGCGACGCGACGCAGGCCTTACACCGCGCTCAACGGTCCAGACGTGGCACCTCTGACACCTGAGCCCAAGGGCAAATGAACCTAGGCAAAGCAGACGGGGGGCCGTCCTTGCGGTACTGAATGATCTCCAGCGTTTCGTCCTACCCCTCCAGGATCGCGGCCTCATAGCGCCGGATGGCCTCGGGGTCGGTGCCTTCGCCCATTCATGAAGTGTGGGTCTTGCCCGAGCAGCTTGTCCATGCTGTAGCCGGACAGATCAACGAACGATTGGTCGGCAAAAACTGGGTTGCCGGGCAGGGTGGCGTTGGTCACGAGCATCGGCATGGGAGTGCGGCGGACAGCCTCGATGAACACGCCACCCTGCTGCCGGACAGCTTCGATGTCTCGTTTGGCGACCGTTCGCTCAGCGGTGTCCGCCTTGTTCTCTTGAAACTCGTTCATTGCCAATCCGGTATGATATGGGTGCAATGAAAGAACTTGAGGTAGGTGTCTGTCCGATGTCCCGGACTGGCTCACTTGCGTGCCTTTCGGGCGGCATAGCGGGCATCCCGGGCGGCCTTTTGCTCCGCTTCCAGAGTAATCTGACGGTGGGCGCTCTCCGCCCTTTCTATCGCCTCGTTGGCTTCCTGGGCAAGACGCTGCTCATGCTCGGCCACTTGGCGGGCCTCCTGCTCTGAGGTCTCGCGCGCCTGCTCGGCGATCCTGGTGGCCTCGCGTTCGGC
>NZ_JAJATX010000147.1 GCF_020866965.1 Microvirga roseola
CGCATGTCGTAATCTCGGCGCAATCCCGGGAAAAGCCTCGTCACCTACCACGCGCCAGTCGGTCGTTAGCCGACTGTAAAACCCGGGATGAATTGTGCTGACTCATAGGAAACTCTGGCAAGCCATTGATCTGGTTGCGAAGCAGTGCAACATGACCCCTTCCGCCCTTGCCCGGAGGGCAGGCTGCGACGCAACGACGTTCAATCCGTCCAAGCGCACGAGCCCTGAAGGTCGTGACCGGTGGCCCTCGACTGAAACCCTGGCTAAGATCCTTAACGCCGCCAGTATGGACCTCGTGGCGTTCGGAGAGCTGATCAACTCTCTGCCCGAAGACTCCACCAGCCCAAAAAGGCGGGCGAAGAAAACCGAGATCCAAGGCTAAGGTCTGACCTCTAGGGATTTTTACCCAATCTCCACCAGGTTCTGAAACGCGCAAAGAGGGAATGTCATGAACAAAACCCAGCTGGTTTGTCCATGACGCTGCTCGTCTTCTATGGCAAAGAGAAGCTCACGGTTCCGGTACCGGTCAGCGATCTCGTGATCGACAACATCACGTTGCTCGATCTTTCCTGCTCGCTTGCGGACACGCACGGGATCGCCCGTCCTGTTTTTCCCGAGTCGGCTTCGAACGAATGCGACCTTCAGATCGACCGTCTCTGGGCGGTGACCGAACCTTTCATCCGCGCCCAGCCAATCAGGGAGCGGGCCCAGGTCACGAAGCTCCGGCGGGCTGTGACGCTGATCTATCATCCCGACCAATACGCTGAAAGCGAGAGGGAAATCCGAACCAAGATTCTCGCTCGGGCCAATGACCTGATTGATAGGATCCGCCTGATGCTCCTTTCGCCAAAAGGACCGCCCGATGAAGCCATCCGATCAGCCGTCCGCGGCCAAGACCGTTCACGAAATGCTGGAGGAGATCAAAAGCTATTTCGCCATCCTGGCCAATACCGAACGGCTCTCACTCGCAGGCACGGAAGAACCGAATACCTTGTGCCTCAATGACGCCACCCATATCGGCGGGACGGGTCTCGATCTGATCGCCGAACTCGAAGATTGGCTGAAGCCTGCCAACGCGCCGCCGGCCTCCACCCCGTCGGTCCAGAATGCTGATCCGCTGGGAGAGCTGAAACACCTGCCCCTGGATCGCATCGTGGAGGTGCATTTGCACTCCGGCGCCTCGTTTACCGGCGCCCTTGCGGAAAGCCCGGACAACCAGGTCATTCTATTCGAACTCGGCTCAGACAATGCATCCTGTTACCATGTCATTCCCATAGCGAGCATCGAAGCCTGGAGCGACATGCGGGGTGCTTCCGCCGATCCGTTGTTTCTCTATAACGGAAAGCATCTGACCCAGAGCCAGATTGCCGCCCAGGAGTCCGAGACCGGGCGCTGACTGGGAACCATATTTTCCCACTGAGACTTGCCTCGGATGGCCTTAGCCATATACGAAGGCCTGATCTTATCAAATTTATTGCACTTCCTTGGTTTCCATGACTGCCACCCGCCGTTTTC
The DNA here is from genome assembly GCF_020866965.1 of Microvirga roseola. Classification (GTDB taxonomy): domain Bacteria; phylum Pseudomonadota; class Alphaproteobacteria; order Rhizobiales; family Beijerinckiaceae; genus Microvirga; species Microvirga roseola. The sequence continues at coordinate 1,516 of NZ_JAJATX010000147.1, forward strand.
TGCTCGCCTCGTCCTTTGGCCGTCTCATCCGGCGCGAGAAGGGTGAATTACGCCACATCGATGGCTA
>NZ_JAJATX010000148.1 GCF_020866965.1 Microvirga roseola
TCCAGGCGCAGGCTCAAGCTCATACAACGTCACAACAGGACCGGGCCGCACATTGATGATCTCGCCCTTGACATTGAAGTCCCAGAGGACGTTCTCAAGCGTCGCGGCGTTCTCTTGGAGAACTTCCACCGGGACCTCTACGCTGTTCGAGGCCTGCGGCTCAGCAAGTAGGTCTATCTCCGGCAGCTCGAATTGCATCGAGGTTTCAGCCGAGACACGGAAATGATCGCCACCAGCAACAGGCCTCGGGCTGACATCCCGCGAAGGCCGGCTCACGGTGGGAGCACGCCGCGGTGCCTCCTCCTCTGAGCGCTCGGGCTGGGACGCACGCATGCTTCGACCGCTGGCGCGGGACGAGGCTTCAGCCCTTGCTCTTACCCGTGTCGGTGCTGATCGAGGAGGAACTGTGACGGGCTCCTCGTGGACATCGTCCAGGTCCGGCTTGTCCTCCTGCATGACAGGTTCCACTGCGGCTGGAGCAGCCGCCAGCGTCGGATCCAGCAGGTAGGTTCCCGGCTGCCAGAGGAAAGAATAGGATTGCTGCACAGCCGGCAGTTCGAAGCCGACTGCAGCATATGTATCGGGCTTTTGCGCAGGAGTGCGCAACAGCGAGGCTCTCGGAGCAGGCACGGCCGGAATATCTTTTTGTGCTGTGCGTTCGTTGCGACCGGAGAAGGAGGCCTCCTTCTGTTGGACAGAATGGCGGGGGTTCCGGTCGAGATCGTGCGAAGGCTGGGGACCAACACCTGCCCCCGCCCTTGGCCGCACAAGGCTTCCATCCCGCTGGAGCACAGACGGCTCCTTCGCCGCAGGCCGGGTTATGGTCCCGTGTGGAGCCACAGAATGACCGCCGGCCTGTGCGGCCTGCATCCGCCGTTCCTTCAGGACGCGGTCCGGCGTTCGCGTGAAGCGGACATCGGAAGAGGCAGAGGCCAGCCGCTTCCAGACCGGCTCGGAAGGCTCAGCCGCCCCCCTCCCCTGCGCTGGCGCTTGGGAAGCAGGGCCGCCGGGGCCGGATCGGAGATCGGCCCCTGTCTCCGGAGAATCGAAGTCCGAGGCGGCGGAAGAGGGAGTCCGTCGTTTGAAATGCATTGTTCTATGATATTTGGAGCTGAGTGGAGCGAATGGCCCCACGAGACGTGTTCGTCCGCGATTACGCCCCTGAATCGTAAAAAGACGATTAGGATCGGAAGGGGACCTGCCCCCGCCGCGAGATTGTCCCCAGGCCGGCAGCCGAGACCCTTCAAATGGACCCGGAAGCACCTATATATCTTATATCTTTTGTGACGCCCTGCCCGTCTCCGCTTCGGCGGCTCCCGCAGGGCCGCGGATGATTCCTGTTGCAATCCAGTGCGAATCGATTATATCCGCCATCCCCGGCCTGCCGCGGAAGTGTGCAGGCCGAAATCTCCGGACAGATGGAACACCTCTTTCCAAGCCTAGGCTTGAGAGCGGTCCCCTCTTGTTCCAGACCAAGGTTCGAACCCTCCCGGGTTCGAGTGAAGCCTAAGGCATTCACACGACCAAGGTCCCATCCATGAGCCTGATTGCCAGAGGACATTCCGGCATTCACGCTCCTC
>NZ_JAJATX010000149.1 GCF_020866965.1 Microvirga roseola
TGTAGGCGCAAAGTTAAATTGTCAGCACTGAGCAAAGTCAAAATGTCAGTCTCCTGCCCTTTGGGATCGAGGCATGGAGGCGGCAGATCAGATGAGCGTGGTGCTGATGAGCAGACGAGAACTCAACCGGATCGACATCCTGGCGCGCCTGGAGAGCGGCCGTCTCACCCCAGCGGCGGCCTCCGCGCTGCTGCAGGTCAGCGAACGTCAGGTCTACCGCCTGCAGCGCCGCTTCCGAGAGGACGGCCCGGCTGGGATGGCCGATCGTCGGCGCGGCCGTCCTTCCAACAACCGGCTGCCGGACGTCCTGCGGGAGCATGCCGTTAGCCTGGTCCGGCAGCATTATGCGGATTTCGGCCCAACCCTGGCGGCCGAGAAGCTCGAGGAGCGCCACGCTCTGCGGATCTCCCGTGAGACGCTGCGGACCTGGATGATCCAGGTTGGGCTCTGGCTGCCGCGCGCCGAGCGCAAGCGCTTTCACCAGCCGCGCCACCGGCGCAAGCATCTGGGCGAGCTGATCCAGATCGATGGTTGCGAGCACCGCTGGTTCGAGGATCGCGGCCCGCCCTGCACGCTTCTGGTGTTCGTGGACGATGCCACCAGCCGCCTGATGGCCCTGGGCTTCGTGCCGTCGGAAAGCGCCTTTGCGTACTTTGAGGTGCTCAGGCGCTATCTCGACACGCATGGCAAACCTGTTGCCTTTTACTCCGACAAGCATTCGATCTTCCGGGTCAACAAGGAGGAGGCGGCCGGAGGTGATGGCATGACCCAGTTCGGCCGGGCTTTGGCGGAGCTCAGCATCGACATCCTCTGTGCCAACTCCAGTCAGGCCAAGGGGCGCGTCGAGCGGGCGCATGCCACCTTGCAGGACCGGCTGGTCAAGGAGCTGCGCCTGGCCGGCATCAGCGATCTGGAGGCCGCCAATGCGTTCGTGCCTGGCTTCATCGAGAGCTACAACAGCAAGTTCGCCCGCCGGCGCGGGATCGGGATCTGCACCGGCCGCTGGACGGGCTGAACGATCTCGGCGACATCCTGTGCTGGCGCGAGACGCGGCGGGTCTCCCGACAGCTGGTGGTGCACTACAACCGGATGAAGTTCACGCTGCATCCGACTGAGATCACGGCGCGGCTGGTGGGTCAGACAGTGGAGATCTTTGACTTTCCGGACGGGCGGCTGGAGATCCGCTGGAAAGGGCTGCCGCTGGCCTATGCGGTGTTCGACAAGCTGCAGCGGGTCAATCATGCGGCGATTGTCGAGAACAAGCGGCTGGGCGAGGTGCTGGCCTGGATCAAAGAGCGGCAGGATGCCCGGCCCGTACCGTCAGGCGTTGGGGCAGGCCCCCGCCGCTCAAGTCAGAAGGCCGGCCTGATGAAAGACCGCGCGGATCGCCTGGCGCAGGTCGCCCAGTCCCAGCCCAAACGCCTGGGGCGCCGGCGCTCCGATCGGGCAGTCTGCGCGCCGCCGCCCCAGGCTCCGTCTCACCCGGCCTGACTGACACTTTGACTTTGCGCC
>NZ_JAJATX010000015.1 GCF_020866965.1 Microvirga roseola
GCCGTCCGTGACCGCGCGCGGCATCGTCAACCTCACGGCAATTGCGGTGGTGGAGGCGCAGGTGGCTGAACTGGAGCAGTCGACGTTTATCTGAAATAGCTGTGTTTTTCTGAAGCCCTCATCCTGATAGCTCAATCCCACATCCAAGCCATGCGCTGTTTTCCCGGGACAGCGGAACAAACCTGGGGATAACGATTGAATCTGGTCATGAGCGCTTTGACGGAAAAACCGGGAGGAGTGGGCGATTTGTGTCGAGCCTATCAAGGTTTTCTGGGCGATGGCACCCTCTCTCCTGTAATCGGACGAGGCCGATTGGAGCTGTCCTTCCCCCTGGCGAAATCTGTCAGCGCCACTCACCGGTTCAGAATGCGGACAGCCCTGCGCTCAACGACCACGGTCTGCCGCCCCGCCGCTGTCCGGGCAGAGACTGGTTGCCGAGCCGAAGAACGGGCCGATGCCGTGGATTTCAGAATGGCCACCCTGACCGGTTCCGTCGCAAACCGTTCAGTAACTGAGTTCAGTCTACGCCTCCGGCAAGCTCCGGAGGTGGAGGCGGCCTCTCGGGCAGGCTCCCAAGGCGATGAACTCGAGTGCTGGACGTCCTTGGGGCCGAAAACCTCTTCAGCCAAGGCCGCGGGCCTGCCCAGGTGCCGTGCCAGAATGTCGTCAATTTTCTTGGGGCGCTGACCGGCCGAGAGAGCGCTCCTGTCCGACTGGCTGGTCGTCATCCGATCCCTTGCCTCTCGTTTCTGATAAGCCGGCTGAGCCGCACGAGGAGTGCGAAGACAGGCCGGACAGAGATCAAACGACCGGTCGCGGCCAAGAATCCACCCGGTTTTGTTAAAATGTCGTGCGACCACTTCGTCGGCGACAGGCTTGCTGGCTTCATAGTTGTCGGTCTTGTGGCATTCGGAGCAACGGGCGGTAAACGGGAAGCTGGAGGGAACGCCCCCCGTACGGGTGATCTGGGGCTCGAACTGGCGTGCGGCGCCCGGCATGAATGTCTCTGTGATGATTGGTGTTGCTTTCAGAAGGTCAGACCGAAGCAGAGGTTTCGATCTCAGCCATCGTCTGGAAAGCAGTGAGTCTGGATTGCGGACACATGTAGTCGCTCAGAGCTGCAAATCCAAGATCACATCTCCGTCCACAGCATTCTCGTGTTGAGCAGAGTGTTGGTAGCCGCAGCTACCGAGCAGGGGACGCTGAATAGTAGGGGAGGGGCTCACGGACTGATGCTGTCGCCTTCCTGTGCAGTCAACGAGAACCCCGGCAGGGACTTTGCAATGTGGTGTGGCCTGATCTCAACAGGCCCGCCCTGATCCAGTCCGCTTAGCAAGATCGACCTTGCGCAACATTCATGCGCCTGACAGCCTGGCTCGAAAAGAACAAAACAGAGCGAGCGGGGCATGCAACGAAATATTTCACGGACCCTTGGTCCTCGGCCGGGTGGCCGACCAATCATCTCGTCCAAATTGACCGGTCTTACAATTGCGACCCTGCTCGGTTTGGCTTCGACCGAAGCAGCGGTTGCACAATCCCGATCTCTGCAGGCCGCCATCAGCTCAGCCATCCAGTCTGCGGGGCAGGCAGGTCCGACGCCGGCCTGGATTGCGTTCTGCCAGCAGACACCTCACGAGTGCACGACTGATGCCTCCGAGCCGGAGGTGATCACGCTGAGCCAGGACAGCTGGGATCTCATCACGCGCGTGAACGAGCAGGTCAATCGCACGATCCTGCCGGTGACGGATCAGGAGCACTGGGGTGTTCTCGACCGCTGGGATTATCCAGACGATGGCATGGGCGACTGCGAGGACATTCAGCTGCTCAAACGCAAGCGTCTGATCGAAGCCGGCCTGCCGCGGCGCGTGCTACGGATGACCGTGGTGGTTGACGAGCAGAGTGAGGGCCATGCCGTGCTGATGGTCCGCACCGATCGCGGCGACTTCATTCTTGACAACAAGCGAAACACGGTGCTCGCGTGGCAGGAGACCGGCTACCGGTTTGTCAATCAGGAAGGGGCCCATGGTCGAGAATGGGTCTGGCTGGGCGATCAGACCGCACCTGTTGTAACCGCCAATCGATAGACGTCAGCGGCCTGAAATGGACGACCAGGAGCTCGGATCGGCCCAGTATCCTGAAGCCGGTCAGGCATTCATTTGGCGGCTGATTCTGGTGCTGAGGCAGGTAGGGCGGGAGTTAGCCCTCCCGCCCTCCAGTACCATCCTACTCCTTCTCCGATGAAGTGCGCCTCCCGGAGGACTGGCGCTTGCCGGCTGCGCGGCCGCCGTCCCGATCTTCGTCCCCGAGGCCTTCGGTCTCGGAGGTCCCGATCCCGCTGAGCATCATGCCTGTCGCCGCATCCGTCACCACATCGGTTGCGGCCTGAGCCACCCCGAGCGCCCCCGTCACCATCTCAACTGCGGGACTGGTGACCGGATCATTGCCGCGCAGGTCCTGACCCATGCCCTCTTCGGAGCGGCGAGCGCCGCCGGGTCCGCTCTTCCGGTCCTGCTCACGCCGATTGTGGTTCTCCAGGACGGCAGCAACGGCCCTGAGCGCCTCCGCGATGATCTCGCGTCCCTCACGTGTCATGATCATCGTCTCGATAGAGCTCAGCCAGTTCTGCGCCCCCGCATTGCCGCTTCCGGAGCGGGTCCGACGCGGGATCGTCCTGCCGGTCGCAGCGCCTGATTTCCGGGCCGCCGCGGTCGTGTTCGATCGGGCCGCAGCACGCGTCTTGCTGGGCTGGCGCGTGGTCTTCGTGGTCGCTCTGGAGCTGGGAGCCGCCTTGGGCTGAACTCGCTTGGTATTGGCGGACGTCGCCTTGGATCCGCCTTGAGACCGAGCCGCGGATTGCTTCGAAGCCTTTCGGCTTTTCCGGGATTGCGTCGTCTGATCCTTCTTGCTTGCAGCCATTGCACTCGTTCCTCTCGCTTGGACTGTCACTGGCAGGCAGAGGCACTCTGCCTCAGTCCCTACAATGATCCGGATCGGAATTAGTTTGCCTGGTCCAAGGAGCGAGATCTCAAGACCAGCGAAGTGCTTCAAATCAGCCTTGGTAGCGGTTCACACGATCCGATAGACTTGGCCGGTGGTCGCATCACGATAGAGATCAACGGTCGTACCGTTCCAGTGATAGTCGAGGTGCCGACCCTGAATGGGGTTTTCGGCGCAGTCGGGATAAAACAGACCCACGCACTCACCACCTGGATACCGAACGCTCGGGTAAACGACACCATCCGAGCCTGTGGCGCGCAGCTGAGAGCCTAATGCCTGGCTAGTCTTATATACGTCCGGCACGAGAAGCCCCCATTGATCAGCCTTATCTCTCCTCAGATCATGCAATTGGCCGCTGACGTCGAGCACGATCTCTCGAAACTGGGAGGTCCACCCAGCCGGTTCGTTCGTGCGCGCCATGAACCGCCCGTGGTGGTGAATCGTCTCGAACAGGGCGACTTCAAAGGAGTTGCCCGCGTAGAGGACGCCGAATGTGCCATTGCTGAACCGGCTAGACCGATCGGTGCTGACATGGGTAAAGGGCGCCATGAGATAGCTCGCCCCTGGACCGGCAACACGCCGCTCCTCGGGCACGAGATCAAGATTGCCGATGGTCTCCATCAAGCGCGGATTGGTCTTTTGCTCCGCCGAGATGATGAGGGGCCAGTCGGCCGGATCTGCAATATCTTCAAAGAGGTCGATGGGCGGAAAAATGTTTCGTATGATCCGAATCGCTCCGCGCCACCTGATTTCGGAGACGGGGATCGCGCCGATGTCGGTCACCAGATGCCCCGCTCCGCATCGAGATAGCGGCGAACGCGCATCAGGTCGGTGAGCTCGCCGCCGAGCATCACCTCAAGGGCCGACCTGTTGGCGAACGCGGAATTGGGCGCCTTGATCCAGGCGTAACCGCGTTGCGGCTCCCGGAAGATGATCCGGATGGCCTTATGGATGCCCATGAGATTGGACAGCCGAGCCTTGGTGTCGCGATCGATGCGCCCGATATCACCGGCCTTCCACCGCCGGTAGGTTCGTACCGGCAAATCGAGCAGGGTAGCCGCCTCTTCATCGGTGATATCCCACAGGCGGAACAGATTGAGCGCCGCGCGAAACATTGCAGCGGCCTCATCATCGGTGATGGGTGAAGGCCTGAAATCCTTGGGCGCAGTATCAATGGGCAGCAACGCGGCCATGATTGTCTCTCCTACATGGCACTGTATAGTCGTTCTAATGCCAAATGGCAACTTTCTGTTCCTTGGCCTGCCAGGAGCGTGCGACAGATGTATTCCGGTGCGGCTCTAACGTGAAATACTCGATATATCATGTCATAAAGTGTAATAGGTATTGCAAGATAGGGGCAGCGCAAGATGTGTTCCTGATTGGGCTCCGGCATTATCAACCAAACACAGCTACCTTCGAAATGAGGCCGATCCCACCCGCTTTCGTTCGGCGCATTTCACGTCCCACTGCCGCGCGGAATACCGGCTGGTGGTCCTGACCCGTCAAACTGGTCCATCTGGAGGATAACTTTTTCGGGCATTTTGATCCTTGAGGAGGGTCAGTGCCATGAAGAAGACGCGCTAAACGGAAGAGCAGATCGCCTTTGCGCTGCGCCAAGCCGAGAGCGGCACGCCGGTGGCCGAGGTGATCCGCAAGATGGGCATCACCGAACGGCGGGCATGCTCCGCGACGGATTTCCAGCGCTCCTCGCAGCGCTACCGCAAGCGGTCCGATCCGCAGATCGAGTTGCGCATGCGGCTCAAGGAACTGGCCGCCGCCCGGGTGCGCTACGGCTACCGTAGGCTGCACATCCTCTTGCGCCGGGAGGGCCGGCCGGTGAACCACAAGCGCACCTACCGCCTCTATCGTGAGGAAGGGCTGTCGATCCGGCCCAAAGCGCCCAAGCGCAAGCGAGCCTGGCACTACCGGCAGGGTCGGCCTGAGGTCGGTGGCCCCAACGAAGTGTGGGCGATGGACTTCATGGCCGACCAGCTTTTCGACGGGCGTCCATTCCGGATCCTGACGGTGGTGGACTGCCACACGCGAGAGTCGCTGGCGATTGTGCCGCGAGCGAGTTTCCGGGCTTATCACGTGGTGGAAGCCCTTGACGAGATCGCCAGGATCCGCAGCCGGCCCAAGAGCCTGCGGGTGTACAACGTCCTATGTGGGGAAGCAGCAGCGGCGCTGGGTCAGCAGATCTCAGCACGCCGATTTGCCGGATCGGCGCTGCAAATAGATTGAGCCAGGTGGCTTCCACCGTCAACGGGATAGTTCTCTCCCATAGCAAATACAGGATCCAGCGGTCACTGCCGTGGTCCTCACCGTCCATAATACGAGATACACCCCGGTCAGCGGCTGGTTCACGGAGGGCTTCGACACGCCCGATCTCAAGGCAGCTCAGATTCTGCTGAGCGAGCTGGTGTCGAACGTGTGACTAGGCGCTTAGCGCAGGCTCTTGGCCGCATCGATCCTCCATGGGCACCCTCAGGTTGTCCGCCCTGACCAAGCTTGTTGACTGCCAATGACACGGGTTTGACCATAAAACAAACCACACGCCAGGAGATTGTCGCACAGGACTGCAGAATGCTGGAACGGCAGGCGCAGTTTCGCTTGGCGGCTGACGCCGTGACCGCAGCGCTAACAGGAGTGCCTGAGGTTGAGGCGGTGGCGTTGATCCTTGCACCCGACTGGGAGCCCGTCGTTTGGACGGAGGCCGACCGCAAAAAGGGTCAGGCTTGGGGATTGAAGACGATTGAAACGTTTCACACGCATGGCACACCACCGGCACTGAAGAGGGAGCACTGATCTAAGCTGGCCGGGTCCATTCGGACGAGGTATATAAGTGGACTGGCTTCGGCCGACGCTTGGTCGGTCCGCAGATGAGCAGTCTCGGTCAGCGCCGCCAGCGCCTCGAAGAAGGCCTCGAACACGCCCGCCCGGCTCAAGCGCCAGAATCGCTTCCAGACCAAATTCCAGTTGCCGAAACATTCGGGCAGCGCCCGCCAGGTGACATTGTGGACAGTGAGGTAGTGCAGCGCTTAAAGGAAGCGCGGACTTTGCGGCCCTTAACGCCTCGACGGGAGCATAAAGCCGCAAACACCCGCAGCACCATCGCCCGACCGTCTTCCGTTATTCCCGTCAGCATGGGCGCGCCTCCTGAAGCCGACCCGCCATGAATCACCGTCAGACTGAGTTGGGAATCCACTCACCCAATGCTCGACTAAATCCGTCCACACGGACTAGGCGTTTTGTGGCCTGGCGGATCATCGAACATCACTGAATGTTCATTTTCGGGATCTCCTAGGATGACTTAACCTTTATGCATATGCCAGAGGTTTGAGAGATTATGAAAACCGTGCTTGCATCTCACCTTTCTGCCAAGCCTGCTCTGCTTGGGCTTCTCATGACACTTGCTTGCTGTGGGAGCTCATTCGCTCAAATCCAAGGGGGACCGGCCGGGCGCGATGAGCAATTCCGACGGATGTCCCAGGAGGCGGAGGCGCAGGGGTTGGCGGAACCGTTCAAGGGCATCACCACCAACGGCCAGATCATCCCGGGCTTGTTCGCCATCCGCTCGACTGGCGTTTCCACTGAGCCAGTGCGGCAGGCGGCAGGCGCCTTTCTGGCGTCCCTCTCCTCCGACCAGCGCGCCAAGACTTTGTTTTCGGTGGCCGATAATGAATGGCGCAAGTGGATGAACCAGCACTTCTACATTCGCCAGGGCGTCAGCCTTGCCGAGATGAGCGAGAGCCAGCGCGGAGCCGCCATCGATCTCCTGCGGACATCCCTCAGCGCCAAGGGACTCCAGCAGACGCAGGACATCATGCGTCTGAACCACACCCTTGGGGAGCTCAACGGCAACGACTTTGATGAGTATGGCGAAGGGAAGTACTGGATCACGATGATGGGTGAGCCGCACCCGTCAGAGCCGTGGGGCTGGCAGCTCGATGGTCATCACCTGATTATCAACTACTTTGTCTTGGGCGACCAAGTGGTCATGACGCCGACCTTCATGGGCTCGGAGCCAGTCACTGCGACAGCCGGGAAGTACAAGGGAACGGCCGTGCTCCAGCGTGAGCAGAGCAAAGGGCTCGCGCTGATCAACGCTCTCGATAAGGCCCAGCGAGAGAAGGCGATCATCCGGTCATCGAAACAGGGCTCGAATAACATCGCTGAGGCGTTCAAGGATAATATCGTTCTCGACTACGCCGGCATCCGCGCCACGGATCTGTCGCCGTCCCAGAGGGACAGTCTGCTGGACCTCATCCAAGAACATGTCGGGAACCTGCGAGACGGCCACGCCCGTGTGAAGATGGACGAAGTGCGCCAGCATCTCGATAAGACGCATTTTGCCTGGATTGGGGAGACGAAACCAGACAGCGTCTTCTACTATCGGGTTCACAGCCCGGTCGTTCTGGTCGAGTTTGATCACCAGCCCCCCGTCAACGTGCCGAGAGCGCAGCGGGGGAAACCCACGCGGGAGCACATTCACAGCGTTGTGCGGACCCCGAACGGGAACGACTACGGCAAGGACCTGCTCCGCCAGCACTATCAGCAGCACCCGCAACCCCATCGGCACTGAGCTTGGATCATTGAGGATCAGGCGCTCAACCGCCGCGCGATCTCTCCACACCCGCAGGGCATGGAGCCCATTCCGGCGAAGAGTCCCGCCGCTCCTGCCGCGAGAATGCCGAGAGCCAGTGGGAGAGCAAAGGAAAGCAGCCCCGGCTCCCAAGGAATGTGCATCGCCTCGGTGGCCAGCCACCAGCCGCCGATGAGGCCGGCCGTCCCTCCGATTGTAGCAGCAAGAGCACCCACAGATGCAATCTCCAACAGGCGCGCGACTGCTATCTCCCGACGCGAGGCGCCAACGAGGGAGAATACGAGTGCCTCGCGTGCCCGTGCATCCGTGTCCGCCGCGACGACCGCCGACAGAGACAGTGCTCCTGCCGTCAGCAGGATGCCGGCAACGGCAAGAATACCAAGCATCGCACCTTCAATGGCGGTCGAGACCTCACGCACGATCTGACGGACGTCGATGATCGTGACGTTCGGGGCCGATGCGCCAAGGTCACGAATGAAGGAGGTCAGGGCGCCGTCTTCTCCCTGGAGCATGCCGACCCAGGTGTGTGGGGCGTGCCGCAAAGGATTGGGCGAGGCTACGAGGAGGAAGCTGATGCCGAAGTCCCTGTCCTTTTCCTCACGAATGTTTGCCACCTCTCCCTCGATCTCCCGTCCCATGACGGACAGCGCCATTCTGTCCCCGGGGCCGATGCCGAAGGCATCCGCCACATCCTCCTCGATGGAGAGGAGCATGGGCCCGCTATAGTCGGGTGCCCACCATTCGCCGGCGAGAAGATTTCCCTCGATCGGATCCTGCGTCCACGACAGGCCGATGTCGCCCCTCACCATCCTTGAACGACGAGGATTGACCAGCGCTTCCGGAGCAGGCGTGCCGTTGATGCTCTTGATGATCGTCCGGAGGTGAGGGTAGGCATCAAGGCTGCTCAATCCCGGTGAGGCCTGCACGGCCTGACGGATTTGCGGTAGTTGCGCAGCACGGATGTCGAGAAGCGCAAGATCGGGGAGTTCCCGTGCCAGCTCCGAGCGCATGACGCCGCCGACCGAAGCCTGCAGGGACGCCACGACCGTGATCCCGGCAATTCCGATCCCGATTGAGAGCGCCTTAGCCGCCGAGGCCCGAGGACTGGACAGAGAGCGCACGACGCTTGCTGCCGCGAACCCCTTCGGCCGGAGCCGGCCCAGAATCCATGCAAGCGCCCAACCTCCCAAGGCCAGCAACACCGCGGAGACGGTCAGCCAAAGGGCCGCTTTCAGTGCAATGCCTGTTGCAGGCAGGCGAAGAATAGCCAGCGCCGCCGCGAGGGCTATCAAAACAGTCCCTGCAGCCACAGGCGCCGATCCAGGCCTCGGCACCGTTTCGCCCGACCGCATCGCTGCTCCGGCGGAAATGCGTGAGGAGCCTGTGACAGCCGGGAAAGCGGCGCCCGCAACCCCGAGGAGCATCGTTCCCGCTGCCATCAGAGCGGGCGGGGTCAGGACGGCGACGGTCACGGGGATCGGAAGCATCTCTGTCATGAAGCCCGTCGCGTACACAACCAATACGGCTGCCGTTATCGTGCCGGTGGCGACACCCACGAGAGCCGCTGTACCCAGGATCAGTCCATGCTGCGCCGCAACCAGGTGGGGCTCGGCGCCGGAAAGGCGGTACAGAGCGATCGTGCGGGATCGCTTCCTGATCCAGGCTGACGCCGCTGCCCAGGCGCCCGACAGGGCTATGGCAAGGGCCACCGCGCCGGTGATGCCGAGGAAAGTCGAGGTCCGCTCGACGATGCGGCGGATCCGTCCGGCCGCGTCTTCGGGAAAGCGCAGGTTTCCTCCGCCGGGCACCAGCCGCTGGACCGCTGAGCGGAACTCGTCGGGGGTAATGCTCTCGTCGAGGCGGATGCGGTAACGGTGCTCAGCGAGAGAGCCCAAGGTGAGGAGGTCCGCAGCCTCGAGCGCCTCGCGGGAGACGATGACCCTGGGGCCGATCATGAAGCCGCCCGCGCCCAGGCGGTCGGGCTCGGCTGCGATGGTGCCTCTGATTTCGACCTGGATACTCCCGACCTCAAGCCTATCGCCGATAGAGGCCCCCGTCCGGCCAAGCAGCGTCGCCTGAACCACGGCTCCATAAGTGCCACCGGAAAGGGCCAAGGCATCCGGCATCGACGCTCCCTCGATCCGAAGCTGTCCATAGAGAGGATGGGCCCCGTCGACGGCTCGAAGCTCAATGGGTGTGGCTTGGTCGCCGGCCCGTGCGGCGGAGCGCATGTCCGTCACATGCGAGATGGCTCCGAACTGAGCCAGGGCGCTGATGGTTTCCTGTGGCAGGGGAGTGGAAAGGTCCGCGATTTCCGTGTCCCCGCCCATGATCTGTCGACCGTTTACCTCGAAGGCTCCGGACAGGGCGCTCCCCAGCATCCAGACTGCGCTCAGCATCAAAGTGCCGATGGCGATGCAGGCGATGAACAGGCGAAGGCCGGCCATGCCGGCCAGGAATTCAGTTCGCGCGAGCCGGAACGCCAGCATGAAGGGCTCCCTCTTCCTTGGGAATTCCGCTGTCCCTGCGGATGCTGCCGGCTTCGATCTCGATCCTGCGGTCGCATGCTCCCGCCAATTTCGCGTCATGCGTGACGAGGACGAGAGCCGTCCCGGCGGTGCGCGCCATTTCGAACATGGCCGAGACGATGCCCTCGCCGGTTCTCTGATCCAAGTTGCCGGTCGGCTCATCGGCCAGGATGAGGCGCGGGCGGGACACGAAGGCACGGGCGATCGCAACACGCTGCTGCTCGCCGCCCGAGAGGGCGGCCGGGCGATGGCCGACCCGGTGGCGAAGACCCATTGCCTCCAGCATGGCCGCCGACCGCTCGTGCGCGTCGGGCGCGCGGGCGAGGACCAGCGGCAGCGCCACATTCTCGAGCGCCGTCATTGCGGGAACGAGGTGATAGGCTTGGAACACCACACCGATGGAGTCCCGCCGCAGGCGGGTGCGCGCGGCCTCACTGGCTGTTCCCAGGTCGGTCCCCAGCACGGCTGCGCGGCCTCCGGTGACCTGTTCGAGGCCGCCCATGATCGCGATCAGAGAGGACTTCCCCGAACCGGACGGCCCCGTTACGGCAAGAATCTCGCCTGCGCGAACCTTGAGGTCGATGCCATTCAGGACAGAAACTTCACCCTCTGGGGAGGGATAGGACAGTTCGGCCCTCTCGAGGACGACAATGGCTTCAGTAAGACTCATCAGGCCCCCAGGGGATCGGTGGTTCCATGCGCTGTGCACTAATGCACGGAGTTGACTGTTCACCTCGAGCATATGGGGCGCCTGCAATGGACCACAAATCGCAATCGTGTGGGGTAGTGGATAAGGACACCCTCAGCCAGGGCTGGAGAAAGCCCCCAGGATGCCCGTGCCCGAGCGCTGTGTCTGTCATTTCTCCGATCCTTCGGAGACGATTCCCTGTCCCATAAGCGTCCACGCATCACGGACAACCCACGCATCGACGGGGGCGGTCAGGCCGCGCATCGTGATGGTCCGACGCTCGTGCGCGTTCAGGTCGAGTACGGTCCGTCTGGCAAGATCATCAGAAATCACGAGTTCCGCGTCGAGTTCCTTGGCCAGATCCTCCAGCCGGCTTGCAGCATTGAGCGTATCGCCGACAGCCGTGAGGCTCGTTGCCTGCCCGTAGCCCATCTCGCTGACGACGGCGGGGCCGACATGCAGGCTCATGGCGAGTTGGAGGGGGCGCTCAAGCTCGCTTCCATAGGCCTTGTTGAGATCGGCCACTCCCTGGCGAATGCGCAGAGCCGCTTCGACGGCCTGCCTGCAACCTAGGTCCGGACTGGCCGAGAGGCCGAACAGGGCCAAAGCCCCGTCGCCGATGAATTTGTCGAGATGTACTCCGGCCTCCTCGACAGCATGCCCGACCACCTCGAAGTAACGGTTGAGGATGAACACAGTGTCGAACGGAAGGCGCCGCTCGGTCAGGCTGGTGAAGCCCCGGAGATCGCAAAACAGAACGGCAATTTCGCGCTCCTGTCCCCGCGCGGCCCGGCTGCTGCCCGGTTCGGAGATCCGGGTGCGGCCTGCAGAGAGAACCGGCACCACGGATATGTCATGCAGGGGTCTGAACTGGCACGCCAGCCTGACATCGCCACTGGCCTTGATCCGGGCCAGGGTCGCTCGTTCATAGGGCGCCGGTTCGGGCTGGCCGTCGAGGCCATGCAGCACACGGATCCGGCAGGTTGAGCACCGGCCTCGCCCGCCACAGACAGAAGGGTGCGGGATGCCCGCGCTCCGGCTCGCTTCGAGCACAGGATAGCCTCCTGACGGTTCGGCGCTTCCTCGATGCCGCACGTGGTGGTCTCTACATGGAGCCGAATGCGGTAGATAACGACTTCGCACCATACGACGACACGGAGATTCAGTTTTCGTGAACGACGTGTACTCCGCAGCGCCCTACCCGACCTATCGCCTCATTTCCTCCCAATTTCCTCCCATCGGTCTGTTCGACACGGTCGCTACGGCAGCCGATCTGATGGCCGTTATGGACCTGGTTGGGTGGACCAATGACTGACTGGTGGCCAGTCGCATTGCCCGCCTTCCGCAACAGGAATGGGTCTATGGCCGATCAAACGCCAACATTGTGATGGCGGCATTCCTGCACGTTGGCCCAGCGGGAACGCGCTTCAACTCATGCGAACTTGGGGCATGGTATGCGGCGGCAGAGATCGAAACTGCAGCAGCTGAAGTCGCACATCACCTTCGACGGCAAGCAGTAGCACGAAGCATTCCGGAAATATCACGGGTATATCGGAGCTATTCAGCCCGATTGGATGGTATCTACTTGGATATCCGTGGCCAGCAGGCAGAGCGCCCAGACATCTATGCTTCCGATCGGTATGATGCATCGCAGCGATTGGGCGAATCTGTACGTGATTCAGACAGCGCAGGGATCGTCTACAACAGCGTCCGCCGACGAGACGGTATCAATATAGTTGCGTATCGACCAACCAACATTCTTGATATCGTTCAAGCCGATCACTTCACCATCCGTGTCCTCGCGACTGAGCGCCGAATTATTGTCCAAAAGCTCACAGCTCATCCTCAGGATTAGTGCTGGACAGATAGTGGGCGATCGCGATGCTTAGAGTCCGCTTGAGAAATGCTACGGGTGAGCGATGCGGCGGAGCATGAGGCTGCTCATGGCCACGCCAATCATCGCTTCTGAGACGTCGCACCGCTCCTCGTACTCGCGTGGTCATGCTTGCACGCCTATAGAGGGTCACGTACTGCGCCGGTTCACAGGATACAAGCCTCGGAAGCGGCGCTCCGGAGCCTTCGAGTCGGGTAAACGGTGGGAAACGAAAGGCTCTCGTGAAATGGGATAATCCAAACCTGGGCTTATCGGCTTGAAATGGCGCAGACCTACTCCCCTAGACCGGTACCCGGCGTGGCAAAGCCGCGGGAAATGAGGCGGCCGCTACTTCCGGCAGCCTTTGAGCGTTATCGGCTCAGCCTAGGAGACAACGTATGCAAAACGACAGTCGCACGACCAACATTGTTTTGATCATCATCTTTATGGGGCTGGTTTTTGCCCTGGCGGGGCTGCTGTTTGTGATGATCGCCTACGGGCACGGGAACATGTCAGGACCAGGCGGACTACCGACTGGTCAGCGTTGAAGCGACCGACCTCGCAATGACAACATGACTGCTTCCTGTAAAGAGAACTAAAGAACCTTTGAGGTTGCCTCGAACCACTCCCGCGTTGCGGCTTCGCGGGCAGTCTGCTCGTCATCAAAGGCTACTTTGGTGGGCTTCTCGTAGCCGCAAACGTGGCATTGGACAGCAGCGGCAAAGCGCCCGTCATTGGTCTTGAAGCTGAGTGCCGATGCTGCATTGCAGGAACAGTCCGGGCAAAGGGGTTCGTTCATAAGACTCTACAGTTTTCCAGTGATTACTGCTGCTTGGGGTGAGACTGTCATCCACATGTGATCGTCGTGCAGCCTTCGAACTGCGGCACACAAGCTCAGTTCTTGTGCAGTGTGCAAAAAAGCTGGCTCAGGAGAGAAAACTTCGCTTCACTGTGCAAGACATCAACACCGGCGAGCCCAAGGGTGTGCTCGGCGCTGCACGCCCCAGTGATGATGCTGCCCAGCTCAGGAATGAGTTGCTCCCGAGCTGCAGCGAAATCATCAGCTCGCTCAAGCCGCTTGGTTTGTTGAACCCGACCAAATCCTTACACTTCCTGCTCCCTCAGGGAGGGATGCGCAGCTCTAACCGCCGGCGCGCAGGCCGGGGCGATCTCGGTCAGAATGGCGCCGGGCTCCGCCGATCCCATCCACAGCCGAACTGCCGTCGAGCTGGCCCATCCCGGGTCGCTTGCGGTACGCTCGATGATGATGGGAGTGGCCGCCTTGGCACAGGCCGTCACCTCGGACACGACCGCCTGGGGGGCGCCAGCTTTTGCCAAACGTTCGGTAATTTCGGCCTGAAGCGGCTCAATGAGGAGAAACGAGGCCAGGGCGGCGAAGATCTCCTGCATGACAGCAGTTCCTTGTACCGGCACACGATGTCGGATTGGCCCGACATCGCAAGCGCGCCGGCAGCGCTCGCCAGAGGGACCCGGGCCACGGGCTAAGGCGCATATGGGTATGGGACTGTCGCACGGTCAAGATGCGGATTGCCAATCGCCGGCATTGAGAACATTGATCGCCCTGATGCCGGGCAGGTCTTGCAAATTGGGATCCCGCAACCAAGCTAGAGTACATCGGGGTCCGGGCCCCTCCAGTCTCCCTTTGGGATTGCGATGTCGGACTTTCTCACCTGACGAGCACGAGTGACGATCTCTGAACTTGGGAGATGTCCATGCATGCGCCTTCTGAGGCCGGACTTCTGTCACCGATCATGCCGCCGGGACCCTCGCATCGTGCCGCGCGGCCTCATGACTCGCCTCAGCAGCGTGAACTCATGGGGAGCCGCCCGCACCAAAGCGGCGCCAACGGTGCACCATGCACGGGAGCAAGCGTGCGAGACTGTCTTATCCCTACTCAAGTGGGGTTCTGATGATCAAGAAAGTCGCCAAGCTCATCTTTGCCGTCTGGCAGAGCCGCCAAGCTGGCTATGGCTATGGCAAGCCATGGAAACTGAAGAAGCGGAAGGGGTACAAACATAGCAGATACCACGGCTATGGCGGGTACCCGCATTACGGACCCCACCCTGGGCACCCCAGTCATTATCGTCCGCACGGTCTGAAGGGCCATATCATTGATGCCGTCCTGCGCCGGCTGCTGAAGCACCGCTGATTGGCGAATCCTGGGCCAACTGGCCAATCCAAGGCCGCAACGACGCTGGGGAGTGGTCATCTCGAAGAAAGACAGGGCGCTTTTAGCAAATCGGCCAAGATCTTGTTTCAGGTCCGGTGCCGTACTTAACAGCCTCGGATGCCCTCCAGAACTAGAACCACCGCAAACCCGGAACGTTGGCCTCTGAATTGCGGTGACAGACCATGTCGAGACTCGGAGGCATGAGCGAGACGCCGCATCCGAAGTCCGCCATCCTCACGACTCGGTGGGTTTGTCCTGTTTGCCATCGCGGTTCCAGTAAGTCTAACGACCTGAGGGAATGTGCCGGTCCGGCTGTGCCAAGAGGGACAGTGCTGGTGCAGCGAAAAAAGAATAGCAGGCGTCGAAACGGCCTGAGGTCAGCCGGACGAGACAGCGGAACCAGAGCACCAGTAGCCAGCCTGTCTAGGACAATGCTCGCGGCCGGGCCCGTCGTTCAACGTAGCAGGACGAGGCTGAGGGCCACGACCGCCATGCCCGCCACCATGCCATAGGCGGTCTCGCGCCCTTGCGCATAGCGCTTGGCCGCCGGCAGGAGCTCCTCAAGCGCCAAGAACACCATCGTGCCGGACAGAATCCCGAACACCACCCCAAGGGTGGCCGGGGACATGAGGGGCGCCAGGGCAAGATAGCCCAGAATGGCCCCGAGCGGCTCAGCGAGACCTGAGAGCAGCGCCGCCAGAACGGCTATGAGGCGGCTTCCGGTAGCGTAGAAAACCGGAACGGCAATCGAGACACCCTCCGGGATGTTGTGAAGCGCTATCGCGATAGCCAGCGGCGCACCAACGGCCGGGTCGTCCAGCGTGGCAAAGAAGGTCACCAGCCCCTCGGGCAGATTATGCGCCGTGATCGCCAGCGCCGTGAGCAGGCTCATGCGGGCAATGGCCACTTTGTCCCGGTTGGTCTTGGCGGCCACGTCCGGATGGGGATTAGGGAGCAGCCAGTCAAGCAGGGCAAGCAGCCCGATGCCGGCAAAGAATGCAACGGTAGCCCAGGTGTAACCGGCTCTGTCGCCAAAGACCTCGCTGAGCGAGATGGTCGATTTTGCGAAGATCTCAACGAGCGAGACATAGACCATCGCACCACCCGCGAAGGCGAGCGCAATCGCGAGGTGGTGCGAGTTCGTCTTCTCCGTCCTCAGAACAAATAGGCCGCCGAGCACCGTGGCCAGCCCGGCACTGGCGCTGACGCCGAGCGCAACCAGAACATCCGGTGAGAACAGCTCGCTCATATCAGCCCGGATGTGCCAAACATCACAGCTCAATGTCCGGACTGGGCTTGTTGTCCAAGGGTCGGGCTTCCTTCACGGTGATCCGGACGGTGTGGGTTTCCACCTTGCCGCTGGCCGACTTGACCTCGTAGCTGACCTCGTCAGTCCCCTTGTAGGTGGGGTTGGCCTTATAGAAGACCCCTTGCGCCGTCGCCTCCAGGCTTGGGCATCGGGTGATCCGGCCGGCCTTGAGCTTTCCGCTCCGCACGTTCAGTTCGCCGTGCTTGGGCGGGGTCAGCACCCGGACCGTCGGCAGCGGACCCGAGGTACAGTCTTTCTGCACATTGCCGTAGACGCCCAGGCGGTTTGATTTGCCAGCGACCACCTCAGCGCTCCGGTAGGCGCTGTTGGTCTGGGACAGGGCAGCGGTTCCGGACAGGGCAAGAATGCAGGCGAGGGCGGAGAGCGCCGCTGCGGGGCGTCTGAAACGGTGCATGTGCTGTTTCCTCATGAGAGAGTAACGCTTAAGGGCAGGGAGGCTGTAGCAGGACAGCCTCCCTGCAGGACATCAATGCTTGGGATCTGCGGGGGCGCCGGCGGCCTTACGCCGGCCAGCCCGCCTGGTGAGCATGTTCAGGCCTTCGACCAAGGCTGAGAAGGCCATGGCAGCGTAGATGTAGCCCTTCGGCACATGCGCCCCAAAGCCCTCCGCGATCAGTGTCATGCCGATCATCAAGAGGAAGCCCAGCGTCAGCATCACCACCGTCGGGTTGTTGTGCATGAACTGGGCGAGCGGGTTGGCGGCCACGAGCATCACGGTCACGGCGACAACCACCGCAATCACCATGATCGCGACATGATCCGTCATGCCGACCGCCGTGATGATGCTGTCGAGCGAGAAGACGAGGTCGAGCAGCAGGATCTGGAAGATCGCGGCGCCAAAGGTCATGCCTGCTGCCTTGGTGGTGTCGAACACATCGTCCGTCGGTCGAGGATCGACGTTGTGGTGGATCTCCTTTGTGGCCTTCCAGACCAGAAACAGGCCGCCACCGATCAGGATCAGGTCACGCCAGGAGAAAGCATGCTCAAAAAGGGTGAAGAGCGGCTCGGTGAGAGTGACGATGATGGCGATGGTGCCAAGAAGTGCAAGCCGCAGGAACAGCGCCAGTCCAATGCCGATGCGGCGGGCTTTCGAGCGCTGGTGCTCGGGCAGCTTGTTCGTCAGGATCGAGATGAAGATCAGGTTGTCGATCCCGAGCACCACCTCCATCACGATCAGGGTCGCCAGCGCCACCAGGGCGGTCGGGTCGGAAATCCAGGCAAAGTCCATTAGGATTCCTTTTGCGTCCTTGGTCAGTAAGTTGGTGTAAAAGCGAACAAAATGCCTCTGCCCGCCCGGCACTCCGTCATTTCCCACACGCCCGAGGGTGGGGAGGTGTAGGGCTCCGGCTGCGGGCGCTCGCGCAGGCGGAACTTGATGAATGCCCGCCCAAGATCCAGAAACGAGAGATGGCCGACCTTGCCAGGTGACGCCGTCCTGACGCCTGTCTCATCCAGCAGCCTGAAGCCTGTCGTGATCTCGGGGGTGCGGCCGGCGCCGTCCAGAACGGAGGTCAGCACGCCCTCGCCGGTGCGCTCATCGGCAGTGACCTTGAACCGAAACGTCTCGTTGGTCTTTTGGATCGTGAGATCGAAAATCTGAATGTCGCCGTCCTGGCCTCCCCGCAAGACGTAGGCATGTGAGGAGAACTTCGGCCGGAAGGTGGCCTGGTCCAGCCTGCAGGCGGCGGCCTCAGCCGTGACCGGGAGGAGGGTCAGCCCGGCGATGAAAAGAGCGATGCGTGTGTGCATGGTCAGGCGGCCTCCTGGTCCGTGATGCGAGTGGCGAGAACCTTGTCGATCCGGCGGCTGTCCAGGTCGACGACCTCGAAGCGCCAGCCCATCGCCTCGACCGTCTCGCCTGTGTCAGGCAGGTGCTGGAGTTCGCCGATCACCAAGCCCGCGACGGTCTCGTAGTCGCGCCGCTCCGGCAGGGCGATCCCAAGCTGATCGGCCATCTCATCCGCCGGCATCCAGCCGGCCAGAAGCCAGGAGCCGTCCTCCCGCTGCACCGCCTCCGGCTCGGCCTCGCCCTCGTCCGAGCGGAAGGCGCCCGCAATCGCGTCGAGGATGTCGGCCGGCGTGATGACGCCGTCGAAATGGCCATACTCGTCATGCACGAGCGCCATCGGGACCTCCGCCTGTCGCAGCACCTCAAGGGCATCGAGAGCATCGAGAGTGTCTGGGATGATCGGCGCCTGGCGGATATGGCCGCGGACGTCGAGAGGCTCCTCCCTTAACGCTGCGCCTTAACGCTGCGGCCAGGAGTTCCCGGGCCTGCACGACGCCGAGAATGTTGTCGGGGTGTCCTGCGGCCACCGGCAGCCGCGAATGGGGCGTGTTGATCAGCGTCTCGCGGACTTCGAACGCGGTGTCCTCCATGTCGATCCAGTCGACATCCGTGCGCGTCATGGCCCCGCGCACCGCCCGGTCGCCCAAGCGCATGACACCCGCGATCATCTTGCGCTCACCGGTCTCGATCACGCCGGCGGTTTCGGCCTCGGCCATAATCGTCTTGATCTCCTCTTCCGTGACAGCGCTTTCCGATTCCGTGCTCTGGCCGAGCAGACGGAAGATCAGCTGGGTCGAGGCATCGAGCAGCCAGACCACCGGGGCTGCGATGCGGGAGATGAAGGCCATCAGGGGCGCGTCCGCACAGGCGATCCCCTCCGGGTTCTTGAGCGCCAGGTGCTTGGGCACGAGTTCGCCCACCACGACGGAGAGGTAGGTGATCGTGCCGATCACAAGACCATAACCGAGAGGCTCGGCGG
Source organism: Microvirga roseola (assembly GCF_020866965.1). GTDB lineage: Bacteria > Pseudomonadota > Alphaproteobacteria > Rhizobiales > Beijerinckiaceae > Microvirga > Microvirga roseola. The sequence goes on from NZ_JAJATX010000015.1 coordinate 18,979, forward strand.
CCCTGTCCGGCACGCCCCAGCCCTCTAGGATCCCGGTAAGCTTGGCGCCGAGCGCCGCGCCCGAGAAGGCTCCGGCCAGAATGCCGACGAGGGTGATGCCGATCTGGACCGTGGAGAGGAAACGGCCCGGCTCCTCCGCCAGCTTGAGGGCGATGCTGGCCCCGGTGCGTCCATTGTCGGCCATCATCTTCAGACGGGCTTTCCGGGCTGAGACGATAGCAAGCTCGGACAGCGCGAACAGGCCATTCAAGAGGATCAAAAGGAGGGCTATGCCAAGTTCCAGCACGGATTCCTCCAGTGCGCGAGACACTGCTCCAGCGTTGTCGAGATTGGGGCTGCAGGGGACGGGTTGAGGGCCGTCATCCGATGAGAACCCACAGCTGATCGAGGAAAGCACAGATCCCGGCGATGATCGCCGAGGAAATGGCGGCTAGGGTCAGGATGCTGCCCAGCGCGGCAAGCCAGCCGATGATCGTGGCCACGCCATCCCGCTCCATGATGCCCAGCGCAAAGGCCGCAATTGCAAAAGCCGGAGGCATGTTGCCGAAGGGGATCGGCAGGAAGAGGATGACAGCCAGGAGGAGGCAGGCCGCGCCGACGATCCGCTCCGGGATAGGATGGAGCAACATGGTCAGCCGGGGCCGCAGGAAGCGCTCTGCCTTGTGGAGAACCGGGGTGAGCTTTGTCGTCAGATACGTGAAGAACTCGCGGGAGATGGATCGCTCACGGATGAGGCGCGGCATCCACAGGGTGGAGCGCCCCAGCATCAGCTGGGCTGTGACGAAGAGAAGCGGCGCTCCCAGGACGGCCGACATGCCGGGCGGCAGCGGCAGAATGTTGGGGGCAGCAAACAGGAGCATCAGGGCGCCGAAGGCCCGGTCGCCGAAGGCGTTCAGCACCTCGCCGATGCTGATGTCCGAGGCAGGCCGGCTGGCGAGCCCGCTCAGGATCTCAGAAAACCGTTGTCGCGGCTCGGTATCCTCATCAGGTGTTACGACGGCTTTGAGACGACTGGAAGGGTCGGGCATGGATCCTGTCTATAGGCTCGCCCAGAGGCAAGGGGCTGTTCCGGAAGATGGGGCACGAGACTATTGTTGTGCCAGACTGACCCGCTGGGTCTCATCAAGCTCCCGGTACATGTGTTGATCGTTGTTGTATTCGGCCAGCGTAGCGAGCTGCGCCACATCCATGTTGCGCAGGACCACCTTTCCACCGTCAACCGCAAGGTTTGCCGTCGGAACGGCCACCTCCTTGCCGCCGATACCGAGAAAGCTTCCATACTTGATCACCACGAACTGCCTGAGGTCGGCGGTGCTCTCCACCGCGTCCATGATCTCCCCGATGGTGCGTCCCTTCGGGCCCACCAGGTCCATGTCCCATAGCTCTTCCACCTTCAGCAGTCGCTGGGCGGGCTTCAGGGTCGCTCTGGGTGTGGTGGAGCCTGTAGCCGTGACGGACGAGGGCGGAGAGGCGGGGACTGGTCCAGACGGGGCTGTTTGCGCCATGGCGCGCGCAACCATGGCGGCCATCAGGACTGAGGCCAGGGCAAGAAGAGGCTTGGTCATGATCTTCTTTAACCGAGGTCGGGAGCACTTCTCAAGACGAAGGCGCCGAAGCCGTGGTGCTCCAAGGCCTGAACAAGCGGCGGGGCGGCCGATCAACGGATGCGAGATCAGCCGCCCCGGTTGCTCAATCAGGGGTTAGATATCCTCTTCGAACCCGAAATCCTCACCTGCATCTCCCATGTCCTCAGCTGCCGTCTGCTGCGGCTCCGGCTGGCCCGCCTCCGCCGCATTGGCCTCGCCTCCACCCGAGAAGGCCCCGGCGATCATGTTGCCGAGGAGCACGCCGCCGGCAACGCCCATGGCGGTCTGCACCGCTCCGGCCAGAAAGCCGCCACCACCGCGGGGAGCCATGCCGGGCGTTGTGTGGGGCGGCATGCCCTGCCCGGGGTGCAGCTGATAGGGCTGATGTGGCTGAGGACGGGTCTGCCCGCCGCCGAAGAGTCCGGACAGGAAACCGCCTCCACCAGCCGGGCGGCTGGCGAGCTCCTGCTCCAGCTGCTGGATGCGGCCATGGGCGGCGCTCAGGGCCTGCTCCTGCACCACTATGGTCTGGGCCATGTAGTAGGGCGCATTCGGCTGGTGATTGATCTGGGAACGGATGAGGCTGGCCGCTTCCGCATCCGGGGCGGCCGACTGGCGCTCAACCTGGGCGATCTTGCCGAAGAGCTGCTCAATGGCCTGACGGTCCTGATGGTCCATGTAAATTGATCCTTTCTGGCAATAAACGGTAGTTACTCTTCCCGTTGCCCGGTGAGGCTGAGCAAGAGCTGGAAGATGTTGACGAAGTTCAGGTAGAGCGAGAGTGCGCCGAATACGGCCATCTTGTTGTTGGCCTCGTGCCCAAAGCCTTCGGCATACTGCTCCTTGATCGCCTGCGTGTCATAGGCGGTCAGACCCGTGAACACGAGCACGCCAATGATCGAGATCGCGAACTGCAAGGCGCTTGATGCAAGGAAGATGTTCACCAGCGATGCGATGATGACACCAATCAGGCCCATGAACAGGAATGAGCCGAACTTCGACAGATCCCGCTTGGTCGTGTAGCCGTAGAGGCTGGTCGCACCGAACATGGTCGCGGTGATGAAGAAAGTGCGCGCAATGCTCGTGCCGGTGAACACCAGGAACACCGAGGCGAGCGACAGGCCCATCACGGCCGAGAAGGCGAAGAAGGCGGTGCGCGCTGATGCTGCCGTCATCCTGTCCATGCGGAACGAGAAGAAGAAGATGAAGGCGAGGGGCGCCAGCATCACCACCCACTTGAGCGGCGTCTGGAAGATCGGCACGTAGAGGGCAGGGGTCGAGGCGACGAAAAAGGCGACTAGGCCCGTCACAACCAGGCCGATACCCATGTAGTTGTAGACCCGCAGCATGTGCTGGCGCAGGCCCTCGTCGAAGAGGGCGCCGTGCGGGTGGGCCGTGGTGGTCTGCCAGGCATAAGGTGAATTCATCGAGTGTTTCTCCTAAGGGTTACTGAAGCTTGCTGGAGAGGCGGTTGGCTGCCCGCTCAATTGCCTTGGCACTGCCGGTTCCGGTCAGGGCATAGGCCAGCGAGCCTGTCTGCCAGTACGCCGCCTTAGCGGTCTCGAACCGGGACAGGGTCGGGGCAATGACGTCGAAGCCCGACACGCGCGCGGCGAAGAGCGACACCCGGCCGAGATCGCCGGCATCAATGGCGATCTCGATGCTGTGGCCGTCTCGGGACGGGAAGACCTGAGCGTCCCGCACCTGCCAGTCTTCCGGCAGGACTGGCAGGCGGATGCCGGTCTCGGCCAGGATCTCGGCCGTATCATAGCCGGCGACTTCGGGCTGCGAGATCATGCGGGCGCGCAGCAAGGCAGTCTCGTGCGAATGCAGAGCATCCTCGACAAAGGCTGGGGGCTTGGGGGAGGCCTCGCTGTCGGTGCTTCCAAGTCCGACCTGCCCGTGGGCAAACCAGCCGAACCCGATGAGCGACACCACGGCTGCCAGCCGGCGAAGACGCAGGCCCAGGTCACGCCAGGCTAGACCTCGCTCAAGCTGCGAAGCGAGCTTCAGCGTCGCTTCCGGAGGGCGGGCCAGGTTGCCCGCAGAGGCGAGACGCAGGGCATCGCGATCCTTAAGGTCGGCCATCACCTGGGCGGCGGCGGCAGGATGACGAGCGAGATATTCCTCGACCTCGATCCGGCGGGCGGCTTCGAGTTGATCGTCGACATAGGCAAGCAGGTCGGTCTCGGTGATTGGATCAGACATCGGATCCTCCGACGATGCGCAGGGTAGGCCGGGACTGGCCCTCGGCAGGCTGCGGAAGGTCACTGCCCGCCTCGAAAGCCCGCAGGGCGGCTCGGGCGCGCCCGAGGCGGGACATCAGGGTTCCGACTGGAATGCCCAGAGCCGTGGCGGCTTCCTGGTAGGACAGTCCCTCGATGGCGACGAGATGCAGCGCGGCTCGCTGCTCGTCCGGCAGGCTCATGAAGGCAGCTTGAACCTGCTGGAGCCTAACACGGCTCTCCTGCTCGGGAGCAGTGGCAGTTTCGGCAAGAATGGCTGTATGCGCGGCACGGCGGGTTTCTGCGGCGTGACGGCGGCGGTCATCGATGAAGACGTTGTGCAAAATGGAAAGCAGCCAGCCGCGCAGGTTGCCGCCCGAGCGGAACGAGCCGCGGCGTTCGTATGCGCGGACAAGGGCGTCCTGCACCAGGTCCTCGGCCCGGCTCTCGTCGCGCGTCAGGGCGCGGGCGTAGCGCCGCAGCGGGCCCAGCAAACCGATGACATCCATGCGCTTGGGGTTGTTCATGACCGGTATACGGAGCGGCTCGCCGCCTTAATCCGGACGAATGCCGAAATTCCTGGCTCCGGTGCGCTCATGCCCAAAGCCGCCTTGCCCGGGCGGCTGCCGTGCCGGCATCGAAGATCCGGACGAGCCGTTCCAGCGCGAAGGGCTTGCGCAGGAAGATGCCGTTCCGCAGCCGGCCCGGCGGCTCTGAGAGGGCGGCAGAGGCATAGACAGTGAGCTTGTGGGGCGAGACGAAGCTGAAGGTGGTGCCGACCTCCCAGCCATCGACCGGGCCGGGGAGACGAGCCTCGCAACACAAACCATCGAACTCGAGGGCGGAGATGAGATCGAGAGCGGCCTCCGCCGATCCGTCGGGCGCGAGAACAACGTCGTAGCCGGCCTGCCTGAGAGTGACCGCAATCAGGTCCCGCAGTTCGGCATCGTCCTCGACGATGAGAATGGTGGGAGAGGCGGCTTGGAATAGCGTGGAATCCATGAACGGATCCTCCCGTTGCGGCCGCGCTCGTGGGCGCAAGGGCAAAAGAAGGAGTCCGACATCGCGAGCGGCGACCCGCCCGCCAGAGGGGCCCGGATCCTCGGAATAAGAATCAGTTAAGATGCGAAGGCCGTAAACGGAAGGGCAGGGATCTGACATCCTCGCCCGAACCCAGACGCAGTTCGAGGCGCAGATTTCCGGTGTCCGGAACGGAACCCAGGAGCCCGTTCCGCCTTACCGACAGCCGAGGACGGAGTACTCCCCGTCAATCACACGGTTCGGGTGCGGGCGTCGGTTCGCCTGGCGCAGCTTCCGCCGGAGATAGAGGTGCAGGGCCAGCCCGCCGACCAGGGCCACTGGTAGGAGCACGAGCAGGATCGTGAAGGCGAGCAGGAGCACGGTCAAGCCCAGCGAAACCAGCACCGCCAGCCGGACCGCTGTTATCCAGAACGGCCGCGAGCCCATAGTTTGCCTGAGATCGCCCAGAGTTGCCCACATCGTCGTTTCCTTTCCGACCGGTTCTGCGCCACCGCAGCCCGGCATTGTCAGCTTGGCCGTTCCCGCATGACACGGAGGTGGTCGGAGCATGACGAACGGTTCATGATCCGGGGGCCGTGGATGCGTCTGCACCGCGGGCGAGGCTTGCTCCCCTTGCGGACGTATACGGTTGCCGCCGGGGACTTAATCTCCGGCTCGTGCAGGAACATGCCGGCTCACTGGGCAAGAGCGCTGATCGCGAACTGCAGGGCTGCCAGCGAGACCGAGACCGCGGTCGCTAGAGCGGCACGCCGGTTCAGCACCTGGTACGGTTGATCGCGACCATCATGCGGTTGATGTCGGCCGCATCCAGGATCTCGTGCCGGCTCACCCGTCGCACGCTGCGGCTGCTGGCCTGCCACCACAGCGCCACCCAGACGAGGACGGACAGGATCGTGAGAACCTCGAGGATCTAAAAGGGAAGCATTGTCGCTTTCGTGCCGAATAACGAATCCGAGGAGATGAGATGGTGGTGGTCGCGTTGTGGCACAGGCGGCCTCGAACGCCTGCCGGGTGCGACATCTTAACCAGAGCTTAACTATTATCTTGGGTGTTCATCTCCTGCCGGGTCAGTGGACGGACGGGAAACAGGCCGTTGACGATACGGCGGTGCGGGTATGCAGCCACTTTCCTTCAGGCACACAGGCGCCTCTCGATTCTCGCGAACGATCATCCACACGCTGGCACCAGCTGGGCTGTTGCTCGGCATGCTCAGCGGCGTTGAAGCCCAGACGACGGCCGCTCTTCCGGCCGCCTCTCAGCCGGTGGCGCAGATCGGTGCTGCCAAGCCTATCACTGCATGGGTCCGCTTTTGCGAGCAGTGCCCGGCCGAGTGCGCCATTGATCTCGCCCGGCCCGCCACCATCCGCTCACCGCGGCCGAGTGGCAGACGGTCAACTGGATCAACCGCCAGGTGAACGCCGCGATCAAGGCGAAGACGGATGAGGATCACGGGGGCGTGGAGGACCGCTGGGACTTTGCCGAGGACGGCTATGGTAATTTCGCGGACTACCAGCTCGTCGAACGCAAGCTGCTCGTCGAGGCCGGCTTTCCGCGCCGGGCACTGCGCATGACCGTGGTGATCGACGAGCTGGGCGAGGGCCATGCCGTCCTGATGGTGCGCACCAGCCGGGGCGACTTCATCCTCGACAACAAGAAGGATGCCATCCTGCCCTGGCACCAGACGGGCTACACCTACATCAAGCGCGAAGGCGATGATGGCACAACCTGGGCCTCACTCGGTCGCCAGAGCTCGCCGGTGATGACCGCGAACCGGTAGACCGGCCTGTGCCTAATCCAGCGTCAGCTCTGGCCGGGCTACATCACGCGGCCTTAACGAAGATCTGCCTCTCCTGCAGATCCCCCGCCTTCCTGCACCTGGGGCCTGCTGCTTGACGGGGCGCAGATCTGCGAGAGTGCAGCAGTGGCCCAAGCGGAATGCCAGCAGCCGCTTGGTCCCAGAGCGAACCAATTCCAACAGAGCACCTGGTCGAAACTGCCCCCGAACACATCCTTGTGATCGGCTGGCTGCAGCCTTGCAGTTGTCGAAAGCGTCCTTGGCTTTTACCGCATGTTAACCGCCCCGGTTGAGCCTTCCCCAAGCACACACTGCTTTCTCCATCCAAGTTTTGTCAGGGTTCATCATTGCTGGAACGACTGCTTTTCCGTTTCGCCGCCGCTGTATCTCAATCCCGGCTGGTACAGGTTCCCCTCATCCTGCTTTCAATGCTTCTTATCCCCGCCCAAGGCCTGGCGAACGAACGCTACGCCGGGATCGTGTGGGATATCACCTCGGGCAAGGTGCTCTATTCCGACGATGCCGACAAGCGCCGCTATCCCGCATCCCTGACCAAGATGATGACGCTCTACGTCCTGTTCGAGGACCTGGAGAAGGGGCAGGTGAAGCTGGACACTCCGCTCACGGTCTCCGCTCATGCGGCGGCTCAGGTGCCGACAAAGCTCGGGCTAAAAGCGGGGGAGACAATCTCGGTCGAGGCTGCCATCAAGGGGCTTGTGACCCGTTCTGCCAATGATGCCGCGGTCGTGATTGCAGAGAACCTGGCCGGGAGCGAACCGGCCTTTGCCGAGCGCATGACCCGCACGGCTCACGACCTCGGTATGACCAGCACCCAGTTCCGCAACGCCTCGGGACTACCCAACCCGGATCAGGTCACCACTGCGCGCGACATGATGCTGCTCGGCACTGCGCTCCAGGTCCGGTTTCCGCGCCACTATTCCTACTTCAAGACGCGCTCCTTCACTTACAGGGGTCGCACCTATCGGAGCCACAACCGGCTGGTCGGTCGCGTCAATGGCGTCGACGGTATTAAGACAGGCTATATCCGGGCCTCGGGCTTCAATCTCGTGACCTCGGTGCGGCGCGGGGGACGCAAGATCGTCGCCGTTGTTCTGGGCGGACGCACCGCCAAGCGCCGCGACAACCACATGGCCTCTCTCATCAGCCGCTACCTTCCGAAGGCGAAAGTCGGCAAGGGCTATGCCGCCGAAGTTCTGGCCATGGTCGGGAAGAAGCCGGTGGTCGTGGCTTCTGCCGATCCGTCCCTTGCGGCCACCGCGCTGCCGCCTGTGGCGACGGATGCAACAGTTGCGGCACAGCCCGATGGCGTGCGCGCCGGGCCTGTGATCCAGATCGGCGCTCTTCCGAGCAGCGCGGCGGCCGAAAAGGCTCTCAAGGACGCCCAGTCGGCGCATGGTGAGATTCTGGCCGGGCTCAAGCCGGTAACGGAACCCTACAAGAACTTTGTCCGGGCTCGTTTTGCTGGTTTCTCCGACCGAAAGGCAGCCCAGGATGCCTGCGAGCAACTGCGGAAAGAGGCAGTGCCGTGTCTGGTGCTGGAACTCTGACAGGGTGTGACTTGCGCGAAGTAAGGCAGGGCCTGCACGGCAGGTCCTCGCCCCGTTAGAGTTGCCAGCGCCAACATCGTCCAGCCTGCGGCTGTAGCGGTTCACTGCACAGCTCCGGTTTGCTGATAATGGCGCCGCCCCCGATGAAGCCGACACCTGGGGCATTGTCTAGCGACGGTCCGATCAGCATGGACCGCCGACCGGGCCAGCAGCTGACTGGCTGGCATAGGGGGTGTAATGCGAAACCTATGTTTACATTAGACCGAACCACATCCCTCGAGCAGGTGATCAAGAAGAGCCGGTTCATTGCCCTTGCAGGCCCGGTGGCGAATGAGCAGGCGGCCAAGGACTTTATCGCCGCCCATTCCGATCCGCACGCCAACCACAATTGCTGGGCGTGGCGGATCGGTCAGATCTATCGGTTCAGCGACGATGGCGAACCCAGTGGTACCGCCGGCAAGCCGATCTTGCAGGCCACCGATCGGCTTCAACTCGACAGCATCGCTATTGTCGTAACGCGTTGGTTTGGAGGTGTCCTACTCGGCAGCGGCGGTCTGGTCTGGGCCTATGGCGGAACGGCCGCGGCGTGCTTGCGCGAAGCCACTCTCGTGCAGATCGTGGCCGTTCAGGAGGCCACCATCTTCGTCCCGTTCTCCGACTCTGCGCTAGTGAGGGCGCGGCTTGCAAGCATTGCGGGCGTTCATCTCCGCCATGAGAATTTTACTGAAACGGGCGTGACGATCACGGCCGATCTCCCCGAAGCGACCGCCCCGCACATCGTTCGGATGATCACCGACGTCACCAGTGGACGGGCGTCGATTTCGATCAAGCCATGAGCGCCGTCCTGCTATGAGCCACCTGGCTCTCCGGCGAGAACCAGGGCATCGGCTCCTCCAGCCCTGGCTCGTCTCGGTTAAGGTACAGGCGGCACGAGAGTGACCGGACCACGCACGCCCTCTCGGCCGCAGAAGGGCAGGTTCCAGGTGATCAGCGGACCTTCAATATACCAATCGGGAACTTCCCGGTTTGACCACCCAAACCAGACCTGCGCAAGGCAAAGACTTTCGAGCTTGGCGGCTGATCGCGAGAGGCCAATTCATCCCGGTGGCACCGGGCGAGGGCGAGAGCCGCTATCGATGGCGACGAACGTGAAGACCGCTTCCGTCACCTTGACCTGCTCGTCTCCATCCCGGGAGCGGCGCCAGGCCTCGACCTGGAACTTCATGGAGGTCCGCCCGGTCGAAATCAGATCCGCATAGACCGAGACCTCATCGCCGACGTGAACTGGGCTGTGAAACGCCATCCCGTCCACCGCCACGGTCACGCAGCGACCGCGGGCCCGCCGGGCGGCTGCATTGCCTGTCGCAAGAACCATCTGCGACATTAGCCAACCCGAAGATGTGCCCGGTAGGGTTCGTGTCCGAAGGCATCGCAACGGTCCGAATGACGGCTTCGCGTACCCCGCTATTCTCGACCGTCATGACTGCCTCTTCCCCGTGTCCGCGCCGCAGCTCTCAGTGTTCCAGGATCGGCCTGATTTCCTGAAGATTCTCGATGGTGTGCTCCAGGTGGCAGCGCTGCGCCTGCGAGGCCTCTGCGTTCCTCCCGCGCTCCAGCAGGTCAAGGATCTGGAGATGCTCCTCGCATTGCTGGCAGTAACGCGTGCGGTCGATCATGGAGCGATACGAGAGCAGGCGACGGACGCGGCTGGATTGGGAGCCGCTGGCGCAGGTTGGCGACTTTGGATCAAGCCCTCTGCGACAGAGCGGGGATTGTGAGTTCCCGCAGAGCTTATCCTGCCGAGTGCCGTTCGATGAGTGCGCGGTGGTTCATGCCTTCTCGCCGATGCAGAGCGTCGTTGGCTTTGGCGATGCCCCGCCACAGGTTCCCAAGGCCTACGCGCAAGGGATAGGGAATGAGGCTTTGACGGAGGCCGTCACGGAGCTGCATGCGCTGGGCCTGGACCGATCCCTTGTGCCGACCTTCACCGAGGAGGGCGATACATATCCGGTCATCTCCGCTGCGTGTGACCGCTGGGAGCCGGATCTGCTCGTCATGGGAACCCATGGGCGCAGCCCGCTCACCGAGTTGTTCCTCGGCACCACGGCTGCGAGGGCCCTGGGCGAGGCCAGGTGCGACGTCCTGGTGAAGAGGGTTAATTAGTGGCCTGCCGTCCGGCGCATCGGACGCGCTCGCAATGTCGTCTTCAATGAGGCCCTGGTTGGTGTGATCTGAGACATGTTGAACCACTATCCGGTGGCTTGGTTCAGGTCATGCTGGCAAAGGGACGCTAAGGGTGGGCCATGCCTTGGATAGGGAGGCGCGAATTTCGCACCGGACAGCCCTTAGCACCGATGCGGCGGCGGCTGATGTCCAGGAGGCCGATCCGGGTACCAGGTGCGGCACTCCCCGGGAGGCGGAAGATGCCCCGGCGGGATCCTGACGGCATTCCCGCGGGCACGGCGCGGACGGTCCTCCCGGTAGCCGTATGCGCGGGGGCCACAGCCATAATCCGGTTCGGCATACCGGTCGTAGCTGAGGCCGGGAACGCCATGGCCATAGTAGGGGCGAGGCTCATAGGCTCGGTCATAGCCGCCGCCCCAGCGACCTTTTCCGCTCTCGTCCTTGTGAGGCACTCCCCACCGACCCAAACAAGAATATGCTTAACACAGCTGTCAGTTGATGCGCCGTCATCGGAAACTCCTTTCAATGAATAGGCGAACGTTGCGGTGGTGAAAGGGTTGCGACGGCAAGCTGAACGAAAAGCCAGCGGATTCCACAACTCGCCTTCCGCGAAGTTGATGAACCGAAACGTCTCCTATTGGCGGCACATTCCGGAAGTAGGCTGAAAGTCCGATTATGAGGCAGGAGCAGACGAAGATCAGTCGTGCTCGCAAAACGAAGGCCGCCCGATTGGGCGGCCTCCATTGGGTCGGCTGCGGCAACATTCGGTCACTTGGACCGAACTTCACTTCTCACTTCAATCGGGCCCAGCCTTCCACCATGGGCAAAAGAAGGCTGAGGCTGTTCTGGAGGTGGAGGAACTCGAAGCGGCAGCTGACCGCTGTTGCTGGGACGGCGAGAAAGCCCTGGCCTGCGACCAGGCTGGCGTCACCGTCACCTTACCCAGGCCCATGACCACGAGTGCCAAATTCGACGCCCCTTTGGCAAGCAGGCCTTCGTCTACCTGTCCAAGGAAGAAGCCTATCGCCGCCCGGCGGGCGAGAAGCTCAGGTACTACTTAAGCAGCGGGTAGCGTAAGCTCTCGTGAACCGGCAAGTTCCTGCCGCACCGGAAGGTCACACTCGAGCAGGAAACCGCGAATCTGGTTGATCACCGCCGTACGCTGCCCGATTAGACGGCTTCGCACCCGGTGCAGAGCTTGCAGGTCGAGTTGCTCGGCTGACTTCAGCGGCACGGGGCGCATCGTGGGCCGCTGCACCGCCTCGGCGATAGCCTCGGCATTGCGGTAGTCATTCTTGTGGCCTTTGAGAAACGGCTTGACGTACTGGGCTGGCAGAAGGCGCACTTCATTCCGAAAGCGGCAAGCTGGCGCCCGACGTGATGGGCTCCGGCGAGACCTCCATCCCGATCAGACAGACCGGCAGATTGGCCAGACAGCACTGCAGTCGTCCGCGCGCGATCTTCCTGCGCAGCACAATCCTACCGCGTGCACCCATGCCGATGAGGTGGAAGGTGTTTTTTCCTAGGTCGATCCCGATCGTGGTGATGGTCTCAGTTGTGATCTGGTGTGACATGGCATGGCTCCTTCCGGGATAATCCCGTCCTCCCATGCTCCACCTGGGAGCGCGGCCGGTCCATGCCATTAGCCGTGGCCTTCTCCAGGATCTCCCGTTCCTGTCGCAGGATCTCGTTCTCGCGCCGTAGCTCGGCCGCCATATCCTCCTGGCGGTTCTCGGGTGGAGCGTCGATCTCGCGTTCACGGCGGCGGTCAATCCGATGGCGCAGGGTGGACAGACCAACCCCGAGATCCTCAGCATTCGCCCGTCGGCTGCGGCCGCTCGTCAGAGCAAGCCGCACGGCCTCATCCTGAAACTCTTTCGTAAAGCGGGTGTGGGGCGTGGAGATCCTCCTGGGTCATTAGAGTGCTCTCCATCTTTCCGAAGCAAGACGATCTCCTCCCGGCACTCCCCATTGGTCTCAGCAGCTTGCACGTCTGTCAGGGTGCGCCCGCCTCGTCTTTGTCGCTGCGCAGGACTTGGTTCCAGCCCCAATGCAGGAGTGACGGGTCGTCGCTGTCGACGCCGCGGGTGAGCAGGATGTCGTGAATTTCTTCGAGGCGACTGATCGTGGCGGGGCCGCGCTTGAGGCCGATGATCACCATCAGAATTTCGAGCATGAGCAGTTGGACCACATAGGCGTCGGTGCCCACCCGCATAGTCGCGTCGTGAGGGACGTCGATGCTGAGCACGATGTCGGCCATTGCGGCCAACGGTGTATTCGTTTGAGTCAGAGCGATCACCGTGGCGCCGTGCTCCTTGCCGACCGCCGCGGCTTCGAGAAGAGCGGGCATGCGGCCGACATAGGAGATCGCAAACAGCACGTCTTCCTCCGTCTGCGTAGCCGCTGCGACGAGTTGGAGATGAGCGTCGGAAAATGCATTCGTGGTGATGCCGAGCCGGAACAGGCGGGCCTGCATGTCCATGGCGAGAAAGTTCGAGGTCGCCCCGGTCCCGAAGCAGTCGACACGCCGGGCGCGGTGCATAATCTCGGCGGCCCGTTCGATGTCTGCAGGCACCAGCTGATGCTGCCAGTCGGATAGAACCGAGGTCGTGCTGCCGACGATGCTGCGAATGACTTCCGCAGTGCTGTCGCCCGGCGTCACGCTGCGGTGCAGGTAGGGTGCGCCGACAGCGAGAGCCGCAGCCAGCTTGAGTTTCAGGTCGCGCAGGCCGTCACACCCGACCGTGCGGGCGAAGCGAACGATAGTTGGGGCGCTCACACCAGCCTTCGAGGCCAGTTCCTCGACATTGGCCTGCATGGCCCAATGCGGGTTTTCTAGAATCATTGCGGCGATGCGCTGCTGTCCCGCCGACATGGACACGAGGCCGGCGCTGATCGACCGCAGAATATCCGAACCGGGGTCCGGTGACAGGTTCGAGAGGGGGGCGTCCTGGATCATGCCGCAGCAGGTTCTTCGTCGTGTGCCGTGTCATAGTGACAAGCGAACCTATGGCCTCCGCTGGCCGAGCGCAACTTTGGAACGACACGAGCGCATTCGTCCGTCGCCGCCGGGCACCGGGTGCGGAACACGCAGCCCGAAGGAGGCGCCATGGGAGACGGGATGTCGCCCGTGAGCATCCGGCGGATCTTCGGTGCATCAGGATCGGCCTTCGGGGAGGCCGCAAGCAGGGCTCGCGTGTAAGGATGGCGCGGCCTCTGCGAAATATCATCCGACGAACCAATTTCCATGACCCGACCGAGATAGAGCACCGCGATGCGGTCGCACATCAACTCGACCACATCCAGGTCGTGGGAGATGAAGAGCATCGCAAGCCCGAAGCGCTGCCGCAGGTCCTGCATCAGGTTAATCACCTGCGCCTGGACGGACACGTCCAGGGCCGAGACTGGCTCGTCTGCGACGATCAGCTTCGGTTCGACCGCAAGAGCGCGGGCTATTCCGATGCGCTGGCGCTGTCCCCCGGAAAATTCGTGCGGAAAGCGGGACATGTGAGTGGCCTGCAATCCGACCGTTTCCAGGAGTTCTCCGATCCGCTCATTCCGACGGGCTCCACTTGCGAGCCGGTGGGCATCAAGCGCCTCGCCGATGATCTCGCGCACCCGCAGCCGGGGATTCAGGCTGGCATAAGGATCCTGAAAGATCATCTGCGCGTTGCGGCGCAGGACCTTCAGCTGCCGCTCGGGAAGTCGCGAGATGTCCTGGCCGTCGAAGCGGATGGCGCCCGCCGTCGAATCGATCAGCCGCAGAATGAGACGGCCGATTGTGCTCTTCCCCGAACCAGACTCTCCGACTAGGCCCAAAACCTCGCCTGGCGCGATGTCGAAGCTCACATCTTCGACGGCGCGAACAATATGCGGTGTCCGTCCGAAATGCTTTGTCAGGCCTTCGACGGCCAGAAGCGGTGCAGCGCTCATGCGAAGGTCTCCCTCCATCTCAGGCAGCGGACGCTGCGTTCCTTTTCATTTTCCAGCGCGATTGCGTCTGTACGGCAGATATCCGCCGCCCGCGTGCAGCGCGGAGCAAAACTGCACCCTCCGTTGACGAACTCGACGGATCCGGGGATAGACTGCACCACTCGGCGGCCATCCTCCCGATGCCGTGCGCGAGCCGGCAGACAGTTCAGCAACGCGCCCGTGTATGGATGCCGCGGCGCCCGGAAGATGTCCCTGACGGAGCCGGTTTCCACCACCTGACCCGCATACATCACAGTCACCCGGTCGGCGATCTCGGCAACGACGCCGAGATTGTGCGTGATGAACAGCACCCCCATGCCGAGGTCTCTCTGCAGGCGCCCGATCAACGCCAGGATCTGGGCTTGGATGGTCACGTCGAGAGCCGTGGTCGGTTCGTCGGCGATCAGCAGGGAAGGATTACAGGACATCGCCAGCGCGATCATCACCCTTTGACGCATGCCGCCCGACATCTGGTGCGGATACTCATAAACACGGTGCCGTGCGTTCGGGATCTCCACCAGATCGAGCATTTCTTCCGCCCGCCGCATGGCCGCCCCCTGGCTGAGCCCCATGTGCAGGCGCACAGATTCGGCGATCTGTTCGCCGACGGTCATGACCGGGTTGAGGCTGGTCATGGGCTCTTGGAAGATCATCGCGATCTCGGAGCCCCGCAGCTTGCGCAGTTCCGGCAGAGGCAAGCTTACGAGATCGACCATCTCTCCCGACCTCCTGCGGAACAGGATCTGCCCTCCCGAGACGCGGCCGGCCGGGCGCGGCAGCAGCCCCATGACGGCGAGACTCGTCACAGATTTCCCGGAACCCGATTCGCCCACGAGAGCAACCGTCTCGCCGGCACCGACGGAAAGCGTGACCCCTCGTACCGGGGTCACTTCGCTGTCCTCGGTGCGAAAGCGAGCCTCGAGGTCCCTGATCGAGAGAAGGTGCGAGGTGTCCATCGTCACAGCGTCTTCCGCAGTTTGGGATCGAGCATATCTCGCAAGCCGTCGCCGACGACCTGCAGCGAAAGAGCCGCGAGAACAATGGCGAGCCCAGGGAATAGCACTACCCAGAAGGCACTGTCGGCATATTGCTGGCCGGAGGCGATCATGGTTCCCCACGTCGGCACCTCCGGCGGAACCCCGGCACCCAGAAAGGAAAGGCCGGCCTCGGCCAGGACCGCGTAGGCGAAGATGAACGTCGCCTGGACCAGCACCGGCGAGGCGACATTCAAGAGGATGTGCACGGACAGGATCCGGCGCGTCGAGACTCCCAATGCACGCGCCGCCTCGACGAACGGCAACTCGCGAAGGACAAGAGTGGAGGCGCGAACCACCCTGATCACCCGCGGCGTATAAACGATTGAGAGGGCCAGAACGACATTGAAAGCGGAAGCGCCGAGGACGGCCACCAAGAAGATGGCCAGCAGGATATCGGGAAGCGCCATCGTGGCATCCACGACCCGCATGACGAGGCCATCGAGCGACCGGAAGTAGCCGGCCAGCAGCCCGAACAGAGTTCCGACGGTCATCGACACGAGGACCACGGCGAAGCCGATGCCGAGCGATGCGCGGGCCCCGTAAATGATGCGCGAAAGAATGTCGCGTCCGAACTCATCTGTGCCCAGCCAGTTAAGTTCGCCAGGAGGCCTCAGGCGGCGGATGATTTTGATAGAGGTTGGCTCATACGGCGCGACCCACGGCGCCACCAGCGCCATCAGCATGATGACGGACAGGATGACGAATGCCGCGAACACGAGCTTCCGTCGAAACATGCGGCGGAAGAACAGGATTGCAGGTGAGTGGACCATGATCAGTATCGGACGCGAGGATCGACGAAGGTATAAATGATGTCGGTCAACAGGTTGATGAGCACGTAGACTGCTGCGACGACGATGAGCGCGCCCTGAATGACCGGATAGTCTCGTCGCAGCACGGCAGAGACGACGAGATTGCCGATGCCGGGAAGCCCGAAAACAGTCTCGGTCACAATAGCACCGCCGACCAGCAGGGCTGCCGTGAGGGCTACCACTGTGACGATGGGCACTAGCGCGTTGCCGAAGGCGTGCCGAAGCACCACACGTGCCTCGGAGATGCCTTTCGAGCGCGCCGTTCGGACATAATCGTCACTCAGCACGTCGAGCATGCTGGCTCGTGTAAAGCGGACTATCAGGGCCGAGTTGACGATCCCGAGAACGGTTGCAGGCAAGGCGAGGTGCGCGAGGCGCTCCAAGAAAGGTGCTCCCGGCTCGCCGTAACCAGCCACGGGGAACCAGCCGAGGCGGACAGCAAAGAGCTGGATGAAGATGAGGCCGAGCCAGAAGCTCGGAATGTTCGCCGCCAGCATCGCGAGGCCGCTGACGATCTGGTCCAGGAGGCGCCCGCGCCATACCGCCGACACGATGCCAGCCGGGATACCCACCAGAGCCGCGATGGACACGGAAAAGAGCGCGAGAAAGAAGGTCGGTTCGGCTCTTTCTGCGATCGCCTGGATGACGGGGCGCTGCAGGAAGATTGAGTGACCAAGATTGCCGCGGGCGATTTCCTTCAGCCACAGCACGAACTGGACAATGATCGGCTTGTCGAGACCGTAAACCTGCCGCAGCTGGGCGATGTCTTCGGCCGTTGCCTGATCGCCGAGCATGAGCGCTGCCGGATCGCCCGGCGCGAGTCGCGTCAGGAAGAAGACCATTGTAGCAACGAGAAACATGACGATCATGAGGCTGACGAGGCGCTGACCGAGCTTAAGCCACATTGCTCTAGGCTCCAAAAGGGCAGAGGTGAAGAGCCCACCTCTGCGGATGTTAGATGAGACCGATGAGCTTTTATCCCGTCTCGGATGCTATGACGTCAGAGATGGACGAGTGCGGCAGCGTCCTGCACTTTCGCCCGGGATGCCGCCGCCCGGAGTGTTACTTGGCGAGTTCGACGTTCCAGAAAGCGGGCATCATCATGGGCGTATAGCCCTTCATGTTGTCGGAGAGGCCACTCAGCGCAGCGAAGTTGCCGACGCGGATGTAAGGCACCTCGTCGTAGATGACCTGCTGGACCTTGCCCCACAGAGGACCGCGCTTTGCGGAGTCCGACTCGCCGTTGAAGGCGGCGAGGGCCGCATCCTTTGCGGGCGTCTTCCACCAGCCCGGGGCGCCATCGCCGAGTTGCGGCGGGGAGAGCATGGGGTCCGGCATGAAGGCCGAGTGGGTGATGTACACGTCCCACAGGGCCGGATCGCCACGGCGCTGGACCAGCGTGGACCAGTCGACCACGTCGAGCGCAACCTTGAACCCTGCCGCTTTCAGTTGCTCCGCCATCATGAGCGCCATGCGGTGATGGAAGTCATACTGCTTGGAATTGAGGATGCGGATCGGGGTTCCATCGTACTTGGCCTCCGCGAGCAGCTTCTTGGCCCCTTCCGGATCCGCCTTGTTGTACTTGTCGGCACCGGCGGTTGAACTGAACGGGGATCCTTTTGGGAAATGCTCGCCGGTTACGGTGAAGAACTTCGGCTCGCCGAAACCCGCGAGCAGGAGCTCTTCCGTATTCAGCGCCATCTGAAAGGCCTGGCGGATCTTCGGATCAACCATCGGTCCCTGCTTGGTATTGGTCGGAATATACGGGAAACCGTAAGGCATCGTCAGGACAGCGTTGACGCCCGAAGCGTTCGAAACCTTCTTATAGCTCTCTACGGGCAGCTGATCGGCGAACTGGTACTGTCCGGCGATGATGCCTTCGACCCTGGTATTGGCGTTCGGGACGGGAATGAAGCGCAGTTCGTCGATTTTCGCCTCGCGCTTGCCCGCATAACCATCCGCAGGTTCACCGCGCGAGGAGTACGCATCGTTCTTCACCAGAACGACGTACTGGTCCGGCTTGCGCTCACGGAACTTGTAAGGCCCGGTCCCTATGAACTCGACGAGCGGATTGGCGATCGACTCCTTCGCCATAATGACGGCGAACCCCGACGGGAGTGCAAGATGCGCAAGCAGCGCGGGCTGAGGTTCGGAGAGCTCGATTTCGACCGTCGAAGGACCTTTTGCGGAGATCGACGTAATGCTCTTCGCGAGTGCCTTGCCGCGCGGCGTCATATCCACCCAGCGCTTGAGCGAAGCGACGACGTCTTCGGCGTCAAGCTCGCGGCCATTATGGAATTTCACGCCCTTGCGAAGTTCGATGGTGTACTTCTTACCGTCGGCAGAGATCTCCGGCATCTTGGCTGCCAGCATGGGCTGAACCGCCGAGTGGCTGTCGAAGGTGAACAGCGGCTCGTAGACATGCTGCATGATGATGCTGACGAGGTCGGCCGTGGATGCCATCGGGTCGAGCGACTGCGGCTCGCCGATCATGGCGAGGTTAGCGCTTGTCTTTCCCTGCGCCCATGCGGCGCCGGGTCCGAGAAGAGCGGCTACGGCTACTCCAGCTGCGGCGAGCCCCAGCCCACGGCGCGTCCATCCGCCAGTGCGATCCCTCTGAATCTTCATGCTGTCCTCCGTTGATGCCTATGCCTGCAAGAGTGTTCCCGCATGCTTCGAGCAGGCAGCGGTGAAAGTTTATTAATCTGCTTCGTCGGCTGTCAATTGCCTTGACCCAATTTGCTGCCAGTCTTACGCCAATAGAGCAGACAGCATCGATCAGGGGAAGCGGATCGCTTCGGATCTATGTAATTTTCTTTCGTGTGCGTGGGGCCGTATCAAGAGGGTCTATTTGACATGAGTTTTGATCTCGTTCTGCGGGGTGGGCGCGTCATCGATCCATCCCAGTCCATCGACCGGGTGACCGATGTCGCCTTTTCGGGCGGGAAGGTTGCTGCGATCGGCAACAATCTCTCGGAGGGCGCACGCACCGTAAAGGATGTCGCCGGCAAGATCGTCACACCAGGGTTGATCGACCTTCATACGCACGTCTACTGGGGCGGAACCTCGCTCGGCGTGGATCCCCTCGTGCTGGCGCGAGGAGGATGCACGACGCTGGTCGATACGGGAAGCGCCGGCCCCGGCAACTATCCGGGTTTTCTTGAGCACGTCATCAAGCCGTCGCCCGTGCGCATCGTCGCCTATCTCAACGTCTCCTTTGCGGGAATCTACGGCTTCTCCAAGCGCGTGATGGTCGGAGAGAGCGGGGATCTGCGCCTCATGGCGCCCATCGACGCCGTCGAGGTCGCCGAGGCCAATCGTGATACGCTGGCGGGCATCAAGGTGCGCGTCGGTTTCCACGCATCGGGAAATTCGGGCATCGTTCCGCTGGACATCGGCCGCCAGGTGGCTGATCGCGTCGGCATGCCAATGATGGTCCACATCGACCACCCGCCGCCGACCCTGCCGGAAGTTCTTGAGCGCCTGCGCGAAGGCGATGTGTTGACCCACTGCTTTAGGCCATTCCCCAATTCGCCCACAACCGCGGATCGTAAGGTCCACCCGGCGGTGATTGAGGCACGCCAAAGGGGCGTGATCTTCGATATCGGACACGGGATGGGATCCTTTGCGTTCGATACCGCGAGGGTCATGCTGGACAATGATTTCATGCCCGACTGCATCTCGAGCGATGTGCATGCCCTCTGCATTGACGGACCTGCCTTCGACCTTCTGACCACCATGTCGAAATTCCTCTGCCTGGGGATGCCGCTGGTCGAGGTGATCAGGGCCGCAACCGAGAATCCCGCCAAGGCTCTCAAGCGGCCGGAACTGGGCACGCTCCGTCCTGACAGCGCCGGCGATGCGTCGATTTTGGAGTTGCAGAACGGCACCTTCGATTACGTGGACTCGACCGGCGAGCGCCTCTCTGGAGAAACCTGCCTCGCCGCGAAGGGCGTGGTCATCAACGGTCAGATGTGGCACGAAGCCTGAGAGGAGATGGAATATGACGCCCGAAGAGAGAATCGTCGCTCTGGGTTTTGTGCTGCCCGAGGCTCCGGTGCCGGTGGCCAATTATGTGCCGTACCGCTTCGCCGGACGTTTCCTTTATCTCTCCGGCCAAGGCCCCAAGCGCGCAGACGGCACCTACCGGCCGGGTCGCCTCGGCCGTGATGCGACCGTCGAGGAGGCCTATGAGGATGCCCGCCTGACGGGGCTTAACCTGCTCGCGATCGCGAAATCGGCTCTCGGCGAGTTGAGCCGCATCGAAGCCGTGGTGAAGCTGCTCGGCATGGTCAATGCCGAGCCGGATTTCTCCGATCACCCCAAGGTCATCAACGGCTGCTCGGATCTCCTCGTGGACGTGCTGGGCGAGGCCGGGCGTCATGCCCGCTCGGCCGTCGGAATGGGCTCACTGCCCAATCGCATGACTGTCGAGATTGAGGCCATTCTTCTCGTCCGAGACTGAAAGGGACGATCATGAGCATTGAAAGCCTTAAGACCGAAGTTGCGCGCCAGTTCGGGACGCCCGCCGTGGTGATCGATCTCGACGTGGTCGAACGTAACATCGCCCGCGTGCAGGCCCTGTGCAACGCGGCGGGCGTCGCCAATCGGCCCCACATCAAGACGCACAAGAGCCCCATGATTGCGACCATGCAGCGCGAGGCGGGGGCGCGTGGCATCACCTGCCAGAAGATTGGCGAGGCCGAGGTCATGGCCGAAGCGGGCCATGACGATATCCTGATCTCCTACAACATACTGGGAGAGGAGAAGCTTCACCGCCTCGGTCGATTGATGTCGCAGGCGAAGGTCACGGTGGCGGCCGACAATCCGGTCGTCGTGGCAGGCCTGCCGCAGGCCACCGCCGTGGCCGGCCACGACCTGGACGTGGTTGTCGAGTGCGACACCGGCCGCAAGCGGGCAGGGGTCGAAACGGTGGCTGAAGCGATTGCCCTGGCCAAGGACATTGCATCCCGCCCCGGACTCTCGTTCGCAGGGTTCATGCTGTATCCGCCGGAAGACGCCATGGCGGAGACGCAGGCCTTTCTGGATGCGGCCACGGCCGGGGTCCGGGAGCTTGGCCTCGATCCGCGCATAGTCTCGTCGGGCGGAACGCCGAATCTGCGCAATTTGGGCAAGGTCCGGGCCGTAACCGAGCACCGGGCCGGAACATCCGTGTTCAACGACCGCATGATGCTGGCGGCCGGTATGGCGGGACTGGAGGATTGTGCACTCACGGTCTTCGCAACAGTCGTCAGCCGGGCAGGCCCCGAGCGGGGAATTCTCGATTCCGGCTCGAAAACACTGACGAGCGATACGGGTGGGCTCGAAGGTCATGGGCTTATCATTGAGCATCCGCACGCGAAGATCGCTCGCTTCGCGGAGGAACACGGCTTCCTGGAACTCTCGGCTTGCAACGACCGTCCGCAAATTGGAGATGTTGTTCGGATCGTGCCCAACCACGTCTGTGTGGTGGTCAACATGGTGGACCGGTTGATCACGGTGCGCGGAGACCAGATCATCGGCGAACTGCCAGTCGCGGCGCGGGGCCGCTTGACCTGATCCGCTCCCGACCCAACTTCGCCCTTGGTGGAGACTGTGGTGCTCCGCCAGGCGGTGGCTTAGATTGATCTGACGCTAGATGGACCTTTAATGACGGCTTCGACGGATCGAGCCGACAGCGGCCGCCGAGAGAGCTGTCCTCTCATCTCGGTGTCGGTCATCCCGCTGCACCCCTGTTGGTCAGCTGTGCGCCACAATGAGATGGTGCTGGGTGTCGAGGGCGGCTTGGACGTTGTAGCCCACGACCCCCGCGTGGATCGGTGAGGGAAACCTGCTGATCGGGACTGGCTTTGAGCTGGTCGCCTCATGATGATCAAGGCTCCAAGTCACCCAAAGACGTGGTGCGATTTCCAGAATGTCACACGACGGGTCAAGCTGGGATCGCATATCACTGCGACGGCAAGAGGGAGCAGTCGCGTCTCGGCTCAGCGGAGCGGATCGTTCTTGAGCAGGATCGGCTGGCCATGCGGCGTCGCGTGGGCGGCACGATCCCATGCGCCCCGTCGCTCGGCCAACGCCTGCTCGCTGGCGATGCCCTTCTCGCTCACTAGAGCCTCGATCGCGGCAAGCCAGTGCCGGTAGTAGGTCGAGCCGTCATCGCAATCGCCAGCAGCCTGGGCGCGCTTGATTGCGCCAGACAGCGCCTGAGCCCATTCCGACCAGGTAAAAAGACTCCGCTCGTACAAGGCAAGTGTCATCGCGAAGGCCTGCGCTTCCCAAGGCTCGCGGAAAACGGGTTCACCATCCTCGCCGCGTGGGATCGGGGCAATCTCCGCCGCTGCGCGGGCAATCTCCTCATGCCGGCTCAAGATAGCTCTCCCAGGCATCGATCGACACGGTGAGGCTCGGATCGGCGTCCTCGCCCCAAAGCTCAGTCCCGGTGAAGCGGACCGTGTAGAGCCACTGCGGGGTCTCGCCCAGGCCATGAGCGTTGGTGTCCGGAAACACGTGACCGCCGTGGATCAGTTCGATTATGCCCTGCTTGCCGCGGGCATAGCGTGGCAGGCGGGTGTGGCCCTTGGGGTTTATGTTGCGGGTGACGACTCGATCTCCGACCGCAAAGCGCGCCGGCTGCTCCACGGCTCGATCAGCCGGACCGCCGCGGGCCAGCACTGCCGGCACGTCCTGCGCCCTGAGCACGCGCCTGATTGGCGCCGGATCCCGAAGAGCCTGTCCGAGCCGCAGTTCGTCCTCGGACACGAGCCCCGCTTGAACCACCAGCTTTTCGACGCCTTTGGTCCAGATCTCGTAATAGCTCGAGGCGAGATACTCGGCTGGCGGCAGGCTTTCGCGGGCATGCCGGCTCATATCGATATTCCAGCTGCCGGTTGCTCCCATGGCCAGGGTCAGGCCAAAGGCCCGCCGCTCCCACTCGGCATGGAACCAGGGCTCGTCCTGCTCGATTGCGATCGGCCCAAAGCCCATCATGCCGCCGAGGTCCTGGGCTCCGTTCACCGCGCCACCTCCTCGGGCCGCCGGGCGAGTCCGGTGCCGATCATGGAGTCACGAGTCACAAGATCAGCCAGAGCTTCCTCGCTCATGCCCTCGGTTCCCTTAGGGCGCATCGGCACGACCAGGTACCGGATCTCGGCTGTCGAGTCCCAGACCCGGATCCGAGTCGTCTCCGGCAGGCTGACACCGAACTCTGCCAAGACCCCGCGGGGATCCAGCACCGCCCGAGAGCGGTAAGGGGCCGATTTATACCAGACGGGCGGCAGGCCGAGCACCGGCCAGGGATAGCAGGAACACAGGGTGCAAACGACCATGTTGTGCTCGTCCGGTGTGTTCTCCACCGCCACCATGTGCTCGCCCTGGCGGCCTATGAAGCCTAAGGAGGCAATAGCTGCGGTCGCATCCTGCCGGAGCCATTCGCGATAGGCCGGATCCGCCCAGGCTTTGGCCACCACCCTGGCTCCGTTGCGCGGTCCGACCTTGACCTCGTAGGTCTCCACGAGTGCGTCTATCGCGGCCGGATCGACATAGCCCTTCTCGATCAGGATCGACTCCAGCGCGCGCACGCGCAGCTCGATGTCCGAGAGATGACTGTGGTCGTGATCATCTTGATAGTGGTGATGGTGCGTCATGCGAGCATCCTATCGCAAACCCCTCGGAGGTCCAGCGCTAGCGCCGTTCCGCGAGCCAGGGCACGAGCGCTTTCATGTGCACGGGTCGGGGGTGCGGCTATCGCCCCGTATGGCACTCGATCTGGCAATGGCCTTGTATGAGCTGAGAACCAATGCACTCAAGAGTGTCGTCATGTCTGGATGGCGCCCGCTTAGCAATATGACATCACTGCGATCCAACAATGCGGAAGTTGGCTAATGTCAGCTCTTGCAGGGAGCAGCGGTCGTTCCTGAAAGGGCTCCAGATGCCCGCGTTGACCCGGTCATTCTGGAGGATGGGCGACGCCTGCAATGGAGAGTGCAACACAGCGAGTGTCTGCCGGATGGCATTCCGCAGGGCTATGACCGTGGTCACGAATGTTCACTAGATGGTGGACACGTCCCTAGGAAGGGCTGCTTAAACAGGCTCGCGAGCATTCTCATGCCCCGCCCAAACTCGCTCCGCGTAACGCGGATCTATTTTGCGCACGCTCTTGGCCACAGCCCTTCAAAAGCCTCATTAGTGGCCCATGTTGTCCCGATCAGTGGCTCCTTAGTCGGCTGCTGCCCTTCCTGGCGTATTGCGCGTCTCGAAGCTCACCGGGCTTTGGAGGTTGCCATGCCAACAGGAATGCCACCGAGCAAGAATTCCGGACATCCGCCTGCTGTATCCCCTGCACTCTGGCTCACCAGAACCTTGAACTGGACCGCACTCTTCCTAGGTGTTGCTTTGTGTTTATGGGCTATCAACAACACCGTGAACGCGCCCAGCTACTCGAATAGCCCGAGTATCACTGGAGCCTCCGCCGTCTACGAGTGATCGGCAAGAAACGCGGCCCGCTTCAGGGGAGGTGACCATGATCGGCGATATGAAGCTCATCCGTAGATGGCCTTGGTTTTCCGCCATCGCCATTGCTGCCACTGGCCTTTTCGGCCTGGCCCTGATTGTCCTTATCTGAGTATCTTCAGGGAACGGGCGGCACCGTATTCATCCTCTGCCGCATTGAGGCTGGCTCTCGATTTCGCGAGCGTCAGCTAGATAAGCAAGGCTGCCGGTAAACCGGTGGCCAACAAGCATTTCGATGCGCTGCCTCCACAGATCAATACCGTTGCTCACGGTCTCCTGACGCCTTCGACGCTCATCGCTACGAGAAAATCACGCTATTATAATCCTCGATCAAGCAGCCGTGAGTTCTTGCGCTCAGAGTATATGGCTCAGCACGCAGCCGGCCGCCAAAACCAGACGAGGTCGTTTATCCGCGTATCCATTAGATCCTGATCCTTCAGGGGTGGGCAATATCGTTGTCGAGCAATGATCCAATCAAGCGGAGCAACTCCTCTTGCCCTGGGCCGCGTCTGGAACTCAGGAAGGTACCGATCTCAACATGCGCAATATTGCCTCCGGAGGCCGAATTGGCTTCATGCCGCACAAAAACCGCTCCAGACGCATCCCGGATCAAGTACCACCGGTCGCCGTTTGGACTGCTGTATAGCTTTCGCGCCTTTGTCATACTTTCGCTCCGTGCTAGGCTCAAAAGGTCTGTTGGTCATCGTTCACCCTCCAGGTGACACGGACTTTCAAGCATGCTTCTGACCAGAGCGACAGGTTGTGCATCTTGGCCCTGTGGTCGGTTGGGTCGAGAAAGAACACGTTGGGAGAACTATTCAGTTGCCTACCCCGTGACGTCTGTCTCTGGCCGGTCCTTCCCTTGAGAGACTTCCTCGTGCCAGTCGCCCGCTTCGTCTTGGTACTCGATATCCTCAGTCGCGCCCGGCAGCCTCCGTCCAGCAGCGGCTCGTGCTTCATTATTCCTGTCGTAGCGTTCTGAGAGGACATCTCCGACCTTGCAAGCCCATCCACTTTCGTGCTCGACGACCCTGTGATGAACCGGGGCCGTAATCATTCTCCTATAGGGCTTCATCAGAGCCAAATACTACACCAGGAGAGATAGATCCGCATTCAGGTGCTGTTGTGCTCTGGACTCCAGACGAACACCTCATCTCCGGTGTGATCCACGATGCGCAACGCATCCGGCTTTTGCGGCAGGTCCAAGGTCTCGAAGAGTGACCAGGCTCTTACCTTTGCGTCCTCCAGATCTGTTGTGTCATGCTCAACCCGGCCCAGAGTGGCATGAGCATCGTCTGTGCCGCGGACCCGAAAGAACTCGATAGTAAACATCACGGAAGCTCCGCTTGGTTGAGTGAACCTGTATAACTTCATTCCTGGAGCTTAGAGCTCATCGATTGGCCGGGCCCGTCTCCGACAAAGCCGCAATATCAGCATCATTGCGCGCGAGAATGGCTTGGAGGACTGCCAATGTCGCTTCATCTGCTGCCGCAGCCGCAAGCTCGAAGACGGCAATGGCATAGGCCTCGGCATCATCGGCACGAGCCTCCAGCAGAGGGGTCTCGTGGCGTTCTGTCCAAAGGGCCCCACCCGCAGTAGAGCCGGCCCTTTTCTCGGCCAACCATGTCTTGACCCTGACGTTGGCTGCTTCAACGGCCACGCGATTATTGTAGATACGCTGCTCGACCCGGTCGAGCTGGCTTTCAAGCACATCCTGCGATCGGCTAAAGGTCGCCGCGCCATTCGATTTGAGCGCCTCAAGCCGGCGGTCAATCCCGTGCAGCTTAATGCGCAGCTCGTCACAGAGCCGGCTCATCCGCTCGCTTATTCACGTCTCCCGTGGGGATTGTGCTGGCATGGTCAAGGCCAGCGTGGGTCTGAACCATCTCCCGACGGCCACTCGT
The DNA here is from genome assembly GCF_020866965.1 of Microvirga roseola. Taxonomy (GTDB): domain Bacteria; phylum Pseudomonadota; class Alphaproteobacteria; order Rhizobiales; family Beijerinckiaceae; genus Microvirga; species Microvirga roseola. The sequence goes on from NZ_JAJATX010000015.1 coordinate 45,608, forward strand.
CACTGAATTGACTGACAATCCCGGTGCTGAAAACCTTGGCTCCTGGCCCGGCAGACCGGGCCTCCGTCACGGCGGCGTTGATGGCCGAAACACGGGACGGATAAACCCCATGATGTTTGCCATTCACCCGGATACGCCAGGCGCCATGATGTCGAACGACGTAAAACTCGGTTGCCATCACCTGATCCCCGTTGGTTACCCTGCTGGATTGGGAGGTACAGCCCCCCAATCCGTCTCGGTCAGGTTTAGAACTGTTTGCCCGCCATCCAGCTTTGAACATCAGCCCTGGCGGTCTCGTATGGCAGGCTGTAGCGAACCTTTACCAGCGCAACCAATTGCTCTTCGTTCTTGATCTGCGACAGATCCAAGGGCGTCAGACAATTCCACTGACGCTTTGCATCGCTGCGATATCCGGTCTTACGGGCTACCGTCTCGTTGCTTTCGCCGCCTTGATAGCCAAACATCGTCGCCTCCATGGTTAGGGCTGGTCTCGTCGTGCAGCGACCGGCTCAAAGCTGCTTGCCCAAGGCCCAGAACTCAACATCCCTGGTGGCCTGCTCGCGGAAGAGGCTGTATCTCTCCTCAACCCGCGCGATCAGTTCTGACGTGGTCCGCACGCCCGACAACTCCGCCGTGGTCAGCCGCAGCCAAGTCGCGTGTGCAACCTGTGTCGCGTGAGGCTTAAGTCCGGGTCGGTCATGATCCTGATAGTGCTCAAGATCAAACATGGAGCTTTTGCTCAGACACATGGAGAGCCTCCTGACGGTGCCACATCCTCTTCCAGATGTTAAGCTGGAGTAAATTTCAAAGCATTCCGAAATAGATATGGGGACGAGTTGGTGATTTACATCAGGTGGTCTAAATAAAATAAACATTCCAGAAAAATAATATCTAATTTGATGTGGGAGGAGTATGCTACTCTATTGATAGGCAGGCTGGTTTTGCCCGTCCCTTCGGAGGAGATCCGAAATGTTAAGCCAAGCACTTGTCGCTGTGTTGCTGATCGCCGGCTGCCTCGTTGTGTATGAGGTGGGCATTTGGAGAGGGCCAGGAAAGCGGCCCCACTGAGCGAAATGAGGACAAAGAGATGTTCAACAAATCCCGCCTGCCCTGGAGCAATGATCCACTGGTCCTAACACTGATCGCGGCTCTGATCGGAGCATCCATCGTCGTGTACTTCGTCGTCGCGCATGGCTGGTCCTATTGGTGAGTGAGCAGCATGAAGGCGTCGGCAGAATACAAGAGAGGATCCGACCATGAGAACGCATCGCTATTCTGTGGGGCAACCCGTGAGCTACGCCGAGGCCAGCTCACCCAATGATGTCTGGAGAGGCGGTTACGAGATCGTCTTTCTGCTGCCTGCCGGCGACCGGGAGCCTCAGTATCAGATCCGTAGCGCGGATCAGACCTATGACCGAGTTGTTGGGGAATCCCAACTACAGGAGGATCTCGGTGCGAGGGGACGATGCGGTTGAGTGGAAGCTGGGTCGAGGGGAGCAGGCCGTCGGCACGACCGCGGCGTCTTCTGTGACTTGGTGAGAGGTGGAGAGCCTCACCGCTTCTTCCTCGGAGCTTAGTGATCCAGACAAGAGGACCGCCCGGAGCCCTGTGAGAGGGATCAACGCTTCCATTTGCCCTCGTAACGGAACTCCGGGGCCGATTTCAGTTGTTCAAGGTCAGCGTTCATGGTCGCCTGCCACTTGTCCTCGCGCTCTGCGTACCGGATCGAGATCGCCGATGGATCGACAGCCACGTAGCGCTGACCGCTGCCCAGGACTTCCCCAACAGACAGAACGACTCCAATGATCTGACCGCCCTCGAAGACAACATCCTCAATCTTGCCCATGCTCTTGCCACTGGCGCTTTGGACGTTCAATCCCATGAGCCTTGAACTCAGGATGGCATTGTTGCTGATCGTGATGAACTTGGGCGCACTGGAGGCTGCCGGGGTACTCTGGGCATGAGCCACACCGAACAAGCCGCACGTGGCGAGAAGGACGATAGCCATTGATCGCATCGCGAAACCTGTCTCTGAGTTGGAGCCCAGCGCCAATGTCGGCCGGAATAGTGGCCGATTTAGGAGGGTAGTCCGCTCAGGTCGAGCTCAGGCGCTGGTCGGATCCGGCACAAAGTGGAATGTGCCGCAGACATCAAAAAGCCGGATGGCTGTCCTATGTTTTCCAAATGAGGAACGATCCTAAGAAGCCGAGTCCGAAGAAGCCGAGTCAGCGTCAGGATCTCAAACGGTGGGATGATGAGGGGGGTGCGCCCCGTTCAGGCCACCCTTCCCGCGAGCCCCCATTTGCGCCAGAGCGCGGAACGGGAACGACGCTCTATTACTTCAATATCCAGACCGGGAGCGGCCTTGTGGAAGACCCGGAGGGCGAGACCTATCCTGACCTCCAGACTGCGCGCAAGGCGGCACTCGCCCAAGCCGGTGACATGATTGCGGAAGGCGATCAGAAGGGCGAGGACCGGCGAAGCTGGCGCGTCGAGATCATGGACCGGGCCAATCAACCTGTCCTGACCGTCATGTTTTCGGAAGCGCTTCAACCCAAAACGGACCATCAAGCTGAATGGCCTCGCGGCCACCGCGCAGCAGAGTGAGCCTGATGAGCAAAGGTTTCCTCCAAGCAGCAGGGACCAGCAGGAGGCTCTCGACGCGTTCTGGAAAGCAGCAAAGAGCTTTGGAAGGGCAGCCTGCGGTAGCACCGAAGGCAAAGCTCAAGGGACGACGGGGCTATGGAGACGACGGGTTTCCCTCGCCCGACCAGCAGTGGTCAGAAGAGACATCTTCAAGGGACAAACACGAGAAACAGGAATGTTGCAAAAAGCACGAGGTGGACAAAACCGTAGAGAATGTTGGTTCGCCCAGTGCCGAATGTGAGGAGGCTCGCGACTGCCGTGAGCATGAGCATGACGGTGTCTTCGCCATCGAGCCCCAACACGAGGTCCCTCTTGAGCATGAGGTTGACCGCTGCAACCGCAGGAATAGTCAGGCTGATCGTGGCAAGCGAGGAACCGAGCGCCAGATTGAGGCTCTTCTGCAGCTGATTTCCTCGGGCCGCCCGAACCGCCGCCACGCTTTCCGGTAACAGGACCAGCAAGGCCACTACGACCCCTATGACGGCCTCAGGAGCGCCTACGAGCGTCGTGCCAACCGCAACGACAGCAGCAAACAGTTTCGAGAGCAGGATGACGGCGCTGAGCGACAGAGTGAGAAGAGCCGCGCTGACCGTAACGGCGCGGTTTTGCGGTATGTCCGAGTATTCATCGCTGCCCTCTGTCTCAAGGACAAGGAAGTAATCCCTATTGCGGACCGTCTGGATGTAGAGGAACACCCCATAGAGAGCCAGGGTGATTAGTGTCACGAAGACGAGCTGGCTCGGCGAATAGAACGGCCCGAGGCGGGCCTGAGTGTAGTTCGGCAGAATGAGGGTGAGGGTTGCGAGCACGATGAGAACGACGAGGTATGCATTTGCGCCCGTCACGCGAAAGCCTTGCTCGCGGTAGCGCATTCCGCCGAGCAGGATACACAGTCCGACGAGCCCGTTGCCGACAATCATGATAATTGAGAATACTGTGTCACGGGCAAGCGCCGGGTTGCTCTCGCCATCCAGCATCACGGAGGTGATGAGCGCAACCTCGATTACCGTCACGGCGATGGTGAGAATGAGGGTGCCATAGGGCTCTCCCGTGCGGCGCGCGATCACCTCGGCATGATGGACTGCCGCGAATACAGTGCCAACCAGGATAGGAAACAGCGCTGTGGCGAGAAGGATGCCTAATGGTGATTTGATGGTGTCAGTGCTGAAGCTGAAGGCAGAGGCAAGTGCGAAGAAGAGGAGCGCGGCGGCAGGGAACGCCCATGCTGGAAAGGGCATCAATCTGCTGAGGTTAAACATGCCTCTATCTTCCACTAATGGACAAAACTAGGGACGGCAACAAGGCTATTCCTCTGGGTACAGTTCCTTGCAGGCCTTGTAACACTATTCATAAGGCAGCTCAGCGGGGAGTTGCGCATCCCACCGATGTCCAACGGTCCTACAATGCGAAGCTCCTAGATGCAGCGTGGAAATCGAACGGTTCAGCGTTGGCCCTCTACCGTGAGGGCACCGTTAACGCTTCGGGCCATGCCCTCGATCAGGCTGTACCCATTGATCCTTTCCGCCGCGTGGCCGCAAGTCCAACGCCGTTGTCTTCGATGAAGAGGACCAAGTCGTCATCCTGATGCAGTCCGACCCGAATGGTGCCGCTGAATTTCTGCAATGCACCGGAGAACTGACATTACTGTTACGGTTAAAACCTAGCGTAGAGCTAGTACAACTAAATAAAATACCAACTTGTACAGTAGCTTAGCCTTGTAAGGCATCAAATCATAATCCTTGTGTCAGGGGTTCAAATCCCTCCTCCGCTACCATCAAAAAAGCTCGCTAGGTCAAAGGCTTGGCGGGTTTTTCATTGCCCGAAAACCCGCGGCGGCGTGTTGCAACGGTCTGCAACGAGAGCCGTTATTTTTCAATGGGTTACAATCAGGCCCATTTGGCTCCATGCAACACGGATGGAACACGAAGAAGCATTCGCAATTGGCTTTGTCGTTCTGGCTGGGAGGTGGCACCGCTTTTGCTCCCTGCGAGGTCTTCGGCAGCTCTCGAAGGGTAGACGATGGCTTAAGGTCGGCTCCTGGCACTTCTCGGAAGTAGGCCGAGGGTCTGCTCTAGCAAGGAACAGCGGACGTTCCCGGAGGGCAGGGGATCGTCATTGCATGACCCACAGAAGACATTCCAATGTGACGGTTGCCTCAAGCTGTCGCTTGTTCGGGTTTGTTCCCGATCAATCAGCTACGTGGCATTCTGGACGACCCAGGCTGTGCGGCCACGCCTAATTAGCTGGCCCAGCCGCTTACCTGAGACTTGTCTGGGAACCTTGCTGCGCATATCTGCCATTTTCCCGTTCAGCCATCCCGTTCGACGGCAGATCATCAGCACCCTGACGTTCCTGCGCAGTGCCGCCCTTCTAACGGCCTCTTCGACCCTGATTCTGTCCTTCGTTAGTGTTGACGAAAGGGCGAGGGGTGGGGCCGGCTGCTGGTCCTGATAGCCGGTGCTACGGCTGTATGGCTCCTCGCATCTATAAGGAGGCACCCGGGGCATACGGTGATCCGGGTCGGCGACACCCTCGTGTTCTACGGCCGCTCATCCGAGCTGATAGAGCTCAGCCGTACGGCCGCAGGGTCGTCGTGGAGATTGAGCGTTAAGAGCGAGCAGTCGCAGGATGGGGCTACATGCTCATCCGGGTGAGTGAGGAAGATCCTCGTGTTGTGGGATAGATCTGCGCGTCCTTGCGGAGGCTGCCCTACATAACATCGGAGCCAAGTTTTCTCGAAGGGCGAGGCCAGCATGAGAGTGATTGTGTGCGGTGCGGGACAGGTCGGCACGACCATTGCCCGCCATCTCGCGACCGAGGGAATTCATGTCACGGTTGTCGACATCTCTCCGGAACACGCGCGCAGGGCCGACGAGAGCTATGACGTCCGCGGCATGATTGGTCACGCCTCCCACCCCGAGGTCCTGGAGCGCGCCGGTGCGCGGGATGCCGACATGCTCATCGCGGTGACCCGCTCGGACGAGGTCAACATGGTCGCCTGCCAGGTGGCCTATTCCCTATTCAATGTTTCCCGCCGCATCGCCCGTGTCCGGCACCACGGCTATCTGGCGCCGATCTGGCGCGGCCTCTACGCCTCCGACCAGCTGCCCATCGACGTGATCATCTCCCCGGAGGTCGAGGTCGCGAACGGCATTGTGCGCCGCCTGCGGACCCCCGGCGCCTTCGATACCGTCGCTCTGGCTAATGGGCGGGTTCAACTTCTTGGCGTTCACTGCAATACCGGAGGCTGCTCCCTGGTCGGGCGGAAGATGAGGGAGCTGGCATCCTCAGGGGGCTCCGGCATCGTGATCGGGGCCATCGTGCGCAACGGGCAGGCCTTCGTCCCCCGAGGAGAGGATCGGGTCCAGCGAGGTGACGACGTGTACGTCATCACCGAAACGGCTCACGTGGACCGCGTCATGACCTTTCTAGGTCATGAAGAGCAGATTGCCCGCCGCATCGTGATTGTGGGCGGCGGCAATGTCGGCCTAAACCTTGCCAGCCGGATTGCCCGCAATGCGCCTTATGTTTCGCTCAAGGTGGTCGAGCATTCCCGCGAGCGGGCCGAGTTCATCTCCCGCGAGCTTCGGGGTGCCGCCGTGGTGATCCAGGGCGACGCGCTCGACAAGGACGTCCTGCTTGAGGCCAATGTCCAAAGCGCCGAGACAATCATCGCCGTTACTAACGACGACGAGACGAATATCTTCGCCTCGGTTCTGGCAAAGCGCGAGGGCTGTTCCCGGGCCATCACCTTGGTGAATAAGACCTCCTACGAGCATGTGCTGCCGGCCCTGGGCATCGACGCGGTTGTCAGCCCGAGCGCGATTACGATCTCGACCATTCTGCGCCATGTGCGCCACCGCTCGATCTCGGCTCTCTACACCCTCCGGGAGGATTTCGGCGAGGTGATCCAGGCGACCGCTCAGGAGGGCTCACGGCTGGTCAGGGGCACCCTCCGCGACGCCGGGCTGCCCGACGGGATGCTGGTTGGCGCCATCGTCCGTAACGGGGAGGTGATCATTCCAACCAGCTCGACCTCGGTCCATCCGGGAGACAACGTCATCGCGGTGGTCGCCTATCGGGCCCTGCGCAAGGCCGAGGCGATCCTGGCCGGCCAATCGCGCGAGGCGACAGGCTAGGCGAACCGATGCGTGAGACTCCCTTTCCAGGCTCGTGGGCACCGCCCTATGCCCGTCCGGTGTTCTACATCACCGGCGGTATGCTCATTGCCCTCTCGGCCGCCATGCTCCTGCCCGTGGCTGTCGATCTGATCGATGGCGATCCGGACTGGAAGGCCTTTCTCATCGCCAGTATCATCACCTTCGCCTGCGGGGCAGTGCTGATGCGCACCACCCGGTGCCGGCTGTCCGGAGGGCTGACGGTGCGCCAGGCCTTTCTACTGACGCCAGTGGCGTGGACGACCGTCGCTCTGTTCGGCGCGATCCCGCTCTACATTTCGGATTATGCCCAGCTGAGGGACAGCTTCACCAACGCCTTCTTCGAAGCCATGTCAGGTCTGACGACAACCGGTGCGACGGTGATCGTCGGGCTGGATACCGCGCCGCAGGGCATCCTTCTCTGGCGGGCGCTGCTGCAATGGCTGGGCGGTATCGGCATCATCGGGGTGGCCATTGCCATCCTGCCGGCCCTTGGGGTTGGTGGCATGCAGCTGTTCCGGACGGAGTCGTCCGACCGTTCGGAAAAGGTCATGCCGCGCGTGCGCGAGATCGCTGCCGGCATCTTCCTGATCTACCTGGGGCTGACGGTGCTGTGCGGGCTGGCCTACTGGCTGGTCGCGATGACGCCATTCGAAGCCCTCGCACATGCGCTGACGACCGTCTCGACCGCCGGGTTCTCCACCTCTGACGCCTCGCTGGGGCATTGGGACAGTGCCGCCCTCCACTGGATTGCGACCCTGTTCATGCTCTCGGGGGCTGTGCCGTTCGTTCTTTATCTCCGCCTAACCCAGGGGCAACATGATGCCCTGCGTGACAGCCAGGTCTGGTTTCTGGCGGGCCTGCTGGCCGTGGTGATCGTGGCTGTCGCAACATGGCTGACCCTGGCGGGAGGCCACGGGGTTGCTGACGCACTCCGCCTGGCCGCCTTCAACGTGGTGTCGGTGGTGACCACTACCGGCTACGCCACGGCGGACTACACGTTGTGGGGCAACGTCATGGTCGGCTTGTTCTTCGGCCTGATGTTCGTCGGCGGCTGCACGGGATCGACCACCGGCGGGATGAAGATCTTCCGCTTTCAAGTGATGATCCGCATGCTCCACAGCCACTTCTTGCGTCTGCTCTATCCCCGGGGCGTATTTCCCCGCGTCTATGCGGGCCGCGTACTGCCGGACGATGTGATCGGCTCCGTGGTGGTGTTCTTCTCGCTGTATTTCATCTGCTACAGCGCCCTGACAGTTGCCATGATGGCGTTCAATCTGGATTTTCTGACCAGCGCCAGTGCCGCGGTGGCCGTGTTGTCGAATGTGGGACCGGGCCTGGGGCCGACTATCGGGCCGGCCGGCAACTTCGCCACGCTCCCGGATGCCTCGAAGTGGCTTCTCTGCTTCGGCATGCTGCTGGGGCGGCTGGAGCTCTTCTCAGTCCTGATCCTGTTCCTGCCCCAGTTTTGGCGCGGGTAGAGCCCTCACGATGGGTCACCGCCTTGCTACAACGTTTCTCACGGCAATTACCAGTCTTCTCGCCGACCTCGTCAGGCCGATCTTTTCGATCTTCGTGGGCAAAGGGCACCTGCGAACCTAGGCCCTTGCGCATGTAGTCGGTCTGCTGTCCGCTTGCGCCGCGGTTGCCTTCCGGCTTGCGATCAATGCGTTTCAGCTCCTGTGGCTCGGCACCATGTCGGAGTGCGTGGTCGGCGCAGCGCAGAGCGTTGCTTGGCCCATCATTCTCATCGCCCCGCCGTCGGCGGCGTTGCCCTCGGGTTGCTGCTCTTCATGCCCGGACGGCGGGCTGGTGGTCCGGCCGACGTGATCGAGGCGCCACCTTCGGTCCTGACCGGCTTCGTCTCCGGGGCGGGGCGCTCGGAGCGCTAGTGACGCTTGCGTCCGGCGGGAGCATCGGACGCAAGGGGCCTGTTATCCACCTCGCTACCCCTAAAAGGGGGCTTAGACAGTAGCCAGCGGGCTGAAGAGCCTGATCAGAAGCCCACAGAACTGAAATCCGAGCACGAACAGTACAGCTCCCTCGATCAGGGAGGCGGTCCAGCGACCTTGGGACACTGCGCCATCATAGTAGCTCCAGACCAGTGCGGCTACATGGGCGAAGAGGCTGGAGCGCGGCGTGCGTTCGAGATCAGGTGGAAGGAGCGAGTAGAGGAGAAGCCCGAGCCTTGAAGCCGTGGATCGGATGAATCTGATGCTCAATGCTGTATTGCTACCGTCCTGCTGCAGTGGTGCCGTCACTGCGCTCAGCACATGGCTTATCTGGGAGGATGGCCGGGCACGTCGAGAAGGCCGAATACCTTTGAGATCCGCTCAAGAAGGCGGCCGCTCAATGCGTCCTCCTGCAGGTCTCGGCTAAGTTGATTGTCGACGACCAGGTGGGACAGGCCATGCACTAGCGACCAGGCACCAAGTGCGGCTTCCCGAGGCAGTGCCGCTCCAGAGCCTGCGGCGACGTCCAGGAGGACGGCAAACGCCTGCTGGGCCTCCTGCTGGAGTTCTGGATAAGCTTGTCGGTCGAGGCCGCTCCCGAACATCAGTCGAAATGTTCCTGGATGATCAGAGGCAAAGCGCAGGTATCCCTGGCCAATGGCCAAGATACAGTCGCCCTGGGTATTAACTATCGCCGCCTCAAACGCGTCCCGCAGGCGCCGGAAACCATCTGCGGCCACTGCTGCAAGCATGGCCTCCCGGGTCGGAAAGTGGCGGTATGGAGCATTGTGGGAGACGCCTGCAAGGCGGGCGGCAGCGGTTCAGAAGTTCAGGCGCGTAGCGGATAATCCACCTGTGAATGGTCGCGTGATCGACCTTAATGCCGCGCTCAGCCATCATCTCCTCAAGATTCCGCAGGCTCAGATTGTAAGCCAGGTACCACCGGACGCAGAGCAGGATGACTGTACGATCGAAATGTCTGCCTTTGAACACCAGTGTCTCCGCTGCTGTGACCATGGCCACCGTAGCTGAAACTCTGAAACAAGATATTTGCGACGTGTGTGGACGCCCCGTGTGACGCAAGAGAAATCTTCGGGTTTGATGCAGCGCGTGGTCAGGGCTGAGTGTGCGTGCACCTCGGAGCAGACTAATCCGGTACGCTAGGGCACCAACTTCGGGAGCTCCTATCAACCGCCAAGTTCCTTTTTCGCTACGTGGGGCGGATAGTTCGAAAGGTTCAAGTTGCGTCGCAAACAACGGGTCGTGGGGGCAGGCAGTGGTCGAGGCCGGATGCTTGGGAGGAACACATGACCGCAGGGCGGAGGGAACGAGGCCTATTCGAGTTCTATGAGGATGACCCTGAACGGGCCGATTACCTGATCTTCGGCAGACGGGCGGGCCTAGGACGACGCGGTTTCCTAAAGGGAGCAGGACTGGCCGCGGTGGGCGCAAGCCTCGGCAGCGCCATTCCGTTCAGCACGAGCATGCCACCCGGTCTCGTCCCGGTCGCTCTGGCTCAAAGCGCAGGAGACGATCCCCTGCAGGGCAAAGAGGGCCTGATCGTTCACAACGACCGCCCGATCAACGCGGAAACCCCGGTTCACCTGCTCGATCCGGACATCACCCCCAACAACCGGCACTTCGTACGTAACAACGGGCTGGTGCCCGAGGCCGCCAGGCAGGGCGATGCGCAAGGCTGGAAGCTAGCGGTGGATGGGGAGGTCAATCAGCCCCTGGAACTCACGCTCGATGAACTGAGGAGCCGCTTCACCCCGGTGAATCTAAAGCTGCAGCTCGAATGCGGCGGCAATGGCCGGGCCGGCTTCAATCCGCCCGCCCGGGGCAACCAGTGGGCCCTGGGCGCAGTGGGCAATTCGGAATGGACCGGGGTTCGGCTTGGCGACGTGCTCCGGGCCGCCGGGCTGAAGGACAGCGCCGTCTATACGGCTCATTACGGCAGCGACGTTCATCTGAGCGGCGATCCAGACAAGCCGGTCATCTCGCGGGGCGTTCCCATCTGGAAAGCCATGGACCCGCATACGATCATCGCCTTCGCGATGAACGGAGAGCCGATCCCTGCGCTCAACGGTTTCCCCGTCCGCCTCGTCGTTCCGGGCTGGCCGGGCTCCGCCTCGCAGAAATGGCTCACGCGCATCACCATCCGCGACCAGGTTCATGACGGTCCGGGAATGACGGGCATGTCCTACCGCGTACCCGCTTATCCGGTGCAGCCCGGGGCCGATGTACCGCTGGAGGACTTCCGCATCATTCAGGCCATGCCGGTGAAGTCAATCATCACCTATCCGGCGACCGGCACGACCCTGCCGCGCGACAACCGGATGATCGAGGTGCGGGGGCATGCCTGGGCCGGTGACCGTCGGGTCTCCCAGGTTGACGTCAGCACCGACTACGGCTCGACGTGGATCCCGGCGGAGCTCGACCCGCCTCCAAACCCGTATTCCTGGCAGCGCTGGCGCGCCCGCCTGAACTTCCCGACCAGGGGCTATTACGAGGTCTGGGCAAGGGCGACTGATGATCAGGGCGTGATGCAGCCCTTCGAGGTCATGTGGAACCCGCGCGGGTATCTGAACAACTCGATGCACCGCATCGCCCTGACGGTGCCCACCTGATGCGACAAGGCGGAGCTTGTATAGGGAAGGCAGGGGCACGGCCGATGTTGATCGGCTTGGCCCTGGCCATCCTCAGTGGCTGGGGTTCCGCGGTTTGGGCGCAGGACTTCCAGAGCCTGCCACCTGGTCCGGGACGCGACGAGACCATCGCCTGGTGCTCAGGCTGCCATTCCATGGCGCTCGTGACGCAGCAGGGCATGAGCCGTAGCCGGTGGGATGATACCATCACCTGGATGGTGGAAAACCAGAATATGCCCGAACCAACGGAAGAGGAGCGGAAAGTGTTGCTCGACTACCTGGCTAGCCACTTCGGCGAGGCCAAATCGGGTGACGGCTGCATCGAGACCCCTTGGGGGCGCAGATGCCCCTAAGGCTTACATTCGGGACGGCGGGGAGCCTGGGGTAATGGAGGCGACGGCGGAAAAAGGCCAGCCACCGGCTCATTGATCTCTGGAGATCGGGGGCAGCTCATGGTACCGCGCGTAGGGCGGCGAGCGTCTCGCGGATGCCTTCCCGCAGTGGCGTGACCGTGCCCCCGAACGTCTGCTTGACCTTCAATGCATCCATCACGAAGGGCTGCTCGAACTGGTAGAGCACCTCGCGAGCCTCGCGGATCTGACGATTGAACAGACCTGCGATAGTCATCATGCCCCGTCCAATTCGCTTTATCCGGAACGGCTGACCCAGTTCCTTATAGACTTCGGCGATGAATGTGCGCCCTGTCACCGGCGGACCGCTCGGAATGTGCCAGACCTCGCCCCAGGCGCGGGCATTCCTTCCGAGGGTAATCAGACCCCGGGCGAAGTCGGGCAGGTAAGTGAGCGTATGCGGCGCATCGAGCGACCCCAGCCAGGAGGCGGTCTTCCGCCGCCGGGCGTGCTTGATCACCAGCTGATTGGCAGCTGAATTCGCGTGCGGTCCGTAGAAGTCTGATCCGCAGCCAATAGCAACGCCCACCCGCGTGCTGGCGTGGGCTGCCAGGAACCTCTCTTCCAGCCTTACCCGCAGCGGACCCTTGGGACCGCTCGCCCAGCGTGGGGTCGCTTCCGTCATGGGGCCGATCGGTGGCCCATACATGTAGAGGTTGTCGACCACCACCAGCACCGCATCGGCCGCGAAGGCACCGGCGATCAAGTTATCGGTCATGGCCGGCAGGACATCCAACCATCGGAGATAAGGAACGTTGGCAGCATAATAGACGACCGCCGCACCTCGGCAGGCTTTTCGAACATTCTCGGAGCGCATGAGATCGACCGGAACGACCTCAACTCTGTTCGGCCATGGGCCAGAGGCCCTGCGTCTTACCGCTCGCACACTGAGGCCCTGGCGCGCCAACTCGTTGGTCAGAGCACACCCTGCACCTCCGGCTGCGCCGAGTACAACGTGGTAGCCGCCCGTTTCGATCACCGTCGCGATGCTCCCAGGAGTTGCGGATCATTATCAGGAACTCTCACTGCGCTTGCCGGGCGGGTCGTCCTTCTTCACTATGGAAGTCGATGAGCTGTCAGCACTGGCGGGAAAGACTATCGTTCGCGCGGGATAATGTCGGCTGAGTGATATGGACATTACAGCATGCGGCTCCACCTTCTCGACTGGAGGTTTGATGATCAAGATCGTAGTTTGTGCCAGCATGCTCGCTCTAGCCACTGGTGCAGTAGCACAAGAAACAGAGCCATCGACCTGGCGCGACCCTGACACGCGGTGTGTCTACTTCAGCGTTGGAGATACCCTGAGCCTTCGCTACCGCCGTGATGGCACACCGGATTGCGCGAGTGTTCAGCGGGACATCCAGGACGCAACGATAACCCGGGACGACCTGCGAGAGCTTAATCGGGGACTTGTACGCTCGATAGACGAATTGCGGCGGGATATCAGTGGCATCCGAAGTGCAATGGACGGCATCCGTCGCGACCTGGAGAATGTCCGTCGGGAAATTAGGTCGTCGTCAGCGCAGTAGCGCTGTCTTCGCCTCTCGCCTCAGGGCACACAATACCTTCGCAGCGCTTCAGGAGCTCGCCCAGAGGACTGAACTTGCTCGAAGAACCAAGGCGACTGCATGAACGCCGTTCGGCAGAGCGCGACCCCCAATATATCTCCTACGGAGAAGCCATCATGTCCCATGATCCTGCTCATCCTCTCAAAGGTCAGAAGGCCCTGGTCACTGGCGCCAGATCCGGCATCGGGACTGCCACCGCCCGGGCATTTGCCGCCGCAGGGGCGGCTGTTGGGGTCAACTATCGCTCGCATGCCGATGAGGCCGAGCGGATTGCCCACGAAATCCGTAACGCAGGTGGCGACGCGGTCGCCCTCAAGGCCGATGAGTCGAGCGAGGATGAGGTTCGGGCCACGTTCGATGAACTCGGCAGTGCTTTCTGGCCCCGTTCACCTTCGAGGCGGAGCGGGACTCCGTGCCCTCCTTCGGAAAGGCACCGCGCCGCCTCCTGAACGAGGCTCTTGCCAAGGTGCCCGAGCCCGACCTGCCCGGCACCGTATGGCTCGACAAGTTGCGGATCCATCTCACGGTGGCGGCGCGCCACCCCAGGGACGTGATCGATCCCGCCCTGCGAAGCTGGGCACGCATGCTGCCGCTCTCGCTCACCGGGATCACGACCGCGGCCGTGACCCCCACCTTTGTCATGTTATTCACGGACGAGTTCTGGTGGGTCGGGATGCATCTCGACCCCGCCTACGTCTGGTCAGCCGCCATCGCGGCCATTCTCGTGGCGACCTGCCTGGTGCCGCTCTCGCAGCGGCTGTTCTTTCCCCATCGCGAGAAGCGGGTCCCGGAGCAGTACATCACAGAGTGGTTGGCCGACCACGCTATCCGGTTGCGTTGCAAGTTCTGAACAGCGCCAGAAGCGAGCCGGAGTTCTGGGAAACGTTCATGCGGCAAGCAGGTCGAATTGCTCCGCGAGTGTCGGCTGCGGATTACGGGCGTACTTCGCCTGACCTTTGCGCATCATGTGGACCATCTCGATCCCGCCGAGGATCACACGGGCGGTGGCAATCGTTTGAAAACCAAGCATCGGCCGGGTCCGCCGTTTGATGGCCCGATGATCCTGTTCAATCCGATTGTTCAAGTAGCGGCTCTGGCGGATGCGGATCGGCTTCAGTTTGCGTCGTGACCAAGCCTGGAGCCGGTTTTCCATATCGCAGGACAGAATGGCCTCCCGATTGGTCTGGCTGCCGTCGATCACAATCCGCTCAGGCCGGCCATGCCGCTTGAGTGCCTTGCGCAGGAAGTGCTTGGCAGCGGTAAGGTTTCGCCGTTCGCTGAACCAAAACTCGATCGTATCGCCGTTGCTGTCGATCGCGCGATAGAGATACTGCCATTGGCCTCGGGCTCTGACGTAGGTCTCATCCATGTGCCATCGGCCGGAGACCGGGCGCTTGCGCCGATTGAATTGCTCCAGCAGGAGCGGGGCCTAGTGAACTGTCCAGCGATGAGTGGTCGTGTGATCAACGGAGACGCCACGTCCATTCATCATCTCCTCAAGATCCCGCAGGCTGAGATTGTAAGCCAGATACCAGCGGACGCACAGCAGGATCACCGAGCGATCGAAATGACGGCCTTTGAACATCATGCACCTCCGGAACGTGCCGGGAGGCGTAAATCGAACTGAGTTACTGATGGGTTTGCAACAGATCCGAGAGCCATGGTGGCTCGCGATCAGTCATCCAAAGAGAAAGGCTCTCGCTACGGATTGGGTCAGAATCGCCAAGTAAGGTTACCTTTCACGGCATGCTCGTGAGCGCGTGCCCCGACCTGGCCGGAATAGGACAAGCCTAGCATCATGTCTGCGCTGATTTGCCCGTTGAGACCGACCTCCGCCACAAGAGCATCCAGGTCGACCGGGATCCCTGAGACGGCGTAAGCGAATGCGCTTCCGGCAAAGGCGAGCAAAGCATCTGACTCCATATCGCCATAGGCCCTCCGCCAGCCGAGCATGCCTCTAACCGCCAGGGGGAGATCCTCGCTGATCCGCGCCTCCGCCCTGAGGCCCAGCGTGGCTGTGGCGAGTTCATGCGTGTGGCCGTAGCCCGTTAGGGCAGCCGCCCCACCATCCTCGACAAAGCCGCCCGTGTGCAATCGGGTGACAGCGGCGCCGATGAATGGCTCGACCTTCGCAAGGCCGAAATTAAACCCGTATCCAACCTCCCCGAAAGCCATCAGTGTCGAGCCGTCGTAGGATACGCTCGCCTGGTCCGAGAAGCCAGGAAAGGTGATTGAACGCTTCGTGTCGATATCGTGCCAAGCATAGGATGAGCCCAGGCGGACGTTAACAGCTCCCCATGTCCCCGAACCGTAGAGAGCTCCGAAGACGCTCTCGGCTGTGCCGGATGAGAGGCGGCTATCAAGATCGAAGATCGTGCGGGAAAAACCGCCAGCAGCGCCAATCCGGAATCCGGGGTCGATCTGGGCGTCTGCACCGATGATGAAGCCTCCCCTCGAGGTATCGATCGAGGCTGCATTGCCGTTAGAGCGGATATTGCCCCATGACCCGAAGCCCTGCCCCCACAGGGCAAAGCGGCGCGGGTCGGACCGGGGGGTGACCGGTGCCTGGTGAGGCTTTTCTCCCGGCTGGTCCGCCGCATAAGCAGCGTTATAGGTGCCCTGAAACAAAGCAGGCAGGCTTGGGTTCAGCGGCGGGCGCAAGCGGGTGAGGATAGCCTCGCGCACCAAACGTCCTTCATCGTAGATCATAGTCGGTGCTGAAGCGTGCACCTCGCCGGAGAGAGCCGTAAAGGCCTGACGCGCCCCCGCGACGCTGGATCCTAGTACAATGTCAAACAGGCGATTTCCAGCGCCAAGCGCCTCGACAGCATTGGCAATCGCGTGCTGGTTGGGGGTCACAGCCACCGAGTTGAAAGCAATCGGCTCGGTTGGCGTTGGCGGCTCCGGCGGGTGTGGGTCCTGAGGACTGGGCTCTGAAGGATCAGGTAAGACCGGCGGCTCCGGTGGATTGGGACTTGTCTTGCGCACGAGCATCAGGGTTACGGCATTCGGACTGTAACCCAAGACAGGATCGACAAAGGCGAAATTGCCTGCGGCCCTGGCGAAATTGCCCGTCACACCTGCCGCAGTGAGGATCGTATAGGGGCTGTTCTCCACATAACCGGCACCCTGGTCCGGCAGAATGCTCACCGTGCCGCCCAACAGAGTAGCGACGCCGTTTGTGGCAACGCGGTCCGACTGGCCCGCAGCATTGATTTCCACCTCGTAGATTGAGCCTGCCGCAAATCCGACGTTCCCGGAAACGTTCAATGTGCCGATGGAATTTCCAGGCGCAACAATCGCCCCGCTCTGGGCCAGAATGCTTCCAACCGTTCCGGTTCCCGACAGGATTGCTCCGTCCCGCACAGTAACGGCTGAAGATGCCAAAGAGCCGTTTACGGCCAGCCGACCTGCTTCCACGTATGTGGGTCCGGATAGGGTACTTGTCCCTGTCAGATTGAGCCGAGCAGCGCCTTCCTTGGTCAAAGGACCGGTCCCTCTCAGGGCTTGGCTGATGGTCGTATCGAAGCCGTTCGTGTCGAAAGTGCCTCCTCCGGCCGCTAAAGTGATGCCGCGCGCGGAGGATAGGGTGAAGGTTGAGAGATACCGCAGCGTCCCGCCGTCAAAGTTGAGGTCTCCAAGGGAACTACCGAGGTTAGCGTCAGAAGAGACAGCAACGACGCCACTGTTGATTTGCGTCCCGCCCGAGTAGGAGTTGGTTCCGGACAGCGTCAGCGTGCCAGCGCCGTTTTGCACCACCCGGCCGGCGCCAGAGATAGCGCCGGCAAAAGTTACGTTATCAGAACGGTTGAAGGCCAAAGTGCCACCGTTGGCTAAGTTGCCCGTTATGCTGCCGGTGGTGCCCCCTGCACCGAGCTGGATGGTGCCGCCGCTGATCCTTGTTCCCCCGGTGTAGCTGTTGGTTCCGGTAAGGGTGACGGTTCCCGATCCTGACTTGGTCAGGGAACCACTTCCTGCAATAGACCCCTCATAGGTTCCGTCTATGCTCTGGTCGAGCACGATCGCCGCCGTGTTCTGCACGAGGCGCGGTAGGCTGCGGGATGTAGCTATGATGGTTCCGCCCCTGACGGAAAACTGACCGCCAAAGGTTGTGTCGCCTGTCAGCGTCCAGGTCGAAGGCCAGAGCTTCTCAAACAGACTGAAGCCTTTGTACTTCGTGCCGAGTTCGTTCATGTTGAACGTTCCTGCCGCAGGTCCGCCAAGAGCCAGGGTATGGGGTGCGAGGCTATCCACGCGAACTCCCCCACGAATGTCCGCCGTGCTGTGGATTTCCAGTCGTGACGGACCAAGGCCACTGAAAACGATTGCGTCAGCGTCTCCGCTAAGAACGGCTACTTCCCCTGCAACCGTTAGCGACGCGGAGCCCGTCTCGCTATCATTGCCGAACCCAATCGCCTCGTTATTGAAACTCCGTACAGCGCCCGTTGGCCCGATGGTGACCAGGGTCGTGCCTCCATGTGCGCCTATCGCATACCCAGTCCAACTGGCGATCGTACCATCAACCTGAATTGTCGTAGTGCCCCCCATCTGGAGAACCGCGAAATCCCCAGGGTTGTCCGTCCAGATCTCGCCGTTTTCTTCGACGACGAGTGTTCCACTATGGATGGAGACTTCGGTTCCAACAATTCGCGCGCCGGGGCGGACTACGAGGCGCCCGTTAATATGGACGAGCCGATTCTCAGTGTCGGTGCATTCTCCGGACGTACCCTCCTCAACACGCACCCAGCTTGGATTTTGGGTTCCGGTGCAGGATGCAAATGCACGGGGACCCGTAGCCGCGACCGTGCCGGCAGCGACCAAGGCAATGAGGGAAGCCGAGGAGAGTCTTGATCGACGAGTCGCGCTCAAGGTGGCGAGCTGAAAAGTGGATTTCACAAATGTTCTCTGCTGGGTTGTGCGAAAGCCTGCCTCGCCTCGTTTCCGATCTGGCGTCATACTCCAGTCCCCTTGGCAGTGGCTAGCTGAGTGGCCAATCACCCGCTCAACCCGAAGCCAGGTACATTATGCCAGAGCATAGTAAGAAAAAACCCCACTCCAGACTGGGAATGGCCCAAGATAGAGCTTCCCGAGGAGTGTTACCTGTGTGCAGCCGTAGGCTGGAACTCATCTAAACTAGTTGCAAGGTGGCAAAC
Organism: Microvirga roseola; assembly: GCF_020866965.1. Lineage (GTDB taxonomy): Bacteria > Pseudomonadota > Alphaproteobacteria > Rhizobiales > Beijerinckiaceae > Microvirga > Microvirga roseola. The sequence goes on from NZ_JAJATX010000015.1 coordinate 64,142, forward strand.
CGCGCCGAGACTTGGCTTCTTTGAACTCTTCTTCCCCGCTTGCTTGGCGAGCCTCGCGGCTTTCCCAATACTAGTCCCGAAACTTGGTCGCTGTTAGGACTCGCTTGCCAGAAATCACAGAGGTTGAGGACTTGGTCGAGCCGTTCATGGACGCGTCAGTTCCCGGACCCGCTGCTTGAACCGCAAGAGGGCTTGGGGGCGAGGCCTCGTCTGTCGTAACTGCGCTCGACGGATACCAGATGGCCCGCCAAGGCAAAGCCGGACGGGCGCTTGCAACGGCTGCTATCGGCTCCTTCGCTGCTGGCACGATTGCAACTATCCTGCTCGCCGCGGCGGCTCCGCCCTTAGCAAACCTTGCGCTGAGGTTTGGACCAGCAGAATACTTTTCATTGATGGTCTTGGGGCTTGTGGCTTCAGTCGTGCTTGCGAGTGGATCACTCCTTCATGCGGTTTCGATGATCGTACTGGGGCTCATCCTCGGCCTTGCTGGCACTGACGTGAACTCAGGAGTGGCCCGCTTCACCTTTGACATTCCGGAGTTGTCCGATGGGATCGGCTTCGTCGTGGTGGCGATGGGTGTGTTTGGGCTGGGCGAGATCATTGCCAATCTTGAGCATGAGCATGGGCGCACCGTCGCCCACAAGAGCGTCACAGGTCTGTTTCCCACGCGTGAGGATTGGAAGCGCATCTGGGCTCCGATCCTGCCGGGCACTGCACTTGGTTCAGCACTCGGGATCTTACCTGGCGGCGGGGCGATGTCGGCTTCCTTTGCGTCCTACTCGATGGAAAAGAAGGTCTCGAAGAACCCGCAGGAGTTCGGGAAAGGGGCAATCGAAGGAGTCGCTGGTCCCGAAAACGCCAATAACGCGGGAGCGCAGACCTCCTTCATTCCGATGCAACATTGGGCATCCCGTCCAACCCTGTCATGGCCCTGATGTTTGGCGCATTGATCATGCAGGGAATCCAGCCCGGCCCCGCAGTCATGAATGAACAGCCGGCCCTGTTCTGGGGGCTGGCTGCCTCGATGTGGATCGGCAACGCTTTCCTTCTTGTCCTCAATCTGCCGCTGATCGGCTTGTGGGTGCGGATGATTTCGATCCCTTATCACTTCCTGTTCCCAGCCATCCTAGTGTTTTGCGCGATCGGCGTATTCAGCCTCAACAACTCGACCTTTGCTATCTACATGATGGCGGCCTTTGGAGTGTTGGGCTACGTCTTCCGGAAGCTCGACTGTGAGCCAGCTCCAATGCTGCTCGGATTTATCTTGGGGCCGATGATGGAGGAATATCTACGTCGGGCCCTCTTGATGTCCAAAGGCGATCCGAGTGTATTCGTGACTCGGCCTGGCAGTGCAGCCATGCTCATCATAGCGCTGATCCTGCTCGCGACGATCTTTGCTCCCGCAGTACGCCAAAAGCGCGAAGAAGCGTTCCAGGAGGAGGGTTAGAACTGCTCCGCCTCGCCCAGCTCCGAACTGCGAGTTTTGTGCAAGTTGCACTAGAATACCGAGGACCTGTCATGACAGTACATCAGCGCACACGGACCGACGATCCGCACTACATTCGCCTTCACGAAAGCGACAACGTCGCCATCGTGGTGAATTCTTTTGGTCTCCCGCCGGGGACGCAGTTCTCAGACGGCCTCGTCCTGAAAGAGTTCGTTCCTCAGGGCCACAAAGTGGCGCTGACCGATCTCGCGGACGGCGCTCCCATTAGACGCTACGGCGAGGTCATCGGCTACGCCATCGGCGACATCCCCCAGGGCAGCTGGGTCGAGGAGTCGAAGGTTCGGATGCCGTCGCCACCGGCGCTCGACAGTTTGGAGCTTGGAACCCGCGTGCCGGCACCCCTGCCACCGCTGGAAGGCTACACCTTCGAAGGCTACAGGAATCCGGATGGCTCTGTCGGCACGAAGAACATCCTTGCGATTTCCACCAGCGTGCAATGCGTCGCCGGAACGCTGGACTTCGCGGTCAGGCGCATCAAGGAAGAGCTGCTGCCGAAGTATCCCAACGTGGATGACGTCGTGCCGCTGACCCATGCTTGTGGCTGTGGCGTTGCCATCAATGCGCCGCAGGCGGTCATTCCGATCCGCACTCTCCAGAGCCTTGCCCGGCATCCCAACTTCGGCGGCGAGGTGATGATCGTGGGGCTTGGCTGCGAGAAGCTGCAGCCGGAGCGCCTGCTGCCGGATGACAAGCAGGGCGTCGTGCGGCTCCAGGACGATTCATTCCACGGTTTCGGGGACATGATTGAAGCCATCATGGAAATGGCCGAGGCGCGGCTGAAGGTCCTGCATGCCCGCAAGCGCGAGACTGTTCCTGCCTCGGAGCTGGTGATCGGGCTGCAATGTGGGGGCAGCGATGCCTTTTCCGGTGTGACGGCGAATCCGGCTCTTGGCTTCGCAGCCGATTTGCTGGTTCGTGCGGGTGCGACTGTGATGTTCTCGGAGGTCACAGAGGTGCGGGATGCCATTCATCTCCTCACTCCTCGCGCCGTCAACGAGGACGTCGCTCGCGCGCTCGTTCGCGAGATGGCGTGGTACGATGACTATCTGGCGCAGGGTCAAGCCGACCGCAGCGCCAATCCCTCTCCGGGCAACAAGAAGGGCGGTCTGGCCAACGTAGTGGAGAAGGCTCTCGGCTCTGTCGCGAAATCCGGTAGCTCGGCCATCTCTGGCGTTCTGGCGCCTGGTGAGCGGGTCAAGGAAAGGGGCCTAATCTTCGCGGCAACGCCCGCCAGCGATTTTGTCTGCGGCACCCTGCAGCTGGCCTCCGGAATGACGCTTCAGGTTTTCACAACAGGGCGCGGTACACCATACGGCCTCTCCGCTGCCCCGGTCATCAAGGTAGCGACCCGGACGGAACTGGCAGAACGCTGGAGGGACCTGATCGACGTGAACGCCGGACGCATTGCCACCGGCGATGCGACCATTGAGGAGGTCGGATGGGAGATTTTCCACCCAAATCCGATCAGGTTAAGCGCCTGAGGGATCTGGAGGCGGAGAATGCAAGGCTCCGTCGAGCAGTAGCCGACCTCACTCGCGACAAGCTGATCCTGAAAGAGGCGGCGTCGGGAAACTTCTGAGCCCCGCCCGCCGCCGCGCCTGCATCGAGCACGTTCGATCTACCCTGAAGCTGTCCGAGCGGCGGGTCTGCCGGGTGCTCGGACAGCATCGCTCGACGCAACGGCGCATTCCGCAAGGACGAGACGATGAGGCCTGGCTCACCGCCGCCAGCTTGTCAGTTGTGATCGACGATGGTGGATAGTCGCTCGTTGTATAGAGGACTTTGCGCAGAAAACGGTTGGCCGCCTGCGTATTTCGTCGGTCTGTCAGCATGAAGTCGATCAGTTGCCCGTGCTTCTCGACCGCCCTGAACAGGTACTTCCACCTGCCGCCAAACCGCACATGGGTCTCGTCAATGCGCCAGGAGCTTGAGCGAGGTTCTTGGTAGCAGCGAACTCTCCTCTCGCTCTGTGGGGCATAGCGCTGCACTCAACGGAAGATGGTGAATGGGTCGACCGCGAGGCCGCGCTCCTGTATCATCTCAGCCAGATCCGGTAGCTGATCCCGTTTTTGCAGTACCAGCGTACGCACAGCAGGATGATCTCAACCGGAAAGCGGCGGCGCTTGAACAGAGCCAATGGGGTGGCTCCTTTACGGACCACCCCTCGTTGTACGGTCGAGGTTAACGCAACGGTCCCTGCGCAATCGTCACTCGCTGCTCAGTTCGAGTGGTTCGCCGCGGATCTTTGACCGGTGGTCGTTTCTTCGCCTCGACGAAAGTGCAGACTTGCGGCAAAACCGGCGTTATACGCTTAAGTGGAATCGCCTCCAGCATGAGCATTTTTGCTTCCATTGGTTGCAGCTATCTTTGAGATATGGCCGTGTCAAAGAACTCACTTTCCAGCACCTACGCTTGCCGACTCTACCGTTACCCGGCGAGGCTGAGACATCTCCTCCGTCCGGCGCATCCTGTGCCGAAGCCGGAAGAGGTCAGCGCGGTAGTAGGCGCGTGAGCATTCAAGCACCTCGCCCGCACCGGAATAGATAATGCGCTCCACGAGAATGAGCGGGTGGCCTACGGAAACGCTCAGCATGCCGGCGCGAAATTCGTCCGCTGTGATGAATTCGATAACTTCGTCAGCCTCCACCGCATCCACACCATAGAGCTTTTCTACAAGGGCATAGAGAGGCTGGGACAGATCAGTCTGAGGTAACCTGGGAGCGATGCGAACCGGGATGAAACTGGTGCGGAAGGCGGCTGGATAGCCATCCGGCGACAGGACCTTGCGGACCTTGTGCACCTGCTCGCTTGAGCGAAGCCTCAGTTTGGCGGTGATCCAATCTGGAGCGGGAACCGTCTCAACGCTGTAAACACGGATATGCTCAGGATCCTCCGCATCGAACCCCGACAGCAAGAAGTGCTCGGGGTCAGCGAGAGGCTCTGCTAGGCGGGATGCCAGAACGAAGGTGCCTCGCCCCTGCTGTTTGTGCAGGAGGCCTTCATCCACCAGTGCCGATATCGCTTGGCGAACGGTTATCCGGGACAAGTCATAGTACTCACACAACTCGACTTCTGTTGGAATTCTGTCACCCGGTTGAAGATCGAACGTCACTAGGTCGCGCAGAGCGTGCTTCAACTGAAGCCACAGAGGAGTACTGTCTGCCCCTCGCAGAGGATGGAGGGTGGGACTCGCCTTAGTCATTGAAGCGCACCTTAGAATTCCAGCAGTTGATAACGCTTGGCTGCCGCATGTCTTAATCAGCTTGACACCCGCAGCAACCCGCCTCTAGTCTCAGAACGTCATATTACGTCATATGACGTCATAACGATAAGAAACGAAATACACCTTTAATCGGAGGAAGCCAACTGTGAACAAAGCTGCAAGCTCAATCACCCGCCGCCTCGTGGTGCTGGGATTCGCCTCGGTTTCTGCGGTCCACATACTTGGCTACGGCCAGGGCTTTGCTCAGGGGAAGGCGCCTGAGGGTCCGATAGAGATCACTAGCGGCACAAGCCCAGGCGGCACACCCGACGTTCTTATGCGCCGCGCGGCAAAGATCCTCAATGAGGAAAAGATCATCACAAATCCCCTCGTTGTGCAGAACCGCACGGGTGGATCCTGGATGAATGCCGCCAATTGGGTACTCAACAAGAAGGGGGATCCCAACACGGTTCTCACCATTGCGCAGCCCATTATCACAACACCCATCACTCAGGGGCTGCCCACAGTCTATGACAAACTCACGCCGATCAGCATGTTCATTCAAGGCGACCTTGTTTTGGCTGTACGGCCCGACTCTCCGGCTAAGGACTTAAAAGGCCTTATCGATCTTGCCAAGCAGCGTGAGCGCAGCATTAAGGTTGGAGGCTCACAAGCAGGCTCGACCGACCATATGGTCACTGGTCTGCTTGAAAAGGCCGGCGGCGTGAAGTTCAACTACATTCCGTTCGACGGCGGCGGCGCGGCTCAGACTGCATTTCTGGGCGGCAACGTGGATATGATTGTCCTAACGCCAAGCGAAATCCTGCCACTCATGCAAAGCAACAAGGCCAGGCCACTAGCGGTTCTTAGCGAAGAACGCCGCACGGAGCCGGAATTCAAGGATCTGCCGACGGCCAAAGAACAAGGACTAGACGTCGTGTGGGGTCAATCGTGGGGTCTTGCCGGTCCGCCTGACACTGATCCGGCTGTCGTGAAGTTCTGGAATGATGCTATTCAGAAGCTCGTTGCGACGGACGCATGGAAGTCAGCTGTCAACGAAATGTTCCTGCGCAGCAAAGTGGTTCCTGCCAGCCAGGCTAAGGAGCACATGGCCAAGATGCACCAGGAGCACTTAGCTGTTCTTAAGGACATCGGTATGGCCAAAACCCAGTAAGGCAGACGGTGGCCGCCATGAGGATTGTTGATATCACCAGCGCGCTTGTGATGCTTGCTGTATCAGCAGGAGTTTACATCGCAACCCGCCACCTTCCTTACTGGGCGGACTTTGCACCCGGACCAGCCTTCGCGCCCTTTTGGATCTCGGCAGCGGGCGCCGTTCTTTCCCTCATCCTGCTTGTCGGCGCTCTGCGCCGACAAGCCAGCCCGGCAGGCGACTGGCCGGATCGCTCGGGCGCGTTTCGGGTTATTCTAGCAGCGGTGGGACTTTGGACCGTCGTCATTCTAGCCCCGCTTATCGGTTTGCTCCCTGTCGCGACCCTCTTCATGCTCTTCCTGCTCATCATCGTCGAGCGGCGGAGCATTCTGCCGAGCCTACTTACAGTCGCAGTTACCATGGGCCTTGTTTACGGCGTGTTCTCAGCCTGGCTCGGGATTGCTTTTCCCAAAGGCATGTTGGGCATTTAAGGTCAGCAGGGGGTCACTTATGTTGGATACGCTGCTTTCCCTCGGGCACGGGTTAGATGTTGCGCTTGCGCCAACAAACCTCCTGTTTATTTTCATGGGCGTTTGTCTCGGGCAGATCATCGGCGCATTGCCTGGGATTGGCCCTTCAGCCGGCATGGCTCTCCTTCTGCCCATTACCTTCGGTATTCCGCCCGCAACGGCCATTATGATGTTGGCTGGTATCATGTATGGGGGGATGTACGGAGGCACGCTTACTTCGGTGCTGGTCAACGTGCCAGGCGAAGCCGCAAGCGTGATGACGGCCGTCGACGGAAATCAACTGGCGCGGCAGGGCAGGGCGGGAGCAGCGCTTAGCGTGTCTGCAATCGGGTCTTTTCTTGCTGGGATCGGCGCGGTACTTGCCCTTGCCTTCGTAGCTCCGGCTCTAGCAGAGTTTGCTCTCCGGTTCTCATCACCCGAGTATTTCCTCCTAGCAGCCCTCGGCATTACTGCTACTGCAAGCATCGGTGCCGGCTCACCGCTCAAGGCGCTGCTGATGGCAGTGCTCGGACTGGTTATCGCCTTGGTCGGCACGGATCCTATTCTAGGCTCTGCACGGCTTACATTCGGCACATCGGAGCTTCTCGACGGCATCGATTTTCTGCCAGTGGCTATCGGACTGTTTGGTATCGCCGAGGTTTTGAATTCCCTAGAGCGCAGCTTTGATACCAATCCTATGAGGACCCGCCTCAAAGATATGTGGTTGAGTGCCAAGGACTGGGCTGATTGCAGAATGGCTATCCTACGTGGCGGACTTGTCGGGTTCTTCGTCGGCCTTATGCCAGGTGCCGGTCCGACAGTGGCTGCCATCCTCGCCTATGTGACGGAAAAGCGCTTCAGTCGCCATCCTGAACGCTTCGGAAGCGGCGCGCTGGATGGTGTGGCGGCATCGGAGTCGGCGAACAATTCTGCTGCGCATGGGGCTCTCATCCCGATGCTGGCTCTTGGAATTCCAGGCTCCGCATCGACGGCAGTTCTATTAGCCGCGCTAGTGATGCAGGGTATTCGTCCAGGACCCGCGCTGATGACTGAGCAGCCAGATCTCGTGTGGGGTCTTGTGGCCAGCATGTTCATCGGAAACGTCTTCCTGCTGGTGCTCAATCTTCCCCTCGCGCCCCTTTTCGCCGCTCTCTTGCGGATTCCCTACGAATATCTTGCACCCGGCATCCTCGTAATTTCCCTCATTGGCGCTTTTGCTACTTCGCTCAGCCTTTTTAGCGTCGGCCTCACTCTCTTCTTCGGCATGATAGGGTACCTGATGATCAAGGCCGATTTGCCTCGGCCGCCACTCGTACTTGCGGTCGTTCTGGCTCAGTTGATGGAGTCCTCTCTACGGCAGTCGCTTATGCTGTCGGAGGGAAGTCTCATGATCTTCTTCGAGCGTCCTCTCTCTGCCCTCCTGTTCCTGCTCGTGCTTGCCTCCCTCGCCCTTCCCGCAATCAATGCTTTCATGAGGGTGCGTAGGGAACGCCATCACCACAACTCATCTCAGTTCACGTTCACAGCAAAATAGGATTCAGCGATGTCCGTTCGTACCATCGACGTCCATGCCCATGTGCTCACCGAGGAAATGATGCGCCTCATGCGCAACGAGGCGCCCGATATCGGGTTTACCTTGAGCGAGGTCGATGAGCAGGGGGGGGTGCTTCAGGTGGGGAGCATCACTCAGCGCCCCTTCCCTCGGGGAGCTTGGGATCTCGAACTGAGGCTCAGGCACATGGATGCGGCCGGGATCGATATGCAAGTGTTGTCAGTCTGTCCGCAAACTTTCCTGTACGACCGGGATCCTGCGCTAGCCGAAAAGCTTTCACAGATTCAGAATAATGAGATTGCCAAGATCGTTGGCCAGCACCCAAATCGCTTTCTTGGCATCGCCACCCTACCCATGCAGGATCCCGAGCGGGCCGTTAAGGAATTGCGTCGTGCTGTGACTGAACTGGGCTTGCGCGGAGCACAGATCGGCTCGCACGTCGAGGGAAAGAACTTGGACGATCCAGCGCTCGAACCCCTCTGGAGTGCTGCTGCCGAACTTAATGCCTTCATTTTGATCCACCCGCAAAAGATCGCAGGCGGCGATCGGTTGAAATCTTTCTATCTCAAGAACCTGATCGGCAATCCACTTGATACCACGATCGCAGCTGCATCTCTGGTCTTCGGCGGCGTTCTCGAGCGCTATCCCACCCTTAAGTTCTGTTTCGCCCATGGCGGCGGCTTCATGCCCTACCAGGTCGGGCGCATGAATCATGGATGGTCCGTGCGGCCTGAAGGGAAGGTCAGCCTAAAGAACCCGCCGGAGGAGTCGATCCGCCGGCTCTACTTCGACTGCATCCTCCATTTCGAACCCGCTCTGCGCTATCTTGTGGAAACATTCGGGGCCGACCATGTCCTGCTCGGAAGCGATTATCCGTTCGACATGGGCACGATGGATTGCGTAAACCAAGTGCGCACCCTCGACGTGCCGGTGCTGGATCGCAACACCATTCTTGGGACGGCGGCAGCCGAAATCCTGGGGGAGCCCCAATCCGTGGTTCTGCAAGCGGCCCAGAGCGCCTGATCGAGCCATGCTGGAGACGCCTGAGGAGGGGCATGGTGCTTCGGCCCAGGCCGTCCGCTCCATGTTTTCTCCTCCGGTGCCGAAAAGCCCTCCCTACCGTTGGATCATTCTCGGTATCGGCGTGCTGGCGCAGGCCGCGCTTGCCGCTCTCCAGCACGGACTGTCTGGGCTGGCTCCGGTGCTGCGCTCAGACTTCAGCCTCAGCCTCCCTGAAGTGGGCCTGATCCTCGCCGCTGCAAACTGGGGTATCATGAGCACGCTGCTCCTTTGGGGCAAGCTTGCCGACCGCTGTGGCGAACGCGTCGTCATCGCTGTCGGGCTCGGAGCGTCCTCGCTTGCCATCCTGGCGGCGTCCTTCGTCCAAACGGCGGATGCTTTCATGGCATGGCTCTTTCTGGCCGGGGCGCTCGGCTCTGCCGCCTCTGCCGCTTCCGGACGAGCTGTCATGCACTGGTTCACGCGGGCCGAACGGGGGCTCGCCCTCGGCATACGCCAGATGTCGATCCCCCTGGGCAGCGCGGTCGCGGCGGTGACTCTGCCTGTGATCGCAGCCGCCGCAGGTGTCGGCGTAGCCCTCGCGGCCTTGGCGGGAGCTGCCTTCTTAGGAGCAGTATGTGCGGCGTTGTGGTTGTCTTCACCGCCTGCTGGCGCAGCGGACAGCCCTCGTAGAAGCGACGTCTCGCCCCTGAAGGACAAGCCACTCTGGCGTCTTGCCTTCTGCGCAGGCCTCCTGGTTTGCAGTCAGGTGGCCATGAACGGCTTCGTTATCATCTTCTTGGCTGAGTATCGCCGAGTGGAAATTGGCCTCGCAGCCCTGGTTCTGGCGATCATCAATATCGGGGGAGGCGTCGGGCGTGTGCTGGCCGGGCGGCTCTCGGATGTTTCGGGACGCCGCATTCCACCTATTCGCAGTCAGGCACTGTTCATGGCGGTTGCTCTCATAGCTTCCGCGCTTCTCGTCAATGCTCCGTTGGTGCTGCTCGTTCCGGTTCTCATCACGGCGGGTACTCTGGCGATCAGCTGGAATGGTCTTGCCATAACGGCCGCAGCCGAGATGGCGGGGTATGCCCGGGCCGGCACTGCAATCGGTCTTCAGGGAACTGTGATCCGCCTTGTCAGCGCAGGCGCCGGAATAGCCTTCGGCTTTATCGTCGAGCAAACTGGCTCGTGGACAGCAGCCTTTGTCGCGCTCGGCGTGCTGCCTCTGGTCAGCTACCAACTTCTGGCTCCCCTCGCCGAAGAAGAGGAGAGGCGGCTTGGGCCCAAGCCGATATCCGCCGGTGCGTCGCCACCTTGAAATAGGGTGGCGTTACCACTCGAGCGAAGGGTTCCTGCTCCTGTGATGTTCACGCAGCGAACCAGTCTCTGCCATGATCGCAAGGACCGCACTGAAGAAACGCATAAACTTGAACGAGCGGGTTTTCGCAACTGGGGCTGAGGCGAGGGCAGCGCCGGTCGACATTGTGGTCACTCCAGACTAGGCGAGGCATTATCTTGCAGAGCCTTTACGCTTGTGCGGCGCGTCACGCAATATGTTGCATTGCATCACAGTTATGCGTTTTTCGTTCGCCAGCTGTCGAGACGGTGAGGTTATCCGAGGCGAGGAGACAATCATGCCTTCCAGAGCGCGTTGAGACGCTGAGCTTCTTCCTCAAGGACGTCGAGAAATTCGTGAGCCGCTGGAGAGAGAGGCTGGCGGGCAGGCTCGATCAACACGAGATCGGTTTCAAGAGGAGGATCGGCGAGGGGGTTCACGCAGAAGCCTCGGCTTACGATGTCGTTAGCCATCATCACACCGGGCAAGATAGTCACCCAGTCGGTATTGGCCACGAGATCGAGCGTCCCGAGCATGGCATCGAGCTCTAGCAGCCGGTCCACCTTCACGCCGTTGGAGGAAAAATACGTCTCCAGTCTACTCCGGCGGGTGTTCTGCCAACTCGGCAGGATGACCTTGATCGCTCCCAGATCCGAAAGGCGGATCGGCGCGAGATGCGGCACATCCAAGTGGCCGCTGGAGACCAGGATTTCCGGAGTCTGCACCAGCAAACGGCTTTTCAGGCCCACAGTCTCGGCGAAGGCTGGGACAATAGCGAAATCCAACTCTCCCGCTCGGACCTGCTGGGTGAGCAGCGCCGAATAAGCTTCTGTGACGCGTACGACCACGTTGGGGTGTCGGTCCATGAACCGAGCCAGCGCCGGAGCCATAGCGCACCGGGTCACTGTGGGCATCAGCCCAACGGTGATTTCTCCATCTAGCCCGGCGCTGAACGTCATAAGCGCCCGAGACGCAGCCTCGTTGCTTCTGAGCACCTCGATGCAGTGCCGGTAATAGCTGTCCCCGGCAGGTGTCGGTGTCACGGCTCCGTTGCCCCGGGTGAAGAGCCTGACGTTGAAACGATCCTCAATCTTGCGGATGTGTTGCGAAACCCCGGACTGGGTTGCACTTTCCCGCTCGGCCGCCGCCGTAAAGGACCGTTCCTCATAAACGGCGACGAACAGGCGCATGTCACGCAGGCTCTCAAGCATAGGGCTATCATAGATTATAATAACAATGAGCAGATCTTATCATTTTATCCACTGGCACGTCCAGATTACCGTTCTACTCGAAATCCATCCTCCCATCGCCCGAGCCACAGAGGTCGGCAGCCAAGGATGCTCCTATCGCATGTCCTATCCCCTGGGTGCCTACAACGTCGCCGATCCGGTACACCTTCGTCAGGCGCTCGGTCGCTTTGCAACTGGCGTAACGGTCATCACGACGCGCTCTCCTGGCGGGAAGTTAGAAGGACTGACGGCGAATTCGTTCTCGTCCGTTTCGCTCGATCCTCCGCTGGTTCTATGGAGCCTCCAGAGACGGGCACCGTCGCTTGAGAGCTTCAAGAACTCCGGTGCTTTCGCCGTGAATGTGCTGGGAGCTCATCAGCACCACTACTGCAAGCACTTCGCAACGCCCGCCCCGGACAAGTTCCAGAGCATTTCCTATGGGATCGGCTTCGGCGGCTGCCCTATCCTCGATGACTGTATCGCTCGCTTCGAATGCTCAATGCACAGCGTTGTGGAAGGTGGCGACCACCTGATCTTCATCGGTCGCGTGGAGAACGTGGTCTACGGCGATGGCGAGCCCCTGATCTTCAGCGCGGGGTCGTTCTGCGTGCCGACCCGCTTTCAGAAGCCCGACAGCGCCAACGACACCCAAACAACAGGCCAGAAGGCCGCAACGCACAGGGAACGCTGCTCATGAAGCTGGGATTCTTCACAATGCCGATCCATCCAGTCGGCCGCAATCTCACCGAGACGCTCAAGGAGGATCGGGAGCTGGCGCTGATTGCCGACCGGCTCGGTTTCGTCGAAGGCTATTTTGGTGAGCACGTCACAGATGCGGCCGAGACGATCACGTCGTCCCTGATCTTCATCGCGTGGCTTCTATCCGAAACGAAGAACATCAAACTGGGCTCTGGTACCATCAACCTGCCGAACCACCACCCCGCCATGGTGGCGGGCGAGGTGGCCATGATCGACCACATGGCGGAAGGGCGCTTCATCATGGGCGTTAGCCCGGGCGGCCTTCTCTCTGATGCCGAGGTTTTCGGAAACCTCGACAAGGACCGCACGGCCATGTTCCTCGAGGCCATCAACCACATCATCAACATCTGGACCCTGGACGCGCCCTACAACCTTACAGGCGAGTACTGGAACATTTCCACGGGGCGTACGCTCCTACCGGAGCTGGGCCAAGGCATCATCAACAAACCCTATCAGCGGCCTCATCCACCCATTGTAGTCACTGCGGTCGCGCCGTTCTCGAAAGGCGTTACTGAAGCCGCCGCGCGAGGCTGGGATCCGATCTCCGCTAACTTCCTCCTGCCGCAGTGGGTCAAGACCCACTGGCCCAGATATGTGGAGGGCTGCGAAAAGGGCGGGCGCCTCGCCAATCCGGCAAACTGGCGTGTGGCCAAGAGCATCTTCGTGGCCGAGGACATGGACACCGCGCGCCGCTACGCCACCGAACCCGATAGCCCATATTATCATTACTATCGGTCCCTTGCGACGAAGCTGGTCAAAAACGGCCGCGCAAACCTTTTCAAGAGCGATCAGAACGCACCTGACTCGTCTGTCACCGTGGAGAGTGTCATCGATCAGCTGGTCATCTGGGGCACGCCGGAGAAAGTGACGGAGGATCTGCTAGCCTTCCGCGACCAGATCGGCGATTTCGGCACGCTTCTCTACGCCGGGCACGACTGGGCGGACCGTAACCTCGCGATCCGGTCCATGGAACTGATGGCTGAGAAGGTCATGCCGGCGATCAACAGCGCCACGGCGCCTGCAACTGTTGCCGCGTGATGCCGATGCAGCAGGAAATGCACATTGCCGTCAACGGCACGAAACTTCGGGTGCTCATCGACGGCCAGGAGGGTAAGCCGTGGCTCACGTGCCTGCACTCCCTCGCGACCCGGGCGGAGCTCTGGGAAGAACAGATGGAGGAGCTGACGCAGGATTTCCGTGTTCTTCGCATCGACGCCAGAGGGCACGGTAAGTCCCGGCCTGTGCAGGGGCCGTACAACTTTGATCAACTGGCCAAGGACGTGGTCGCTGTCTGGGATCATTTCAGAATCGAGCGGTCTGCTGTGCTCGGCCTGTCCATGGGCGGCATGACGGCCTTCGGGCTGGCCCTCAACCACACCTCCCGGGTGACGCGTGTCGTTGCGGCCGATTGCAGGTCCGATGCGCCGGATTTCTTCAAAAACATGTGGGCTGAGCGGCAGAAGGTTCTGGCCGAGAAGGGGATGGAGGCCATCGCCGATATTACCATCCCGACCTGGCTGACGGAAGACACCCGCAATACGCGCCCTCACCAAGTGGAGCGCGTGCGTGGCATGATCCTCCAGACCTCCCGCGAGGGTTATCTCGGCGCGACAGAAGCCCTGCGCGCTTTGGACTACAAGAGGCGTCTGGCCGAGATCCGGTGCCCGATCCGTCTCGTGGTCGGATCGGCGGATGGTCCACACCCGGCTGAGATGCGCTCCATGGCGGACCTGATCCCCGGTGCGCAGCTTGCCGAGATTCCATCTGCAGCACATCTTGCCAATGTGGAAAATCCTAAGGCGTTCAACAAGGAAGTCCGGGCATTCCTGATGGAATGAAACCCCGCACAAGGAGGAAGATCATGGTTCGCGCTGCAATCGTCGGCCTGGGGTGGTGGGGCAAGCATATCGTGCGCCACATGCAGGGCTCAGAAAAGCTCAAAGTCGTGGCCGCGCTCGAAACGTCGAATGCCCAGGCATCCTTCGCGGCTGAGCACGGCCTGCGCTTCACCACGGACTGGAACGAGGTTCTCAGCGACCCGGATATCGACGCCGTGATCCTCTGCACACCTCACTCCCTGCACACGCAGCAGGTTCTGGCCGTCGCCGCGGCCGGCAAACACGTCTTTTGCGAAAAGCCCCTGGCGCTCACCCGCGCGGATGCGGAGATGTCGGTGGAGGCCTGCCAGGCTGCGGGCGTCAAGCTCGGCATTGGTCACGAACGCCGCTTCGAGCCCGCCGCCGTGGAAGTGCGCCGCATGGTGAAGGAAGGCGTGCTGGGAACCATCATGCATGTGGAGGCGAATTTCAGCCACGACAAGCTCGCCAATGTTCCCGACACCGACTGGAGGGCTTCCCCCGTCGATGCTCCCGCAGCGGGCATGACCGCCATGGGCATTCACCTAACGGATCTCTATCTCGATCTGTTTGGTCCGATCAGCGAGGTTTACGCCCAAACTGCGCAGCGGGTGTCGAAGCGTCCCAACGGTGACGTGGTGTCCGTGCAGATGCGCTTCGCGTCGGGGGCGACGGGTTACATCAACGCCATTCTAGTCACCCCACTGTATATCGGGATGACCGTCTTCGGATCCGAAGGGTGGGTCGAGGTGCGCAACCACACCCATCCGGACACACCGGGTCTGACGACGCTCACCTATCAGAACCGCAACGGACACACCGACGTCATCGAGTTCCAGTGGGAGGATTCCGTGCGGGCCAATCTCGAAGCCTTCGCCGACAGCATCCAGAATGGAGCGGAGTACCCCATTACGGACGAGCAAAAGGTAGCGAACGTCGCAACCCTTGAGGCGATCTGCCAGTCGGCGGCGAGCAACATGCCCGTGCGGATCGAAACCTCGACCGGCGCGCGCCTGCGCTCCGTCGCAGCCAGCGCGTGAGAGACCGCCCAATGCTGCAGGCCGCCGAAGCCGATCTTTCCGCACCCACAGTCGAGGAACGCTACCGCAAGCTCGACCGCAATGCGCTGAGTCCTGAGCAGCAGCGCATCTTCGACATTGCCTGCCCGAGAAACGGGCAGGTTCCCGCGCCTTTCCACATCTATCTCGAAAGCCCGGAGCTCTGCCAACTTGTGCAGGCGCTTGGTGCCTTCTGCCGCTACAGGACAGGCTTGTCGCCGCTGCTCTCGGAAACTGCGATCCTCGCGACGGCAACCCACTGGAGGGCTGAATACGAGTTCGAGGTCCGTGTCGGGGAGGCCGCCCTGAGGGCCGGCGTGCCCGAGAGCGTGGTGGACGCCCTGAGGCAGGGCAAGCCTCCCGTGATAGAGGATGCGGACGCGGATCTGATCTACCAGTTCTCGTCTGTCTTCTACGAACAACAGGATGTGCCGGACGACCTGTTCGCGGAGGCGGTCTCTCGCTTCGGGCGGAAAACGGTCGTCGAGCTCGTCGGGGTGTTGGGCTATTATTCCATGCTGGCGATCGCGCTGCGGGTCTTTCGCGTGCCGGCCTTCGGGTCCGATTGATCCGTGAGAGATTGTGAGCCGATGCGGCGCAAGAGCGATAGCAACAGAGGAGGGGAATGCCCATGAGGCAGATCGAGGTTGGCGTGATCGGCACAGGCTGGGTCGGAGGCATCCGGGCCGAAACGCTGGCGCGGTCCGCGTTGGTGGACAAGCTGCATATCTGCGAGATCCGGCTCGACCGTTTGGCCGAGGTCAAGGCGCTGACGCAGCCTGCGACCGCAACGCTCGACTACCAGGATATCGTCACGAACGACGGGATCGAGATCGTCTTCATTTCCACTACGCCTGAGCCCACGCATTTTCCCATCGCCCGCGACTGTCTGAAGGCGGGCAAGCACGTCATGCTCGAAAAGCCCATTGCCCTCGAGCTGTGGGAGGCGGATGAGCTGATTGCGATTGCACGGCGCAACAACGTCAAGTTCACCATCGGCTATTCCCAGCGTTTCAACCCAAAGATCGCTTACGCCAAGAAGAAGATCGCCGACGGCACCCTCGGCAAGGTCGTCAACGTGATGGTGAGCCGCCACCTCTCCCGCAACCTGGGCAAGAAGATTGCCTCGCGCGTGAAGCTGTCGCCTGCCGCGATGGAATCCACTCACGATCTCGACTTCGTGTTCTGGCTGCTCGAACCGGCCAAGCCCGTGCGCATCTACTCGCAGGGCGCCTATGGCTGCATGCAGCCGCTCAACGGCTCCTACGACTGCATGTGGAGCACGGTCACCATGGACGACGGTACTCTCGTGGTGATCGGAGGTGGCTGGAACCTGCCGCCGAGCTACCCGAACTACAGCTCCACCTGGATCGAGATCACCGGCACCGAAGGGGCGCTGATCCTCGACGACACCCATCGCGACCACTGGCTCAATACGGTGGCGGAGGGGACGCGCTTTCCCATGTCGACCATGCCGGGCGAGCAAGTGGATCATGTGTTCGCGGGGCAGATGGGGCCGGAGACCATCCACTTCATCGAGTCCGTTCTGCTCGATCGGCCCGTGATGGTCGCGCCCGAGCATGCCCGCATGGTGATGGAATCCTACACCGCGGCCGATCTCTCGGCGGAGATCAACGAGCCAATCACTCTGCCGCTTTCAAACAACGCGATTTCGGCCATCGCAGACATCAAGGGAGGGAATATTGAAAAAGTCAGCTAAGGGGATCGGCCTTGCGATCATCGGCGCGGGCCGCGTCGGCCTGTTCCGGGGCGAGGTGGCGGCGCGCCATCCCGCCGTCGAGTGGATCGGAATCGCCGAGATTAATCCCGAGCGGGGCCGGGTAGTGGGCGAAAAGGTGGGTGCCGACTTCGTCACCACGGATTACCGAGAGCTTCTGAACAGGCCGGAGGTGAACGCGGTCATCATCGCGACGGACGAGCACCTTCACGTGGCTCCCATCATGGCGGCGGTGGAACGCGGCATCCCGATGCTGATCGAAAAACCCCTTGCCACCGATCTCGGCGAATCCGCCAAGGTCCTGCGCGCCATTGAGACTGCCGGGATCGACGCCGTCGTCGGCTACACCCAGCGCTTCCGCCGGAAGTGGCTGTCGGCCAAGGAGAAGGTACGAACCGGGGCCCTCGGCGACGTGACCCTCGTGACTTCCCGCGCCTTCATGAACCGTCTGGTGGCCATCGACAACTATAAGCGCACGGACGATCCTTCCACCATCTCGCCTATGGTGATCTCGGGCACACACGCCCTCGACATCGTCATGTGGTACATGGAGGCAAAGACGCCGGTCGAGGTCTATGCCCGCTCGGTGGACAAGGTGCTGGGGCCTGAATACGGTGGCATCGACGCCACCGCCGGCATGATCATGTTCTCGGATGGAAGCGTATACCACCTCAACATCTCGTGGGCCCTGCCGGTCACGTGGCCAGGCGCAGTCTATAGCCTGGAGGTCGGCATCAACGGCACAGACGGCGTGATCACCATCGACGACACCCACCGCGACATTGTGATGGCCGTGTCCAGCCCGCAGGCGGAAGGCTATGCCCCGGACAAGAGCCGCCTTGTCGATTTCCTCGGCAGCTATCCGCCGGGCGACATGGCGCTCGGCGAATTGCGCGGGCCGATGCGGGAGGAGACGGATTCGTGGCTCGGCCGCGTGTCCCTCGGCCTGCCCACCCAGGCGGCCACAGCCGCGGAGGCGCATCGCAACCTCATGCTCACCAAGGCGCTCGATCTCTCGGCGCAGCTCAAGCGCCCGGTGCAGCTCCCCCTTGAGCCGGAAGTGGGGCTGGCTGCAGCCTAAGGACGGACAAGGGAAAGGCCGGCCCTGGTGATGCCAGGGCCGGCCTTCTCATGAGGCAAGAGCAGATCGCCGGAATTAGAAGCCGTGGACAGCCTGTCGCGTATGTTCGACCTCCGGCGGCCGCTCGAAGCAATGGCCCACGAGGTTGCGCCATTCCTGGAAATCCGCCGAGTTGCGGAAATCCACCACGTGGTTGTCGAGGGTCTCCCATTTGACAACCAGGCGGTAGCGGCTTGGCTTCTCAATGGAGCGCTGCAGTTCCATGGCGATGCAGCCCCTGGCGCGCTGGAACAGCGGTGCGGCCTTGGCCACAGCGCTCTCGAACTCAGCTTCCATTCCGGGTTTCACGTCGATCTGTGCGATCTCGAGGATCATCTGAGTTTTCCTGTCTTACGGGACGCAAACGGTGCCGGAGGCTACGCCTGGAGGGGAGGGATACCAAGGCGGGATGCCAGATCGTCGAGCTTCTTGATCAGCTCGGGCGAGAGGGGAACGCCATCGCGGGAGCGATTGCTCAGCCGGGCCTTGCGGTCCTCGCCGGGAATACGGATCCGGTCGAAGCCGGGCAGGCGCTTGGAGGCGTGCAGATCCTTGAGGTGGCGGTCGACCTCGGCCTTGAAAACATCAAGCGGCGTGAAGCGCGCCACGTCGATGGCCACAATGAACTGGCCCGTGTTGGTCTCGGCCGTGGCGTCGGCGTTGAAATCCACCACATCCTTGCCGAAGGCGGCCCCGTTCAGGGTTCCGGCCAGCAGCCCGAGAATGAGCGCCAGACCGCTGCCCTTATAGCCGCCGATAGGCAGCAGGAGGCCCTCATTGCTGCGCTTTGGGTCCGTGAGAGGCAAGCCGTCGGCCCGGTTGATCATCCAGCCTTCCGGGATGCTCTTGCCCTGAAGGGCATAGTTCTTGATCGTGCCGTAGGACACCATGGTGGTGGCAATGTCGAGCAGAACCGGCGGCTCGTCGCCGGCCGGGATACCCACCGCCAGCGGATTGGTGCCCAGCAAGGCCTCGACACCGCCCCAGATCGCCATGTGGTTGGCGCTGGCCACCGCCGAGTACAGGCCGATCATCCCATGCTCCACGGGGATGGAGGCATAAAGAGCCGCGGGCCCCGCATGGTTCGACTGATGTGCCCCGACCCAGGCGACGCCGGTTTCCCGCGCCATCTCGACCGCCGCTTCCGCCGCCCTGGCCATCACGAGGTGTCCCATGGCATTGTCCCCGTCTACGAGGGCCGTTGCGGGAGCCGTCCGGTTCACCTTGATGGCGGGTGTCGGATTGATGCCTCCCGACTGGATGCGCCGAACATACTGGGGCAGGCGGAAGATCCCGTGCGCATCCGCGCCGGTGAGGTCGGCGAGGGTCATCAACTCCGCGACCTTCCCGGCATCCGCCTCCGGCAGGCCGACCGTTTGCAGGGCGTTCTTGATGAAGGCCTGGATGGCCGCGCCGGCCACGGGGGCGGAGGTCGGCGTTACCGCCGCAAGGGAACTCATTCGGTGCCTCCCTTTATGTGCTCCGCCGAGATGCTGCGGGTCTTGCCTGTTGCGATCAGCGTTCGGGTCGCATCCACCGACGCATAGGTCCAGAAGATCCGCATGGGCTCCGTATCCGAGGCGTTGCGGAAGCGGTGGGGGACATCGGCGGGGAGCCAAGTGGTATCCAGCGGCCCTAGCTCGTGCTCCACCCCGTCGATCTCCGCGATGGCACGGCCTTCGAGGATCATAACGCTTTCCTCACAGTTGTGCTTGTGCAGCGGGATCGCGGCTCCGGGCTCGAAGGATGTGATCCCGTTCAGGATGCTGGTCGAACCGGTCCTCTTGTTCACAAGAGGAATAGTTCGTGCGCCACCTCCGCGTTCGGCAGCCTTGATCTCAGCGGGCCGCAGGACGGCGCCTGAGGAGTGTTTCGTCTCACTCATGATGCTTCTCCGCTTCGGCCCGTCACTCGGACAAAGTTACCTTGTTCTTATCCTGTGCTGGTCCGATCCAGACTGACTTGATGTTCGTGAACTCGCGAATCCCGAACGCGCCAAGCTCGCGCCCATATCCGGACTTCTTGATCCCGCCGAAGGGCAGGCGCGGATCGGATGCAACCATGCCGTTGATGAACACGGCCCCAGCTTCTATACGCCGCGCCAGACGGCGAGCGTTGTCAATGTCGCGTGTCCACAAGGCCGCGCCCAAGCCGAACTCAGTCGTGTTGGCGAACCGGATGGCTTCCTCCGCGTCTCGCGCGCGAACCACGGCGGCAGCGGGACCGAAGGTTTCCTCGGCGAAGGCAGGCATGTCGGGAGTCACGCAGTCGAGAACCGTGGGCTCGTAGAAATAGCCCGGCCCCTCCATAGGCCTCCCACCCAGTTTCAGCTCTGCGCCTGCCGCAACTGTGCGCTCAACCTGGGAGTGTAACTCGTCCCGTAGGTTGGCTCTCGCCATGGGACCAATGTTGGAATCGCGCTGCATGGGGTCTATGACCTTGAGGGCCTTCACATGGGAGCACAGGGCTTCGACGAAAGCGTCCGCAACGCTCTTTTCAACTATGAAACGCTTGGCCGCGATGCAACTCTGCCCAACATTCTGGAATCGGGCGCGGGTGGCCACGGCTGCGGCCTCCTGCACGTCCGCGTCAGCAAGCACGATGAAGGGATCCGAGCCGCCGAGTTCGAGCACTTGTTTCTTAATGTGGCTCCCGGCTTGGCTTGCCACTAGGCTTCCGACCTCCGTCGAGCCGGTAAGGGTGACCGCAGCGATGCGTGGATCGGCGATCAGGCCCTCGACCGCAGAGGGGCTGATAAGAAGAGTGCGGAAGAGACCTTCCGGGGTACCGGCCTCTCGAAGAACCTCCTCGATAGCGAGCGCGCACTGAGGCACGTTGCTGGCATGTTTTAAGATCGCGCCGTTCCCTGCCGCAACGGCCGGGGCCAGAAACCGGAAGAGCTGCCAGAAGGGATAGTTCCAGGGCATGATGGCCAGGACGACGCCTAAGGGATCGAAGACGACGGCGCTCTCTGTCGCATTACTCGGGATGATCTCGGGGGCCAGGAATTCCTCCGCCTTCTCGGCGTAGAACTCGCAGTTCCAAGCGCATTTCTCGACTTCCGCCTCCGCCTCAAGGATCGGCTTTCCCATCTCGGCAGTGATCAGCGCGCCGAACTCCGCCTTGCGGGCCCGC
Organism: Microvirga roseola; assembly: GCF_020866965.1. Classification (GTDB taxonomy): domain Bacteria; phylum Pseudomonadota; class Alphaproteobacteria; order Rhizobiales; family Beijerinckiaceae; genus Microvirga; species Microvirga roseola. The sequence continues at coordinate 85,298 of NZ_JAJATX010000015.1, forward strand.
AGCACCTGGGCGGCCTTGCTGAGCACACGGACCCGTTCAGAGACAGGGATCTCTGCCCAGGCGCGCTGCGCCCGCGCGGCCTCGTCGAGCGCACGCGCGATATCGTCAGGTCCGTGCTCGTCAAAGCTTCGAAGAGTCTCGCCAGTAGCGGGATTTATCGAGTGGATCTTCCGTGTCGTCCCAGCAACCTTTTCAAGCATGACGCTTCTCGTCCTCCCTAAAATCTTGGCGTTCAACGGAGTGTATTCGACGATGCGAGTGAGTGGCGCGGCCTTTGCTCGGACGAACGGGGCAGGGGGCGTGGTGCTGTGGCGTCGAGCTCCTCATGCTGCAGGCATATCGCGTTCCTCCGAACTCACCATAATGTCATAAGACGTATTGACACTACCGATCTAATCCACTGAGTGTCAAGCGCTTGGGTAAGACCTTTCGGAAAGCTCATTGCAACCAGCATATGATGCCGATTGACAGCTCATGACCCAGGCGGCCAGATACATGCATCCTAGGGAGAGCGCCGAAATGTCTGTGAACATCTCGCAGGATCTGAAATCGGGAGCGATGTTCTACCATCA